>NZ_JBELMJ010000028.1:19503-41642 GCF_042095875.1 Sphingomonas sp.
GTTCCTGTGCGCGAACGGCGACGTGCTGGCGGAAGGCGTTCATGCGCGGAGCGGCTTGGGACATATCCTGCGGCTCGCCGTCGATGGACGCGTCGAAACGGTAATGGCGGGGCAGGGACACGCCTCGTACCCGGCGGTGGTCGCGACGCCCGAGGGCGAGGCGATGCTGCCCGAGACGGCGCGATGGGCGGGGCCGGCGCTCTACCCGCTGAACGACGCGGGCGAACCGACGGCGCTGGCGGTCGAGGGCGCATCGCGGCTGCTCGATCCGACCCTGTTCACTTCAGGCGGGCATTTCTACCTCTTTGCCAACGACCGCGCGGTCGGACCGCACGCACAGATGCTGTGGGTGGCGGACGCGCAGGCGGGGCCGTACCGCCGCCATCCCGCCAGTCCGATCCGCGTCAGCCCGCGCGGCGGGCGGATGGGTGGCGCGATCCTCGAGCGGGACGGGCGCATTTACCGCCTGGGGCAGGACGGCGCGCGCGGCTACGGCGAGCGGCTGATCGCGTTCGAGATCACGACGCTGTCGCCGCAGACTTACGCCGAGCAGGAAGCGGGAGCGATCGCCTTCGACGGCGTGCGCGGGCCGCACACGCTGAACGTCAACGCGCGCGCCATGGTGTTCGATCACTATCATGAACGTTTCGCGCCGCTCGCCGGCGTGCGGCGGCTGATGGCGCGACTGCGCTGATATTCAACGCTGCGCCGCGAGCCAGGCTTGGAGCATCAGCACCGCCCACAGGCTCTCGGCGTGGTCGCGGACGCCGGTGACGTGCTCGCTCCAGCGGCGGCGGATCGGGGTCGGGTTGAGCCCGGCGGCGGTAAGCGCACTGGTCGCGAGCAGGTCCTCCGCCCAGTCGCGCAACGGACCGCGCAGCCACTGGCCGATCGGTGCGGTGAAGCCGGCCTTGGGCCGGTCGATCAGCGCGCGCGGCACGTGCCGGTCGAGCAGTTCGCGCAGGATCTGCTTGCCGCCGCGCGGGCCGAACTTCATCGCGACCGGCACACGCGCGGCGATCGCCGCGACCTGCGGATCGAGGAAGGGAATGCGTCCCTCCAGCCCCACCGCCATCGCCGCGCGGTCGACCTTGGTCAGGATCGTGTCGGGCAGGTAGCCCATCGCGTCGGCCGCCATGATCTGCGTCTCGAGCGGCAGCGCGGCGAGCCGCGCGAACAGGTCCCGGCGCTCGGTCTGGTACGCGGTCGAGTAGGCGGTCGCGGGGGCAGGCTCGCCGTGCCAAAGGTCGAGGAAGCCGCTGGTCAGCCCTGCGAAGTCGCCTGCCTCGCCGGTGATCGACAGCAAGCGATGCAGCTTGTCCGCGACCTGCGGCGCGCGACCACCGCGCGCGAGTGCGCGCCATAGCGCCGGCGGCAGCGCGGCGGCGCCCCCCAAGCCCAAACGCCGGAGCGGCGCCGGAAGGCGGCTCGCGTTCCGCCACACCTTGGGAAAGGCACGGTGGCGATTGTAGCCGCCGAACAGCTCGTCGCCCGCGTCGCCCGAGAGCGCGACCGTCACCGAGCCGCGCGCGAAGCGACTGACGAGATAGGTCGGCAGCGCCGAATCGTCGGCGAACGGCTCGTCGTAGAGCGCGGGCAGGGCGGGGACGAGCTGTTGCGCCTGCCCGGGGGTGACGTAGAGCTCGTGATGGTCGGTGCCCAGATGCGTCGCCACCGCGCGCGCGAACGGCGCCTCGTCGTAGCCCGTCTCGCCGAAGCCGATCGAGAAGGTCCTGACCGGCTTGCTCGCGGCACGCGCGGCGAGCGCCGTGATCAGCGAGGAATCTACCCCGCCCGACAGGAAGGTACCCACGGGAACGTCGGCGACGAGCTGCCGCGCGACCGCGGCCTGCAGTGCGTGTTCCAGTTCGCCGATCGCGTCATGCTGGTCGGTGAACGGATGCGCGGCGCCGTCCAGCACGACCGCGGGATAATCGTACCAGCGCTCGAACACGACACCGCCGGGCTGAAAGGTCGACAGCGGTTCGCCCCAGCGCAGGTCGGTGATCGCGGTCGGCACACCCAGAAGCGTGCCGGGCAGAAGCTTGAAGATGCCGCGGTGGATGCTGAGCGGCGCCGGAATGCTGCCGTAGGATAGCAGCAGCCCGACCGCGTCGCCCGCGACCGAATTGTCGAAGCCGGGCAGCGCGCGGATCGCCTTCAACTCGGAGGCGAAGGCGAAGCCGGCGGCGCACCAGCCGTAATAGAGCGGCTTCTCGCCGAAGCGGTCGCGCGCCAGCCACAAGCGGCGCTCCGCCTTGTCCCACAAAGCGAGCGCGAACATGCCGGTCGCGCGGCGCAGCGCGTCGCCGAGACCCCAGGCCGCGATCGCGGCGAGCAGCGTCTCGGTATCCGAGTGGCCGCGCCAGACGGGCGCTGTCCCGGCGCTCTCGAGTTCACGCCGCAGATCGGCGTGGTTGTAGATCTCACCGTTGAACACCAGCACGTAGCGCGCATCGGCGGATTGCATCGGCTGGTGCCCGGCGCTCGACAGGTCGATGATCGACAGGCGGCGGTGGCCGAGCGCGACCCGCGCGCCCTTGTCGATCCACGTGCCGTGATCGTCGGGCCCACGATGCGCGATCGCGTCCGTCGCGACGCGGATCGTCGTTACCAGGTCGGCGTCCGCGCCGTCGCGCGCGATCAGTCCGGCGATGCCGCACATCTGCTAGCCCCTCTCAACAAGCGCGCGCCTGAGGATCGCATGCCAGCGCGCGGCACAGGCGTCGATGCTGAAATGCGCCAGGACGTGCGCGCGTGCGGCATCGGCGCGCGCGCAGGCCGATGCCGGATCGCGGCGGAGCGCTCCGATGGCGGTGACGAGCGCCGCGACGTCACCCGGCGGCACCATGCGCGCGACGCGGCCTCCGTCCGTGGTTTCGCGGAAACCGTCGACGTCGGAGAGGATCACGGGTGTGCCGAGCGCCATCGCCTCCACCGCGCCGATGCCGAACGGTTCGCGCAGCGAGGGCTGCACCACGCCGTCGGCGGCGCGGATCAGCGGAAAGAGCTGATCGTGCGGGATGATGCCGCCGATCGTTACCGCATCGCTGAGGTCCAGCCTCTCGACCTGCGCCTGCAACGCCGCCTGGGTCGGGCCGGTGCCGAACATCAGCACGCGCGCGGCGACGCCCGCGTCGCGCAGCCGCGCAACCGCGTCGATCAGATGTGCCTGCCCCTTCTTGCGGACGTAGCGCGCCGGGACGACGAGCAGGAAGGCGTTCTCCGCGACACCGAAGGCGGCGCGGATAGCCGCGCGCGACGTGGCGGAGCCGAGCGCCTCGACACGGGCAAGGTCGACGCCGTTGTGCGCGACCTGAATATCACGCCAGCCATAGACGCGAGTGAAATCGCTCGCCGTCGCGTGCGATACCGCGACGTGCGCGGCCGAGGACGCGCAGGCGCGATGTTGTACCCAGCGCCCGGCGCGCGACCAGGTGGAGGCCGGTGGCGGGTCGGGGATCTCGCCGTGAAAGGTATTCACCGTCACGCTTCCCGGCGACATCGCGGCGGCCGCGCGCGCGTAGAGGTGATCGGCGGCGAGATGGCTCCAGAACAGGTCGAAGTCCGCGCCGCGCACGACCTGACGCAGCGCGATCAGCCCGCGCGCGAACGCGGCGCGCGACGGGATATGCAATCGGTGAAGCGGCACGCCCGCGCGCGCCAGATCGTCGCCCAGATCGTCGGGCCAGTCGAACAAGGCCGCGATCTCCACCTCCAACCCGAGCGCCCGCAGCCGCGGTGCGAGGTCGACGACCAATTGCTCCGCGCCGCCGCCGCGCCCGACCGTCTCGATCAGGCAGAGTATTCGCGGGGGCCGTTGCTTCACCAATTGACTTCACCACTAATATGCGCAGAGAAATTCCTTGTCGGTACAAGGCCGTGAACAGGTAAGCGAAATTGTCGCGTTCGATCGAGGGGGTCGGTCGAGCGTCATGGCAGCTAGCAGATCTCCTGTGCTCGCGCCACGCGACCTGAGGGGCGGGTATTCATGAAGGCGAACAGCGTCGACATATACGCGCGAGCCGACATTGTTTCACATTACCAGAGCGTTCGCGGACTGCTGCCGCCGGAAAAGTACCTGTTCGGGCGGTACGTGCGCGCGGGCATGGAGGTGCTAGACATCGGCGTCGGTGGTGGGCGCACCTCCGCTTATCTGTCGACGGGAGCGAAGCGCTACTTAGGAGTTGATTACTCGGCGGAAATGGTCGCCGCGGCGCAGCGACGTCATCCGGCGCTGGCGTTCGCGCAAGGCGACGCGACCGACATGTCGTTCGCCGACGAGAGCTTCGACGTCGCGATCTTCTCCTTCAACGGTCTTGACTGCATCCCGAGCGACGAGGGCCGGATCAAGGCGCTGCGGGAGATGCGGCGCGTCACCCGTGCGAACGGGGTCATCATCGTGTCGTCGCACAATGCGCGGCACCTGCTGGTTCACCCGGTGCTGACGGGCGTTCCGTTGCCCAAGAAGGCGTGGCGCATCGCGCGTGCCGCGGTGAAGAGCATCCCGCTCGCCGCGCGCAACCTGCGCAGCGGTTTGTATCAGCGCGGTCACGGCTTCACGGTCGACCCGGTGCACGGCGGTCACTACATGCACGCGTCGACCCCGCAGAGCATGGCACGCGACGCCGCGGCGGCCGGCCTGCGGATTGTCGAGCACGTCGGCGCGACCTACCCCAGGCGCCTGCCCGACGTGCTGAACAGTTGGGAAACCTACGTCCTGGCGCGCGCCTGAGGACGGCCATGACCTATCGCTCGATCTTCATGGCGCCCGAGTGGATGCACGTGCGCCATCTCGGTTGGCACGACCATTGGCCCGATCCTAAGCTGCGGGTGATGACGCAGCGGCGCGGCGGCATGCGGCGTGCGCTCATCGTCAGTGAGTTGGACGACCCGGAGGAAATCGCACGGCACTGGCATCGGATCGCCGCCGCCTCGCCGTTCGCCGAGACACGATTTCACGACCTGACCGATTCGCCCCGCGTGGGGTGCTGGCTGAAACAACAGGGATTGGGGCTGCTCGACGCGCGTCAGCGAATGCTGAACGTCTCGACGCTGGTGATCGACCTGCAGGCGGACGAGCGCGCGTTGCTCGCGCGGCTCAGTTCGGACACCCGGCGCAACATCAAGCGCGCCGAGGCGGCCGGGCTCACGGTGTTGGAGGCTCCTGCCGAGTCTGCCCTGTTCATTGCTTCGTTCAACACGATGGCGGCCGAGCGCGGATTGCAGCCGCTGGACGCGGCCAGGGTCGAGGCGATGCTGGCGAGCGGCCACTCGCGGCTGTTCGCGACGATGGTGGACGGGGCGCCGCGAAGTTTCCTGCTGAGCTACGAGACCGGTGAGACCGCGCTGATCGCGACCACCGCTGCCGCCGCGCGTGAGCGTGACGGCGGCGGGCATCTGCTGCACTGGCGCGCGATGTGCGCGTTTCGCGCGCGCGGGCTACGCTGGTGCGACATGGGCGGGATCGTGTCCACCGACGCGCGCGACGGCATCTATCAGTTCAAGCGCGGCTTCGGCGGCGAGCTGGTCGATCTCGGTCAGGAATACGGGCGCACCGGCCCGGCGGTACGGATCGCACGCGCCGTGCGCCAGCGCCTGCGGCGATAAAGGCCGCGCGTGTCGGGCTATGCCGATGGCGCACGGCGGCGTAACGGGCGACGATGACCTTTCTGGGCAAGATCGTGCGCGGACGTCCGCGATCCGGCGAGGCCGGCGACAGGGAGCGGTCGCGAGTCGCCTTCGTGCTGCCGACGATGACGGGCGGCGGGGTGGAACGGATACGGCTCGTGCTGATGCAGGGCTTTCTCGATCGCGGCTACGAGGTCGATCTGGTCGTGGCGCAGGAGGACGGCGCGCTGATCGAGTTGGTACCGCCGGGCGTCAAGATCGTGCGTCTGCGGCAGCGGCGCTTTCGCGACGTGATCGGACCGCTCCGCCGCTACATGCGTGATCGGCGTCCGGACGTGTGCATCGTGTCGCTGTGGCCGTTGACCGCGCTCGCGGTGCTGGCGCGCGTCGGTCTGCGCGGCGCGCCGCGATTGATCCTGTCCGACCACAATATCCTGACGCTGCAGTACCGAGGAGCGGCGGCGCGTGTGCTCCGGCTTAGCCTGCGCGCGACCTATCGCTGGGCCGATGCGCTGATCGGAGTATCGCGCGACGTGGCGCGCGACGTCGCGCGACTGGCCTCGATCAAGGACGATCGCGTGAAGGTGATCCACAATCCGGTACCCGCGCATGTTCGCAGCGACGCGCCGCCGCGCGACCCGGCCGATCTGTGGGGCGCGGGCAGCGGCAAGCGGATCCTGACCGTCGGCACGCTGAAATCGGTCAAGAACCACGCGTTGCTGATCGACGCGTTCGCGCAATATCGGCGTCAGGGCGACGGAACCTTGGCCATCTTGGGTGACGGCGCGTTGCGCGGCGAACTGGAGCAACAGGTGCGCGCGCTCGGGCTCATCGGGCACGTGCTATTGCCTGGGTTTGATCCAGAGCCGCACGATTGGTATGCCAGCGCCGACCTGTTTGTCTTGTCTTCGAAGCATGAAGGGTTCGGCAACGTGCTGGTCGAGGCGCTTCACTTCGGCCTTCCGATCGTCGCAACGCGCTGCCGCGGCGGGCCTGAGGAGATACTGGACGGCGGGCGCTTCGGCACGCTGGTGCCGGTCGGCGACGCGGCGGCGATGGCCGTCGCGATGCGGGCAGCGCTCGCGGCCCCGCGCCTGATCGAGCGGCAGCGCGCGCGCGCTACCGACTTTTCGGTGGAGCACACGCTCAACGTGTACGAGGTGCTCGTCCGGCGCGTGCTGGCGTGAACGCATCTCCGTCCGCCTTGCGGCAGGTGGCGCGCGGTGCGGCGTCGCTAGGGCTCATCAACGTCGCCGCGATGGCGGTCACCTTCCTGGTCGGCGTGCTGCTCGCGCGCTACCTCGGTCCGGCGGGCTACGGCGTGTACGCGATCGCGATGACGGTGACCGCCTTCGCGGGCATGGTCACCGAATTCGGTCTCCCTGCGCTCGCCACGCGTGAGTTCGGCGCGGCACAGGCGCACGCGCGCTGGGGCGAGGCGCGGGGATTGCTCCACTGGGGCGATCGCACGGTGCTGGCGATCTCGGGCGTACTGGTGATCGTCGTCGCGGCGGGCGGGCGATTGATCCCCGTCGCGGACCGCTCCGCCTTCGTCGCGTCGATGGTCTGGGCGGTGCTGCTGATCCCCGTCGTCGCGGTGGCGAAGCTGCGCGGCGCGGCGCTGCTCGCGCTCGGACGCACGGTCGCGGGGCAGATGCCGGTGCTGCTGCTGCGGCCAATGCTGTTCGTGCTCTCGCTCTCGCTCGCGTGGATGGTGCTCGGCATCGCTCCGTCACCGGCGGGCGCGATGGCGATGCAGGTGGTGGCGGCAACGGGCGCGTTGCTGGTGGTCGCGGTCAATTACCGGCGTCATCGACCCGAGGCGCTGGCGCAGGCACCGCGGGTGAACCACTGGCGGCGATGGATCGCGGTCAGCATTCCGATGGGGATGACCGAGGGGTTGCGGCTGTTGCAGGGACAGATGGCACTGCTGATCCTGGGCGTGTTCAGCACCAGCGCGGCGGCGGGGCTCTACCGCGTCGCCGATTCGGCTTTGGGCGTGTGCCTCGTCTTCTACAACGTGCTGAGCGTCGTGACCGGCCCGACCTTCGCGCGGCTGTACGTGCGCGGCGAGGTGGACGAGCTGGCCAAGGTAATGCGCACCACCAGCGCGGTGATGCTGGTGGGAACCTTCGCGCTCGGCCTGCCAGTGGTGGCGATCGGGCCGTGGCTGTTCGGCTTCGCCTTCGGTTCCGAATTTGCGCCGTCCGGGTCCGTGTTCGTGGTGCTGTGGATCGGCGCGCTGGCGTCCGCTGTGACCGGCCCGATCAACGTCTACGCCAACATGACGGGCGGCGAGCGCGTGGTGGTCGCGGGTGTGGCGGTCGCGGTGGTCGTCAACGCGGCCGCCGCGCTGCTGCTGGTGCCGCACCTCCACGAGATCGGCGCGGCGATCGCCACCAGCGCCGGGCTGATTGCGTGGAACGTCGTCACCTACGCCCGGATACGGCAGCGCGACGGCGTCGGCATGACCGCGCTCGGCCTGCGACCGCATCACGTGCGCCGCGCCCTTGACGTGGTCCGGTATCGCGGGAACATGAAGCCGGAGGTGCGCGACCGTGAACAATGACTCGTTCCTGGGAAAGGCGCGCTAGCATGGCGGTCGCGGCATGGCGACGGCGCCTGGCAGGCAGCACCCCCGCGCCGTTGCGCAAGGCGGTGCGAATGGCGGAGCATTACGGTCGCCGCTGGACCGAGTGGAACCAGGTGGCGGCGCAATCCTACCCGGCCGATGCGCGTAGCGCAGTAACGGTGGTCGGATCGCTGATTGCGGCGCCGATCACGGGCCTGCGCCGGCTCGACGGATTCGAGCCGCCGCTGCTGCTCGCCGACACGGTGTTGCAGGTGCGCGGCGTCGGGCGCTTCGCGGTGCGTGCGGGAACCGACGACATCATCCACGTCCTGCCCGCGCGCGAGCCCATAGGGTTGGCGCTGCTGCGGGAAACGTTGCAGCTGGGCGACACGTTCGTCGATGCCGGCGCCAATATCGGCTTCTACAGCATCGTCGCGGGCAGATTGGTCGGTGTCGAGGGGCAGGTGGTCGCGGTTGAGATGATGCCGGAAACCGCCGTGCAATTGCGCGCCAACGTTGCGCTCAACGACGCGAGCAACGTCCGCGTGGTGGAATGTGCGCTGAGCGACCGCGACGGCGACACGGTGACTGCGTCGAGCAACGCGCGCAAGCTGGGTCAGGCGAGCATTCGGCCGGCGAACAGCGGTCCGACGCGCGACCTGACGGTGTCGGTCGGGACCCAGCGGCTCGACACGCTGCTGCGCGGCGTGAAGCGCGTGCGATTGATAAAAATGGATCTGGAAGGTGCGGAGGCGCTCGCGCTCGCCGGCGCGTATGGCGTGCTCGACCGGGTCGACGCAATCGTGTTCGAGAACAACACGCGCGACCCGCGCATCGCGCAGCTGCTCGGCGCACGCGGCTTTACCATTCGCGAGCTCGACCATCCCGACTACATCGCCGAACGCGAGGGTTGATCGCCGCGCTCGCCAAGCCGGCGGTCTTCGCGCTGCTCACCCAGCCGCGGCGAATGCGCCGAAGGCTCGACCTGCTGGCTGAGCGCGGGGTGACGACGATCCTCAACCTGCACCGCGTCGCCCCCGACGACGGCAGCGGGTACCGCCCGCTCGCGCCCGAATTGTTCAACGAACTGCTGGCATTTGTGTCACGTCGGTTCCACGTGACGACGATCGCCGCGCTGGACCAGCCGGCAGCGCGCGACCGCCCGCGCATGGTCCTGTCGTTCGACGACGGCTACCGCGACTTCTTCACGCACGCCATGCCGCTCCTGGCGCGGCACGGCTTGCGGGTGAACCACAATCTGATCCCCGCGGCGATCGAGCGCGGAGAGGCGCCGCTCAACGTCGTCGCGCAGGATTTCCTCGGCCGCGCGCCCGCCGAGCTGCTGCAGCGGCTCGACGTGCCCGGGTTCGACCGAGCGATTACGCGCGGCGCGAGCGGCGCACTGTCACGCTTCATCAAGTACAAGCCGAACGCCGAGCGACAGGCACTTGCGGCGCACCTGTGGCCGCAGTTCCGCGCCTGGGCCGCGTTCGTGCCCACGCCGATGATGACGCTGGACGAGGCGCGCGCCGCGGCCGAGCGGCACGAGATAGGCGCGCACTCCTTCGATCACGACTCGATGGAATGCGAGAGCGACGATCACCTTCGCGCCGACGTGCAGGCATGTCGCGCCTGGTTCAGGCAGCACATGGCACTCGATCCCACCATCTACGCCTTTCCCAACGGTAGCTGCGGACCCGACCAGATCGCGATCGTGCGCGAGGAGGGAATGCGCCACGTGCTGCTCGTCGGCGAACGGTTCGTGGAGGGCGAGGCATATCGCTTCACCTTCGACGCGCACGGCCGCGCGGAGATGCGGTTCAAAGCGTCGGGGCGACGCGCGCCCGTACCGGCAGCGGTGCGGGCGTGAACGTGCTCGCCCTGATCGGTCCGGGCGCGAACCATCGCGCGCTGGCGAGCCGCCTGCACCGGATACATCCGCTCGCGCACGTCGCGATCGTCACGCCGCCGCCGCCCAAGCGCCGACAGCCGATCATGCCGCGTTTGGCGGCGCGAACGGTCGCGTGGCCGCTGCGACGTGCGTGGTTCGCGATGCTCGATCACTACGAAAGCGCGGCGACGCCGGGCGGGGCGGCGACGTCGCGCCACCGAGACGTCAATGCGGCCAGCGTCGCGGCGATGATCGCGCGCGAACGACCGGAGTTGGTGGTGGTATCGGGCACCAACCTGCTGCGCGCGCCGTTGATCGCGCAGATTGCCGACTTCGGGCGGATCATGAACCTGCACACCGGCATCTCGCCCTATCTGAAGGGTGGGCCGAACTGCACCAACTGGGCGCTGGCGCTCGGGCGCCTCGAACTGATCGGCAGCACGATCATGTGGCTCGACCGCGGCATCGACACCGGCGACATCATTGCCACCGAGCAGGCGCCGCTGAGCGGGCGGGAGCGGCTGGACGAGCTTCACCTGCGCGTGATGGAGCACGCGCACGACCTCTACGCGCGCTGCTACGCGCGCGCGGTGGCGGGGCAGGCTCTGCCGTCGGTCGCGCAGGCGACGATCGGTACCGGATTGCTGCGCCGCAGCCGTGACTGGACAGCGACCGAGATGCTTCGCGCGCTCGCCAACTTCTACCTGCACTACCGCCCCGGAACGGTCGGCGGCGGCGGGCTGACGCTGGTCTCGCCCGAACTGGGCGCGCACGCGGCATAGCGTCGCAGCAGCACGCCGGTCAGTTGAACCACGCGCGTCACCCGGCAATGCGCGTCGAGCCAGTGCTGGACACGGTGGTCGGGGTCGGTTTCCCACTTACGGTAGGATATGAACCAGAGGTGCGGAATGGCGCGGCGCCGCACGGCACGCTCGAGCATCGTTGTGACGATCGCGGGCGTGCGTCCCGCGGCGATGTTGTCGACCGCGGGTGCGGTTCGCGAGATCGGTACGCCGTAATAGATCAAGATCGGGACGGCGCGCTGATTGTCGGCGACGACCGGCACTCCGGCGCGCGACGCGGGACCGAGTATCGCGGCGGCACCGCGCAGGTCTTCCTTGCCGTAGCGCGCGTTGGTGAACCAGTTGACGAGCGACACCGTCATCACACCCACCATTACGGCTTCCGCCAGCAGTACCGGCCAGCGCCGCCGCGGTGCGGTCAGCGCATCGCTGAGCGCGAATGCGAACAGGATCATCAGTGCGGGGAAGGAGAAAACGACGTAACGGACGTTGAACTGGATGCGGGTCAGCAGCGTCGCCGCGATGGCGAGCGTCAGCGGCAGCAGCAGCCACGTCAGCAGCCACGCACCCGCCACGCGCTGGTCAGGCCGCAGCACGGCGCGCAGCCCGGCGATCGATACGATCGCCGCCGCCGTGCCGACCAACGCGATCGGGCCGATCTCCGCGCGAAGGGCAGCGCCGACGTTGCCGCGCAACTCGGCGGTCGATGGGCCGAACGCCGGCCCGGTGACGAAGCTGAACAGCGCGTAGGGTGCCCACAGGATCGCGGCGGGCTTGGAGAAGCCGGCGTCGTTGCCGAGCTTGTCGGCGGTCACCCAGAGCCAGAAACCGAACAAGGCGAACGCGAAGACCTGCGTCGCGCTCCACGCCCAGAATCGCCGCGAGCACAGCGTCGCGACGATGCCCGATGCGCCGCCGGCGAGCAGCAGGAACAGACCGAACGTGGCCGACAGCAGCAGCATGTAGTGATGCGTGTAGAGCCCGAGCGTCGTGACGAAAGTGACAGCGGCGAGCTCCGCGGTTCGCAGCTCGCGGCCGACGGCGGGCCAGGACAGATGCACGTGGATCAGCGCGAGCAGCATCAGCAGCGCGTACATGCGCGCTTCCTGCGCGTACCAGATCGCGAACGGCGAGATCGCGACGAGCAGAGCCGACACAAGTGCTGCGCGTATGTCGCCGAACAGGCGACGTACCAGCGCGAAGACGATCGGCACGCACAGCACCCCCGCCACGACCGACGGCAGGCGCAACGTCCACTCGCCGACGCCGCCGATGCGCGACACTGCCCATAACAGCACGGTGTGGAGCGGAGCGACATGGTCGGTCGCCAGCCCGGCCAGCCCCGCGCGCCCGAAGGCCAGCGCATCCTCTAGCGACGCGTCCTCGTCGATCCATAACGGCTGTGCATCCAACCGGTACAGCCGAAGCACGACCGCCAGCGCGACGATGGCGAGCAGCAGCGCCGCGACTCGGCGTGTCGGGCGGGTGGCGGGCCGCGGGGTGCGGAGAACGGTGATCATGCCGGAGCGGAGAAAGCCTTACACCAGGCGGCACCGACGCCGCGCTTCGTGTGTAGCGGCGAGGCCGAGGCGATGCCAGCCGCGCACCACCCGCAGTTCCTCACTACGCGGGCGGGTGGGATGGATGTTCTCGCCCGCGATGCTATGCACGGGCGCGTGGGCGGGTTCATCATTCGAACAGCGATCGGCGGCGGTCGGCAGCCATGCTGATCTACTGGCTGCTGTTCGCGTTTCCGGCGCTTGGGGCGCTGACCAGCGTTCGCGACGATCGCCGTGCGCGCGGCGACGTCGGATTGGCCATCGTGTTCATGGCGGCGTTCTGGCTGCTGTACAATCTCACCTCGACGCTGCGGTTCAACGTCGGAGCCGACTGGTTCAACTACAGCCGCATGGTGGAGGTGATCAGCCACGAGTCGCTGTCCTTCGCACTTGGTTACGGCGACGTCGGCTTCACCTTCATGATCTGGCTGTTCAACCAGATCGGCGTCGGCATCTACGGCATCAACGGCCTGTGCTCGGCAATCCTGTCGACCGGCGTGATCGCAATGGCGCGGCGCACGCCCGATCCGTGGCTCGCGATCGCGGCGGCGACGCCGTACCTGCTAATCGTCGTGGGGCTAGGCTACATCCGCCAGGGCGCGGCGATCGGCTTCATCCTTTTGGGCATCAACGCGTTCACCGAGAAGCGCATGCTCAAGGGCCTGGCGATGTTCGCGCTGGCGTCAATGTTCCACGTCGCCTCGATCGTCGTGCTGCCGGTGATCGGTCTGGCGGTGGTGCGACGCAACCTGCTGGGCCTGATCGGCACCGGCGTGGTCGGGCTCGGCGTCTACGCGTACCTGTTGACCGACCAGCGCGTGCAGACGTTCCAGGCCGGATACATCGACGCCGAGTACAATTCCGGCGGCGCGGGCATCCGGCTGGTCATGAACCTGCTGCCCGCCGGCCTGTTCCTGCTGCGGCGAAACGTGCTCGGCCTGGACGATCGCGAGCGTGCGATCTGGACCAACATCGCGCTAGCCTCGATCCTGTGCTTCCTGGCTTATTATCTCAGCCCTTCGTCGACGGCGGTCGACCGCGTCGCGCTGTTCTTCTCGCCGATCCAGGTGTTCGTGTTCGGTTGGTACCTGCGCATGCTGAAGGAGGAAGGGCGTAGCGGCGCGGTCCTGATCATCGCCGCTCTGTCCTATTGCGCACTGGTCCAGTTCGTGTGGCTGTTCTACGCCACCCACTCCAGCTTCTGGGTGCCGTACCGCTGGATATTCGATCGCGTCGAGGGCGTGTAGCCGCGGTGGGCGCGCGGACGATCATGGTGTCGGCGAACCAGGCGTGGAACCTGGTCAACTTCCGCGGTGGTCTGATCGAGGCGCTGCGTACGCGTGGCTTCGCGATCACCGCGGTCGCGCCGCCCGACCGAGCCTATGAGGCGCGGCTGCGCGTCCTGGGTTGCGATGTCGCTCCGATCGAGATCGATGCGAAGGGCATGTCGCCGCTCCGCGACGCGCAGTTGGTGCTGCGCTACGCCGCGATCATGCGGCGCGTGCGGCCGGCGGCGTATCTGAGCTGGACGATCAAGCCCAACATCTACGGCGCGATCGCCGCGCGCACGCTGGGCATAGCGGCGCTGCCCAACGTATCGGGGCTGGGCACCGCGTTCATCCGCACCAACCCGCTGACCGAGATCGTCAGCCTGCTCTACCGGACAGGCTTCGCGCGCGCGTCGAGCGTGTTCTTCCAGAATGCGGACGATGCCGCGATCTTCCGCGCGCGGCGGCTGGTGCGGGACGAGCAGGTGACGATGCTGCGAGGCTCGGGGATCGACACGCGCCATTTCGCGCCGGCCACCGGCGAACGGCTGGCGCGCGGGCACTTCCTGATGATCGCGCGCGTGCTCGCCGACAAGGGCGTGCGCGAGTTCGTGGAGGCCGCGCGCATCCTCAAGCGCGAGGATCCGCGCCGACGCTTCACGATCCTGGGCCACGCCGACGTCGCCAACCGCACCGCGATCCCGCGCGCCGAGCTCGACGCTTGGGTAGCGGAAGGTGCGATCGAGTGGATGGCGCCGGTGGATGACGTCCGCGACACGATCATGGCGAGCGACTGCGTCGTACTGCCATCGTATCGCGAAGGGACCTCGCGCGTACTGCTCGAAGGCGCCGCCATGGCGCGCCCGTTGGTCGCTAGCGACGTGCCGGGGTGCCGCGAAGTGGTGGACGACGCGGTCACCGGCTTCCTCGCGCCGGTGCGTGACGCAACCGCGCTCGCCGCGGCGATGCGGCGGGTCGACCGGCTGGACGACGCCGCCTGGCGTAGGATGGGAATGGCGGGACGGCGCAAGGTGTCCGAGGAGTTCTCGCCCGAGACGGTAGTCGGCGCTTACCTCGCCGCACTCGCGCGTGCCGGTGTGCGCTAGCTCAATCGTCCGCGTCGGACGCGTCGGTCGCGATGTTCGGGCGCGCGATCATGCCGACGCACATGACGGCCACCGTGGCGATTGCCGCGGTGCGCGCGGGGTAGTCGACCACGCTATGCAGCGCGATGATGGCCACTCCCGCGAAGGCGGAGGGCAGGTAGCCGGGCAGCTGGTGTCGCCGCCGCCACAGCGCGACCGCACGCAATCCATACCAGCCACCAAAGCCGAGCAGCAGCACGACCGCGCCCAGCCCTAGTTCGGCGACCAGCTCCGCCCAATCATTGTGCGCGTGGTTGACGTATACCAGCGTCACCGATGCCATGTTCTCGATGCCCGCATAGGACCAGCGGAACGTGCCGAGGCCGTAGCCGAGCGGGAAACTGTCGCGGATCAGTTGCCATGTGTTATCAAGAAAAGTCAGGCGCCGGCCGGCGTCGGTTGTGTTGGTCGTGATCGTCCTGAGCGTGTCGCCGCCCCAGATCGCCACACCGATCACGCAAGCGAGCAGCAGCGCGGCGGCGGCGGGCGCGAGCCAGCGTACGCGGGCGCGCCAGCGCCGGCCATGCGTGCTGCGCGCGAGCGCGAAGGCGGTGACCGGAACAGCGAGCAGGTATCCGGCAAGCGAGCGGTTCACGCCGAGGTTGATCAGGAAAAGAACGATCAGCGCGGCGCGCACCGCGCTCCACGCTGCGCCGCCGGTGCGCGGCGAGTAGGGAAAGCCCGCGCTGAACGCGATCGCGAGGAGGAACAGCGTCGCGAGATGGTTGCTGTTCGCGAAGAAGCCGACCGACGTGTTGCTGTTCGTCGTTGCGTAAAAATAGCCCTGACTGGCGGTCCCTTGCAGCACCTGGATCAGCCCGACGCCGGACGAGACCACGGCAACCAGAATCAGCACCGCGACCGCGATCCTGCGCTCGTCGTGATCGGCCCGCAGCGTCAGCGCCAAGGTCGCGAGCGGGGCCAGCACCCAGAGCCACGACCACAAGGTTCGCGACGGCTGCAGCGAGATCGGGCGCCACACGTCACCCATGCCGAGCAGGTGATCGCCCGCCACGATCGCCGCGCGGCCCGGCAGCTCCTGCCACCAGGACGGCGGAAGCGGGATCAGCTGGATCAGCGGGAGCAGCAATGCGAGCAGCACGATCGCGGCGAGCCAGCGTTCCTGCGGCGTATGGCGAACCGAAGGCGCCGACACCCGCTGCCACGCGAGCACGGCCAGGATCACGATCGCTGTCAGTTGCAGGAACAGATTCGCCAGCACGCCCGCGGCCGACGCACCGCCTAGGATCAGGCAGAAGCCCAGGTAGACCGGCAGCGCGAAACCGAAGCGCGCGCGTCGATGACCCTGCGCCGTCACGCTGGCAGTATCCGAATAAAGGTGAAACGCATCTTGAACGATCGGCCGCTATCGCCCGGCGCACCGGTCAGCGTCAGCGTCTGCGCGGGGCAGGCCGGGGGGACAATGAAGGCGATTGCGCGCCGCTGAACGCCGGTGGTGGCCGCCGCGAAGCGCATGGTCGCGAGATCGGGTGTCGCACCCGTGCTTGGTCCCGCGCAATCGATCGACCAGTCGAACGCGCCGCCGCTGAGCGCCGGCGACAGGCTCTGCGCCTCAGCGGTCATCTGGTAGCGTCCGGGCGGCAGCAGGACCGACTGGGTGACCACGGGCGTGCGAACCTGGCCGAACATCTCCGCGGTGAGGTGACCGCCATTCTCACCGAAGTAAGCGTTGAGGTTCGAGTCGGATGCCAGCGTCCAGCCGAACGGCGCCGGTGCCTTGGTGCCGCGCAGCTCGGGGTCGAACGGCTCCGCGCCTACGCCGGGCTCGGAGCCGCGCCACAGGCGATAGGCGTCGGCGTAGCGGTTGCTTCGCGCGAGCTGCGCGATGGCGGTGTCGCGTGCGCCGGGTGACAGTCCCATGTCGGCGAGGCGCAACACCAGCCGATCCGGATCGGCGGCCGAGGCAAGATAGACCGCAGCCTTGTCGCGCAGTACGGGATCGCGCCGCATCGCACGCGTGACAATGGCATCCCCGTCCGGTGCGGCGCGCGCGACCAGCAGGGCGGGGATCAGCGTGGGCGCCTGATCGGGGCGCAGGCTGACCGTCTGTGCGAGAATACCGATCCCCTGCTCGAACCGACCGCTCTGGAGTGCCACGCGGATCAGGTGCAGCCGGGCAGCGCTCAGCCGCGGATCTCGCCGCATGCCTTGGGCGAAGAGGGGGCCCGCACGCGAACCATCGCGCTCCGTCAGGCCTGCGACGACGAAGGGCAGTGGATCGAGCGGATCGGCGCGGTGGGCACGACGCGCGATCGCCAGCGCGGAGAGGGGCAGGCGCTCGCGCGTCGTCAGCATCGGCTCGGCGATGCCGCCGCGCAGCAGGATGACGCGCGCGTCCCCGAACGAGGCGGCCGGAAGGATCGGCAGTGCCCCGACGCGCATGAACTGCAGCGCGGCGGATTGCAGCGCCACCAGCACCAGCAGCAATGCCGCGATCAGGATGACGATCCGCTGCGCGGGGCGGGGAAGCGGCAACGTCACCGGTCAAACGCCCTCGCGCTGGTCCTCCAGCACGATATTGCGCCGCTTCGCCTCCCCGGCCGAGATCTTGGTGTCGGCGCTGTAGCGGTAGTTGTATTTGTCGCCGTAGCCGTACCCGTAGCTGTAGCCGTACTCGTCGTTCTTCTTCGCGAACTTGGTTACGATGCCGCCGATCAGATTGGCTCCGGCGTTGCGCAGCTTGTCGACCGAGGATTGCGCGTAGGTCGAGCGGATCTTGCCCGACTCGAACACCAGCAACGTCGCTTCGACGAAGGAGGCGAGCATCGGCGCGTCGGCGAGGCCGAGCAGCGGCGGCGCGTCGATGATGACGATATCGTACCGCTCGGCAAGCGATTCGATGATGCCGGCGACCTTGCCGCTGGCGAACAGCTCGGACGGGTTGGGGGGGGTGCCACCCGCGAGCACGAAGTCGATGCCGTGCGGTCCGTGCAGGATGCACTCGTCGATCAACGCCTGCTCGGTCAGCAGGTGAACCAGTCCCGCGCCGGAATAGCGATCGGCCGTCATGCGAAAGGTCGGACGCCGCAGATCGGCGTCGACCACCAGCACGCGCTTGCCCATGCGGGCGACGCTGCGGGCGATGCCGTACGTTGATGAGGACTTGCCCTCGCCCGGTATCGTGCTGGTCAGCAGCAAGGTACGCGGAATGCCGTGCGGGGTCGCGAAGCGCAGCTGGTTGGCAACCGTGAAATAGCCCTCGGTCACGAGCGAGCGCGGATTGTCGAGCGCGGTCATGATGTCGCCGTGCTCGTTGTCGAGCGGGATCGCGCCCAGCGCCTTCATGCTCAACCGGTCCTCGAGGTCGCGCGGTCCGTTGATCATGTCGCGCATCATGTCGTAGGCGAAGGCGCCCGTCGCGCCCAGGAACAGCCCGGCGACGAGGCCGATCAGGAGGTTGAGCATCAGGATGGGGCTGACCGGCCCACTCGGCGGCTGCGCCTGGTCGATGATCGACACGTTGGTGTCGCCGACCGTGCCGGTGACGCCCACCACCTTATACTTCTGCAACAAGGCGTCGTAGAGCGCGCGGTTGGTGTCCACGTCGCGCGTCAGCACGGTGTACTGCGTGCTGCCCGCGCGCTCGTCGAGCACCGAGTTGCGCAGCTGGTTGAGGCGGTTCTGCAACGCGCGTTCCTCGCCCGCCGCGGCGCGATATTCGGCCGCGAGCTGCGACAGGTCGTTGGACCCGGTGCGCGACAGTTCGCGCTCCAGCGTGGTGATCTGTCCCTGTAGCGCGACCACCTCGGGATAGTCGGGCTTGAAGATCGAGCGCAGGTCGGCGAGCTTGGCGCGCGCGGTCGACAGCTGCGCCTGCAATTGCCCGGCGGCGGCGGTCTGCCGCGCGCCCGCGGGCAGGCTGATCTGCGAGCGGTATTCCGCCTCGGCGCGGATGCGACGCTGCCGCGCCTGCGCGAGTTGCGCGACGATGTCGCCGAGATCGGCGTTGTTGATCGACTGGCTGCTCGAGGTGCCGTCCGCTTGGGCGCGCTGGATCGTCACCATCTGCTGCTGGCGCTCGTAGCCGACCAGCGCGCGCTCCGACGCTTCCAGTCGCTGGCGCATCTGCTCCAGTTGGTCGCGCAGGTAGCGTCGCGCGTAGGAACTCTTGTCGAGCTGCCGGTCGATCGAACTCTGGATGAAGTTGTTGGCGAGGCTGTTCGCCACCGCCGCCGCGACCTGCGGGTCCTTGGCGCGGTAGTTGATGTCGACCAGGCGCGTGGCGCGCTGCTGCACGACCTCCACGTTCTTCTGGATGGTGGCGATCGCGACCTTCTGACGCGTGGCGCGCGGCAGCGTCTGCGGCGCGAAATCGGGCGAGTCGTCGAGCTTCAGGTCGCGCACGACCCGCTCGGCGAGCGAGCGCGCCTTCAGCAGGCCGACCGAGGTGAAATCGTACAAAGGATCGGTCGAGTCGCGGCGCCCGCCACCGCCGCTGCTGCGTTCGGTGATGTCGGTGTCGCTGGTGCCGTTCGGGTCGAAGGCGAGCCGCACGCTGGCGCGGTAGGTGGGCGGCGTGAGCAGCGTGGCGGCCAACCCGCCGAGCAGCCCGACGATCGTGGTCGCCAGGATCGCCCATTTGTGGCGGCCCAGCGTTTGCAGGATCATCAGCAGCAGGGCCGATTGCCGCGGCGGTACCAGCCCGCGCAGCGGGGTGGGCGCGGGTACGGCCGGCAACTGCCCCTGCGGCGTGACTGTCAGATTATGCTGCACCGTGTTGAACCCCGCGCTCGTCTATCATGCACCGGCGCGCGTCGTCGCGCCGCCCTTGGCCGCCACAGCCTACAACAACGGCACGAACAACCCCGCCAGCGGCACCGCGTAGAGCGCCTGCCGCAGGTTGCGGCGCACGGTTGATCCGTCGACCACCACGATATCGCCGCCGTAGACCGCCGGATTGGGGTCGATGCCCTCGCGAACGCGTGCCAGATCGAACGCCGCCGCCTGGCGCTGGCCATTGATCATGCGGAACACGACCACGCGCTTGGTATTGGCATATTCATCCGGGCCGCCCGATTTCGCGATCGCTTCCAGCAGGTTGCTTTGCCCCACCAGCGGGTAGACCTGCGGGTTGCGGACCGCGCCCTCCACGGTCACGGTGCTGGCGGTCATGGTGTCGATCTGCACCGACACGTTCGGATTTTCGAGATACCGCTGCCCGTACCGCTTGGTCAGTTCGGCGGCGAGCTGGTTGGAGGTCATGCCGACGACGTTGACCATGCCGAGCAGCGGGAAATTGACCGTGCCGGCGGGCTCCACCTGATAGTCGCGGCTGAGGTCGGCGACGCGGTAGATGGTGACGTGGAACTTATCCAGCGCCTGAAGCTTGTAATCGGCAACCGAGGTCTGCGGCACCGGAACGTCAGGCCGACCGAATGACGTGGGATTGTACGTGATGTCACCGCGCGGGCCACCGCACGCGGCGAGCAGCACCAAAAGGACCATCGTCAAGGCGCGAACCGCAACCGACATTGATGCACTCTCCGAGACGCGAACAAACCCGCCTGGACAGGTCGCTGACGCAACGGCGGTCGCAGAACAATACCCGGAATTTTCAAGTGCTGTCAAAATATAAGCCGAACAGGCGGCTTGTAAGGAAAGCAGCATCACGGGCGCAGATCAGCTTTGGTGTGGTGGTGCAAACGGTAGTAGGCTGACCGAAACGAACGTGCGGCACAAACAAATCTGCGGAGGGTGATGCCATGATCCGGTCCTTGCTCGCGACGGCTGTTGCCGGAACCGTGCTGCTATCCGCCGTCGCCTCTGCTGCGCCGATTGCTACGACGCAGGCGACGGCGGTTGATGAGCGATCGCCGCGTACGGCCGTCGACGGCAGCGGTTCGCCGTTCGGCGGCAGCTGGATCGTCGCCGTTCTCGCGCTGCTCGCGGTTGCCGGTGGCATCGTGGCTGCGTCATCGGGTGACAGCCAGCCCGAGAGTCCCTGAGTGCCAGCGGCCGGGTAGCGTCACTCCTCGCGAGAAGCTGCCGGTCCGCGTGCCTCCAGGAACCACCGTCGATCTTCCTCCAGCACCAGCGCCGACAGGCATCCCGTGCGATAGGCGCCGGTGTCGATGCCGATACGGTTGGGCAGGTTCTCGACCGTCGGCGCGATGGTATGCCCGTGGACGATCACCGCGCCGTGATCGCGGCGGCTTGAGATGAACGGCTCGCGAATCCAGCGCAGGTCGGTCGGCAATTGCTCGGATAAGGGCTGCCCCGGACGTACGCCTGCGTGAACGAAGCAATAGTCACCGATCCGGATCATGTCCTCCGCGCGCTCCAGAAAGGTCAGGTCGCTGCGGGAAAAGCGCGCCATCAGCAAGCCGGCCAGGTCTTCGTAACTGCCGCGGTCGGCCAGTTCGCGGTCGATCCCGTAACTCTCCAGCGTCGCGTAGCCGCCGATCCGCAGCAGCGACTTGGTCGTCTCCACGTCGCCGCGCGCCGCGCCGATCAGCACTTCCTCGTGATTGCCCATCAGCAAGCGCGCTTCGCCGGAGCGCACGCGCTCCCGTACCCGCTCGACCACTGCGCGCGAGTGGGGCCCGCGATCCACCAGATCGCCGACGAAGATGATCACCTTGTCCGCCGGAGCGAGACGCGCATGTTCGCGGTCGATCGTGCGCAGCAATTGGTCGAGCAGGTCTATCCGGCCGTGAACGTCCCCGACCGCGAAGACGCGCAGGCCGGTCGGGACGCGCGACACGCTGTCACGCCGGCGGAAGCGACGAAGGAAGTGCAACACGACTCTGATTCTCCGCCGGCCCAGATTCTCCGCCAACCCTGTGCGCGTGATCCTTCACCCGTCCGTCGATGACAAGGACGCGCAGGTCGCCGCGGCGACGAGACTAGCCGATCAGCAGATAGGCGGACAGCGCGATGGGCGCCCAACATCCCAGTGCCAGGCCCGCGATGATGGCGGCGTTGGACGGGTGGATCAGTTTGACGCGGCCGGCCACCATCGGGTCGCTGCCCGAGAAGTACGGGCGGGCGGCATAAGCGTCGAACCGATCGGCCATCAGCCATTCTCTCCCAAGCGACGCCTGTGGCGCGTTGTTTGAGACAAGAACATTGCTGTGCCGCAAGTGTTCCGCGCGAGGAGCTCGGCCCGGCGGGCGTGTGCGACGATGCGACAACCCGTGGCGGAGGGTAGATTTTTGACACTACCGCCATTCGGGCTCAAGCGCTAAGCTGCGCGGCGTTCGAGGGGGCAGTTGTCGTAATCATGTTGGATGCTGCCGCGACAGGAAAG
>NZ_JBELMJ010000029.1:0-40689 GCF_042095875.1 Sphingomonas sp.
GGGTTGATGCCGTTGCCGCCGTCCTGGAGCGCGGCGACCGCGGCGGCGAGCTGCAATGCCTCGGGCGCGGACAGGTTGGTGATCGAGGTGCCGAACAGCAATCGCGAGAGCAGTTCGTCCTGCGGCAGCGCGGGCGTGCTGCTGAAGGTGATCTCCGGCTTCTGCGCGACGCCGGTCACGCGGATGGTGGCGTTCAGCCCGGTCGTGTCGGCGTCCGCCTCGATGTCGAGCGCGGGGTTCGCGGGCGCCTCGCCGCCGAAGCGCAGCACGCCGCGTTCGAGCTCGAACTCGCGGCCCGCGAACTCGTAGTCGCCGCGGATCAGGTCGGCGCGACCGGTGATCGCGGGATTGTCGGGGGTGCCGGCGATGTTGACGTCGGTCGACCATTCGGAGGTCAGCCCCAGCCCGCTGACGCTCAACCCGCCCTTCGCGCGCGCGTGAACCGCGAGCGTCCAGGGCGCGGGACCGGCGTCGTCGTCGGTCTCCCCCGCGGCGCCCGGCGCATTACCGGGCAGGTTGATCTCGCGCACGTTGAGCCGCGGCAGCGCGCTCGCCACCGTCGCCTGGCCGAGGCGATAGCGGCTGGCGTCGAGCCGCACGTCGCCCGCGATCCGCCCGCCCGACCCGTCGGAGGTGAAGGTGAGCGGCCCCGTAACGGTCGCGCCGATATCGTCGCGGTCGATCAGCACCGCGCGGTTCGCCTGCATGCGCAGGTCGAGCGCGACGCCGTTCGCGCCCGCGAAGTCGAACCGCCCGGTGCCCGTCACCGTGCCGCCGCGCCCGGCATCGGCGGTGAACGTCTGTACCTGCAACTGCGAGCCCGCGAAGCGACCCGTCGCCTGCACGTTGGTGAGCGCGGTGCCGGTCGTCGCGCTGCTGATCCGCGCGCCGCTGGCGCGGACCTGCCCCCTGATCTGCGGCGCGCGCACGCTGCCCGACACGTCCGCGGCGATCGAGACCGGGCCGGCGAGGTCGAACAATTCGACCCGCGTCAGCCGCCACAGCGTGTCTGCCGGTCCCGCGTAGCGCAGTTGCGCGAACAGCCCCGCGCCGGCCAGCCGCTCGATCACGTCGCCCTGACCCAGCGGGCGCAGCAGCGCCTGCGCGCGGCCGATCGTGCGCCCGTTCGACGCCATCACCGCGCGCACCCCCGCCTTGTCCGCGGTCAGCACGCCCGCGATCCCCAGATCGATCGGGGTGGAGGATTGCAGCAGCCCCGAGCGCGTCAGCCCGCGCACGGTCATGTCGACGCGGCCGGTCGGCGCCTCGCCCCCGCGCGCGGCGTAACGGAGCGTACCCGACGCATTGCCGCCGAGCCCGAGCCCGGCATAGCCGATGTCGAGCACCGACAAGGGCATCGCGTCGACGGAGAGGTCGACCGCGGTGTCGACCGCGCCGAAGCGTCCCGACACCCGCGCGCGGCCGCCCGCGAACGCGAGGCTGGTGGGGGCGAGCAGCCAGTCGTCGCCGTCGCGCGTCAGCCGCGCGGGCGTGTCGAGCCGGATCGGCTGGTTGCCGACCTTCCCTTGCGCCTGCACCGAATAGCCGTCGGCGGCGATCTGCGTCACCGTCTGGATCTGGAACCCCGCGCCGCGCGAACCGGCGACGGAGGCGCGCACCTCACCAGCGTCGCCGTTCAGCCGCGCGGTGCCGGCGAAGCGCGCGATACTGAGCGAGCCGCGGCGCAGGCCCGTGCCGGTCGCGGTCGCCTCCACCCGCGTGCCGGCGGGATCGAGCAAGGTGGTGAAATCGACGTGACCCTGACGCACCGCGACGGTGCCGAGCCGCGCGGCGCGCGCGTCGAGCGCGCCCGCGATCCGCTGGATGTCGCCTTGCGGCGCGAAGTCGAGCGTGCCGGAGATGCCGCCGCCCGCGACGGTCATC
This sequence comes from Sphingomonas sp., assembly GCF_042095875.1. Lineage (GTDB taxonomy): Bacteria > Pseudomonadota > Alphaproteobacteria > Sphingomonadales > Sphingomonadaceae > Sphingomonas. Next base: position 1,885 of record NZ_JBELMJ010000029.1, read on the forward strand.
CGCCCGAGAAAGCCGCCCGGCATGATGTCGAGCGCACCGGCCGCGCGCGTGCCGCTGACGTCGAGCCGCGCGACCGCGATGCGCGCGGTGCCGCCCCTGGGAAGCAGGATTTGCCCCTCCGTGGTGAACGGCCCGATCCGTGAGCCACCGGCGGCGGTGAAGGCGAAGCCGGTGGGCGTCGGGTCGAGGTGCGCGCGCACGCCCGTCAACCCAAGCGCGGCGTTCGGCCGCTGGAACACGAGGTCGATCGTCGGGCGCTCGATCTGCCCGTCGAGCCGGATCGTCAGCGCGCCGTAGCTCGCCTGCCGCCCCGCTCCTTTGAAGTGGAAGGTGCCGTCGCGGCGGCGATAGCCGTTGCCCGTGAGCCGGATCGACGGCGCGGTGAGCACGAGGTTGGTGAAGTGGAGTATGCCGTCAGGGGTGCGCTCCAGCAGCGTCTCGACGTGCGGCAGTCCGCCCGCGAGGCTGCGGAAGAAGGCGTTGTCGAGCCGCACCACCTGCGCGCTGCCGCGACCGACGACGCGCGTGCCGCGCCCGCCGGGGCCGGGCACGACGCTCAGGCGCGATTGCACGTCCACGACGCCGAGCCCCGGGATCAGCAACCGCCCGAGCGCGCCGTTGACGCCGACGTCGAACTGGCCAGTCGAGAGGTCGAATTGCAGGTTGATGCGCCCGATCAGCTTGTCCGAGCGGACGCGCAGGTCGTCGCCGGTCACCAGTTTCGAGGTGACGCGCAGCGTGCCGTCGACGGCCAGATTACGCAGGATGCCGCCCGCGACGTTGCCGACGCCGGTGACACGCGCGGCGGTGAAGCGGACGGGCAGCGCGACGGGCGCCTTCGACCAGCGGCCGCGCCCGGCGGCGCGCGCCTGCTCGAACCCGGTCTGGTCGAACGAGAAGCGCTGCGCGGTGATGCGGTAATCGAACGCGAACGCTCGCAGCGGCCCGTCGAGGATCGCGCGCAGCTCCATGCCGGTCGCGCGCATGTTGCGGAACAGCGCCTCCGGCCGGAGCAGCCGCGCGCGCAGGCGAAGGTTGTCGAAGCGCGCGCGCGCGAGGTCGACCACGCCCGTCGCCTCGGCGGCGAGCGCGGCGGAGCGGAGCGACAGCGTGCCGTCGAGGCGGCGGTTGGCGAAGGTGGCGGCGCCGTTGACCGCGACCCGCGGGGCGGTGAGCGCCTGGAGTTTGCCGCGCGTGATGCTGGCGGGTGCGATGCTGCCGGTCAGCGTGTAGCGCCCCGCGTCGTTGCCGAGCGCGAGGTCGAGCACGCGCGCGCCGCCCGCCTCCCCGCGCGCGGTCCCGCGCCAGCGCCGCCAGTCGCCGACGCCGTCGACGTCGAGCGCCACCGCGCGGCGCAGGCCGGTCAGCTGCGCGAGCACGCCCGACGCCGCGCCGCGCGCGCGTACGTCGAGGTCGAAGCGCCCGGCTTCCGGCACCGCGTCGATCCGCGCGGTGACGCGGTCACTGCCTTCGATCAGGGCGGCGAGGTCGACCGCGGCGTGGCCCGAGCGGATGTCGGCGCGCCCCTCCAGCCGGCCGTAGCGCAGCCTGCCGGTGACGCGCGGCGCGACGACGAGGCGCGAGACGCGCAGCCGGCCGATCGCGATGTCGAAGTCGGGCAGGATCGGCGCCTGCTTGCCCGTGTCGATCGTGCGCGGCAGCTTGGCGAGCGTCGCCTGCGGGATATCGAGCGCGGTGATGTCGAGCCGGTTCGACACCCAGGCGAACGGGTTCCAGTGGAGGTGCGCGCGCGGCACCGCGAGGAAGACGCCGTCGAGATCGCTCAGGCGGACGTCGACCAGTTCGGCGCGCGAGTAGAGCGAGCCGTCGATCCGCCCGACGTGGAAGCGCAACCCGTTGGCGGGGCGGAGCGCGTTGACGCGGTCGGCGACGAAGCGGTGGCCGAGATCGGTGTCGAGCACCAGCGCGGTGATCGCGACCAGCGCGGCGAGCGCCGCGACCGCGACCGCGAGCCAGCGCAGCAGCCGCCTCAAAACGCCTGCCCCAGCGACACGTAGACCGCGATGCGGCTGTCGCCCGGCTGCGGGTTGAGCGGGGTGCCGACGTCGAGGCGGATCGGGCCGAAGTTGGAGTAATAGCGCACGCCAATCCCGGCGCCGTATTGCAGCCCGCTGAAATCGGGCACGCCGCCGGTGTAGATGTTGCCGCCGTCGAAGAACGGCACCACACCGAAATTGCCGAACGCCTTGACGCGCGCCTCGATCGAGAATTCGGCGAGAGAGCGCCCGCCGATGGGATCGTTGTTGACGTCGCGCGGGCCGATCGCCTGGAAGCCGTAGCCGCGCACCGACGCGCCGCCGCCCGCGTAGAAGCGGCGGGACGGCGCGATCTGGTCGCGCGGCGCGCCCAGGATGGTGCCGACGCGGACGCGCCCCGCGAGCGTCACGCGGCCGGTCGCGGGCAGGTACGCGCTCGCGTCGGCCTGCGCGCGGGCGTAGCCGAACACGCTGCCCTGCAGGCTCGCCTCCGGGCTGAAGCGGCCGGACAGGCGGAATCCGCGCGACGGGTTGAGCAGGTCGTCCGACCCGTCGTAGCCCAAGCTGGTCGGCAGCGCGCCGATGAAGAAGGTGCGGCGGCGCGGCGCGCCGGTCGAGGCGATCACGTCGCGCTCGTCGGTGGCGACCAGCTCGGCACCGAGCGACCAAGTCCAGGTCTTCTGGAAGAAAACGTTGGTCTGCCGCTCGAACGTGCCGCTGAGCGTCAGCGTGTCGGCCTCGAACGCGTCGCGCTGAAGGTGCGCGACCGAGAATTGCCCCGTCAGCACCTGATCGCGGCGGCGGAAGTTGTTGCGGCGGAACACGACCGCGCCCAGTTGCTCGCGCGTGCCGAGCACGCCCCGCAGCGTCAGCGCGCCCTCGGGCGGGAACAGGTTGCGGTGCGTCCAGCTGACCTCCGAGCGCGCGCCCTCGCCGGTGCCGTAGCCGAGCTCGGCCGCGACCGTGCGCGGCGGCGCGGGCTCCAGCCGGACGTTCAGGTCGACCGTGTCGGGCGCGGCGCCGGGCACCGGCGTCACCTGCGCGGTGGAGACCAGCCCGGTCTGGATCAAGGCGCGGCGCAGGTCGTCGACGCCGGAGGTGGTGTAGGGATCGCCGGGAGAGAAGCGCGCGATTTCCGCCACGTGCGCGGCGTCGAACACGCGGTTGTTCGGGTTGGCGGTGATCCGGCCAAAGCGGCGCGCGCTGCCGGGCGCGACGTCGAGCGCCAGGGTCGCGGTGCGCGTCGCGTGATCGACCACGATCTCGGGCTCGCCGACGCGCGCGAACGGGAAACCCTGCTCGCCCACCGCGGTGCGCAAGCCCGCCTCGGCGGCGGCGACCCGGTCGGCGTTGACGGGATCGTCGTTCTCGACCGGGAACGCCCGTTCCAGCGCGCCGGCCTTGCTGCCCGCGGCGTCGATGCCGTTCAGCGTCACGCCGGCGAAGCGGTACAAGGGGCCGGGCGTCGCGCGGAGCACGATCACCGGGCGCCGGTCCGCGCGGGTCACCGCGGTGGCGACCGCGGCGTCGTAATAGCCCTCGCCCTTCAACAGCGTGACGAGCAGGTCGGCGTCCTCGCGCGCGCGGCGGTCGAGCTGCGCGGCGTTGGCGACCTTGTTGTGATTGGCGGCGAGCGTCGACAATTGCTCGAACCGCTGACGCAGCAGCGCGGAGGCGACGCCGTCGATCCCCTCGACGCGGTAATCGTAGCGGGTCGCCGCGTCGACCTCGGCGCGCTGCGTCGCGGCGCCGGCGGGCGATGCCGACAGGTCGGGCCAGTCGACCCCGATGTCGCGCATGGCGGCGAGCGGCGCGCCGGGATCGAGGTCGACCACGTCGCCCGCCTGCGGTGCGGCGGCGACCGGCGGCGGGGCAGCGGGCGCGGGAACGGGACGCGCGGGCGCTTGCTGCGCCTCCGCGCCGGCGGCCAGACCCAAAATTCCGCCCGCGGCGCACAGCAGCACGCGGCGGCGCCCCACACGCGGACCCATGACCGCGGCTTAGCCCGCGCGCGCGCGCCGCAACAGGGGCAATGCGCGTATGGCGGCGCGGATCGATAACGGCTGGTCGCGCCGGTGGCTGGGCTGGCGGCGCCGGTGGCGCTGGGGCTGGCGGCGCTGGCATCGCCGCGGCCGACGTGGCACAGCGCGCGGCATGAGCCAGCCGACCCCATCCTCCGCCGCGGGCGGGTTCTTCATCGCGCTGGGTGCGCTGGGCGGGACGATCGCGGGCCTCTCGCTGCGCCAGCCGTCGCTCGGCTTCCTGGCTGGGCTGGCGATCGGCGCGGCGATCGCGCTGGCGGTGTGGCTGATCGACCGGCGACGCCGCGGGGAGTAGCGCGCGGTCGCTCACTCACGTCATCCCGGACTTGATCCGGCATCCCGCTGCCTTCTCACGCTCGAGAAGCGGGACCCCGGATCAAGTCCGGGGTGACGAACGGCCTCACAGGTCGCGCAGCAGCAGCCGGGCGCGGCCGATCACCGCGACGTCGCGCTGGGCGCGCTCGATCGGCGGGTAGGCGGGATTGTCGCTCTCGATAACCAGCGTCGCGCCGCGGCGGCGCACGCGCTTCAACGACAGCAGGTCGTCGACGCGGATCACGAACAGGTCGCCGCCCGCGGGCACCGCGCGCGCGCTGCCGTCCACCAGCACGCGGTCGCCGTCGCGGATGTCGGGCGCCATCGAGTCGCCGCGCACGTCGATGATCGACGCCGACGCCGCCGCGACCCCGGCGGCGCGCAGCGTCTCGGGCGCGAACGGCTCGTACCGCCTCACCTCCTCGCCCACGACCGCGGCGCCCGGCCCGGCCGATGCGGCGAGCGCGAGATAGGGCACGCGCAGCAAGGCCGGGGCGTCGCGCGGCGGCCCGCCGAGCACCGCCTCCTCCACGTCGAAGAAAGCGGCGAGCAGCCGGCGGTCGCGCTCGGGCAGGTCGCGCGGCGTACCGCGTCGGACGTATTGCTGGAGATAGGCGATGTTGCGCCCCAGCATCCGCGAGAGCGCCGCGAGGCTGGTGCCGCGCGCCTGCGCCAGGCGATCGAGCGCGTCGCGGGGTGTCTCAACCATGGACGAGCGATAGCGCAGGAAATTTCCTAGACAAGTTGGAAAATGCGGAACAGACCGTGAACATGTTCGCAGGAACATGGAATGGTGGAGTGCGCCGAATGACCTTGCTGACCGACATCGACCGATACCTGCGCCGCACCGGCATGCCCGAAACCAAGTTCGGGCGGCTGGCGGTGCGCGACCCCCGGCTCGTTCACGACCTGCGCCGCGGGCGAGTGCCGGGGCCGAGCATCTGCGCGCGCGTGGCCGCGATGCTGGAGCAGCGCTGATGCGTGCCGCGGAACGCTTCGAGCGCGCGCTGCGTACCTCGGCTGCCTGCGCGGGCGCGCCGATCCGAATCGCGAGCCACGCGGCGAGCGAGTGGCGCTCCGCCACGTTCAACGGCGCGCGTCACGTCGTGGAGGCCAGCGGCGCGCGCGGCGCCGCGCTCGACGCGTGGCTCGCCGCGCTGGAGCAGGACGAACTGAGCGTGCCGGGGCACATGGTCGCGGAACTGCGCGTCGGCGCGCGCGACCACGCCGGGGCGGACGCGCGCTTCAGGCTGGAAGGAGTGACGGTCGCGCTGGCGTGACCGATCAGCCCGCGGCGAGCCGGCGCAGACGCTGCAGCGTCTCGTCGAGCGAGACGGGTTCGGGCTCCGAGTCGGGCGGCGCGGCCGCCGCGGTGGCGGCGGGCGGCGCGGGAGACGTGACGAGCGCCGTGGCGACGATCCGCCGCTGCGCCGCGCCGCGCTCCAGCCGCGCGAGCAGCCCCGCGATCGAGTCGTCGTTGATCGGCTCGGGCTCCGGCGCAGCGATCGGCGAGAGGGCCGGCTCGGCAGCCGCGCGGTGCGGTGCTGCTGGGGCCTCTGCCAGAGGTGACTCTGGCTGCAGCACCGGGGCTTCGATCTCTACCGGTTCCGGCTGGAGGGAACGAGGCCACGGTGCGCTCACCGGTTCGGCTGCCTCGATCTCGTGCAGCGTCGGCGCGGTTTCGACTTCGGGCGACTCGGCCCATGTCGGCGTGATCGACGGCGCGTCGTCAAACGCGGTGGCCGGCTCGACTGCCGCGGGCGATGCCTCCGCGAGCGGCACGGGCGCGGCGGGCGCCGGTTCGTCCGCCTCGTCGGGCGCGAGCCAGGCGAAACGCGGCGGCGCGGGCTCGGTCACCGGCCCAGCCTGGCTAGACGCCGCGACACTCGGCGCGGCGGGTCGGGCGAGCGGTGCGACCGGCTCGGGCGGCGCCATCGGGCGCAGCGGCACCGCCGCGGGGTCGAAGTCGGCGAGCGGTTGGTCGAGGTCGTCGGGCAAGGAGCGCTCGGCGGGTGGCGGCAGCGGCGCGGAGCGGCGATCCTCCTCGCCGAAGATCGGCAGCGGATCGCCCAGGTCGCTCGCCGCGCGGATCGGGCGGCGCGGCGGCGCGTCGGGGTGAGCGTCGGCGCGGCGGACGACCGGCGCCTCGTCGCCGTCCGCCGTCGCGGCGCGCGGGCGGCGCGCGAAACCGTCGACCCGCGCGACCAGCATCGCCTTGCCCCGCGGCACGAAGCCCAGTGCCGCGATCAGCAACCCCGCGAGCAGCGCGATGACCGTGCGCCCGGTCGCGCCGATCGGCGAGGCCGCGGCGGGCAGGATGCCGGAGAAGCCGCCGCGGTCGACCGCGGCGTTCAGCACGTCGCTCGGCACCGTGGCGATGCCGACCGCGACGCCCAGCCCGATCAGCGCGGCGACTGCGGGGATGATGTGATGCCTCACGCGTTCAAGGGTGAATGTGGCTGCCATGTTCCGTCCTGCCGCGCGCGCGCGATTGTTTGGTAAACGGGTTCGTAGCGCGCAATATTTGACGACCAGTTACGCTCGGCCTCGACGAAGGCGCGCGCGCGCCGGCGCCGCGCGGGCCATTCGCTCCGGTCGGCGAGCAACCGGGCGAGCGCGTCGGCGATCGCGGCGGGATCGTCGGCGCGGAACAGGGTACCGGTGTCGCCGTCGCGGATCAGCTCGCGGTGACCGCCGACGTCGGAGGCGGCGACGATCCGCTCCTGCGCCATCGCCTCCAGCGGCTTCAAGGGCGTGACGAGGTCGGTCAGCCGCATGTGCTTGCGCGGGTAGGCGAGCACGTCGACGAGGCCATAATAGCGCTCGACCTCGGCGTGCGGCACGCGCCCGATGAAGCGGATCGCGGCGGACACCGGCGACGCCGCCGCCTGCGCGCGCAGCGCACCTTCCATCGGCCCGCCGCCGACCAGCAGCAGTTGCGCCGCCGGCCGCGCCGCGACCAAAGCGGGCATCGCGGCGATCAGGTCGTCCAGCCCCTCGTAATCGTAGAAGCTGCCGATGAAGCCGACCACCTCGTCCCCCAGCCCCAGCTGGCGCGCGAGCGACTCGTCGCGCACCGGCGGCGTGCCGAACAGGTTCAGGTCGACGCCGTTGGGCGACACGACCATCTTCTCGGCCGGGATGCCGCGCGCGACCAGGTCGCGGCGCAGCCCCTCGCAGATTACCGCCACCGCATCGGCGCGGCGGCACAGCCACGTCTCCAGCGCCCGCGTCGCGCGGTAGCGCGCGCTGCCCTGGCGCCCCGTGCCGTTGCCGACCGCGGCATCCTCCCAGAAGGCCCTAATCTCGTAGAGCAGCGGCAGGCTTCGCTTGCGCGCGACGCGTAGCGCGGCGAGCCCGCCCAGCACCGGCGAGTGCGCGTGGATGACGTCGGGGCGGAAGCGCTCGGCCACCGCGTCCGCGCGCGCCGCCAGCGCGGCGATCTCGCGCACTTCGCCGAGCGGTGCGGGCAATCGGCGCGGCGGCGCGGTGCGGAAGAAGTCGATCCCGTCGACCCGCTCCTGCGCCGCGGCGGTCGCCCCCTGCCGCGCGCCCGTGACCGCCGCGACCTGCCACCCGCGCGCCATCTGCGCGTGAAGGATCGCGCGGGTGCGAAAGGTGTAACCGCTCTGCAACGGCAGCCCGTGGTCGAGGACGTGGAGGATGCGCATGGCGACCCTCCTGCCCCAACCAGGTTTAACGCCGCGTCAACCGCGCCGCGGCTATCGCGTCACCGATGGGAACGCGGCGGCCATGATCGACAATTTCGCGCTGGGACTGGCGCACGGGTTGATGATGCTCGCCGCGATCATGCTGCTGCGCCGCCCCGAGCTCGACCGCGAGGGCAAGGCGCCAGACGCGATGGAGCGCCGCCGCCGTCGTGCGTGACCTCGCGTTCATCGGATTCCTGCTGGCATTGTGGGGAACGGGGTTTCGCCGCCCGTTCCTGTTCGTGCTCGCCTACGTCTATATCGACATCATCTCGCCGCAGCGGCTGACCTATTACATGCTCAACAGCGTGCCGATCAGCCTGATCGCGGTGGTGCTGGTGGTGCTCGGCTGGGCGATCGCGGACGACAAAAAGGACAGCCGCTTCGCGCCGCGCCAGGCCTTGTTCCTGCTGCTGCTGGCTTACTGCTACGCGACGACGAAGGCGGCCGATTTCCCGCTGGAAGCGCTCGATAAATGGGAGTGGGTGTGGAAGAACCTGGCGTTCGCCGCGTTCCTGCCGCTCACCCTGCGCACGCGGCTGCGGATCGAGTCGCTGCTGCTGTTCGTCGTGCTCTCCGCCGCGTCGATCATCATCGTCGGCGGGATCAAGACGCTCGCCTCGGGCGGCGGCTACGGCGAGCTGAACCTGATGGTCGCGAACAATTCGGGGCTGTACGAGGGCTCGATCATCTCGGCGGTGGCGATCTCGCTGATCCCGATCATCCTGTGGCTGGCGCGCGACGGTACGTTGTTCGTGCCCGACTGGCGGGTGAAGCTGTTCGCCTACGCGCTCACCTTCTCGTGCCTGCTGATTCCGGTCGGCACCTCGGCGCGCACGGGGTTGCTGTGCATCGCGCTGCTCGCGGTGCTGATGCTGCGCACGGTCAAGCGGCGGATGCTGTACCTCGGCGCGCTGGCGTTCGCGGGGCTGGTCGCGGTGCCGTTCCTGCCGTCGGCGTTCAGCGAGCGGATGGGTACGATCAAGACCTACAAGGCGGACGAATCGGCCTCGACCCGGTTGGCGGTGTGGCAGTGGACGTGGGACTACGCCAAGACGCACCCGTTCGGCGGCGGGTTCGAGGCGTATCGCCAGAACCAGATCCGCTATGACACGGTCAGCGTCCAGGGGTCGGGTGCGGGCACCACGGTCAAGCGCGACCTGACGGTCGACAAGAGCCGCGCCTATCACTCGAGCTATTTCGAGATGCTGGGCGAGCAAGGCTATCCGGGGCTAGGGCTGTGGCTGCTCATCAACCTGATCGGGCTCGTCCGCATGGAAGTGGTGCGGCGGCGCTACATCCGCGACGAGGGTGAGGAGAGCGACGGTCGCGCCTGGGCCGGGCGGCTGGCGGAGGCGTTGCAGCACGCGCAACTGATCTACCTGCTCGGCGGCGCGTTCGTCGGCATCGCGTTCCAGAGCTACCTCTACTTCGTGCTCGGCGCGCAGATCGGGCTCGACACCTATCTCGCGCGGCTGCGCAAGGAAGCCGCGTTCGCGCCGATGCAGCGCCGCCGCCCGGCGCGCGGCGCGCAGGTGGCGGCGGCCTAGCTTCGTCATCCCGGCCTTGAGCCGGAATCCCGCTGCCTTCTCTACCCGTGAGACAAGAAGCGGGACCCCGGATCAAATCCGGGGTGACGGAACTTCGATGGTTCCGGGTGCTGGCGGATCAGGCGTCCTCGGCCGCCGCGACCTGCGTCAGCGCCTTGATGATCGCGTCGTTGAACGCGGGGATGTCGTCGGGCTTGCGGCTGGTGATGAGGTTGTCGTCGACCACCACCTGCTCGTCGACGACGTCCGCGCCCGCATTCTCCAGGTCGGTGCGCACCGACGGCCAGCTCGTCACCGTGCGCCCGTCGACCACGTCGGCCTCGACCAGCAGCCACGGCGCGTGGCAGATCGCGGCGACGATCTTGTCGTCGTCCATGAACTCCTCGACGATCTCGACCGCGCGGTCCTGCAGCCGCAGCTTGTCGGGATTGCCGACGCCGCCCGGCAGCACCAGCGCGTCGAATTCCTCCGTATCGACCTGGTCGAGCGTCACGTCGGGGGTGATCGACTTGCCCTTCTCGCTGTCGTTGACGACGCCCTGGATCGCGTCGGTCTTGATCGAGGCGAGCGTCACCTGGACGCCCGCGTCGAGCAGCGCCTGGCGCGGTTCGAACAGTTCGGCTTCCTCGAAACCGTCGGTGGCGAGCATCAGCACGCGCAGGGTGGATAGGTCGGCCATGTCGGGAAACTCCGTGAAAGGGGTCTGCCTGAACCCCCGCCCCCGCGCGCTCGTTCCGGGAACGAAGGCGGCACGCACGCATTTGCTGAGAGGACCAGGAGGCGACGGCGGGCGTGACGGCGACGATCAACTATTGCGACGACAGCGAGCCGGGCATCACCCGCGAGAAGACGCGCGGCGGCAAGTGGAGCTACTGGACGCCCGACGGCGAGCGCGTCACCGACCGCGACGAGATCGATCGGCTGAACGCGATCGGCCTGCCCCCGGCCTACGTCAACGCCTGGTACTGCCTCGATCCGTTCGGCCATATCCAGGCGGTCGGCTGGGACGAGAAGGGTCGCAAGCAGTATCGCTACCACACCGAGTTCCGCGCCGCGCAAGAGGCCGCGAAATATTCCAAGTGCGTCAGCTTCGGACTAGCGCTGCCCAAGTTGCGGCGGCAGGTGGAGGAAGACCTGGCGCATCGCCGCCACGACAAGGAGCGCACGCTCGCCGCGGTGATCAAGCTGCTCGACACGCACAACTTGCGGATCGGCAACGAGACCTACGCCAAGACCAACAAGAGTTTCGGGCTGACCACGCTGCGCGACCGCCACGCGCGGATCGCGGGCAAGACGTTGAAGCTCAAGTATCGCGCGAAATCGGGCAAGGAGCGGATGCTGACGATCACCGATCGCAGCCTCGCGCAGTTCGTCAAGCGGTGCCAGGATCTGCCGGGGCAGAAGCTGTTCCAGTACGTCGACGCCGATGGCGAGCCGCGCCCGATCACCTCGTCCGACGTCAACGCCTATATCAAGGAAGCGATGGGCGAGGATTTCAGCGCCAAGCATTTCCGCACCTGGGGCGCGAGCGTCGTCGCGTTCGAGACGCTGGCGACGGCGGACGAGCCGATCACGCTCAAGACGATGCTGGAGCCGGTGGTCGAGCGGCTGGGCAACACGCCGTCGATCGCGCGCAAGTCCTACGTCCACCCCGACCTGATCGAACTGGGCAAGAGCAAGCCCGCGCAGATCGCGTTTCGCCAGCAGCTGAAGCTGCCGCGCGCCACGCCCTACCTCAGCCGCGCCGAGCGCGGGCTGATCGCATTCCTGAGCACGGAGAACGAGACGGCAGTCGCCGCCTGACGGGTTCCCCGCGCGAATGACAGAAAACGGATGACTGTAACCAACAACGCAGCCGCGGCTGCCACTAAACCGAAAATCGACCCCGCAGAGGTGCAGGACCAGCTCGAGGGGCTGATCGGCTCCAGCGCCCTGTGGCTACGCACCCACTGGCTGCAGATCCTGATCGGCGTTGCCGCGGGCGTGGCGATCGCCGCCGCCTTGTTTTGGCTTCGCGGCCTCGGACCCAGGCTCAGTGCGCGCAGCCGCACCGGCCTGGGTTGGTCCGCCGTGTTCGGCCGCGCGGTGGAGCGGACGCACGGCTTCTTCATCGTGCTGCTGTCGGCCAAGCTGGTCGTCGGCTACGCGGGGGCGCCCGCCGACGTGGCATCCACGGTCACCTTCCTGTTCACCGTCGCCGCGGTGTTCCAAGTCGCGATCTGGGCGCGCGAGATCATCCTGGGCGCGATCGAGCATCGCACCCGCGACGAGCGGATCGGCGGCGAGGCGCTGGGCAGCGCGATGGGGCTGATCCGCGTGCTGGTCAGCTTCGCGGTGTTCGCGATCGCGTTCGTCGTCGTGCTCGACAATCTGGGCGTCAACGTGACCGGGCTGGTCGCGGGTCTGGGCGTCGGCGGCATCGCGATCGGTCTGGCGGCGCAGGGCATCTTCGCCGACCTGTTCGCCGCGCTCGCGATCATCTTCGACCGCCCGTTCCGCCGCGGCGACGCGGTGACCTACGACAATACGTCGGGCAACGTGGAGGAGATCGGGCTCAAGTCGACGCGCATCCGCGGCATCGACGGCGAGTTGCGCGTCATCAGCAACAAGAACCTGCTCGACAAGGAAATCCAGAACAACACGGTGCGCGAGCGTCGCCGCTCCACCTTCACGATCGGGCTCGCCTACGAGACGCCGCCCGATCTGCTCGAACGTTTCCCCGACATGATGAAGGAGGAGATCGAGCGGTGCGGCATGACGTTCGTGCGCTGCGGCTTCTTCCAGTTCGGCGCGTCGAGTCTCGACTTCGACGTCCGCTTCGACAGCCCCTCGGCCGACTTTATGGAAGCGTATAACGGGCGCCACCGCACCGGCGTCGCGATCATGCGCCGCTGCAACGAGGAAGGGCTGACGATCGCCTATCCGATGCAGGTCAACTACCTCGCCGCGCCCGACGGTCGCCTGGTCGATCCGTCGGCCGCCGCGTCGCGCGCGCCCGGTGGCTGACGCTACGGAAACTCGAATAAACGGCCGATATCACTCTTTTATGTCGGATCGTTTCGGCTAAAGGCCGGGTCGAAGATGACCCACGTACCGCTCCACGAAACGCTGCGGCAGTCGGCGATTACGGGCGCGGTGTTGCGGGTGCTCCACCTCAACTGGCCGCATCCGCTCGACCTGGCGCCGTCGACGCTCGACCCCGCCGCGGTCGGCGAGGATGGCCTGTTCGTGCAGTCGATCAGGGCACTGGTCGACGAAGGGCTGATCGCGATCGAGGCATTGCTGATCGGCGCCGGGGACGAGCCGGTGGCGCGCGGCGCGCTGCTGACGCACAAGGGCGCGGCGATGCTCGATCAGGTCACGCGTCCGATGTGATGGGCGCGAGCAGCCGCTCCTCCAGCCGCGACTCGATCAGGTGGACGACCACCTCGGCCAGCTTCTTGAGCACGGACAGCTCGCGCTCGCTCACGCTGCGGGGCTTCGCATCGATCACCGCCAGCATCCCCAAATTATGCCCGTCCGATCCCTTGAGCGGAACGCCGGCGTAGAAGCGCAACCCGAAATCGCCCGCGACCAGCGGGTTCGACAGCGCGCGCACGTCGACCGCGGCATTCTCGATCACCCAGGGATTGTCCTGCATCACCGCCGACCCGCACAGCCCCTCGTCGCGCGCCAGCTGGTCGAGCCCGTCGATACCGGGGGACGCCTTCAACCAGATGCGGTCCTTGCCGACCAGGCTGACGATCGCGATCGGGCAGTCTAGTGAGAGCGCCGCCACCTCGGCCAGTTCGTTCAGCATCGCATTGGGCGGTCGGTCGATCGCGTCGAGCCGCAACAGGCTCGTCAATCGCGCGCGCTCCCGCTCGTTCACTTGATCCATGTCTATCTCCGCGGCGGAAATCCCACATAGCCCGACGCCGACGCCGGGCAAGAAGCGGTGAGACGATGAACCCTGCCGATCTGTTCCGCGTTGGACGCGCGAAGGAGATTGATCGATGATCCGCAATGCCTTGTTCTCGGTCGCCGCGATGGCGACGCTGACCGCACCGATGGTTGCCACCTCGGCGGACGCGCAGCGGCGCGACCGCGATTATCGCTGGCACGGTGACGACCGGAACTGGAACCCGCGCGACGATTATCGCCCGCGCCGCGGCGAAGGCCGCCGGCTGGGGCGCAACGACCGCATCTACCGCGGGCAGGACGGACGGGCGTACTGCAAGCGCAACGACGGCACGACGGGGCTGGTGATCGGCGGCGTCGGCGGCGCGGCGCTCGGCAACCTCGTCGGCGGCGGGCTGCTCGGCACGCTGGCGGGCGGCGGCGCGGGCGCGCTGCTCGGCCGCTCGATCGACCGCGGCAACGTCAAGTGCCGCTGATCGGCTGAGCGCTCAGGTCAACGTCGCGGCCGGGTACCTCACGGTGCCCGGCCGTCGCCGTACTCGCGTCAGATGCCGCCCTCGTCGAGGCTGAGCAGCGTCGCGTTGCCGCCGGCGCTGGTCGTGTCGACCGATACCGCGCGCTCGGCGCAGAAGCGGTAGAGGTAGTTCGGCCCGCCCGCCTTGGGCCCAGTGCCCGACAGCCCCTCGCCGCCGAACGGCTGCGATCCCACGACCGCGCCGATCATCGAGCGGTTGACGTAGAGGTTGCCGACCGCGGCCAACGCCTCGGTCACCTCCGCCGCGCGCGCGATGCGGCTGTGCAGCCCCATCGTCAGCCCGTAGCCCTTGGCGTTGACGCGCGCGATCGTCCGCTCCAGCTCGCCCGCCTTCCACGTCGCGACGTGTAGGATCGGGCCGAACCACTCGCGATCGAGCTCCTCGATTTCACCGAGCCGGATCAGCGTCGGCGGCACGAAAAGCCCGTCCGCGCGCGCGTCGATCGTCTTGACCCAGCGACCCCTCACGCTGTCACGGTAGGTCATCAGCCGGTCGTAGGCGTCGCGGTCGATCACCGGGCCGACATCGGTCTTCGGGTCGGACGGATCGCCGAGCGTCAGCAGGTCCATCGCGCCCGACAGCATCTCGACCAGCCCGTCGGCGATGTCCTCCTGCACCAGCAGCAGGCGCAGCGCCGAGCAGCGCTGCCCCGCCGAGCGGAACGCGCTGGTGACGACGTCGGCGACGACCTGCTCGGGCAGCGCGGTCGAATCGACGATCATCGCGTTGATCCCGCCCGTCTCGGCGATCAGCGGCACGATCGGCCGGCTCGGACCTCCGTCCTCGCCATCGTCGAGCAGGCTGCGCGCGATCTTCTTCGCGGTGGCGGTCGATCCGGTGAAGGCGACGCCCTGCACGCGCGGGTCGGCGGTCAGCGCGGCGCCGATGTCGGGCCCGCCTGGCACTAGGATCAGCGCGTCGGCGGGGATGCCGGCCTCGTGCGCCAGCTCGACCGCGCGGCGCGCGATCGCGGGCGTCTGCGGCGCAGGTTTGGCGACCACGGTGTTGCCCGTCACCAGCGCCGCGACCGTCTGCCCCAAGAAGATCGCGAGCGGGAAGTTCCACGGCGCGATCGTCGCCCATACGCCGCGCCCGTCGACGTGGAGCATGTTGCGCTCGCCGGTCGGCCCGGGCAGCTCGATCGGCTGCATCTTCGCGCGCGCCTGCATCGCGTAATAGCGGCAGAAGTCGGCCGCCTCGCGCACCTCGCCGATCGAGTCGGCGATCCCCTTCTTGGCTTCCTGGACGCAGATCGCCATCAGTTCGTCGCGGTGGCGCTCGAGCAGGTCGGCGAGGCGGTCGAGGCAGTCGGCGCGCGCCTCGACCGGCGTCGCCCGCCACGCGGGGAAGGCGGCGTGCGCGCGCGACACCGCGTCGCGGACCGCCTCCGGGCTCACCGGCGCGACCGACAGGGTCACTGGCGCGCGCACCGCCTTCGTCGTCGCCTCCAGCACGTCGCGCTCGGCCAAGTCGATCCCCATCGAGTTGCGGTGCCCGTCGGCGGCGCGGAACAGGTCGACCGGCAGCGGGATCGACGGGTGGCGCGCGCCGCCGACGCCCGCGATCTTCACCACCGGGTCGGCGAGGATCTCGTCCTCGGTCAGCCGCGCGTCGGCGAGCTGGTGGACGAAGCTGGAGTTGGCGCCATTCTCCAGCAGACGGCGGACGAGATACGCCAGCAGGTCGCGGTGCCCGCCGACCGGCGCGTAGATGCGGCAGTGGTAGCCGTTGTCGCGCACCAGCCGCTCGTACAGCCCGTCGCCCATGCCGTGCAGCCGCTGGAACTCGAAGTCGCGGCTGTTGCCCGCCCATTCGACGATCGTCGCGACGGTCAGCGCGTTGTGGCTGGCGAAGGCGGGGCGGATGTTGGGCGCGTCGAGCATGTCGCGCGCGACCGCGAGGTAGCTGACGTCGGTCGACGCCTTGCGCGTGAACAGGGGATAGTCCGCCAGCCCCTCGACCTGCGTGCGCTTGATCTCGCTGTCCCAGTACGCGCCCTTGACCAGCCGCACGTTCATCACCCGGCCGAGCTCGTTTGCCCAGGCGACGATCGGGCGCGCGCGCTTGCCGTAGGCCTGCACCGCCATGCCGAACCCGTCCCAGCCCTTGAGCGACGGGAGGGCGGCGACGTTGCCGATGATGTCGAGGCTCATGTCGAGCCGCTCGCTCTCCTCCGCGTCGACGGTCAGCGCGATACCGTTCCCCGCCGCCTGCACCGCCAAAGCCTCGAGCATTTCGGTCAGCGCAGGGACGCACTCGTCCCACTTGGCGACCTCGTAGCGCGGGTGAAGCGCGGAGAGCTTGACCGAGATCGAGTGGCCGGCGGACGGGTCGCGCCCGACGGCGTCGATCGCGTCGGCGTAGGCCTTGAGGTAGCGCTCGGCGTCGGCGGTGGTGCGCGCCGCCTCGCCCAGCATGTCGAAACTGGCGGTGAAGCCGCGATGGTCGGGCTTCTTCATCCGGCGCATCGCCTCGTCGATGGTGCGACCCATCACGAAGATCTCGCCCATCATCTTCATCGCGGCGCCGACCGCCTGGCGCACGAACGGCTCGCCCGCGCGGCTCAGCAGGCGCTTGAGCGGCCCCGCCTCGCCCTCGCCGACCAGCGCGCGGCCGACCACCAGCCCCCAAGTCGCGGTATTGACCAGCCGCGAGTTCGACTGACCGGCGTGACTGCGCCAGTTCGCCTCGCCCAGCTTATCGGAGATCAGCAGGTCGGCCGTCTCTGGATCGGGCACGCGCAGGAACGCTTCGGCGAGGCTCAGCAGCGCGACGCCCTCCGACGAGTTGAGGCGATATTCCTGCAGGAACTGGTTCACCCAGCCGCGGCCCTGCGCCGCGCGCAGGTCGGCGAGCAGCCCCGAGGCAGTGTCCATCACCCGCTCGCGCGAATCAGGCGTCAGCGCGGCGCGGGCGAGCAGCGGTTTTAGAACATCCGGTTCGCTCGCGCGGTGCAGGCGACGCATGGTTTCGCGGGTTGCTGACGCTACGGCAGAGGACATGTTCAGGTTTCCGGTTCGTGGACTACTTGCGGGATGGGCCACCCCGCGCTTATGCAGTGCCGCAATGCAGCGCGGCGCCGACGCGTCGCTGTAGCGTGTCGTATCTCGAAGGGGAATTCGTCGTGACCGCAGACGAGATGAAGGCCAGCATCGGCCAGGAAAGCGTGTCCGACTGGGTCGAGGTGACCCAGGACATGATCAACAAGTTCGCCGACGCGACCGGCGACCACCAGTTCATCCACGTCAACCCGGAAATGGCGAAGCTGACGCCGTTCGGCACCACGATCGCGCACGGCTTCCTGACGCTGTCGCTGCTGCCGCAGCTCGCCGCCAAGACGCCCGACGCGCCGCGGCTCGACGGGGTGAAGATGGGGGTCAATTACGGCGGCAACAAAGTCCGCTTTCTCGCCCCCGTCCCCTCTGGCTCGCGCGTGCGGGGCCGCTCCAGGATCGTCCAGTTCGACGAGAAGCGCCCCGGTCAGTATCAATACACCACCGAGACGACGATCGAGATCGAAGGGTCGGACAAGCCCGCGATGATCGCCGAATGGATCACGCAGGTCTTCAACTGACCTACGCGTGAACCTCCACTTTCTCCACTTCGCATCCTGAAAGGCCCGCCCATGCGTTCCGCCGTTATCGTCTCCACCGCCCGCACCCCGATCGGCCGCGCTTACCGCGGCGCGTTCAACAACCTGCCCTCCCCCACGCTCGCCAGCCACGCGATCAAGGCCGCGGTCGAGCGCGCGAAGATCGACGGCGGCGAGGTCGACGACGTCGTGCTCGGCTCCGCGCTGCAGCAGGGGCACCAGGCCGGCAACATCGCGCGCACCTCGCTGCTGCGCGCCGGTCTGCCGACCACCGTGTCGGGCATGTCGCTCGACCGGCAGTGCGCGAGCGGACTGATGGCGATCGCGACCGCGGCGAAGCAGGTGGTGGTGGACGGCATGGACGTGACGATCGGCGGCGGCGTCGATTCGATCAGCCTCGTCCAGACGCCGCAAATGCGCGTCGCGCCCGACCCCGAGCTGTTGGCGATGCACAAGAACATCTACATGCCGATGCTCCAGACCGCGGAGATTGTCGCCAAGCGCTACGGCATCAGCCGTGACGCCCAGGACGAGTACGGCTACCAGTCGCAGATGCGCACCGCCGCCGCACAGGCTGCGGGCAAGTTCGACGACGAGATCGTGCCTGTCACGGCCACGATGGCGGTGACAAACAAGGAGACCAAGGAAGTCTCCCACAAGGAAGTCACGCTGTCGAAGGACGAGGGAAACCGCGCCGACACGACGCTGGAGGGTCTGAAGTCGTTGAAGCCGGTACTGGGCCCCGACCTGAACATCACCGCGGGCAATGCGTCGCAGCTGTCGGACGGCGCGTCGGCCAGCGTGCTGATGGAGGAGAGCGTCGCGGGGAAGAAGGGGCTGACCCCGCTCGGCCGCTACGTCGGCATGGCGGTGGCGGGTACCGAGCCCGACGAGATGGGCATCGGCCCGGTGTTCGCGATTCCGAAGCTGCTCGAGCGCAACGGCCTCAAGATGGACGACATCGGGCTGTGGGAGCTGAACGAGGCGTTCGCGGTGCAGGTGCTCTACTGCCGCGACAAGCTAGGCATTCCTGACGAGCTGCTCAACGTCAACGGCGGCGCGATCTCGATCGGTCACCCGTACGGCATGAGCGGAGCCCGCATGACCGGCCACGCTTTGATCGAGGGCAAGCGCCGCGGCGCGAAGTACGTCGTCGTCACGATGTGCGTCGGCGGCGGCATGGGCGCGGCCGGATTGTTCGAGGTGCTGTAATTGAACCGTCAGGATCGATACGCTATGTATCGATCCGGCGACTTCATCGGCGCCTTTCTGTGAGGAGCCCCGGCCGTTGCAGCGGTCGGGGCTTTTCGCGTTTGGGGTCCGGGTTGCAGCCCGAACCCCGCCCGTGTGCTAGTCCTTGCGAGCGACTTCGATCACCTTCACCACCAAGGTGGCGAATGCGATCATCAGCCCCAAGACCAGGCACAGATCGGCAACCTTCATCGGTTGTTCTCCATGAGGTCGACGGCGACAATGCCGCCGCCGGTGATCCAAGCAGGTCCGATACGCCCGCGCAACCAACGCCCCGCCCTCTCGTTCTCCGCTCGACACCTTAACAAGGAGAGACGACGATGGCCGACGCCAACACCGATCCCAAGAAGCTCAAGACCGACATGTGGAAGAAGATGGCCGAGAGCCCGTACCTGATGGTCGGCCCGGCGGACGGCAGCACGCATAGCGAGCCGCTGGCGGTGCAGCTCGACCAGGATCAGGTCGACACTTTGTTCTTCTTCATCGGCAAGGACAATCGCGTCGCTGGCAAGGACAAGCTGATGGTGCAGTTCGTGTCAAAGGGCCACGATTTCTTCGCCTGCATGCACGGCCGCGGCCACATCAACAACGATCGCTCGCTGATCGACAAATTGTGGGACAACCAAGTCGAGGCGTGGTTCCCGGGCGGCAAGGAAGACCCCAACCTCGCGCTGCTCCAGGTCGAGATCGACAGCGCCGAGCTGTGGGAAACCGACCTGTCGATCTCGGGCAAGGTGAAGCAGCTGTTCGGCGGCACCATCAAGGCCGGCGAGGAAGGCAGCCACGCCAAGGTGCAGACCACCGCGGAAAACTCGAACGCCTGAGCCGAGCCGCAGCGTCACGAGAGAGCCGGTCGCGTCCCTCGCGGCCGGCTCTCTTCGTATCAGGCGTTCGCCGTGATGAACTGCTCCACCACCGGCGCGATACGATCGCGCCACTTGGAGCCGTTGAAGATGCCGTAGTGACCGACACCCTCGGCCATCAGATATTGCTTCTTCTCGTCGGCCAGGTTGGTCGCGAGCGTCAGCGCCGCCCTGGTCTGTCCCAGCCCCGAAATATCGTCACGCTCGCCCTCGATCGCGAGCAGCGCCACGTCGGTGATCGCGCCCAGGTCGACCGCGCGGCCGCGATGCGTCATCATGCCGCGCGGCAGCTTGTGCTCCTGGAACACGACGTCGATCGTCTGGAGGTAGAATTCGGCGGTCATGTCGGCGACCGAGCGATATTCGTCGTAGAAGTCCTTGGTCGCCTGCGCGCTGGCATCGTCGCCCTGGATCAGGTGCTTGAACATCTCCCAGTGGCTCAGCATGTGGTTGCCGAGGTTCATTGACATGAAGCCGGTGAGCTGCAAGAAACCGGGATAGACGCGGCGGCCGGCGCCGGAATGGCACGCCGGGACGGTCGCGATCACGTTCTGCTCGAACCAGGCGAACGGCCGCTCGGTCGCGAGCGTGTTGACCGCGGTCGGCGCCTCGCGCGTGTCGATCGGGCCGCCCATCATCGTGAGCGACTTCGGCCTCGCCGGGTTCTTATCCGCGCTCATCACCGCGACGGCGGCGAGGCTCGGTACCGAGGGTTGGCAGACCGCGAGCATGTGCGTGCCGCCCTGCCCCTCGTTGCTGCCCATCGCCTCCAGGAAGGCGACAAGATAGTCGACGTAATCGTCGAGATCGAAGCGGCCCGCCTCTACCGGCACGTTCTTCGCGTCGTGCCAGTCGGTGATGTGAACGTCGGCGAACGGCAGCATCCGCTCCACGGTGCCGCGCAGCAGCGTCGCGAAATGCCCCGACATCGGCGCGACGATCAGCAGCTTGGGGCCACCCTCCACGCCCTCGCGACGGAAGCGTTTAAGGTCGCCGAAGGGGCGCCCGAGCACGACCTCCTCGGTGACCGCCACCTCGCGCCCGTCGATCGTCGTCGCGTGCAGGCCGAAAGCGGGCTTGCCGCGCGACGCGCTGGCGTGCGCGAACACTTCCAGCGCGCTCGCCATGACCGGGCCACCGCCGAGATAGGCGAACGGGTTTGCCGGATCGTTGAGCCAGCCGGCGGTCGCGGTCGCCAGCGCGCTAGCGGACGAGAGCCAGCTGCGCTGGAATTCGTAAGCGTCATAGAACATCGGGTATGCCTCTCTCGCCCCTAGATAGGGGCTTGTGATCGTAGCGGAAACGCTGCGCTGCACAATGATGTTGCATGCGCCCGCGCGCGGTGGTGCATCGTGGTGGCGATTGAGCCACACCCACCGCGCTGCTAGGGCGCGGCCATGGCCAGCGCACCCCCCGCCGCCGCTTCGACCGAGGTCGTCCCCTCGCGTCGTATCGGCAATCTCTCGATGGTCTGGCACGCCGCGCGGCGCTACCCGGCGCAGATCGCCGCGGCCTGCGTCGCGCTCGCGGTCACGTCGGCGGCGACGATCGCGATCCCGTACAGCTTCAAGCGCGTGATCGACCGCGGCTTCGGCAGCGGCGGCGACAGTGCGGCGGTATCGGGCGCGTTCCACTACATGCTGATGATCGTCGTGGTGCTGGCGATCGGCACCGCGTTCCGCTTCTATTTCGTGTCGTGGCTGGGCGAGCGCGTCGTCGCCGACATCCGCGCGCAGGTGCAGCGCCACCTGCTGACGCTCACCCCGCGCTTCTACGAGGAGAACCGCCCGTCGGAGATCGCCAGTCGGCTGACCGCGGACACCGGACAGATCGAGACGGTGGTCGGCAGCACGGTGTCGATCGCGCTGCGCAACGCCTTCACCAGCGTCGGCGGACTCGTTTATCTGTTCACCATCTCGCCCAAGCTGACCGGGCTGCTGGTGATCGCGATCCCCCTGATCATCGCGCCGATCGCGCTGCTCGGCAAACGCGTGCGCGGCTACTCGCGCACCTCGCAGGATCGGATCGCCGACGTCGGCTCGATCGTGACCGAGACGCTGGGCGCGATGAAGATCGTCCAGGCATTCGGGCAGGAACGCCGTGAGGGCGAGCGGTTCGGCGACGCGGTCGAGGCGACGATGGCGGCGGCGCGTCAGCGCATCCTGCTGCGCGCGATCATGACCGCGATCGTCATCGGGTTGGTGTTCGGCGCGATAACCTTGGTGATGTGGGAGGGCGCGATCGACGTCGCCGCCGGGCGCCTGTCGGGCGGCGCGATCGCCGCGTTCGTGCTGACCGGCGGCATCGTCGCGGGCGCGTTTGGTGCGCTGACCGAGGTGTACGGCGACCTGCTGCGCGGGGCGGGCGCGGCCGGGCGGCTGGCGGAGCTGCTCGCCGAGCGGCCGGAGATCGCAGCCCCCGCGCGACCGGTCGCGCTGCCGCAGCCGGCGCAGGGCCGCGTCGACTTCGCTGAGGTCGAGTTCCACTATCCCACCCGGCCCGACGTCGCCGCGCTGCACGACTTCACGCTGTCGGTCGCCCCCGGCGAGACGGTGGCGGTCGTCGGCCCGTCGGGCGCGGGCAAGTCGACCCTGTTCCAGCTCATCCAGCGTTTCTACGATCCCGCCGCAGGCACCGTCAGCGTCGACGGCGTGGCCTTGCGCGATGCCGATCCCGCAGAGGTGCGCGCGCGGATCGCGATGGTGCCGCAGGAGACGGTGATCTTCGGCACCTCGGCACGCGACAATCTGCGTTACGGCCGCTGGGACGCGGACGACGCCGCGATCTGGCGCGCGGCGGAGGCGGCCAACGCCGCCGACTTCCTGCGCGCGCTGCCCGACGGGCTCGACACGTTCCTGGGCGAGGGCGGCGCGCGGCTGTCTGGCGGTCAGCGGCAGCGCGTCGCGATCGCGCGCGCGCTGCTGCGCGACGCGCCGATCCTGCTGCTCGACGAGGCGACCAGCGCGCTCGACGCGGAGAGCGAGCGTCTCGTGCAGGACGCGCTGGAACGGTTGATGGCCGACCGCACCACGATCGTCATCGCGCACCGCCTCGCCACCGTGCGCGCGGCCGACCGGATCGTCGTGATGGACACAGGGCGCATCGTCGAGGAGGGCAATCACGCCTCGCTGTTCGCGCGCGGCGGGCTCTACGCGCGGCTCGCCAGCTTGCAGTTCAACGAGGCGGCGTGAGCGTGGTCAGCCGCCCCGACTATCTATTTTCGGCTTCGTACCCCATATAGGACCCATCGCGCGCATCCCGATCGTAGGCGCCCGCGACTGAGAGACCATCCGTGCTCCCGCTTACAACAAGGGGCGACCGGCATGGACATGAACTACCTGCTGCAACGACACCAGATTTCCCTCATGCGCGCCACCGCGGGCGCGAGCAACGAGGCGCGCATCGCGCATCGCGGACTGGCACGCGGTTACGGCGAGCGGATCGCGACGCTGCGCCACACGATGGGCGCGGAGACGCTGCTCACCGGGCGCGTCAGTTGAGCGAGGACACGGCCTCCGCGGCCACCACGCCCCGGCAGATGCCCGCGACGCGGCGCTTCCGCCCCGCGCGCGTCGCGATGGACCGCGGCGCCGCCGCGCGCCAGGGCAAGATTGCGCAGGCCGCCTTCGTCAAGCTGGGCGACCGCAACGCGGCGATGACGTTCCTCAACACGCACGACGACGCGCTCGGCAGCCGTCCGATTGACGCCGCGGTGGAGAGCGACGATGGTCTCGCGCGCGCCGAGCGCGCGCTGGAGATGTGGACCGGTCCGGCGTCGACCGCACAGGCGGCATCGCCCGCCAGCAGCTGACGCGGCTTGTGCCGCGGCCTGGCTTGCGATCTACTTATCGGCCGGCATCAGGGAGCAGCACGGCATGGCACAGGATCACGCGCGCGAATTTGACGTCATCGTCTACGGCGCGACCGGCTATACCGGGCGGCTGGTGGCCGAATATCTCGCGCTGACCTATCCGACGGGCGTCCGCTGGGCGATGGCGGGGCGTTCGGGCTCCAAGCTGGAGCAGGTGCGCGAGGCGATGAACGTGCCCGCGGACGTGCCGCTCGTCACCGCCGACGCGGAGGCGCCCGCGTCGCTGCGTGAGATGTGCGCGCGCGCCACCGTGGTCATCACCACGGTCGGGCCGTACCAGCTCTACGGCAGCGATCTGGTCGCCGCCTGCGCCGAGACGGGCACTGCCTACGTCGACCTGTGCGGCGAGCCGGCGTGGATGCGCGAGATGATCGACGCGCACCATGCCGCCGCGCGCGCGAGCGGGGCACGGATCGTCTTCTCGTGCGGGTTCGACTCGGTCCCGTTCGACCTAGGCGTGCTGACGCTGCAGGAGGCTGCGGTGTCGCGGCTCGGCCGGCCGGTGTCGCGGATCAAGGGGCGGGTCCGCTCGATGAAGGGCGGCTTCTCCGGCGGCACCGCGGCGAGCCTCAAGGCGACGATGGCCGCGGCGGCGAAGAAGCCATCGCTGATCCCGCTGCTCGCCGATCCGTTCGCGCTGACGCCGGGGCACAAGGGGCCGAACCAGCCGTCCGGTCTGCTGCCCGAGTACGACCCGACGATCCATAGCTGGGTCGCACCGTTCGTTATGGCACCGATCAACACCAAGAACGTTCACCGCACCAACTTCCTGCTCGGTCAGCCATGGGGCGACATGGTGTACGACGAGATGGTCGTGACGGGCCTGGGCGACATGGGACGCGCCGCGGCCGAGGCACTGGGCAAGCTCAACCCGTTCGGCGGCGACAAGGGACCCAAGCCCGGCGAGGGCCCGACCAAGGAAGAGCGCGAGGCGGGCAGTTTCGACATCCTGTTCGTCGGGCTGACCGACGCCGGCGATCGGATCGACGCGGTGGTGACGGGCGACCGCGATCCCGGCTACGGTTGCACGTGCAAGATGCTGGCGGAGAGCGCGCTGTGCCTGGTCGAGGACGTGCGCGGCGCGGGTGGCATCTGGACGCCCGGCGCGCTGATGGGCACGAAACTGCGCGACCGGTTGGTGGCGCGCGCGGGGATGACCTTCACGGTTGAGTGACCGCCCACCCCTCGCCGCGCGTCCTCACCCCCCGACCGCCATCGCCCCCGCCGCGGCGAACCCCGCCAGCGCGATCGCGCCGAGCACGCGCGCGAGCGACTCCTTCTTGAAATCGGACAAGCGGTCCTGGTCAAGCCAGAAGCGCCCCTGCTTGACCTCCACCAGCAATCCGAAATCGACCATGCGCCGGAACAGCCGCGCCTCCAGCCTGCCCTTGGCCGCGTAGGGGATCGCGGCGTCGGGCTTGGTCGCGCCGGCCTGCGTGAAATAGCCGACGATTTGCGACCGCGCGCGCGCGATCAGTCCGGACATTCGGTCGCCAATCATCGCTGTGTCCTATCGCTTCTTGCCGTCGTGACGGATATTCGCCGGGCGTCCGCGCCGCTTGAGCACGCGACCACCTTTGCCGGGTCCGCGCTCCTTACCCGACCGGCCGCGATCGCGCGAGGACGAACCGAGGGGGGCGAAGCGACCCTCGGGCAATTCGAAGCGCAGCGCGCCCGACACCGGATTCGCCTCCGCCAACCGCAGTTCGAGCCGCTGGCCGAGCGCATATTGCTCGCCGCTCTGCTCGCCGGTCAGCGTGCGCGCGCCCTCGTCGAAGCGGAAATACTCGCCGCCCAGATCGCGCACCGGCATCAACCCGTCGCCGCCGATCCCATCGACGGTCGCGAAGAAGCCGAAGTTGGTGACGCCGGTGATCCGCACCTCGACCACCTCGCCCTCGCGCTCCGCCAGGAACGCGGCGACGTAGCGGTCGATCGTGTCGCGCTCCGCCTCCATCGCGCGGCGTTCCAGCTTGCTGATCTGCTCGCCCAGATGCTCGAAATTCTCGTCGCCGTTCAACCCGCCCGGCCCCAGCGCGTAGGCCGAGACGAGCGCGCGGTGCACGAGGAGGTCGGCGTAGCGCCGGATCGGCGAGGTGAAGTGCCCGTAGCTGCCCAGCGACAGCCCGAAGTGACCGTGGTTGAGCGGCGCGTAATAGGCCTGCGTCTGCGTGCGCAGCACCTGCTCCATCACTTGCGGGCGGAAATCGGCGTCGCCGATGCGTTCGAGAATGCGGTTGAACGTGGCGGGCTTGATAACCTGCCCCATCGCGAACGGCACGCCGAACGTGTCGAGATAGTCCTTGAGCGCCACCAGCTTCTCGCGCGCGGGCGGTTCGTGGACGCGGTACATGACCGGCGCCTTCTTGGCCTCCAGCGCCTTCGCCGCGGCGACGTTGGCGGCAATCATGTAATCCTCGATCAGCCGGTGCGCATCCAACCGCTCGCGCGCGGCGACCGACATGATCCGGCCCTTCTCGTCGAGCACGACGCGCCGCTCGGGCAGGTCGAGGTCGAGCGGCTCGCGCTTGTCGCGCGCCGATGCCAGCGCGCGCCAGCAGTCCCATAGCGGGCGCAGCGCGTCGATCTGCGCGCCCTTCCCTGCGTCGATCGTCGCCTGCGCGTCCTCGTAGGCAATATTGGCGGCTAGCCGGACGGTCGCGCGCGTGAAGCGCCACGATTTCAGCGCGCCGGCCTTCGTCACCTGCAGGTGACAGGCGAGCGCGGCGCGGTCCTCACCTTCCTTCAGCGAGCACACGTCCGCCGACAGAATCTCAGGCAGCATCGGCACGACGCGGTCGGGGAAGTAGACCGAATTACCGCGGCTACGCGCCTCGCGGTCGATCGCGCTGCCGGGCCGGACGTAGAAGCTGACGTCGGCGATCGCGACGATCGCGCGCCACCCGTCCTCGTTCGCGGGATCGTCGTCGGGCGTCGCCCAGACCGCGTCGTCGTGGTCGCGCGCGTCGGCGGGGTCGATCGCGACGATCGGCAGGTGCGTCAGGTCCTCGAGATCGTTGCCAAGCGGTTGTCGCGCGACGCGCTCCGCCTCGTCGAGCGCTTCTTGCGCGAACGTGTCGGGAATGCCGTGCTTGGCGATCGCGATCAGCGAGAAGCTGCGCGGCGCGAACGGATCGCCCAGCCGCTGCACGACGCGCGCGGTGATCCGCGGCGGGCGCCCGGCGAGCTCGGCGGTGACGAGTTCGCCAGCCTCAGCGCCGCCCGCGTCCGACACGGCGTATTCGCACCGCTCCTTCTTGTCGGTGCTCTGCAGCCACAGGCGGCCACCCTCGCCGCGCAGCACGCCGATCACCTGCTCGGACGTGGGTTTGAGCACCTTCATCGGGTGCGCGGTGATCCCGCTGCCGGTCTCCTCGGTTCGCGCGAGAATGCGTTCGCCGATGCCGAGCGAGCCGCGCTTCTGCTCGCGCACGCGGATGCGCGGCAGCGGCGCCTCGCTGTCCCACTTCTCGGGCGCGGCCCAGACGTTGCCGCCGTCGTCGACGTCGGTGACGCGCAGCACCGTGACCTTGGGAACCCCGCCCATCTTGTGGAACGCGCGACCGGGGGCGGAGTCGATCAGCCCTTCGTCCGCCATGTCTTTCAGCAGCGCCTTGAGCCCAATCTTCTCCTGCGCGGAGAGCGCGAAGGCGCGCGCGATCTCACGCTTGCCCGCGGGCTGGGCCGACTGTGCGATGAAGTCGAGGATCTGTTCGCGGGTCGGCAAACCCGGCTTCTGTTTTCTTGGCACGCGCATGAGATAGGCGCTGCACCCGCCCGCGTCACCTGCGCGGACGTGCGGACGCGACAATCGCTGATTCGCCCGCCCGGCTGAGCGCCGGCGGGCCGGCCGCGCTCAGTACGCGCGGCCGACCAGTACGCGCTCGACGCACGGCTCGCCGGTGAAGATGCACTGCCCTTCCGGATGCGTCTGACCCATGGGTGCGTTGCGCAGCGTCAGCTTGAGCGCCTTTAACCGCTCGACCACCTTGTCCAGCGCCGCGCCGGTCGGGCGCGACCAGCGGACGTCGAGCCAGCCGGGGGTCTTGTTGCCCTCAGCAAAGTGCGCCTCGACCTCGGACCATTCGTCCGCGGGCGCGATGTTCGCCTTCATTCGCGCATCCGCCTCGTTGAACAGCGATTGCTGGATGTCGGCGAGCACCCCGCCCACGCCGCCGACGAACGCGTCCTTGGGCGTGCCGACGCTGTCGAGCTTGCCGTCGGCGCGGTACAGCCGGTCGCGGCGGATCACCGACACGTTGCCCGCCGCCATGTCGCGCCCGCCGACCTCGATCACGATTGGCGCGCCCTTCTTGACCCAGGACCAGCGCTTGTTGGTCGACTTGACCGCCTTCAAGTCAAGCAGCGCGCGAACCGGTTCGCCGAGCGCGCTCTCGCGGGCGAGCGCTTGTTGCAGCGACTTGCAATAATCGATCAGCGCGGCGTCTTCGGGCGTGTCGCGCAGCATCGGCACGATCACCACCTGCCACGGCGCGACGCGCGGCGGCACGCGCAGCCCGTCGTCGTCACCGTGCACCATGATGAGCCCACCAATCATCCGCGTCGACACGCCCCAGCTGGTGGTGTTGGCGAGTTCGAGCTGCCCTTCGGCATTCTGGAACCGGATGTTCTGCGCCGAGGCGAAATTGGTGCCGAGGAAGTGCGACGTGCCGGCCTGCAGCGCCTTGCCGTCCTGCATCATCGCCTCGATCGAGTAGGTCGACACCGCACCGGGAAAGCGCTCGTTCTCCGGCTTCTCGCCCGCGATCACCGGCAGCGCGACCGCGTTCTCGGCAAAGTCGCGATAGACCTCGAGCATCCTGAGCGTCTCGTCGCGCGCCTCGTCAGCCGAGGCGTGCGCGGTATGCCCTTCCTGCCACAGGAACTCGGCGGTGCGCAGAAACATGCGCGTGCGCATCTCCCAGCGCACGACATTGGCCCATTGGTTGATCAGCACCGGCAGGTCGCGCCAAGACTGCACCCAGCGCGAGAAGGCGGCGCCGATCACCGTTTCGCTGGTCGGGCGCACCACCAGCGGCTCCTCCAGCTTGGCGGCGGGGTCGGGGACCAGCCCGCCCTTCCCGTCCGACACCAGCCGGTGGTGCGTGACAACGGCCATCTCCTTAGCAAAGCCCTCGACGTGCTCGGCTTCCTTCTCGAAGTAGCTCAGCGGGATGAACAGCGGGAAGTAGCAATTCTCATGCCCCGTCGCCTTGATCGCGTCGTCGAGCAGCCGCTGCATCCGCTCCCAGATGCCGTAGCCCCACGGGCGGATCACCATGCACCCGCGCACGCCGCTCTCCTCGGCGAGGTCGGCCTCGGCGATGACACTCTGGTACCATTGGGCGAAATCACCCTCGCGGGTGACGGAAAGCGCGTGCTTGATCATGATGGCTCACGCGATAGCCGCGACCGCGCCCGCGATGGAAGCGAAACGTTGCCGCTCAGCGCGTCTCGTACGGCTTGATCCCCGCGCCCAGCCGGTTCTGCCCGACCGCCAGCCGGTCGCCGCTGGCGTTGGCAACGAAGGCGGGCTGCTTGTCCTGCCCGGGTGCGAGCGAGGCGGTGTTGCCCTCGACCTGCAGACCCGCGGCGGAGAAATTGTGCGCCTCGGCCGCCACCACGATCATCCCCGACCAATTCTCCTTGTGCGTGCCCTGCACGAACACGTTGTCGGCGATCCGCCCGGTCCCGCCCTCGGGCAGGTCGATCATGTAGTTGGTCTTGCGCCCGGCAGTGTCGTCGAAGCTGTTGTTGGTGATCGACACGCGCGGCGCGCGGATCTTGACGTAATGCCCGCCGCGCCCGCGCTCGAAGCGTGAGTTGGTGATCGTGACGCTGCCGTGCGTGCCGAGATACACCGAGTGCGCGCAATCGGGCGTCTCGTCGCACTGGCCGAGCCCGGCGAAGGTCGAATGGTCGATCCGGATGCGCGTCGGCTGGTCGGTCGCGCCCAGGATGCCTTCCTGGCTGTCGAGGAACATCGAGTTGCTGACCGTCAGGTCGCCCAGCTCGATGCGGATGCCCGCGCCGTTGCCGTCGTCGACGCGCATGCCGCGGAACACGATGCCGTCGACCGCCGAGCCTTCGCCGCGCAGCACCAGCGCCGCCTTGCCCTCGCACGTCGTGCCGTCGAAGATCACCGATCCGGGCTGCTGCGCCTTGAAGGTGACGCGCCCGGCCTGCTGGATGGCGCACTCGCGGTAGGTGCCCGGCGCGATCAGCACGGTGACGTCCTGCCCACGCACCGACATCAGCGCGTCCTCCAGGTGCGCGAACGATTGCCCGCTTTCCTGGATGGTGAACGGCCCGTTGCCCTGCGCCCAGGCGGGAGCGGTGAGCGCGAGCGCGACGAAGGGCAGGAACTTGCGCATGGACGACTCCTTGGTGAGCGCCGCCTTGCGGCCGTGCGCGTGAAGGAGCCACCAGCAAAGAGGGTTAATCGCAGCCGAAACGCGGTTGGCCCGTTAAGCCGCGCTCCAATCGTGCCAGCGTGGCACGGCCTCGGCGCGACACGTTTCGCCTTGCAACGCGTTCGCCCGCGCGCCATCACCTTCGCCAATCGAAGAAGAACAAGCGGTGGAGAGCGCGCGATGCAGAGCTACCTCAAGCAATATATCGACGGCGAGTGGGTCGAGAGCGACGGCGGCCGCACCTATCAGGTGATCGACCCGGCGACCGAGCAGCCCTGCACCGAGATCACGCTCGGCACCCCCGCCGACGTCGACCGCGCGGTGACAGCGGCGCGCACCGCGTTCGAGACCTGGTCGCAGACGAGCGTCGACGAGCGCAAGGCGGTGCTGACGCGCGTCATCGCCGAGTACAAGACGCGCATCCCCGATCTCGCGCGCGCGATGGCGCAGGAGATGGGCGCGCCAATCGGGCTCGCGATGGCGGCGCAGGCGCCGACGGGGCTCGCGCATTTCGCCGCGACGCTGAAGGCGCTCGATGCGTTCGCGTTCGAGGAGACGATCGGCAAGGCGCGCGTCGTCCACGAGCCGCTGGGCGTCGTCGCGATGATCACGCCGTGGAATTGGCCGCTCAACCAGATCTGCGCCAAGGTCGCGCCCGCACTGGCGGCGGGCGACACGATGATCCTGAAACCCAGCGAGGAAGCGCCGGGGTGCGCGGTGATCCTGGCGGAGATCATGGACTCGGCGGGGGTGCCCGCGGGCGTGTTCAACCTCGTCAACGGCGACGGACCCGGCGTCGGCGCGGCGCTGAGCGCGCACAAGGGTGTCGACATGGTGAGCTTCACCGGATCGACCCGCGCCGGGATCGCAGTCGCGCAGGCCGCGGCGGCGACCGTCAAGCGCGTGCATCAGGAACTGGGCGGCAAGGCCGCGAACCTGGTGCTGGAGGGCGCGGACCTGGGCAAGGTGCTGCCGCCCACCGTGGCGGGCGTGCTCGCCAATTCGGGGCAGAGCTGCATTGCGCCGACCCGCCTGCTCGTCCACCAGAGCCAGGTCGCGGAGGCCACCGCGATCGTGAAGTCGATGATGGAGCAGACAAAGGTCGGCAGCCCGCTGGACGAGGGGCAGCATATCGGGCCCGTCGTCAACAAGGCGCAGTACGAGAAGATCCAGGCGCTGATCCAGTCGGCGATCGACGAGGGCGCGACGCTGGTCACCGGCGGTCCCGGGCGCCCCGACGGGCGCAACTCGGGCTTCTTCGTCCAGCCGACCCTGTTCACCGACGTGACCCCCGACATGCGCATCGCGCGCGAGGAGACGTTCGGGCCGGTCGCGACGATCACGACCTACGACGCGATCGACGAGGGCGTGCGGATCGCCAACGACACCGAGTACGGCCTGTCGGCGACGATCTCGGGCGATCCGGCCGAGGCGGCGAAGATCGCGGGTCGCCTGCGCGCCGGGCTGGTCACGATCAACAGCTGGTCGCCCGACATCGCGGCCCCGTTCGGCGGCTACAAGCAGTCGGGTAACGGGCGCGAGAACGGCAAGTACGGCCTGTCAGACTTCATGGAAGTGAAGACCGTCGTCGGCGCGCCGGCCTGACACCGGCTGCAGGCGCGGGGTTGCGCACCGACCCGCGCCTGTCGCATGAGCTGTCCGGTAAAGGGATGGACATGCAGCATTTTTTCGTGCCCGCGCTCGCCGCGTCACTGGCGATCGCGGGCAGCGCCGCCGCGCAGACGGTGACGCTCGAACCGCTGGCCGAGGCGCGGCTACGCTACGAGGGGGTCGAGCAGGACGGCCTGCCGCGCCGTTCCGACGCGGTGACGATCCGCGCGCGGGCCGGGGTTCAGGCATCGATCGATCGCCTGTCGGCGCTGATCGAGGGCGAGGGGACGCTCGCGATCGGCACGCGCTACTTCGACGGGCTGGAGGGTGACACGGGACGCCCGACAATCGCCGATCCGCAGAACATCGAGGCGAACCGCGCGCAGCTGTCCTACGCGGTGCCCGACCGCGCGAATTTTACCGTCGGTCGCCAGTATCTCACGCTCGCCGACCAGCGCTTCGTCGGCGCGGCCAAGTTCCGGCAGAATGCGCAGACCTTCGACGCGGCACGCGCGGAGGTGACGCTTTTGCCCAAGCTGACGCTCGACGTCAGCTACGCGTGGAACGTGCGCCCGATCAACGGCATCGATGGGCGCGGCGCGCGCCCGGGCTCGATCGGCGGCGACAGCGTCTTCGCGCTGCTCGGTTACGCCTCGCCGATCGGCACGCTGACCGGCTTCGCCTATCTGATCGGCGCCGACGAGGCCGATTACCAGGGCTACCGCCTGTCTAACCAGACCTACGGCGTGCGGCTGGCGGGGAAGCGCGCGCTCGGCAGCGATTACGCGGTCGACTACGTCGCCAGCTACGCGCGGCAGAGCGACTACGCGCGCAACCCGAACGATTACGCCGCCGATTACTGGCTGGGCGAGGCCAAATTGTCGCGCAACGCGGTTTCCGCGACGATCGGCTACGAGGTGCTGGGCGCCGACGACGGCCGCGCGCTGACCAGCGTGCAGACGCCCTACGGTTCGGTGTTCGGGTTCCAGGGCTGGGCGGACAAGTTCACCACCACGCCGCCCGACGGCGTGCGCGACGTCTACGCCGGTCTGGGTGCGCACTGGCCGACGCTGGGGCCGGCGAGCGGCGTCGATTTGTCCGCCTTCGTCCACCATTACGACAGCGATCGCCGGGTGCGCAGCTACGGCGACGAGGTTAACCTGCTCGCCAGCGCAGACATCGGCGGGGTGACGTGGTCGGCGCGCTACGCCGATTATTTCGCCGATCGCTTCGGCGCGGACACGCGCAAGGTCTGGCTCACGGCGGAATGGGCGCTGTGACGCGTCACGCGCTGCCGCACGCGCGTATGACCATGCCGTCGAGCAACGTCGTCGCGACGTGATCGGCGTAGCGCCGGCTCAGCGCCTCGTCGATCTCCCCGACGCCGAACGCCCAGCGCAGCGCGTGCCGCGCGCTGAACAGATGCTCGCACGCGCCGAACAAGGTGAAGTAGAACAGCATGGGGTCGACGCGGCGGAAATGCCCCTCCGCCTCGCCCTGCGCCAGGATCGCGGCGTGCGCGTCGGCGATCGGACGGGTGAAGCGCTCGGCGATGAAGCGGGCGCTCTCCGTATCGGCGTCGGCGGTCATCGCGGCGACCAGCCGGCTGATGTACGGGTAGCGCCAGTAGACGCGGATGATCTCGCGCACGTGCAGCCGCAGCTTCTCCGCCGCGCTGCGGTCGGACGCGATCAGCGCGTCCAGGTCGGGGAACACGCCGCCCGCGTCGCGCTCCAGCAGCGCGCGGAACAGCCCCGGCTTGCCGCCGAAGCGATAGTGGATCAGCGCGGAGTTGAGCCCCGACCGCTCGGCGATGTCGGCGAAGGTGATGTGGACCGAGTTGCGCTCGGTCATCAGCGCGCTGGCGGCGTCGAGCAGCAGGTCGGCCGAATTGCGCCGCCGCGCCGCCCGTGCCCCGGCTGCGGGCACACGCGACCGTTCGCGCGACGGTTCACCCGCCGCCCCCCGATGGATGGGCATCCCTGTTCTCGCCCCAATGTCGGTGCCGTTGCGGCATCCTCTCCGTGGGCGAGGATACCGCGTTTCGACGCGAGCGCAACGAGGATTATGCCCGATCCGGGCTCGCCGCGAAGGTCCTGATGATCCCGGAGAAGTCGGTCGCGCCCTCGCCCGCCTCGTCGAACGCCTCGTACAATTCCTTCGCGCGCGTGCCCATCGGCACGTCGGCGCCTGCGTCCGCCGCCGCCGCCATCGCGAGGCGCAGGTCCTTGAGCATCAGCGCGGTCGCGAACCCGCCCTGGTAGCCGCGGTCGGCCGGGCTCTCCGGTCCGACGCCCGGCACCGGGCAGTAGGAGGTCATCGACCAGCTCTGCGCGGTCGACACGCTGCCGACGTCGTAGAACGCCTGCGGGTCGAGCCCGAGCTTCTCGGCGAGCGCGAACGCCTCGCACGTCGCGATCATGGTGGAAGCGAGGACGAGATTGTTGCACATCTTCACCGCCTGCCCCGCCCCGCTCGCGCCGACGTGGAACACCGACTTGGCCATCGCGTCGAGGAACGGTTTCGCCTCCGCCACCGCCTCGTTGCTGCCGCCGACCATGAAGGTGAGCGTGCCCGCGTTCGCCGCCGCGATCCCGCCCGACACCGGCGCGTCAACCGCGAGCAGGCCCCGGGCGGTCGCCGCCTCCGCCACCCGCCGCGCGGTCGCGACGTCGATCGTGGACGAGTCGATCAGCACCGCGGACGGGGGTGCGGCGTCGAACACGCTCTCGCGGTAGACCTGCTCGACGTGGGTGCCGGCGGGCAGCATAGTGATGATCGCCTCCGCGCCCTCCGCCGCCTCGCGCGCCGAGGCGACGGGCAGGCAGCCGGCCGCCTTCGCCTTGTCGAGCGCGTCGGCCGACAGGTCGAAGGCGCGGACGTCATGCCCCGCCTTGGCGAGGTTCGCGGCCATCCCGCCGCCCATGTTGCCCAGCCCGATGAAACCGACGCGTGCCATTATCTCGTCCTCTCCTCTACCCCTCGTCCCGAAAGGGAGAGGCAAAATCACCATGTCTCAGCGCAACGACCGACACAGGTGGTTAATTGATCCCACTCACCGTCATCCCGGACTTGATCCGGAATCTCGCTACTTAAACCCGCATCAAGAAGCGGGACCCCGGATCAAGTCCGGGGTGACGGTGATGGAAGCCGAAATCGCGGAAGCGGATAGCAACCGCCTTCCACACCGCAATCTAGCAGCCATCGAGTGCCGCATCCCTCCGTCGAGGGACGACGAGACCGGTCACTTTCCCAACCAATTGCCCTGACGCTTCTCGACGAAGGCGCTCATGCCTTCCTTCTGGTCGGCGGTACCGAACAGGCCGTGGAACAGCCGCCGCTCGAACTGGACGCCCTGCGCCAGATTGGTCTCGAACGCGGCGTTGACCATCTCCTTGTTGGCGATGACCGCGAGCGGCGCCATGCCTGCGATCGTCGCCGCGGTCTTGACCGCTTCCTCGACCAGATCGGCGGCGGGGATGACGCGGCTGACGAGGCCGGCGCGCTCGGCCTCGGCCGCGTCCATCATCCGACCTGTAAGGCACATCTCCATCGCCTTCGCCTTGCCGACCGCGCGGGTCAGGCGCTGCGAACCGCCCATGCCGGGCGACACCGCGAGCTTGATCTCGGGCTGACCGAACTTGGCCGAGTCCGCCGCCAGGATGAAGTCGCACATCATCGCGAGCTCGCACCCGCCGCCGAGCGCGTAGCCCGACACCGCGGCGATGATGGGCTTCCTCGTCTGCGTCAGCCGCTCGTACCCGCCGAAGAAGTTGCCGCCGTACATGTCGGCGAACCCCTGCGCCTGCATCTCCTTGATGTCGGCGCCGGCAGCGAACGCCTTCTCGCTGCCGGTCAGCACCGCGCAGCCCTGCGACGCGTCGGCGTCGAACGCGGCGAAGGCGGCGAGCAGGTCGGCAAGCACCTGGCTGTTGAGCGCGTTGAGCGCCTGCGGACGGTTGAGCGTGACGAGCGTCACGCGCCCGCGCTGCTCGACCAGGATGGTTTCGTACTCGGCCACTTGTGTCTCCTTCGGATCAGTCGTGCGGCGTCCACGCCTCGTGCTCGGGCAGCGGCGCGAAGATCTGGTCGATGACGTGGTCGCTCACCCCCTTGGGCGTGGCGGGGTCCCACCTGGGCGCATTGTCCTTGTCGACGATGACCGCGCGGACGCCCTCAAGGAAGTCGTGCCGCTGGACGACGCGGCTGCCGACCGCGTACTCCTGCCGCATCTCGTCGGCGAAGGTCGCCATCCCCGCGCCGTCCTTGAGCAGCTTGAGCGACACCTTCATCGTCTGCGGCGACTTGGTCTTGAGCGTGGCGAGCGTCTCTCGCGCAAAGTCGGACGCGTCGGCCTCCAGCGCGGCGAAGACCTCCTCCAGCCGGTCGGACGCGAACAGCCGGTCGATCGCGTCGCGGTGCGCGAGGATGCGCGCCTCGGGTGCGTCGACCGCGAGGTCATCGAGCACCGCCTGCGGTCCGTCCGCGATCCGCGCCTTCGCCTCGTCGAGCGCGCTCGCGGGCAAATAGTGGGTCGCGAGGCCAAGCGCGTGGCACTCCGCGCCGTCGAGCCGGTGACCGGTCAGCGCCAGATACTGCCCGATCCGCCCCGGCAGCCGCGACAGGTACCAGCCGCCGCCGACATCGGGGAACAGTCCGATCCCCGTCTCCGGCATCGCCAGCCGCGTGTTCTCGGTCGCGACGCGGTATCGGCACGGCTGCGATATGCCGACGCCGCCGCCCATCGTGATCCCGTCCATTAACGCGACCACGTCCTTGGCGTAGGTGAACAGCCGGTGGTTCATGCGATATTCGGTGAAGAAGAACTGCCGCGCCGCCGCGCCGTCCTTCGCCCCGCTGTCGGCGAGCATGCGGATGTCGCCGCCCGCGCAGAAGCCCCTGCCCTCGGCATGGTCGATCGTGACGACGCGCACATCGGCGTCGGTGCGCCATTGCTCCAGCGCATCCAGTACGCCCGCGCACATGGCGGTGTTGAGCGCGTGGATCGCCTTGGGCCGGTTCAGCCGGATGCGCCCGACCGCACCGGTAGTCTCGACGATCAAATCATCGGTGACGTGCCCCATCACTGGCGCACCAGATCGCGGCCGACGATCATCCGCATGACCTGGTTGGTCCCCTCCAGGATCGAGTGGACGCGCAGGTCGCGCCAGAAGCGCTCGATCGGGTAATCGCGCAGATAGCCGTAGCCGCCGTGGAGCTGCAGCGCGCGGTCGACGATCGACGAGCCGTTGTCGGTCGCCAGCCGCTTCGCCATCGCGGAGAAGCGCGACTTGTCGGGCGCGTTCGCCGACACCTTGGCAGCGGCGAGGTAGAGCAAAGCGCGCGATGCCTCCAGGTCGGTCGCCATGTCGGCCAGGGTGAACTGCGTGTTCTGGAACTCGGCGACTGGCTGCCCGAACTGCTGCCGCTCCTTGGTGTAGCGAATGGATTCGTCGAGGCAGCGCTGGGCACCGCCGAGCGAACAGGCGCCGATGTTGAGCCGTCCGCCATCGAGCCCCGCCATCGCGATCCTGAACCCCTCGCCCTCGCCGCCGACGAGGTTGGCAACGGGCACGCGGCAATCCTCGAAGATCACCTGTGCGGTCGGCGACGCGTTCCAGCCGAGCTTCTTCTCGGGCGCGCCGAACGACAGGCCGGGCGTGCCCTTCTCCACCACGATCGCGCTGATGCCGCGGCTCTTCTCCTCGCCGGTGCGGACCATGCAGACGTAGACGTCGTTGTACCCGGCGCCCGAGATGAACTGCTTGGTGCCGTTCAGCACGTAATGGTCGCCGTCGCGCCGCGCGGTCGTCTTGAGTGCAGCCGCGTCCGATCCCGAGCCCGGCTCGGTCAGGCAGTAGCTGGCGATCTTCTCCATCGTGACGAGGCTCGGCAGGTAGCGCGCCTTCACGTCGTCGTTCGCGAAGCGGTCGATCATCCACGCCGCCATGTTGTGGATCGAGATGAACGCCGAGGTGGTCGGACAGCCGTACGCCATCGCCTCCATCACCAGCGCCGCCTCCAGCCGGCCGAGCGCGATACCGCCCTGCGCCTCGCTGACGTAGATCGCGCCGAAGCCGAGCTCGCCCGCGGCCTTCCACACGTCGACCGGGTAGTGCGACGTCTCGTCCCACTCGGCCGCGAACGGCGTGATGCGATCGGCGGTGAAGCGCCGCGCGAGTTCCTGTATCTCGCGCTGGTCGCCCGTCAGATCAAATTGGGATGTCAGGTCGAACTGGTTGGTGTCGGTCATCGCTGATCTATCATGCTTGAGGATGTCGGGGGCGTTTAGCACCGCTGGTATCGGATCGTCTGCCCCGGCCGCGCCGCGTCGCCCTGCTCGACCAGCAGCAGGCGCGTGCCGCCCTGTTCGAGCGTCAGCGTCGCGTCGTGCTTCCAGCGCTCGCCACCCGCCTTGTAGGCGAGCGTCGCGGCGACCGCGGTCGGCGATTGCTCGCGCGAGGCGTCGACCGCGGCGCGGCGGTCGAAGAAGCGCAGCTGGTCGGCGTCGATCGCCAGCCGGCCGCGCGCATCGACGTTGGCGAGCGCGCAGTCGCCGGGTGTCTGCCCCCAATAGCCCTGGAACGCGACCGGCAGCTTGCGGCCCTGCGCCGCGGTCGTGGTGGCGGTGGCGACCGGCAGCCCGGCACCCGCGACGGTGCGCGTGCCCTGCGCGGCGGCGGCGCGGTCGATCGTCGCCTGCGCGCGCGCCTGCGCGGGATCGACGTGGACGGTGTTGTAGTCCGCTTCGTTCGACGCGGGCGAGCAAGCCGCGAGCGCACCCGCCGCCATCGTCAGCACCAGACCCGCACGCCACATCACTCACCTCATCCCATCGTCGGGATGACGAACGCGTCCTGGATGCGGGAAGGTCCACCGTCTTCGCTCCCGCGCGGCAGCTCCCCGCCCGACATGCCAAAACCGTCGGGCCAGCGCTGCGTCACCGTCTTGACCTTGGTCCAGAACTTGACGCCCTCCATGCCGTGCTGGTTGGTGTCGCCGAACGCCGAGCGCTTCCACCCGCCGAAGGTGTGATAGGCGACCGGCACCGGAATCGGCACGTTGATGCCGACCATGCCGACGTTGACGCGCGCGGCGAACTCGCGCGCGGCGTGGCCGTTGCGGGTGAAGATCGCGACGCCGTTGCCGTACTG
>NZ_JBELMJ010000030.1:0-40406 GCF_042095875.1 Sphingomonas sp.
GCTATCTCAAGGCGGCGCTGTAGGTCGTAAATCTGGCCGAACGCACGTTCGATCAGGTGCATCTCGACCACACGTTGGAATGGGTCGAATCTGGAAGCGGGAGCCGGCGATGTGTCACCGCGGTTGACGCGGCTTAGGGTTTAAGTGCCCGTCAGCTGCGCCGTGTTCGTGTGATACTCGGCGTGGCGGACGGCCAATCGCTGGCCATCCGCCACACTTGCTTTGTGCGGACCTTCTAAAGGGAGAGGGCCCTCACATGGTTCGTCGAAACGCCCCGTCTTTAATTCCCGGCTGCGAGCCCAGCGCCCACACCTGCCGCGACTTGCTCCACGAGTTTGGCACAGAAGGCGGGCAAATCATTGGGGTCGCGGCTTGTAACAAGGCCGTTGTCGACCACGACTTCCTCATTGGTCCATGCACCGCCGGCGTTCTCGATATCGACCTTCAGCGTCGGGTAGGACGTCAAGGTGCGACCCTCAAGCACGCCCGCCTCGATCAATGTCCAGGGTGCATGGCATATAGCCGCAACAGGTTTCTTCTGATCGAAGAAAGCCCGGACGAAACCAATCGCCTCGACGCTGCCGCGCAGCTTGTCGGCACCGACAGTCCCTCCGGGTACAACAAGTCCGTCGAAATCGTCGGCTTTCACCTCGGAAAACGTCTTGTCAATAGTATAGCTGGCACCCTCGTCAAGATCGTTATTGACTGTGCGAGCCTTGCCCGGTTCAAAACTGACCACGGTCACTTTGCCACCAGCGTCCTCGACAGCTTGCTTGGGCTTCGAGAATTCTGGTTCTTCCGTCCCGCGGGGTGCGATCAGAATGGCAACTGATTTGCCTTCCAAAGTCATAATTTATTTCCTATTCCGTCGAAGACTAAGGTCAGGTGCCCGGCTTGAGCACGACCTTCGTCCAACCAGCATCGCGCTCGTCGAAATGCTTGTAGGCGTCTGGTGCCTGATCAAGCGGCAGTCGGTGCGAGATGATTTGGGCAGGATTGGCCCGGCCTTGCTCGATAAGCTTCATCAGTCGCCGGTTGTAGTGCTTTACATTGCACTGGCCGGTGCCGATCTTCTGGCCCTTGAACCAGAAGTTGCCGAAGTCGAACGCCATCTTGCCTTCCTTCTGGAGATCGTCGGGCGCGTTCGGGTCTTCCGGAACGAACACGCCGACGACGCCGATTCCGCCGGTGGCCTTCGTGCTTTTGACGAGGCAGTTCATCGTGTAATTGCTGCGCTCCTTGCCGTGGCGATCGCAACACTGATACCCGACCGCCTCGACCCCCCGGTCGGTCCCGAGGCCGCCGGTCGCGTCAAGGATCTGCTGGGCGGGATCGCCCTTGCGCATGTCGATCGGAATAGCGCCCATCGCCTCGGCCAGTTTCAGGCGGTCATCGTGAGAATCGACCACGAAGATCTGAGAGGCACCGCGGATTTCGGCTGAGTGCGCGGCCATCAAACCGACCGGACCGGCGCCGTAGATCGCGATGCTTTCGCCAGGCAGGAAACCCGACAGTTCGACGCCATGCCAACCGGTGGGGAAGATGTCGGAGAGCATGACATAGTCATCCTCCTTCTCCTCAGCGTCCTCAGGCAGCTTCAGACAATTGAAGTCCGCATAAGGAACGCGCATCAACTCGGCCTGACCACCTTGCCACGGACCCATCTCGGCAAAGCCATACGCTGCGCCGGCGGTTCCAGGGTTGGTCGTGAGGCAGAAACCCGTCAAACCGCGTTCGCAATTTTCGCAGAAACCGCAACCGACGTTGAACGGCATGCACACGCGATCGCCCTTCTTGATACGATCTACGGCAGCGCCAACTTCGATGACCTCGCCAAGGTTTTCGTGACCGAAGACCCGGCCCTTTTCGAAGCTGGTACGGCCCTCATACATGTGAAGGTCCGACCCGCAGATATTGGTCGTGGTCAGCCGGATGATAACATCGGTCTGCTTTTCGATTTTGGGATCGTCGATGGTGCTGACAGAAACATCCTTAGGCCCGTTGTACACGACAGCTTTCACTGATCTTTTCCTTTCGCAGCTCTTCTCAACCCGTCATCAAATCGAGACCTTGCTGATGATCCGGTCCATCGCAACGGCGGAGGACATCGCACCCTTCCAAGTGATCTCAGTTTCCTGAACCTTGTGCTACCTGAGAGGTTCCTTCCCGTGGGCTATCCCCTGGGACCGATTCACGGCGGTTTTCAGAATGACTGGGCCATAATGGCCGAATAACGCTCTAAACGGAGGCGACCCGCGCCGCGCGGGAGGCGCGCCCGCCGCCGTCGACTGAACCGCCGTCGACTAGGGTCTGTTAGCGCCTGATCCAATCGAGGGCTGCCGCGAGACAGAGGACGCCGAGGAAACTGACGGCAGTCTTCTCGTAGCGGGTGGCGACGGCGCGCCACTCCTTCAATCGAGCCCACAAACGCTCGACCCGGTTTCGGTTGTTGTAGATCCAGTCCGGGCAGGCGACGGGCGCTTCGTGGCGAAGCGGCGGGATCGCAGGTCGGGCTCCCATGTCCCAGACGTGCTGGCGGAAGGCATGACTGGTATAGCCGCGATCGGCCACGACCCACTTCGGAACGCCGGGCAGGTTGTCCAGCAGCGGAACGGCGTCGGCCATCACGCAGGCCTTGGTGCCATAGCCGCCACGAGATCGGCCAAGCGCTTCACGGCCGTCTCGCTCTTTCGCAGATCCCCCTTTCGGCTGGCACCCGCTGCCTTCTGGTGCGCCCGGATGTTGGTTCCATCCAGGAACACCATGCCGAGCCGGACGCCACGCTCCTGAACCAACGCCAGCAGCCTCTCCCAAACCCCG
This sequence comes from Sphingomonas sp., assembly GCF_042095875.1. GTDB lineage: Bacteria > Pseudomonadota > Alphaproteobacteria > Sphingomonadales > Sphingomonadaceae > Sphingomonas. The sequence continues at coordinate 2,821 of NZ_JBELMJ010000030.1, forward strand.
AGCCGTGCCCACCGGATGAAGGTCTGAGCCGCCATCCACCAGGGCCCGAACTCCGCCGGCAGTGACCTCCACTTCGCCCCGTTCTGATGACGCCAGAGGATTGCCTCGATGGTTCGTCGCAGGTGCGGGCTCGGCACCTTCGCGTGCGGGCGGCACGCCTCGATCAACGGTTCCAGTTCAGCCCACTGTTCGTCGCTCAGCATCTCAGCTTTCCTTGGCGGAAAAGCCACCGACATAGAGTCAGGTGCAGGCGCTAACAGGCCCTAGTCGAGCGTCTGCCCGTCCTGGTCGCGCAGATCGTTGTGGATCGCCACCGCGGCGCGCGAGCCGGTGCCCATCGCCGTGCCGATCTGGTCCAGCCCATCGACCGCGTCGCCGGCGGCATAGACCCCGTCCAGGCTGGCGCGCTGGTGGGGATCGGTCGCATAGCACTGGCCGCCGACCAGATCGGTCCCCAGCATCCGCCCCAGGTCGTTGCGGGTGTGCGATCCCAGCGCGGCATACAGCGTGTCCATCACCTCGGTCTGCCCGTCGGCCAGCGTCAGCACCACCCGGTCGCCCGAGAAGTCGAACCCCGAGACGGGTGCCGCGACGACGCTGATCCCGGCCGCGTCGGACTGCGCCTGGGCGTCGGGGTCCAGCCCCTCGCCGGTCAGCGAGATCATCACGATGTCCGGGCTGTAGGTGCGCAGGAACAGCGCCTCGGCCAGGGCGTGTCGGTCGCCGCCCAGCACGCCGATGCGCTTGCCGGTCTGTTCGAACGCGTCGCAGATCGGGCAATAGCGCAGCAGGCCGCGGTCGACGGCGTCGGCGTGCACGTCCTCGGGGACCGGCGGGCGGTGGTTGACCACCCCGGTCGCCAGCAGGACGGTGCGGGCGGTGATCGGGCCTGCGTCGGTCTGGGCGGTGAAGAGCCGGCCGTCGCGCCGCAGCCCGGTGACTTCCCCTCGGCGCAGATCGGCCCCGTAGCGTCGCGCCTGGTCGGCCATGTTCTCCAGCAGGTCGGCGCCGACCACGCCCTGCGGATAGCCCGCGTGGTTGTGCGACCGCGGGACCATCTTCAGCCGCCCCTCGCCCTTGTCGACCAGCACCACCTTGCGGTGAAAGCGGCCCAGATAGATGGCCGCGGTCAGGCCGGCCGGGCCGCCCCCGACGATCAGGCAGTCAATCCGTCCGGCGGTGGGGGCGTCTGGCATCGGGTCTCCTTCTGCGCGGGTGGGGCGCGACGGGGCGGGGCAAGGGGGTTCAGCGCATCCGCAACTCGCCGTCGATGCGAATCGTTTCACCGTTTTGATAGGCGTTCTCAACGATGAAGGCGGCCACCGGTGTCTCGAAAGCAGTGGCTCTAGAATACGAGTTTCCTGTCCCCGATCTCAAATAGAAAAAGCAGAGAAGGTTGGATTTGAGACCCATCCCCTCCGCCATCCGCATACGTCAAGACGGTGCCGGCACGATCCGCAATACCTGCGGTGTGCGAGCTGATGTTCGAACATTGTGAATCAGGTGTTCGCGCCTGCCACTTCAGAAAGTCACTCGTGACGGGCAGGCTCGATACGAAGGCGATCAGGCCGTTTCCGCAGCCGACCTCGGCACTGACGAGTGCCCGTTATCGACAGCTGCAAATCGTCGGCGTGCCATTAAGCGGGCACCGCCGCGCCCGGCACCGCGCTCCAAGGCTCAGCCGCGCGCGAACGCCTGCGCCGCCGCCTCGGCCACGCCCTGGTCTTGCTTGCCGGTGCCGCCCGACACGCGTACCGCGCCGATCACCGTCTCGCCCTCCTTTATCGGCACGCCCCCGGCGAAGATCATCACCTTGCCGTCGTTGGAGGCATGGATGCCGTAGAAGTCGGCGCCCGGCTGGGCGAGCTTCGCCAGCGCCTTGGTCTCGACATCGAACGCGCGCGCCGTCCACGCCTTGCCGATCGCGATGTCGACGCTGCCGCGCCACGCATCGTCCATCCGCGCGAACGCTAGGAGGCAGCCGCCCGCGTCCACCACCGCGATGTTCATCGGGTTGCCGATCCGCTCGGCCTCCGCGATCCCCGCATCGATGATCGTCCGCGCGTCGTTCAGGTCGAGCGTCTGGGTGGTGCGCATGGTGTGTCTCCGTGGCCGGTTCGGGGAAAGCCGTTCAACGTACGCCGCCCCCCCCCCCACGCGGGCGATGAGGGCGACGCGCTAGGGTGCCGACCGCTCCGCTATTTCGCGGCCAGCAGGGTGAACTTGTGAATCTGCGGCGGTTCAGAAAACAGTTCGTCTGCCTTGTCCATCAGTGCGGCGGCAACCTTGCCGTCAAGATGGGCCTGCCGATCCTCCTCTGTGTCGAACGTATCGAAGATCGCGTACGCACCGGGACCTTCCTCGATCGCATACCAGGTCAGAGTGCCCGGCTCAGCTTGAACGAGCGGCAATGCCGAGGTCAGGAAATCGGCGACATCGCGCTCTTTTCCGGGCTTGGCCTTCAGTGGTACATACAGGGCAAGTTTGGGCATAAATGACTCCTCAAGTGAAACGGACAGATATTATTCGGCAAAGTAACGGACGAGCGGACCGGTACGTTCCCCATGAGGCGGAGCACACGCGGCCCCGCCTCCTCGTCGAAATCAGAACTCCTGTGCGGTCGGCCGGATGACGATCGCGTTGACGTCGACGTCATCAGGTTGTTCGACAGCGAACGCGATAGCACGCGCCACCGATGCCGCCGGGATGGCCCGCTTGTAGAAGTCCAGCACCGTCTCGGCAGCCGTACCCGAGGTCGTGAACTTCAAGTCGCTCTCGACGGCTCCGGGCTCGATCGACGTGACGCGGACCTTCTCGCCCACCTCCTGGCGAAGACCTTCGCTGATCGCGCTGACGGCGAACTTGGTGCCGGAATAGACCGTGCCGCCCGGGGCGAAGACCTTGATGCCGGCGACCGAACTCAGGTTGATGATGTGGCCGCTGCCCTGCTCCAGGAAGCCGGGAAGAGCCGCGGCGATGCCGTAGAGCGTGCCCTTCAGATTGACGTCGATCATCTGGTCCCACTCGTCGGTGTTGACCTCGGCCATCGGACGGATCGGCATCAGACCGGCGTTGTTGATCAGTACGTCGAGACGGCCGAAGTCGGCGACGATCGCGGCGACGACGGACTGGACCGCCGACTTGTCGGTGACGTCGAGCGCATAGGCGCGTGCCGTTCCGCCGTTCTCGGCGATCTGCGCGACGACCTCGTCGAGCTTGTCCTTGCGCCGTGCGGCGATGGCGACCTTCGCACCGCGTTCGGCGAGAAGCCGCGCGGTTTCCGCGCCAATGCCGGTGCTGCCGCCGGTGATGAGAACAACCTTGCCTTCGATACCCTTGGTCATGACTGTGTGTCCTTCATTTCAGATGTTGATTGTTTCGCTGGGTCGCGGCCCCGCGCCAGCGGTAGGTGCGTGGATGAACGAGGCCCAAGAGCCCCGTGCGAAGCGCAGGTGCCAACAGGCCGATCATCCGCACCTCCTCTATGTAGAACGGTTGTGCCAGCAGCGCCGACCCCACCCATTCTTTAAGCTTGCCCATGGCAGCACCCCAAGGTCGCGGAGATGGGTTTGAGGACAAACGCGGCGCGCTCGGCCAGATCGCCGATCTGGGAGAGGTAGTTTTGGAAGTGGGCCGTCGCGCGGTGGGCGGTGACCGCATCCGCGTCCGCGTACAGCTCGTCGAGGACGAAGCGGTTCGGATCGCTCTGGTCCTGCCAGAGATCGTAGCGCAAATTGCCCGGCTCGGCACGGCTCGGCTTTAGCATGGCGTCGAGCAGGGCGCGCAGGCGGTCGACGGTATCCGCACGGGCGGTGAGGACGGCGACGATCTTCACGTTGGCGGTCATGGCACCGTTCCTTATGATGGTTACATGCGAAGCGGGGCGCATCCTGAGCGCCCCGCCCGTCATCCTGGTACTCACGCAGCGGCGCGATCGAGGGCTTCGATCAAAGCGTCGGCCATGGCTTGGTCCGACGCCGGATTCTGACCCGTGATCAGTTCCCGGTCCACGACGACATTCGAAGCGAAGTTCTTGTCGGTGACAGAGACGTCGCCACCGGCCGATCGCAGCGCCTTTTCCATGTCGAAGTAGAGTTCGCCGTTCAGCACTTGCTCCTCGGCGATCTTTTCCTCGCTCGCCGAGAAGACTGTCATGCGGTAGCCTGAGTAGATCCAGTCTCGCGCCAGGTCGGCCGCCCCGCCGTCATCGCCTTCCTCCAGCGCCTTGCGGAAGGCCGGAGCATCGTCGAGCGCGGCGACAACGACCACCGGTCCGTGGCAGAGGAGCGCGGTCGGCTTGGCCGCCGCGTGGAAGTGACGGAGGATCGTGCCCGCGTCGGGGTCCTGCATCAGGTCGACGATGGGCGCGTGACCTCCCGGCACGAACACGCCAACGAAGCCGTCCAGACCCTCGTCGACGACTGATTTCAGCGTGCGGACGTCGTTCATGGCCGGGTGGCTGGCGAAGAAGTCCTTGGCGCGCTGGTATGCCGCCTCATCACCGCCGAAGTGGTCCTTCGTGTCGGAGCCGGCGTCGATGTGCGGCTTGGTCCCGTTGGGCGTAGCGAGAACAATATCATAGCCGGCGTCGAGCAGTGCCAGCGCGGGGACTGCCGTTTCGTTGAGATACTGACCGACCGTTGCGGTACCGCCGCTACGCAGACCGAGCTGTGTCGCATTCGATCCAAGAACGAGAACCTGACCCTTGCTCATCTGAACCTCCATGTTCGCGGCGTCCGTCGTCGCCGACGGATGGGAAATGGGCCTCGTTGACATATTCCAGAAGTTTATCTTTCTAATGTCAGATATAACGCTGACAGGATGACTGCATGCGCTACGATCTGAACCTGCTGCCGATCTTCGTCGCGTTGATGGAGGAGCGCAGCGTCACGCGGGCCGCCGAGCGCATGGGCATGACACAGCCCGCCTTGTCTAACGCCCTATCGCGTCTACGACTGATGCTTCAGGACCAACTGTTCGTCCGCGAGCGCTACGGCATCCAGCCGACCCCGATCGCGCTTGAACTCTCACCGCTGATCGCCGAGGCACTCGCCCAGCTCGACGACGCGGTCCTCGGTCAGCAGGCCTTCGACCCCGTACATGCCGAACGGCTCTTCACGATCGCGCCAAACGGCTATGTCGAGTTCGTCCTCGTCCCCGCTATCGTGGCGCGTCTGGAGAAGGTCGCCCCCGGCATAAAGCTTCGTCTGACGCCCTACGGGAACGATCTTGTGGAAACATGCGTCGTGTCGGGCACGACGGCGCTCGTGCTGGGCCGCATCGTCGATCCGCCCGACAACCTCGTCGTCCAGCACCTGATGGACGAAGGGCTCGCCTGCGCCGTCCGTGCCGACCATCCGGGCGTCGGCGATGTCATGACGCGCGAGCAGTTCGAGACGATGAAGCATGTCAACATCGTGCCGCCCGGACGGATGCGCGCCGGGCTGTTCCAGGCGCTGGCGCAGCAGCAGCTGAAGCGCGACGTCGCAATCTCCGTGACAAACTTCTTCGCGGTAGCCGAGATGGTGGCCGTGACCGACTATTGCGCCACCTTGCCCTCGCTCATCTGCAGGCGGCTGAGGCACGACCCCCGGCTGAAGATCCTGCCGGCTCCGGTCGACCTTGGCAGCTTTCCCGTGGAGATGGCTTGGCACGTCCGCTATCGGCATGATCCCGCACACCGCTGGTTACGGGCGCTGATCGGCGCGGTCATCACCGACCTCACGGGGAGGACGGCAGCGGCAACCACGCCGTCGCCAGCCTGAGGACGATGTCGAACCGCGATGTCGCTTGTGCGTATCCCGTACGCGACAAAGTTCGCTATACAGCCCCTGACAATAGGATTTATCATGCGCGCAATCGGCTACCAGCAGCCCGGAACGATCGATCGCACGGAAGCTCTCGTCGATATCGAACTTCCCGATCCCAACGCTACCGGCCGTGATCTCCTCGTCGAGGTCAAGGCTGTCTCGGTAAACCCTGTTGACACGAAGGTGCGCGCTGGCTCGGGTTCGATCCGCGGTGATTGGCGTGTCCTGGGTTGGGATGCCGCCGGTGTCGTTCGCGCTGTTGGCCCTGAAGTGCGCGGCTTCGAACCGGGCGACGAGGTGTTCTACGCGGGCAGCATCGGCCGCGATGGGACCAACGCCGAGTTGCACCTGGTCGACGAGCGCATTGTCGGGAAGAAGCCGGCCAGCCTCGATTGGGCAGAGGCAGCGGCGTTGCCGCTGACGGCGATCACCGCGTGGGAGGCCCTCTTCGAGCGATTGTCCGTGCGTACTCCTGTAGCCGGTGCAGCACATGCGCTGTTGATTGTCGGGGGTGCCGGCGGGGTAGGCTCGATGGCGATCCAGCTTGCTCGCCAAGTACCCGAGCTGATCGTCATTGCGACGGCCTCGCGCCCTGAAACGCAGGCCTGGGTGGGTGAGCTCGGTGCGCACCATGTCATCGATCATCGCCAGCCGCTGGCTCGGCAAGTGGCGGATTTGGGCATCGGCGCGCCGGCTTTCATCTTTTCGGCCACCCACACCGACGAGCATATCGAGCAGATCGCCGAGCTGATCGCCGCGCAGGGACGTTTTGCGCTCATCGACGACCCCAAGACGCTCGATGTCGTACCGTTCAAACGCAAGTCGGTGTCGACCCACTGGGAGTTTATGTTCACCCGGTCCATGTTCGAGACTGTTGATATGGAAACGCAGGGTCAGATCCTGTCGGCCATCGCCAGCCTCGTGGACGCCGGCGAGGTGCGCACCACCCTCACCGAACGGTTCTCCCCCATCAACGCCGCGAACCTCAAGCGCGCGCACCAGGCGCTTGAGAGCACTACCGCACGCGGCAAGATCGTCATCGAGGGTTGGCAGTGATGCGGTTCACGCTCACTCAACGTCCGCCGCGCCCGCGGCCCCCGCTGCACCAACTGAAAGGGACCAAGCCTCGGCGTTATCGATGCCAGCCATGTGCGGTTGTGGGCGTCGCTTTCGCTGGGTCACTGATATCTACAATAGTCAAAGACCGTGATGTTTCGAGATAGCAGACGCGGTCCTCAGGTGAAAAATCGGGACGTCTGCTAGCTCGGCATCTTACCAGTCGGTGCCACGAGCGGGGAGTGCTTCGGCTAAGAAGTCAATCCACGCCCGCGTCTTGGCGGCGGGGCGCCGCGTCGGGTGTGTGATGGCATATGCCGCTCCCAGCATCATAGGCGGCTCGTCCAGCTCAAGCTCGCTCAACTGGCCGGCGCGAAGCGCCTCTGCCGCAATAAAGCGTGGCCCATAGACCAGCCCTTGGCCCGCGATGGCAGCGCGAACCAAGGCCTCGCCATTGTCGGAACACATCGATCCTGAGATCGGCACCTTGATCGTCCCGTCTTTGCCGAACGCCCACGATGTCGTTCCTGCAAGCGACGCGTTGGTGTGGCCCAGACAATCGTGATCGCCGAGATCGGCCAGGCGGGTCGGCGTTCCCCTCCTCGCCAAATAAGAGGGGGCGGCACACAACACGACGCGCATCGTCACGAGCTTGCGGGCAACAAGCGCACTGTTGGCGAGGCGCCCGATCCGTACGGCGACATCCCAACGCTCTTCCAGCAGGTCGACGTAACGATCGTTGAAGCCCAGTTCGATCGTCACCTCGGGATGACGTGCGGAGAAAGCAGGGATGAGTGAGGCAAGGTGCAGAACGCCGAAGGTGGCGGGCGCACTGACGCGCAGCAGTCCCTGGGCGGTGATCGACCGCGACGATGCCTCCGCCTCGGCTTCTCCGATCTCCATCAGGATACGTTCGGCCTTTTCGAAATAGTCGGTGCCTGCCTCGGTCAGCGACAGCCGACGCGTCGAGCGCTGGACCAGCGTGGTGCCGAGCCGCGCTTCGAGGGCGTCTAGGTGCTTGGCCGCCATCGCCGGCGACATGTGCAGATCGCGTGCGGCAGCAGAGATGCCACCGAGCCTGATCGCCTTTACGAACACGTCCATACCCGTCAACCGATCCGCCATGATTTCCTACCCGTGGTTGAAGCTGATCCTTCTACGTGGCAGATTATCATTGCGCGATAGTGGGCACATATCCCGGTCAACAGATCGAACAATGATCCAGGCGGCTTCCGTGGCGCCTGCACCGGAGTGTATGACCATGAGCGTCCAGCCTACCTACTTCATCCCGCATGGCGGCGGCCCCTGCTTCTTCATGGACGATCCGCGCGGCGTGTGGAGCGGTATGGAAGCGTTCCTGCGCAGCCTGCCGAACTCGCTTGCCGAGAAGCCCAAGGCTATCCTCGTCGTCTCGGGACATTGGGAGACGGACGGCTTTGCCTTGACCGGCGCCGAACGGCCCGAGCTGATCTACGACTATTACAACTTCCCGCCCCATACCTATCAGCTGCGCTACGACGTGCCGGGCGCACCCGCGCTCGCCGCCCGTGCCGCGGCCCTGCTCAAGGATGCGGGGATCCCTTCCTCTGTCGACCCGGAGCGGGGCCTGGATCACGGCGTGTTCGTGCCCCTCAAGGTCGCCTTTCCGAGTGCGGACATTCCGCTGATCGAGATGTCCGTCGAGCGCGGGCTGGACCCGGCCCTCCATGTCGCTGCGGGCCGCGCCCTTGCGCCGCTGCGTGAGGAAGGTGTGCTGATCCTGGGTTCGGGCATGAGCTTCCACAACATGCGCGCCTATGGCGATCCGCGCTCGACGCCCGGCTCGCAGGCGTTCGACCAATGGCTGGCCGAGAGCATGGAACTGGATGGTGCGCAGCGAGCCGAGCGTCTGGCGCATTGGGCCGATGCGCCATCGGCGCGGTTCGCCCATCCGCCCGCCAAGGAGGAGCATCTGCTGCCCCTGATGGTCGCGGCCGGCGCGGCCGAAGGCGAAGGCGCCCGGGTCTATGCCGAGGAAGTGCTGTCGACCGCCATCTCGGGTTTCCGTTTCAACTGATCTCACCGTGTCACTGAAGGAGAATTGTCATGACCATCGGCGTCACCGGCGCGACCGGCCAGCTTGGCCGCCTCGTCATCGAAAGCCTGAAGCGCAAGTCGACCGACGAGCCGATCGTGGCGCTGGTGCGCTCGCCCGAAAAGGCCAGCGACCTGGGTGTCGAGGCACTCGCGTTCGATTACGCGCAGCCCGAGACGCTCGCTCCGGCACTGGCCAGGATCGACACGTTGCTCCTGATCTCGTCGAGCGAGGTCGGGCAGCGCGAGGCACAGCACCGCAACGTCATCGAGGCCGCCAAGACGGCGGGCATCAAGCGTATCGTCTACACCAGCCTGCTGCACGCCGACCGATCGCCGATCAGCCTGGGTGAGGAACACCGCGCGACCGAAGCGCTGCTGGCGTCCTCCGGTATCCCGACGACCCTCCTGCGCAATGGCTGGTACACCGAGAACTACACCGGCTCGATCCCGGCGGCTCTGGAAAATGGCGCGTTCGTCGGCAGCTCTGGCGAGGGGCGCCTGTCGCTTGCGACCCGCGCCGATTATGCCGAGGCCGCAGCCGTCGTGCTGACCAGCGAGGGTCATGAGGGCAAGACCTATGAGCTGGCCGGCGACGACGCGGTGACGCTCGCCGACCTTGCCGCCGAGATCTCGCGCCAGACCGGCCGCGACATCCCGTACCGCGACCTGCCGCAGGCCGAATACGCTGCGATCCTGAAGCAGGTGGGCCTGCCCGAGGGCTTCGCCGAGAGACTTGCGGCATGGGACGTCGATGCCTCGAACGGTGCGCTGTTCGATGACGGTCACCAGCTCTCGAAGCTGATCGGACGTCCGACGACACCGCTGGCCGACGCCGTGCGGGCGCAACTCGCCGTGCAGGGCTGACGTTACGCAATCCCCAGACCGTTAAAGACCATCCCTGGAGATAGCGCATGAATATCGACCCTTCCGGCAAGACGACGCTCGTGACAGGTTCGACGGCCGGAATTGGCGTTGCGATTGACGTGATGGGGTGGACGGCCCCTGCACCAGCGATGCTGTGCAATGATGTGGCCGTTGAGCCATGTGTGGACGACCCCTGCGGTGCAAGAGCTTTCAAGCGACGATGAGCACCGGTCGGGTGCATCCATGTGTTCGGCCTGTTCGCGCAGCACCGCATGGCTGCTGGCCCTGATGAAGTCCGCGGATCGGATCCCTAATCACGTCATCGCGCTCGAAGCGCTCTGCTCCCCTGGGCTTGTTCGATCCCCGGTCTGACCGAGTTGTCATCACCACTCAGCTGCCCTTACACCATCCTGCCGCTCGCTTTAGCGATCGGCGAGGACAGCGGTCACGCGGCAGCCGCGGCGTAGACCTCCTTGCGCGCCATCACCGCCCAGGCGATGCGCGCTGCCTTGTTGGCGAGCCCGACGGTCGCAATCTTCACTGGCTTGCGCTCGAGGAGCTGCGCGACCCACGGCTGGCGGGCGGCATCCTTGCGCGCCATGCGCATCACCGCGGTCGCGCCGACCACCAGCAGCTTGCGGAGGTATCCGTCGCCCTGCTTGCTGATGCCGCCAAGCCGCTCCTTGCCACCCGAGCTATGGGCTCGAGGTGTGAGCCCGAGCCATGCCGCAAACTGCCGCCCGGAGCGGAATAGCGATGCGTCGGGCACGGCCGCGGCGATGGCCGATGCGGTAATCGGACCGATGCCGGGGATGGTCGCAAGCCGACGGCTGGTGTCGTCCGCCCGATGCCAGCCGAGAATCTGCGTCTCGAGCCGATCAACCTCGCTTGCCAACGAGCGCAGCTGAGCACCGATGGTTTGCAGTGCCGACCGCGCATGTGCCGGCAGCTTCTCCTGCTCCTCGTGGAGGAGCTTCATCAGCGCGGTGACGCCGCCGGGTCCCTTGCTGCTGACAATGCCGTACTCCGAAAGGTGCGCTCGCAAGGCGTTGATCAACGCGGTTCGCTGTCGCACGAGTAGATCTCGGGTCTTGTGGAGCATCAGCACGGCCTGCTGGTCGACGCTCTTTACCGCAACGAACCTCATCGTCGGCCGGGTAACCGCTTCGCAGATTGCCTCAGCATCAGCGGCGTCGGTCTTCCCACGCTTCACGTACGGTTTCACGTAGGCCGGCGGCATCAGTCGGACATCATGGCCCAGTGCCAGAAGCTCGCGACCCCAATGGTGCGCCGATGCGCACGCTTCCATCCCGACCAGACACGGAGGCAACGATGTGAAGAACTTCAGTACCTCGCCGCGCCGAAGCTGCCGCCGCACCAATACCTTCCCATAGCGTCGATCGCATGGACCTGAAAAACGTTCTTCGCCAGATCGACACCGACGGTCACGACATCCTTCTGCATGGATCGACTCCTAGACGTGGCTCAACGGCCACATCATTGCACAGCATCGCTGGTGCAGGGGCCGTCCACCCCATCACGTCATGTCGCCTTCCCGACAGACCAGCCGATAGAACTTAACATGGAGAAGATGCCGGAATATGTATCGCATGTGAACGGTAGGTGGAGGAAGGCATGACCGAAGATGATGTCCTCTATTTCCAACGTCGCGCCGGAGCCGAACTGGAGTTGGCGCAGCGGGCGACCAAGCCTGAAGTCGTAGCGGCGCACCACCGGCTCGCCGAGGCCTATCTCGATCGTATCGCCTCCGTGGAACCGGCGAGGCAGGTGGAACATGCTTGACGAGTTTCGGTCCAGCGGGACCCTCTCACACCAGCGTTCGTCTCACCCGACGCTGCTAGGCACGCGGTTCGCCGCGTCTCCCTTCCTTTCGACGGAGGACCGGCTCGCGCTTGAGAGAGTCGCGCTTCCCGCAAGGTCGGTCGCAGCCGGCAAGGACTTGTTGCGGGAGAGCGAGCGCGCCGCCCACATCGAGGTTCTGATCGATGGGTGGGCGTGCCGCTACAAAATGACGCGAGACGGCCACCGTCAGATCGTGGCGCTCCTGACCCCCGGCGAAGCGGCGAACCTGGACGCTCTGCTCTTCACGCGCATGCATTATGCGGTGCGTACGCTCACCCCGACCAAGGTTCTCACCCTTCCGCGCGACCGCGTCCTGGCGCTGGCCGAGCAGCACAGCGGCATCGCCAAGACTCTCGGCTGGCTCGCGCTGAATGAGAACGCGATCCTCAGCCAGTGGGCGCTTTGCCTTGGCCGGCTGTCAGCCCGGCAGCGCTTGGCGCATCTGTTGTGCGAGATGAGCGCGCGGCTCGGCGATCTGGACGATGGGGAGAGCCGCTTCGAGCTGCCGCTGACCCAGGAGCAGATCGCCGATGTGCTCGGCCTCACTTCTGTCCACGTCAATCGCACGGTCCAGCAGCTGCGCGCCGAGAGCCTGATCGAGACGAAAGGGCGCACTGTCATGATCGCCGACATGGACGCGCTTCGTCAGATCGCGGGTTTCGATCCTGCCTATCTACAGGACGGGCGAGCATCCGCCCACCTCGCGCCATGAACGATTCCGAGATGGCAACGGCCTACGCCAATCCTTCTGCCGGTTATCGTGCCCTGTCGCCGGAAGCCGAGCTGCTGCTGCGCGAAACCAATCATCGGTGCAGCAACGACCTCCAGCTCGTCGTGAGCCTGCTCGCGCTTCAGAGCCGGAAGGCGGCAAGTGACGAGACGCGGCAGGCGCTGATCGACACGATGGAGCGGGTCGCTATCCTCGCGCGTGCCCGAGCGTCGCTCAAGGAAGAACGCCGACCGACGCTGGAGGCGGCATTGCGGCAGGTGTGCGAGGCGTTGCAGAGCCAGGCCGAGCCGCGCTCCATCTTCCTGTCGCTGGAAACGGCGAGCGCCGTGAGCGGCTTGTCGGCGGTTCAGGTCACGACACTGACGCTGATCGTCAACGAGCTGGCGACTAACGCCATCAAACACGCCTTCGCACAGGACCGAAGTGGTCGCATCCGCATCGTCGTGCGCCCGCACGACAGCCGAAGTCTGACGATCATCGTCGATGATGACGGTCTTCCTTTTCCCGAGATCGCAAGTCGAACGACGGGTGGACTGGGGCTCGGACTTGTACGGCGATTGCTCGAGTCGATCGGCGGGCTCGTCATTCTGCCCGCGAACGGATCAAAGTGTTTCGAGATCAGGGTGCCGATGGCGAGCCACTAGGCGTCATCTTGTCGTAGCCTTCGTGTGGAGAGTAGCTGGAGCAGACTGAAGAGGGCGACGTGACCAACGACAATCTCGAATATTATGAACGGCGCGCCCGAGAGGAAGCCGAGGCAGCAGACAGTGCGAAATCGGCCGAGGCGGGATCGGCGCACCGCCTGCTCGCGATCGAATATGAAGCGCACGCGCGCGAATTGCGCAGGCGCACAAAGACCCGTCCGAAGCTGACGATCCGATCAGCCTGACGGGCGAGCAGGAGAGAGCCGATACTCTAGGGAGACAAGGACGACTATACCGATAAGCAGAAGCGTAAGGCTGAGCACATCGAGGAGAGCTACGAGGAACGCGGCAGACCCAAGGATGAGGCCGAACGCCGCGCCCGAGCGACGGTCACCAAGGAGAGCGGAGGCGGCGACGAGCCGGGATCGGGTCGCGGCAAAGCCGACATGCATGACTCCTTGAAGACGGGCGGTAAGAAGGGCGGAGAAGCATCCGCGCACCGATCGGCAGCCGATCGCTCCGCGTCCGCTAAGGCGGCAGCGGCGACCCGCAAGCGCAACGTCGCGGGAAAGTGAGAGATGGGCGGGATGTGGCCGAGAAGATGGCCACCAGCCCCCAGGTCGTCGGCCCAAGGGGCGAGAACCGGAACGCCTCGGATCGCCGTGTTTTCTCACGGAAAGAACATCGCACGGAGAGCGGCAATGACCGACGTTCAACGCGCACGCGATCGCATGATGGACGTGCATATCAAGCGGCGTGGCGTTCGGGATCAGCGCGTGCTGGCAGCGATGCGTGCCGTTCCGCGGGAGTGCTTCGTCGAACCGGGCCTCGAGGAGTTCGCGTATGAAGACGCTCCGCTTCCCATCGCCGAGGAGCAGACCATCTCGCAGCCCTTCATCGTCGCGGCGATGATCGAAGCGGCGGAGGCGCGGCTCGCCAATGTTCGATTTGAGCAAGAAGACGCCGAACACCCCGCCTATGCTGCCAGCAGCTTTGATCGTCTGTTCTGCGCGTCCGCCCTTGTGTTGATGTCGGATATCAACGCGGCCTTGCGCTGTTGGCGTGACCTTCTGAAGCCGGGCTGTACGATCGCGTTCGACACAGCCGCCAAGCCATTCGGCTTTTCGCAACGCGCGTCGGAAGCGGCGCTTCGTCACGGGGTGAGGCTGTCCTACGGCGAAGTGGCGGATACGCCTGAACGGTGCCGCGACTTGCTGGTTCAGGCAGGATTTGAGGTCGTCGGTATCCGCAAAGCTTTCGCGAATACCAACCCAGTCGCGATCGACGACGTGATCGCCATGTACGGCGAGCGCCTGGATCATCCGGCGTGGCGGGGCATCAAGGAGGCCAGAGCCGAAACGAGGGAGGCGATCAGGGCCGACTTCATCGGCAGCGCGATTGCCGACGCGGTGAGCGGCTATGTTCCCAATGATATGGCTTTGTTCTTCACAACGGGCAGAAAACAGCCGAGCTAAGGTCACTTGGGTTCGCTCGACCCTCGTCGCTCGCTGCGGCAAATAGCGCTATCAGAACGCCGCCACTTATCACGAGCGTTTACAGGAGACCGGTGAGAGAAGGCCCGAAAACGTACGCTAAGCCCGGCGCTTGGCCGTGGTGGTGCACCGCCGTCGAAGTAGATCACGTCTCTTGGCTCAGAGGTCATGATATCGGCAAGACCGGCTGGACTGTGCGGACAAGCCCGGCTCGCTTCACGAGGTCGGCGCTGCTGAGGCCGTCCTGGCGCGGTAGAGTGCGGTGACGCGCTTGACATGCGCGATGCTGCATCCGGCAAGCTCCGCCGTCTTCGCGATACTCATGCCCGCCTCGCGCAGGCCCACGATCCGGCGGTGGTGAGCGAGGTCGGGCTTGCGGCCGGTGTACCGCCCTGCCCGCTTCGCGATCTCGATCCCCTCGCGCTGCCGCTCGCGCCTGGTCTCGTAGTCGTCGCGCGCCGTCTGTAGCGCTACCCGCAGCAGCATGTCCTGCATCGCCTCCAGCACGATGCGCGCCACGCCCGCGCTGTCGGCTACCAGTTCGGACAGGTCCACGATGCCCGGCACCGCCAGGCGCGCCCCCCTGCCGCGGATCGTCTCCACCAGCAGCTCGGCCTCCGCCAGCGGCAGGCGGCTGATGCGGTCGATCTTCTCGGCCACCACCACCTCGCCCGGCTGCAGGTCCGCCACCATGCGCAGGAGCTCCGGCCGGTCGGGCCGCGCGCCGGACGCCTTCTCCCGGTACACGGCCGCCACGTAGAAGCCGGCCGCCCGCGCGCCGGCGACGATGCTCTCCTGCCGCGTCAGGTCCTGCTCGTCCGTGCTCACCCGCAGGTACACCCGCGCCGCCCTCACCTCGCTGCCTGCCACGTGCTCATCACTCCCGCCCGGCGTGCTTGGGTATACCCGGATGAGCTACGCAGTGGGACGGCAGCTCAGAGCCGATCGTGCCGATGCTGCCGAGCTTAGCCAAGCAAGCCGAACCTAGCGAGCTAGGCTGCTATCTCGATCAGCGATCGTCAGTGCACGCTTGCTCGGGCCAACTCGGCCAAAGCGCTGATCACGACCACCCAGCGCGCGGCGGCGGTCAAGCTTTCCTTCTCCCGCACCTCCTCCAGATAGCCGTCTGCCCAGGCGATCGCCTCGGACAGGCCGAGATCCCGGCGCAGATCGATCGCGATCGCCCACGCCTCCTCAAGGATCGGTTGTACCGCTCGGCCACTTGGAGCGTCGTTCCCTAGCTTGTTATGGCCCTCGACGGCGAGAGAAGCGGGATCAGTCATCAGGGTAGATCTCGTCTGGCCAGAACTCGACCGTCCCCGAATTCGGCGGTGTGGCACCAGTCGCATGAGCAGGCGGCAGAACGGGATGATCGCCGTCGAACGCGATCCGAACGGCGGCACCGGCTGACGTGGCAGCCTGGAAAATCACCTCGACTGGACGGCCATTGCGCAGCATGCCACCAATCCAGGGAGCGCGGTCCGCGGTCAGATAGCCGATCTGGACATTCCGACTGCTGAACACCGCAATCGCATGCGGGTCCGCCGGGTTCTTCGGCTCAGGAACCAGCTCGATCGGTTCGCCGGGCCCGC
Source organism: Sphingomonas sp. (assembly GCF_042095875.1). Taxonomy (GTDB): domain Bacteria; phylum Pseudomonadota; class Alphaproteobacteria; order Sphingomonadales; family Sphingomonadaceae; genus Sphingomonas. The sequence continues at coordinate 18,949 of NZ_JBELMJ010000030.1, forward strand.
AAAGCAGGATCTCGAAGCGCCGGTTGCCGCCATCCGCATTGGGATGGTTCGCGCCGACGACGTGCAGGCTCATCTGCTTCATGCTGTCACCTGTGACCGGGCTGTCCCGATCAGCTCAGCGTGCGACCGAACCATAGCACCCGTCCCACGATGTCGATCCGGCTGGGATTGATGTCCTGCCAGCTCGGATAGTCGGGATTGTCGCTCCTGATCGAGATGCCGCGACCCGAGGGCTGCCGCGCCAGCCGCTTGACCATCAGGCTATCGTCCAGCCGCAGGACGTAGATGCCGTCGCGTAGCCGGCTCACCCCATCCTTGCGATCAACGAGCACATCGTCACCATCGGCGAGCGTCGGAGCCATCGAATCGCCCTTCACCTGAATGATCGACAGGCCATCGGCCGAGCCTTTGGTTCGCTCGCGGAGCCAGCGCGGATCGAAGCCGATCGACGTCCGGCGCGCCTCGCCAAAGTCGGCAGCCCCGTAGCCGGCCGACGCATAGACATCGAGCACCGGCACCTGCTGCAGCGTTGGCTTCTCCCAATCCTGAGGACCGCCGAGCACCGTCTCCTTCACCCCGAAATAGCTGGCAAGAAGGCGACGGTCCTTCTCGTCGAGCCGCTTGGGCGTACCTCGTTTGATGAACTGCTGGATGTATGCGGGATTGCGGCCGAGCATGCGCGACAGCGCGGCATACTCCTCCTTGCGCTCTTCGATGAGCCGCTGGAGCGCTTCGCGCGGGTGTTCGATCGTGGCGAGCATCATAGGGGATTTCCTACAGCACTAATCACGCAGTATGGAACATAACAGGAACGGAGTAAAGCGAGTCGCGACGCATGGACGGGGATCTGCTGCCGAGGATCGAAGTTTTTCTGACACGGGTGGGCCTCAGCCCCACGCGGTTCGGCCGCCTCGTCGTCCACGATCCTCGGTTCGTGTTCGACCTCCGGGCGGGCCGCCGGCCACGTCGGCGCGTTCACGCCCATGTGCATGCCTGGTTGCTGCAGAACGGCGCGTGAGCCGGGGCTGTCGAGGGAATCGCGCATGTCAGAAGCTCCCCAGCCGCCAAGCTGACAGGACCTTGCGCACATAGGTCGGGGTCTCGCTGTTGGCGGGAATGCCGCGCGCCCGCATGACCGCCGCAGGCCCAGCATTGTAGGCGGCCAGCGCCAGCGTCACCGACCCGAACTTGTCGAGCATGGCTCTCAGGAAGCGAGCTCCACCATCGACGTTCATGCGCGCGTCGAATGGATCGAGGACACCCAGCGCCCGCGCCGTCGCGGGCATCAGCTGCGCCAAACCCATGGCCCCAGCGCGACTGACCACGCCGGGCTGGTAGGCTGATTCAACCGCGATCAGTGCATCGAGCAAACCGTTCGGCAGCGCGTGGCGAAGCTCGGCGGCACGGATAAACGCGAGGAATCGCTCGCGTCCTCTCGGCGGTGCGGCTCTCGTCGCAGAGACGGTCATGACTGGGGGATCGGCGGCCGCAGCAGAAAATGATCGTGCTGCGGCCGTCCGGTGCTCGATCAGCTCGAAAACGGCAGCTGAAGCATCGTCCGCCTCAGCTGAACTCAATTCCGCGTCAGTGTGCTGCGCCAGTGCGGGTGAAGCGCAGGCCAGCAGCACTGCCGCGGCGGGGAAGAAGGTTCGGATCATCATCGCCTCGCATCATGCATTTTCCTCTTCCTCGAATCGGAACATAGTGCGAACGTGCTGCTGTAGGAAAGCGCTAAGCTGAAGGGAGTGGAGGCGGCGGCGCGGGGCGCGTCACAGACAGCGAGAGCCCTTATGACCTTTCACGATCCCCACCTCGCCAGCGGCGCCGACAGCGGTCGCACCATCGTCGAGGCGCTCGGCGGCCACTGGACGCCCCGGGGCGGCATGTGCCGCTGCCCGGCACATGCCGATGCGACGCCGTCCCTCAGCGTCCGCCCGGGTCGAAGGAGACTGCTGTTCCATTGCTTCGCCGGCTGCGAGACACGCGATGTGCTCGACGCGATCGCAGCGCTCCGCCTTCCCGGCGGTGCGCGCGTGGTGTTCGGCACAGACGAGCCAATCGACACACGAAAGCCCGCAGTGGAGCGGCTCTGGTCCGAGGCACGCCCGCTCCGTGAAAGCCCTGCATCGCGCTATCTGGCGGGACGCGGGCTTACCGGGACTTCGGCGCTTCGTTTCCACCCACGAACGCCTCAGGGACGGCATCCCCTCACACGCTTCTTGCCGGCCATGATCGCGGCTGTGACTGACGAGACCGGGCTCGTCGCCGTGCACCGGACGTTCCTCAGTCGGGATGGACTATCCCTCTCCTCCCGCCAGCCGGCACGTGCCGCGCTGGGATCACTCGGCAGCGGTCTCGTCCGCCTCGTGTCGGCGAGCAATCGCCTCGGCTTGGCGGAAGGTATCGAAACCGCCCTCTCCGCCTGTCGACTCTTTGGCGTGCCCTGCTGGGCCACGCTCGGAGCCGAACGCTTCAAGCGGATCACTCTTCCCGCGTCGGTCACGGAGATCATTCTGTTTCTCGACCATGATGCCGCCGGGCACCAAGCCGAGACGGTGGCGCGCGAGCGCTTCGCCGGCCGGCGAATCGAGGCCCGCTACCCGGCCCAGCCCGGTGCGGACTGGAACGATGTCCTGCGCGCACCTCCGCGGGGCAGGATGACGACCGGACGATAGAGGGGAGGAGATCGGACACTTCGTGCCCCGACGTCGGCGCTGGAGCCGGCCGGGCCGGAGTCTCTGCCATGACCGCTGCCGCGCTTCGCCTCGAAGCTCCTGCCGATCCCGTCCTCGCCGTCGCGCATCGCCTTCGCGACTTCCTCCAGGCCGGCGAGACGATCGACGCCCGCCTGCTGCGCGACCTACTTGCCTCCGCGACAGGCCGCTCCGCCGCCGATGGCGGCTGGTCGATGCGCCACGCCTACGATGCGCTCGAACTCGCGCAAGTGCTCTGGCTGGCGTCAGCCGGTGCGGGCATGGACCTTTCCAGCCCGTCGGTCGCGCTGGACGCTCTGATCGATCTGTGCCGCCGACTGCCGACACAGACGGTGCGCACCGAAGACCAGCTCGCCTTCCAGCAATTCTCCACCCCTGCCCCGATCGCGTGGGCGATGAGCGTGGCGGCACAACTCCGCTCCTCCGACACCGTGCTCGAACCCTCCGCCGGCACCGGATTGCTCGTCTGGCCCGCGGCGAAGCTCGGCGCCGCCCTCGTGCTCAACGAGATCGATTCTGGTCGCCGACACTGCCTCGAACTGGCCTTTCCACAGGCCCGGATCAGTGATCACGACGGCGAACTCTTGGACGATCTGCTGCCGGTCGACGTCCAAGCCGACATTCTCCTGATCAACCCGCCCTTTGCGCGCTCCATTGGCCGCCCGGTCGACCGGCATGCGGCCGCTCGGCACCTGCACGCCAGCCTCCGCCGCCTCAAGAGCGGCGGCCGCGCGGTCGCGATCATGCCGAGCTGGTTCGACCGCCAGATGCTTGGATCGGAAGCGACCATCCGCCTCGACGCGGTCCTGCCCCGCGGCCTGTACGTGAAGCACGGAACCGGCATCGCCGTCCGCCTGCTCGTGCTCGACAAGGTTCCGGCTCCAGATAAGGGCCAAGCCGAGCTGGAGATGACCGGCCTCCCAGCGTTGCTGGACGCTATCCAACACCTGCCTGCTCGCGCTGGCCCGAGTGACCCGCTGCCGCGTACTCCGAGCGCGCGGCTGTCTCTGTTCCGCCGCCCGTCACAAACCTCGGTGGCGCCGCGCCCCCAGCCGGGCGCAGCCGAGCCCGACGGTGAACAGCCTATCGAGGTGGTGACCCTCGATGATCCCGCACCCGAAGGCGAGCCGGCCGGCATCTACATGGCATGGCGCCCCAGCCGTCTGGTGCTGCCAGGGGCCGCAGAGCATCCCACGCCTTTGGTCGAGTCCGTCGCCATGGGATCAATCGCGGCCCCCAAGCCGGCCTACCAGCCTCGCCTGCCCTCCAGCGTCGTGCGACAGGCCCTCCTATCGGCCGCGCAGCTCGAGACGCTCGTCTATGCCGGCGGTGCCTTCGAGCGCGACCTGCCCGGCCGCTTCGTCGCGGACGAGGCCGGCACCGACCTTAAGATAGCGGAGGACGGGACCACCTATCGACAGGGCTTCTTCCTTGGTGACGGCACCGGTGCCGGCAAGGGCCGGCAGATCGCCGGCATCATCCGCGATCAGAGTGCCCGCGGGCCCAGGCGGCACATCTGGCTCAGCAAGAACGAGGCACTGCTCGAGGACGCGCGGCGCGACTGGAGCGCGCTCGGCGGCATGAGCCTCGACGTGCAGCCGCTGTCGCAGTGGAAGCTCGGCACGCCCATTACGCTCGACCAGGGCATCCTCTTCGTCACCTACCCGACGCTCCGCTCGGGACGGGAGGAGGTCACCCGTCTCCAGCAGATCCTCGACTGGGCGGGCGAAAGCTTCGAGGGCGTAATCGCGTTCGACGAGGCGCACGCGCTCGCCAACGCCGCCGGAGGCGAGGGTTCGCGCGGTCGCATCAAGGGCTCGGGACAGGGCCTCGCTGGTTTGCGGCTCCAGAACCGCCTACCCCGCGCCCGCGTCCTCTATGTCTCGGCGACGGGCGCATCGGACGTCGCCAACCTGAGCTATGCCAGCCGGCTCGGCCTTTGGGGCCCCGGCACCGCCTTTGCCACCCGCGAGGCGTTCATCACCGGTGTCCGCGCCGGCGGCATTGCCGCCATGGAGCTCGTCGCGCGCGACCTGAAGGCGCTCGGCCTCTACACCGCGCGGGCGCTCTCGTTCGCCGGTGTCGAGTATGATCTGCTGGAGCATGCGCTCACCCCCGAGCAGGTCCGCGTCTACGACGCCTACGCCGAGGCCTGGGCGATCATCCATCGCAATCTTGGCGCAGCGCTCGAGGCGACCCGCGTGGTCGACAGCGCGTCGGGCTCGACCCTCAACGCCAATGCCAAGTCGTCCGCGCTCTCCCGCTTCGAGAGCGTCAAGCAGCGCTTCTTCGCCCAGCTGCTGCTCTCGGCCAAGCTGCCGAGCCTGCTGTCGGCGATCGCCACCGATCTCGAGAACGGGAACGCGGTCGTGGTGCAGCTCGTCTCGACGTCCGAAGCCATGCTCGACCGCCGGCTCGCCGACCTCGCTCCAGCCGAGCGCGAGACGCTCGAGATCGACCTTTCGCCGCGCGAATATGTCGTCGACTATCTGGTCCGCGCTTTCCCAACGCGGCAGATGCGGGTCTTCACCGATCCTGACGGCAACGTCCGCTCCGAACCCATGGTCGATGACCAGGGCCATCCCGTTCACTGCCGGGCGGCGATCGAGGCCCGCGACAGCATGGTCGAGCAGCTCTGTGCGCTGCCGCCGGTCGCGACCGCCCTCGACGCCATTCTTGAGCGGTTCGGCACGGACCGTGTCGCCGAGGTGACCGGCCGCACCCGCCGGCTCGTGCTCGACCGCGCCGGTCAGCAGCGGCTCGAACGCCGAACGCCGCGCAGCAACCTTGCTGAAGCGCAGGCCTTCATGGACGGCACCAAGAAGCTGCTTGTCTTCAGCGATGCGGGCGGCACCGGCAGGAGCTATCATGCATGCCTGAAGGCCAAGAACCAGGCGCGGCGTGTCCACTATCTGCTCGAACCCGGCTGGCGCGCCGATGCGGCCATTCAGGGGCTCGGGCGGACTCATCGGAGCGCGCAGGCGTCCGCCCCCTTGTTCCGGCCGGTCACCACCGACGTGCGCGGCGAACGCCGGTTCATCTCGACCATCGCGCGGCGGCTGGATGCGCTTGGCGCGCTGACCCGGGGGCAACGGCAGACCGGCGGCCAGAACCTCTTCAACCCGGCCGACAACCTCGAGAGCGACTATGCCAAGGACGCGCTCACGAATTGGTATCGGTTGCTGTTCGCCGGCAAGCTCCAGTCGATCACCTGCGCGGACTTCCAGGATCGATCCGGCCTCGCGCTGGAAGCAGAAGGCGGCGGCTTGCGCGACGATCTGCCGCCGATCCAGCGCTGGCTTAACCGGCTCCTCGCCTTTCCGATCGCGCTCCAGAATGCAATCTTCGAGGAGTATCTCGGGCTCGTCGAGGCACGGGTCGCCGCGGCACGCGAAGCCGGAACCCTCGATGTCGGTGTCGAGACGCTCCTCGTCGAGACACTGACGGTCAGCGATGATCGTATCCTGCGGACCGATCCGTCGAGCGGCGCGACGAGCCATCTCCTCACCCTCAATCTCGAACGGCGGCCCCGGCCGCTACGACTGAAGGCGGTCCTGCGGCTCGCCGGGCGCGAAGGCGCTTGCCTCCTCGTCAACGATCGCTCGGGCCGCGCGGCGGTACGCCTTCATGCCCGGAGCCTTCTCACCGAGGACGGGCTGCCGCTCCGGCGCTACGAGCTGGTCCGGCCCCTCCGCCGCGAGCATATCGGCCATGGCCAATTCGAGGAAACACACTGGCGCCCCACCAACAGCACGGCCTTCGCCGCAGCATGGAACGCTGAGGTCGAGGAGGCGACGGCATCAACCCACACCGAGACGATGCATCTCGCGACCGGATTGCTCCTGCCGATCTGGGATGCTCTGCCCAATGACCATGTCCAGGTGCTGCGGGTCGTCGACGAGAAGGGCCGGTCGTTCCTCGGCAGGCCCGTTCCCGCGGCCGCCGTCTCTGAGCTGGGTCGCCGGTTCGGTCTCGACCTCGACGGCGCCGTTCCGGTTCCCGCCTTGGTGTCGGGAGTGCTGGAGACCGGCCGGTCCTGTGCCATCCCCGGCACGCTCTCGGTCCAGCTGAAGCGCTCGCTGGTGGGTGGCGAACGGCGGCTCGAACTCGCCGGCTTCGATCCTGCCCGCCTCGGCGAACTCAAGGCGCTCGGCTGCTTCACCGAGATCATCCGCTATCAGACCCGATTATTCGTCCCCGTGACCCGGGCAGCGGAGGTCGTCGAGCGCCTGTCCATCGGCCGGTGAGCAGTCGACACGACGACGCTCATCCTCTATTTAGGTGGTACCACTAGAAAGGATTGGTGATGGAGCGGGCGATCACAGCGAGCGACGCGAACCAGCGCTTCTCCGAACTGCTCCGCGAGGTGCAGGAGGGCGAGAGCTTCGTCGTCACCTCGCGCGGTCGCCCCGTCGCCAAGGTCACGCCGGTTGACGATTTCGAGCGGCAAGGCCCCGAGATCGACGCTTTGCTCGACTTCCTCTCTGCCCTGCCCCGCCGCAGCGGCCAGGGCTGGCGACGCGAGGATCTGTACGAGTGAGCCGTGTCGCGTTCGACACCAACGTCCTGGCCTATATCGCCGGGGTCGATCGCCATCCTGACGATGCGGCAAAGATCGACGCCAGCCGCGCGCTCCTGAGTCAACTACGGGGGCGGGCCTCGCTGATCGCCCCGGTCCAGGTCCTCGGCGAGCTCTACGTTGTCCTGAACCGATCGGGTGCCTCCCGCGAGGAAGCGCGTGAGACGGTGCTGCGCATGACCCGAGCATTCGGGACAGCGGACAGCAACAGCTCGGCCTTTCTCTCGGCGCTCGATCTCTCCAGCGCCCACCAGCTGCAGCTCTGGGACGCGCTGATCCTCAACGCCGCCGCCGAGGCAGGATGCGCGCTGCTCCTCTCCGAGGACATGTCGAGCGGCTTCGCGTGGCGCGGCACTGTCGTGATCAACCCCTTCGCCGCATCGCTCGACGAACGCCTCAGCCGCCTGATCGCCTGATCGCCTGATCGGGCATTCCCCGAACCGTTTGAGAGAGGAGGACGCGTCGGATGGCGCGAGCCGGCGTGAGCGCACGCGGGCTCGTCACCAGGAGTGAAGACGATGATCCAGACTATCCCGCTTGCCAAGCTCGTGCCCTCCAAGCGCAATGTCCGCCGCCGAAGCGATGCCGCCGCCGACGCCCAGCTCCGTGCCGACATCGAAGCGCGCGGCCTGCTCCAGAACCTGATCGTGACTGCCAACAAGAAGCCGCGCGGCACCTTCGCGGTCGAGGCCGGTGGCCGTCGCCATGCCGCGCTGAAGGCGCTTGCCGAGGAGGGCAAGCTCGCCGCCGACTTCGCGGTGCCCTGCCTCGTGCTCGACGATCTCGGCAGCGCGGTGGCCGAAGCGAGCCTGGCCGAGAACTTCCAGAAGCTGGCGCTGAACCCGGCGGACGAATGCCTCGCCTTCCAGCATTTCATCGAACAGGGTTCGGACGTCGACGGCGTGGCCCGCCGGTTCGGCGTTACCGTGCGGTTCGTCGAAGGCCGCCTCCGGCTCGCGAGCCTCGCGCCGGTCGTGTTCCAGGCACTCGCCGACGGCGTGATCACTCTCGACATCGCCAAGGCCTATGCCTCGACTCCCGACCGGGAGCGCCAGGCGCATGTCTTCGACCAGATGAGCCGTGGCTATGGCGGGGCGCACCCGGACAGCATCCGGCGCATGATGACGCAGGCGACCGTCTCCGCCGCCGATCCGCGCGCCCGGCTTGTCGGCGAGGACGCCTACCTCGCAGCGGGCGGCCGCATCGACCGCGATCTCTTCGCCGACGACACCTCTACCCGCTGGCTCGACATCGCCATCCTCGAACGGCTCGCCAACGAGAAGATGGACGAGGCCGCCGCGACGCTCGCCGCTGAAACCGGCTATGCCTGGATCCGCCCAACGCTCGACCGCTATGTCGACTGGCAGCAGACCGAAGGTCTCGAGCGGGTCGAGCTCGAGCCCGCGGCGCTGACCGACAGCGAGCAGGAGCAGGTTGCAACGCTTGAGGCTCAGGCAGCGGACAAGATCGCCCTGCTGGAAGACGAGGCGAGCAGCGACGAGGACCGTGCACAGGCCGAAGTCGAGCTCGAGACCATCGAGAAGGCGGTCGAGGCGATCACCGACAAGCCGCCGGTGCTCGACGAGGCGCTTCGACCCCAGATCGGCGCCTTCCTCGTCCTCGGCCCCGACGGCACGCCGCGGCTGCACCAGACGCTCTACGTCGAGCGGACGCCGCAGGAAGAGAATGGGCCCGACGATGCCGATCACGAGGCGGGCGAGCCTGCCCCTCGGGCCGTCGGTCTCTCGCAGCGACTGACCGACGAGCTTGCCATCCAGCGCCGCGATATCCTCGCGGTCCATGTCGCGGCCGATCCCGACTTCGCGCTCGATCTCGCGATCTTCCTGATGGTCGACCGCAAGCCCGGCCACGGAGTGGAGCGGTACGGCTCGTCGCTCAGCGCCCGGCCGCCGCAGGAGCCGGTGATCGGGCTCAAGACACCCGAAGCGCCCGCCACCCTCGCCCGGGTGGAAGCCGGCCAGGCGCTCGATCGCGGCTGGACCACTCTCGATAGCGCCGAGGCGCGGTTCGACGCCTTTCGCGCGCTCGGGCCCGACGAACGAGCGGCGTGGCTCGGCCACGCGGTTGCCGACAGTCTCGAGGCGAGCGTTGCGGGCACGGGCACTGGCGGCTGCCGCTTCCACGATCATCTGGGCCATCTGCTCGACATCGACGTCGCCGCCTGGTGGCGGCCAACCGCGGCAAACTTCTTCGACAAGGTCACCAAGCCCGTCATGTTCGACGCTCTTGTCGAGATCGACGGACCCGCACTTGCCGTGCGCTACGGCAATGCCAAGAAGGCCGACCTCGCCGCCGCCTGCGAGAAGATCTGTGCTGGCGACTTCATCGGCGAGGTCAGCACCAAACAGGCGGCACGGGCGTGGCTGCCGGCCGCAATGCGCTTCGCACCCGAACTTGCCCGGCAAGCTGAAGGCGATCCGGCCACGCTGCCGGACGAAGCGGACGCCAGCGCGACCGAGCTCGATCATGCCAGCGACGTGATCGACCGCGACGCTGCCTGAGCGGCACGCGGCATTCTGGGGCGGCCTGCACCGGAGGTCGCCCCTTTGTCTTCGGCTTCGCGAGAGAGGGGAGACGGCTGTCGCCGGGGCGAGCCGATCCGGCTCGTGATCAGAGGAGCCGCGCGATGCGCCACAGCCGATCCACCCCGCCGACCAGCCCCGCCGAGACAATTACCAACGCCATAATCGAACGCCTGAAGGCCGGCGTCAGGCCATGGCGCCAACCCTGGACCGGCGGTCCTGTCTCCCGGCCGTTGCGCGTCTGCGGAACGCCGTATCGAGGGGTCAACGTCATCTGGCTCTGGATGGCGGCACAAGCACGCGGCTTCGGCTCGCCGACCTGGATGACCTACCACCAGGCAGAGCTGCTCGGAGCCCAGGTGCGCAAGGGCGAGCGCGGCACGATCGCCATCTTCTACAGAAGCTATACCAAGGAGATTGAGGATCCCGCGACGGGCGAGCGCGAAGACGAGGCGCGCCGCGTGCTGAAGAGCTTTACCGTCTTCAACGTCGACCAGATCGAGGGGCTGCCCGAGCGGTTCCGGCCCGAGCCCTCGGCCTTGCCCGAGCCGAGCGCGCGTGACCGCGAGCTCGACGCCTTCTTCGCTGCCATCCCGGCGTCGCTGCGCCACGGCGGCGGCGAGGCCTATTACATGCCCTCGACCGACCAGATCACCATGCCGGAGGTGTCGCAGTTCCGGACGCGCGACCTCTACCGGTCGACGCTGGCGCATGAGCTTGCGCACTGGACCGGGCACCGAAGCCGGCTGGACCGCTCGCTGAGCGGTCGCTTCGGGAGCGACGCTTACGCCGTCGAGGAACTGGTCGCCGAGCTCGCCTCGGCGATGATCGGCGCCGAACTTGGGCTGCCAGTCGACCATCTCGACGATCATGCGAGCTACCTCGGCAGCTGGCTCAAGGTCCTCAAGACCGATGCCCGCGCGATCCTAACCGCGGCCGCGAAGGCTGAGGAGGCCTCCGCCTATCTGCTGAAGCTCGGCGGCGCCGAGCGCCCCGCCGAGCTCTCGCTCGCCGCCTGACCCGCGCCCTCTCGGCGGCCCGCAGCGCTCGCCGCTGTACCTCCTCTCCTCAGGAGATTTCCTCATGACCTACGACGTCGGCTACCGCTTCGCGCAGGCGCTCGATCCGAGCGGCCTCGACACCATCGCTGCCTGCCTCCACGCCATCCAGGCCGCTGCCAAGGACTGCCGGAACGCCGGCAAGCCGTTCGAGTCCGACCCTGCCGTGGTGCTGCTCGCCCAGCACCTTGGAGCTGTCGCGACGACCACGATGCCGGATCGGCCGGCCCTTCGCACGCTCTGCGGCGATGCTTTGGCCGAGATCGCGCGCACCCCGCTGCTCACCCTGCTCGCGGCGCGCGGCGTCGACCATGACGCTGACGCCAAGCGGACCTTCCACACGGAAGCACGACGGGCGCTGAAGCGGCTTGCCGACGCGCTGCACCTCGAGCGCGGCCGATACGACATTCGCGTCTGTGCTGGCGGTCCAGCGGTGTCGGGCGAGGTCATCCTCCACGGGGACGAGCTCTACTGCCAGGTCTCGATCGGCGGCTTCGGGCCGGGCGAGATCCTGTTCCGCCGCTGCCGCGGCCGGTCCGACTATGTCGGCGAGCGCAACCATTGGGCTCGCATGACCGAGCTGGTCGACCACGTTCGGCTGGCGGCACGGATTGCGCGCGAGATCGGGCTGGCATGCTTGCCTGAAAGCCAGCCGAGGCTCGTCGCCTGAGAGCCGGATACGAGGTCCGGCCAGTGCCGCGGTGCGGGCGCGAGAGGCCCTCTACCCGCCGGCGATCCAGGCGCAACCCGCCCGCCTGCGGCCCGTGTTGCCTCGCCTGGGCTGGCGCCCTCGCGAGGCGGCCCGCGCCAGCCTTGTCGGGGGGTGGCGCCCGGCCCTGATGCCGCCGGGTGGGAGGGCACGCGTCGCCGCAGATCCGCGGCGTCTGACAGGAGACCTCTCATGCCGACCACCCTTGCCGCCCAGCTCGCTGCGCTCGAACTCGGGCATCTCTCGATCGCCAGCGATCCCGGGGCGCGTCTCCTCGCCCGACCCGAGCCGGAAGCAATCGACCAGACGCTCGCAGCCGTCTGGTCAGACCTGTTCGCGCTGTTCACCGACACCATCCTCGAGGACCAGGCCGAGGAGCTCGGCTGGGGTTTCGTGAACCTCTTCCATCGCGCCGCTGCCAAGGCCTCGACCCGCATCGACCGGGCGACCGACGAGATCCGGCTGCTGCTCGCGACCAACGACGGCTCGGAGGTCCACACCGCTGAACTCGAACAGCAGGTCGAGCGCGCGCAAGCGGCCGAAGGCGAGATGCTGGCGCTGGAGGCACTCCGCGAAACGGCGGCCGCGCTCTACCTCGCCGAGACCGGATCGTCCTGGAAGCCGGCCGGCGGCTCGCGGCTCAGCCACGATGCGCTGAGCACCTCCGCTGTGGTCCAGGGACGCGAGTTCCTGAAGGCCCGCGCCGAAGGCAAGCGCCGGGCCGCGATGCCCGAGGGCACGCCCGTCGTCTTTGCCGGCGGGCGGCTGAGCTTCGGCAGCGCGGACGATGCCAAGGCCTATGGCGATGCAATCTGGCGCACGCTCGACCGGGTGCGCGCCAATGTCGCGGACATGGTCCTCGTCCATGGGGGCGACGGCAAGGGTGCCGACCGGCTCGCGGCGTCATGGGCCGAGCGTCACAAGGTGCCGCAGATCGCGTTCAGCCTCGACACCCGGCTCGGCGCCCGGGCAGGCTTCCGCCGCAACGAGCAGATGCTCGGGTTGAAACCGCGCTACGTCGTCGCTTTTGCCGGCAACGGCGTGCTGGAGCGGCTCGTCATCCAGGCCAAGGAGCGCGGGATTGCCGTCGTCGACCGGCGTGGTCCGCTCGGCACCAACCCCAAGCACCACGCCCGTACCTCGGGCGAAGCGGTCGCGGCTTGAACCCTTTCGGGCGCCGCTTCGGCGGCGCCCTTCTTCGCGGCTGCAGGCTATGCCGCTTTCTGCTCCGGGGTCGACGACGAGCTCTTCTCGCTCTCGCCGATCGCGAGCCGGCCACTCTCGGACAGCGCATAGAGCCCCTTCTCCACGCGCTCGAACCAGCCATAAACGTTGCGCAGCAGGATAGCGCCCGCATCCTCCGCGAGCCCGCGCAGCTCCCTTGGGCGCTTCGGTCCATCCCGCATCGCCTCGGCGCACGCGATCGTGCGCTGGCGATACGCCGTCATGATCGGCTGGCGGGTCGATCCACCCTGGGTCGGGTCGCCCTTCCGACGGCGATGCTCGGCCACCAGCCGCCGTCGCTGCGGCAGGTTGGGACGCGGTCGGTAGGTCGCAGGCTCGGCGAGCACGGTGACCGTGCCGAGCCGCAGGTCGACCGCGAGCAGGCCCAGCCCCAGCAACCGGCAGAGCCGATGCACCCGGCGGTCCTGGTCGCGGCCGCGGCGCGTGGCCGGCACCGCGACATAGACGATGTCGGACGAGCGCGTCCGTTCGACCGCCTGCAGCAGCAGCTCCAGCGAGAAGGACAGCTTGAGCTCGGTGACGACCACGAGCGGCGGCTCGCCAGGTGCCAGCCCAACGATGTCGCAGCCGCAGATCTCTCCCTTCACCTCGAACCCATGACGCTCGAGGAAGCGCTTGATCGGCGCATAGAGCGCGGTCTCGCTGACAGGCTTGATCAGGGACATTCCGTCCTCACTAGCTCGCTCCCTTGCCGCCTCAAACCGCTCGCCTGTGGGCGCCGCTCCGCTGCAGGGTGGCCTGTCGTTCACGCTTGCGTAAGAGCATCGGCGATGATCCCGCTTCTGCTCCTCGCCAACGTCGTCGCCCCCGGCGCCACCTTCACCTGCACACCCGTCGCGGTCTGGGACGAAGACGGTCCGATCTGGTGTGCGGAAGGGCCGCGCATTCGGCTGGAAGGCATCGCCGCCCGCGAGATGGACGAGACCTGCCGGCCAGGACATCCCTGTCCTCGCGCCAGCGGTCGCGCCGCACGCGACCATCTCGTCGCCCTTCTGGGCGGGGTCCGCGGCACGCTACGCACCGGACACATCGTGGTCCGTGGTTCCCCTCTCACCTGCGTGTCGAACGGCTCCGCGAAGGGCAGTCGGACCGGCGCCTTGTGCCGTTCACCCGACGTCGGCGACCTCTCCTGCGCGATGGTCCGGGACGGCTATGCGCTGGCGTGGGCCCGCTACGGCGGAAACCGTCTGTGTCGATCGGCGCGAACCTCCAGTACCAGACGGTAGCACTCTCGGGCGCCTGCGATCCGGCCGGGTCAGGACCGTTTCCATCGACTGCTCACCCCTATGGCGGGCGCGAGCGCAGGCAACCCTTCCCGATCAGGCCCGTGTTGCTCCGGCTTCGCCTCCGCTGCCCGCGCCAGCCTGATCTCCCAGGGTTCCCCTTCCGGCCCTGCGGGCCGCTCGGTGCCTCCGCCCGACTGCCTCGCCATGGCCGGGGCTCCGTCGATCGGGACGGTCCCGACGATCCGAAAGGAGCAAGCGCCATGACCAACACCGTTCTTCTCGTCGGCAATCTCGGCACCGATCCCGAGACCCGCTCCACCCGCAGCGAGACCCGCGTCACCACCCTCAGCCTCGGCACCAGCCGACCCAAGCGCGACCATGAGGGCAAGACCTTCAAGGATGCGAACGGCTACACCGCCAAGGAGACCGAATGGCACCGCATCACCTGCTTCAACGGCCTCGGCAAGACGGTTGCGCAATACGCGACCAAGGGCATGCTGGTGTCGGTGCGCGGCCGCATCCACTACAGCAAGTGGACCGATCGCGAGGGGGTCGAGCGTTACGGCTGCGAGATCATCGCCGAGGATGTCCAGTTCCTCAGCCGCGGCAAGTCGGCGAGCGGCGGCGAGCCTTCCGGTCAGAACGACATTGACGACGACCTGCCCTTCTGACGGCCCGGAATACGCCCCGGCGGCACCGCCGCCGGGGCGCCTTCGTCATGCCTGGCGAGGGCTGCCGAAGTGCCGCGTGACGATCGCATCGAGGCGGCGGGTCAGCAGGCCGGCGAGCGCCAGGGCGTCCCGCTCGGCGTCGAACGGATCGCGCTGGCAGGCTGAGACGATCGCATCGCGCAGCCAGTAGCTGGTCGCCGGATCAGCAAGGATCGCGATGACCTCGGCGACATCGCTCATCGGCTCACGGGTGATCGGGTCAGGCATTGCCCTCCCCCTTCACCGGCGGCTGGACCGTCCCGTCGCGCAATCGCGTTCTGCCGGCAGCGGGCTCGCCGCCGTTCCCATTGAGCGCGAGCCGGATGGCCGTTCTCAGGCCTTCGGCACCCAGCGCACCGCCGCCGGCATCGAGCGCGATCAGCCCCAATTCAAGCGCGGCAGCACGCCGCAGCTCCTCGCGCCGGCTCTCGAGCAGGCGCTGTTCTTCGTCATGTCGGGTGAGCGCATCTAGCGCGCTCGGCTTCTTCTTGGCCACGACCATTCTCCTGTCGGTCGAAGCCCCTTCCGATTCTCTCTTCGCCTAGCTGCGTACCTGTAGGAAAGGGACTTCTGCGGGCGACCGGAGCAGGTCCTCCCCTCCAGCGTGCCGCATCCAATCGGCCGCCGCGGGCATCGAGCCCGCGCCGGCCGAGCTCTTCTACTCGCTCGACATGGAGAAGCATGACAGCGGCGAAGACCGGGCCTCAAGGACGACGGGGCCCCACCATTTTTCCGGCCGATCGAAGTTCGCGCTCCACCGCCGGCGTCAGCACGCGGCCGGAAAAATCGTGACCCCCATCGCCGCTGGCGCGGCCGCGCGCGAGCGCGCGGTCCCTGACCCCCGATCTTCCCCGCTGTCCCTCAGACGCCGTCTTTCACTTGAACATTGAGAGGACGGACGATGACCTTCTACAGCCCGATCACCACCACCGCCGCTGCTGCTGCTGCTGCTGCGGAGCACGACGCCTATATGGCCGCCTACGCCAGGGCCGCCGCAAGGGCGCCCTACAGCTACTTCGACCAGCACATCATCCGCACCGACGATGGCTGCTACTGGGTCGCTGACGAGGGTGACTACGAAACCCTGATGCAGGACCTGGTGGACCGGATCGTCCACACCGTGGCTGCCGGCCGCAGCGACGAATCATAAGCCGGCGAGAGGGGCAACCACGCCTCTCTCGCTTTGCTCGTCCAGAGCAGCGTCCCTCTCCCTGAGCACGCCTGCCGCGTCCTTTACCGACTGATCACACCCCGTTTCCCGAGCCAAGGTTCGCGTCGGCGATCCCACCGGGCACCCCGATCAAGACCCGGTCGTCAGTCCATCCATCCCGACCGCAGCACTTCGACGATATGGCGCAAAGGGAGCACACCCTACGCGATAAATCGCAGATGCAGAAAAGAGAACCGCAGAAATCCGTCGTTTCCGCTTCAAACATTGGCGTCGAAATCGGGTCCGATGAATGCCATTTGGTAGCTCAAAGCAGCGTCCCTCAGCATCTGTCTGGAAACGTGGCTCGGCGAGCGCTCAGCGCCGGCATCATCTGGGACACCGATCTGCCCGGCTTCGGGTTGAGGGTCCAGCCCACCGGCCACAAAGCGTGGATCGTCAAATTCCGAGAGCGCGGCCGCCAGCGCTTCGTCACTCTGGGTTCAACCACAACACTGCCGATCGATGCCGCCCGCCTTCAAGCGCGAGCGGTGCTGGGGCAAGCGGCGTTGGACGGCTTGCCGGCCCGACGCGCGACCAAGGCCGCCCCGCTCTTTCGCGAATACGCAAGCGAGTTCTGGCAGGACTACAGCCGGCATTGGAAGCCGAGTACACAGAAGGGCAACGCGCGCGTCCTTCGCCGAGCGCTGCTGCCAAGGTTCGGCGAGCTTGCGGTCGACGCGATCAGCCGCTCCGACGTACTCCGCTGGCGCGACGACCTTGCCGACAGGCAAGGCAGCTTCAATCGCGCCCTGCCCCTGCTGGCCGTCATGCTCATATATGCCGAGCAGCTTGGCTACCGGCGCAAAGGCTCCAACCCGTGCAAGGGCACACCGCGCTACAAGCGCGACCTTCCCGACCGCTTCCTCTCCCCAGCCGAGTATCAGCGCCTCGCGCGCGTGCTTGATGACGCGGAAGGAGAGATGCCCACAGCGGTCGCCGTGGTCCGCCTGCTGATGTTCACCGGCGCGCGATCGAGCGAGATCACCGGCCTCCGCTGGGAGCACGTCCAACCGCCTCGCCTGATGCTCCCCGACAGCAAGACCGGAGCCAAGATCGTGTGGCTGAACAGCCCGGCTCTCGCGGTGCTGGAAATCCTGCCCCAGCAGTCCGAAGGACTGGTATTCCCCGGCGCGAGGGGCCGCGTTCCGATCCAGATGTTCCCATTCTGGGATAAGCTGCGACGGCGCGCGGCGCTGCCCGACGTGCGGCTGCATGACCTCCGTCACAGCTTCGCGTCAGTTGCCATTGCAGATGGCATTCCGCTGTCGATGATCGGCAAGCTACTCGGGCACGCCCTGCCCGAGACCACGGCCCGTTACGCGCACTTGGCGGATGGCGTGATCGCCGAGGCAGCCGAGCGCGTCAGCGGAGGGCTGGCGGAAGCGCTGGGGCTCAGCCGGTGACCGCGCTCAGCCTTCGTCAGATCGTCGCTCAAGAGCTTGCGCGGATCGGCTTTGAGGCCGTCTCGCGCCCGCCTGAGCGCGCCCGCTCGACCGTCTTCATCGCTGCGCTGCCAGGCTTTGCGGTTCGGAGCTACCCGAGCGGCCGACGCGTCTACATCGTCCAGCGCCGGATCGGCGGCCGAATGCGAACGGTGACGATCGGCAATGCTGCGGTTATGACCGACGCCGTCGCTCGCGACGTGGCAAGTAGTATCCTGCTACGCTGTCAGATAGGCGAAAATCCGGCCGACACACGCGCCACGGTCCGCTCCGCTCCAGCTTTCCCGGCGTTCCTCGATGAGTACTGGCAGCGCATGGCGCGGCAGTGGAAGCCGAGGACGATCGAGACGCACGACGGCTACCGTCGCCTCCATCTCGACAATGCGTTCGTAGGGAAGTTCGTCGACCAGATCGAGACAGCCGACGTGGCAAGGTGGCTTGCTCGCCTGACTGATGGGAGCGGTCCAGGCGCGGCGAACCGCTGCCTTTCGATCCTGCATTCCATGATGCGGAAGGCGGAGGATTGGGGCTACCGCGCAGAGGGGAGCAACCCTTGCGCTGGAGTGAAAGCCAACCGGCGTCGCCGGTGCGAGCGCTTCCTATCCGATCAGGAATTGGCGCGCCTCGGCCAGGCGCTCCGAAACGCCGAAGCCACCCACCCGATGCACGCGGCAGCAGTGACTGTGATTCTGCTAACGGGATGCCGCAAGTCTGAAATTCTGGGCCTCCGCTGGTCGGAGGTTAAAGGCAACCGGCTAATGCTGTCGGACAGCAAGACGGGGGCGAGGACGGTGTGGCTTGGAGATGAAGCTCGAGCGGTCCTCAACCGATTGGGCCGGCGGAAGCCAGCTGACCGAGTGTTCCGCCTGAATGGCAGTAGCCGGAACGCTCTGGATTGGTTCTGGCGGACCGCACGGAATGACGCAGCTTTACCCGAAGTGCGGCTACACGACCTCCGCCATAGCTTCGCGAGCTTCGCAGCGCGTCGATCTGAGACACTGCCGATAATCGGAAAGCTGCTGGGACATGCGAAAGTGACTTCGACTGCTCGGTACGCTCATCTTGACGACGCCTCAGCGCTGTCCGCAGCAGAGATCATTGGAAATTCAATACTCGATGCCTCTCACATTAGCAAAAGGGCGCGTCGCCCTGCCATTAGCTCAATGGCTCAGCTATGCGCAGCCCCGCCTTGTCGGTAGTGTTTACAAAGTCGACCGGAAGATCAGCTTTTGCGGCAAAGTGCCGCCCGGCGAACCTGATGCGCATGGCCTCATCCCATTCAAGGTCCCTGAGATTGAGCGTGTCTTTCGTCTCTCGAACCAGCACCAATTTGTGACCTCCATCGCCCCGATAAAGGATGGCCCAGTCGGGCGAGTAGTCTCCGACAGGCGTGCTCACCCTAAAGCGTCTGGGCAGCTTGGTGAACAAAGGCACCTGACTACTCATGCTCTCAAGCTGAGAGCCGAAGTTACGCTCGACGTGACTGTCATAAACAAGGTGGTCGAAGAGATTGTTACCTCCCGCCGACGCCGCGACAGCGCCGTAACTCGGGTCCTCACCGCCAGTCGCGGACGGAGGATTGACCGTCTCGGTTTCCAAGAACACTAGCTCGGCATCCCACCACTCGGTCTCGGCAAGCGGCTCGTAATGGATGCTGTTCACGAGCTGCTCAATCGAGGTTACCCGAATCGCATCCGCCACAATACGACACCAGCGTTGCGGGTCGTTGATCGCTCGACGCTTCACTTCTTTGGGCAGCCTTTGCAGGATGGCTCCGATAGTAGGTCTGGTTAGTTGCAGAGGGTTCTTTCCAGCGACCAGTTGGTCCTCGATAAGCCGGACAAGATCGGGAAGCCCGCTTCCGTTCAGCGATAGTGATTCGCCTCGCCCTTCTACAAAGACCTCGTCGGAGGTGATCACCCGCCCTTTTTCGTCGAACTCAACTTCTGCCGACTGCACAACATTTGCCCGCTTCGCTAGGTAAGCCGTGTCTTCAAGTATCTCAGATGAGGCCACAGCTTCCGGTAGCAACGTGTGGTCTAAAGTCACTCTGTATCGAGCTTTATACCTGATGCGGTTCCAAAGCTCTCCGAATTCACCGCTGCCAAACTTCTTTGGCCGCCGCGTGATGACTATTTCGGTGTCCAGATTCTCGGGCGGAGGCGGCGCCTCTCCTCCCGATCCACCCGTTGCCTTTGCAAACTCAGCATTCAAGGCTTCGCGGAAGTCTGCGAAGGTTTCGTCAACGACCAAGGTGAGTTTGCAGATTGCGGGATCGGACACACGCTTCCCGTCAGCGTTCACGGGCAGGCGCAAGCCGCGCCCGATCTGTTGCCGCCGCTCTAGGTCAGACTTGCTATGTCGAAGAAAGCCAACCTGGAAGACATTCGGATTATCCCAGCCCTCTTTAAGAGCCGAATGCGAAAAAATGAATGACCGGGGATTGCCCGCCTCCAGTAACAATTCCTTGTGAGCCACGATCTCTTGATATGCCCGCTCTTCGGCATCCGCGTCAGAGGCGCGTCCCGATGTATCCTTGAGAATACCGGTTTTTGTTGAAGGAAAGTAAGACGTTCTTAGATGCTCGGGATCCGGACAGTCCTCTTCCGCTTTACCTGCACGCGCCCACTCACTCCTGAAGATGGAGTCGAACATCGCTGGAAGGGTCGCATCAGTGCCGACGTAGTCCGCAACACGCTCTACAAAGAACAAAGACAAGACCTTGATTGACTGCCCTCCCGCATCGATCTGATCCTGACGATAGATATGCTGCCGGATTACATGACGCACTTGATCGCGCCACACCGACAACTTGTCGACTCCGATCTCGTCTCCAACAGACAACACACGGCCATTCTCGAAGAAAACTTGGTCCGGCTTGCGACTAATCCGTTCAACAACCCAGCCGCGATAACCTGCCAGTCCGGCGGATTCCTCCTCCAGGTCTGTGCCGTTTTGAAGGACCACCCTTTGCCGAGATGCCCCCTCACGCTCCGCCACGTCTATGGTAGCGTCGACCATCAAACGGCTGCGGACCGCTCGCACCTTATCGATGCGGACGTAAGCGCCGGTTGCTCCGGCGACAACGCCCTTTACCGAAACACGCTTGACCAACCCGGCCTCGCTTGCAGCCTTGGGACCGAGCCGGTGCACGAGATTGAACGGTTCACGATGCGTCGCGCTGTAACGCAGAGCGAACAACGGATTTAGGGAGGCAATAGCCTTGCGCCGCAATTCGCTGACCATGTTTTGCGGCTCATCAATGAGGACCACAGGGCTGAGCGCTGCAGTAGCGCTAATCCCAGTGGCAGGTTCACCCCAAAGCTGCGGCTGCTCTGGATTTTGGTAGACGGCATTCTTCTCGGGCTTGTCGATCGCCTGAATGCTCGCGATCAGGAACTGTACTGACCCTGAAGGGGCTAAGAAGTCGTCCAAGGCGGGCCCTTGGCCAAGTACGCCCCACTTGTACGCTACCGATGGGTAGCGCGTAGAAAAGTACTCGGCGGTTTGTTCGAGCGTTTTCACAACGCCGGCCCTGATCGCCAGTGAGTGCACAACAATAACGAACTTTTTCAAGCCGTATAACTCAGCTAGCCTCAGAGCGGTTGCGATGTATACGAAGGTCTTTCCGGTACCAGTCTCCATTTCGACTGAGAAGTTTGGAAACAGTCTCGCCTCGCCGAAGAAGTCCTCTTCGGACATCTCGACCAGCTTGGTCTGCTGGCCCACTTTTTCTCTCAGTGTGACGGCGCTGAGATTTTGAGCAAGCGCGGAGCGATCAATGGACACCGATCCGCCAGATGCGCTGAATATCGCTGGGGCTTTAAGAACGCCGTTGAACAGGTCAACGACCGCTGCAACCGCCTCGGCTTGATGCGGCTGATCTTCAAATTGAAACTTCACGCGCGACTCGCTCGATCATTAGAAGCCTAGAATGAAGGCGGGATGCAAGGGTGATGGCGTCGCCATTGAACCGCCCCGGGTTTGTGGGAGGCCCCAACTCCTGAGAGGAAGGGGCCATG
>NZ_JBELMJ010000031.1:0-40228 GCF_042095875.1 Sphingomonas sp.
CCCAATAGGTGCCGATGCCGCCGCCGCGCGAGGCGAGCCAGACGTTCTCGTTCCACGTGTCGACGATGCCGTTCAGGCTGTCGGGCACCGAGTTCAGGTAGCAGGAGATCGGCAGACCGCGCCCGGTGCCGCCGTTCGACAGCACGGGCGTCGCAGGCATGAACCAGAGCTGCGAGATGTAATCATAGATGCGCTGTGCGTGCGCCTCGTCGTCGGCGTAGGCGGAGGCGACGCGGACGAACAGGTCCTGGTAGCTCTCGCCCGGCAGCAGGTAGCGGTCGTTGAGTGTTTCCTTGCCGAAGTCGGTCAACAGCGCGTCGCGCGCGGAGTCGGTCCTGACCGCGAAGTCGCGCGACGCGGCCTTCTTGGTCGGCGCGCGCTCGGACGCCGCCGACATGCCGGGCGCGCCGCGCTCGGGCTTCGACTCAGACTGCGACTCGGTGCTGGGTGCCGCATCGCCCTCGGGCATCGACACACGTTCCATCAGGTCCATCATCATCGTCTCGCTGCCGGCGTCCCCGAGGTTCATGCTGCGGCTCCTTTGTTCTTGTTACGTTCTAACGGAGATCGCTCCCCGCGGCTAGGCCCAATGCACCAACCGTGAGTGACCAACGGCGCGAAACCCGCCGCGCTTGGTGCGCGCGGATCGCCGCTGCCGCCCCCGACGGAGCGGCGTCGTCACACCAGCTGTTGCGTTGAAACCTGAACCTTACCCCCACAGATTGTGCCAAACCGTCGCGGTGGGCAAGTGGGTAATGCGCGGGCGGGACAGTGGTTCATCACCGCCGAGGCGCCGATCGGCGCGCCGCAGCACGCGCGACGCGTGGATTTCCGCGGGGTTCGGCGAGCACAAGAGGGAAGGTGCGCGGAAAAAAACTTTTCAGTGGATCGTTCGATCGCCGAGGCTAGGCCGGAGAGCCCGCGGCAGCCGAAGCAATGCCGCGCCGAACGGTCGGGTAGTGCCTCCGACCGCCGCCCGGAGGCGCTGCGGCTTCAAGCCGCGCGGCGCTGGGTCGACTGGATCAGCTGGTCGACGTCGATCGGATAGGCGAATTGCAGCCCGGCGCGGCCGTCGTCGACCCAGCGGATCGTGGCGGGCATCATCTGCCCCTCGAACAGCTCGATCTTCATCTCGAACCCGACCGCCTCCGCGGGCAGGTCGACGCCGTCGATCAGCACGCCGCCGGTCGAGATGTCGCGGATGCGCACCTCCGCGCTCTCGCCGTGGAGCGACACGCGCGCGGCGCGCAGCATCTTGTGCCGCTGCGCGCGGCTGGTCTTGAAGCCGACCGCGATCGCCTTGCCGCCGGGCTGCGCCAGTTGCTGGTGCACGACCTCGGCCCCCGCGGGCTTGCCGTAGACGTAGCCCTGGATGTGGCTGCACCCCAGCTCGCCGATCAGCGCGATCTCGTCCTGCTGCTCGACGCCCTCCGCGGTGGTCTCCATGCCCAACGTGTCGGCGAGCGTCACGATGGCCTTGATGATCGCGGCGTTGCGGTTGCTCTCGTTGATCGCGCCGCGCACGAAGCTCTGGTCGATCTTGATCTTGTCGAACGGCGCCTTCTTCAGATAGCCGAGCGAGGAATAGCCGGTGCCGAAATCGTCGAGCGCGAGCCGCACGCCGATCCGCTTTAGCGCGGCGAACATCCGTTCGGACGAGGCGTCCTCGTTGAGGAACACGCCCTCGGTGATCTCCAGCTCCAGCCGCTGCGGCGGCAGGCCGGAGGTCGCGAGCGCGCTGGTGACGAGGCTGGGGAGCGCGGGGTTGGCGAACTGGATCGGCGACACGTTGACCGCGACGCGGACGTGGTCGGGCCAGGTCGCGGCCTCGGCGCAGGCGGTGCGCATCACCCACTCGCCGATCGCCTCGATCATCCCGCATTCCTCGGCCACGGGTATGAACTCCGCCGGGCTGACGAAGCCGCGCGTCGGGTGGCTCCAGCGCAACAGTGCCTCGTAGCCGACGATCCGCTCGTCCGCGGTCGACACCACCGCCTGGTAGGCGAGGTGGAGCTGGTTCTGCTTGAGCGCCTGGCGCAGGTCGTCCTCGAGCTGGCGGCGGTATTGCGCGCCCTCCAGCAGCTCGTCGCGGTAGAAGCGGTGCACGCCGCGCCCGTCGCCCTTGGCGGCGTAGAGCGCCAGGTCGGCGTTGCGGACCAGCGCCTCGGGATTGTCGCCGTGCTCGGGCGCGATCGCGACGCCGATCGAGCAGCCGATCGAGATGGTCGCGCCGTCAATGTAGTAAGGCCGGGACAGCGCGGTGATGATCGCGTCGGCGAGCGCGCCCAGCCGCTCGCGGTTGCCCTCGCGGGGGATGATGACCTTGAACTCGTCGCCGCCCAGCCGGCCAACCATGCCGACCTCGCCGACCGTCTTCTGCAACCGTCCCGCGACCTGCTTGAGCAGTTCGTCGCCGACCTGGTGGCCGAGCGTGTCGTTGACCGCCTTGAACCGGTCGAGGTCGAGCAGGAACAGGCTGTTGAAGCCGTGCCCGCGCTGATTGGGGGCGAGCATCTGCTCGAGCTGGAGGCGCATGCGCTGGCGGTTGGCGAGCCCGGTCAGGCTGTCGAACAGCGCGAGGCGGGTGATCTCAGCCTCGGCGCGGCGCTTCTCGGTCAGGTCGGAGCCCGAGCCGATGAAGCCCTGAAACCGGCCGAGATGGTCGAGCAGGGGACGGCCCGAGATCGACCACCAGCGCTCGGGCGCGTCCTCGGGCGCGGGGCGGACCGAGTAGTCGGAGAAGGAGGTGCGGCTCGACAGGTGAAAGGTGAGCGTGCGCTCGGTCTCGGCGAGTGCGGCATCGACGCGGAATACGCGGGTCAGCGCCTCGCCCTTGGCCTTGATCCCGAATCCGGTGACCTCGCGCGCGACCTTGTCGCTCAGGTAGGTGAGGCGGCCGCCGCGATCGGTCTGCCAGAACCAGCCCGAGCCGTGGCTCTCGAACTCGTTGACGAGCCGGCTGGCGAGCGTTTCCGCGCCCGCGGCTTCCTCCTGCTCGGCGAGGTCGCGCAGGCGCGCGCGGCTGCGGCGGATCAGGCCGTGGCCGAGCAAGGCGGTGAGCACGAGGGCGACGGGGCTCGACCAGGACAGGCCGAAGCGTATGGCGGTGGCGCCGGCGAGCGCGGCGGCGAGGCCGAGCGTGGCGGCGGGCAGCGGGTAGATTACCGCCACCGTCACGATCATGGTGCCGAACACCGCGACGATCGCGGCGACCTGCGCCGGGTGGTCGGTCAGGTTGGCGACGAGCTGCGACAGCGTGAACAGCGACGCGGCGGCGGCCGCGACGCCGCCCGCCACCAAGGCGACGCGGTGATGCGTCGCGAGCTGCTGCGCGACGACGAGGCGGAGCAGCGCGAAGATGCCCGGCCCGGCGAGCAGCGCGGGCAGTCCGGCGAGCGCGATCTTGGCCGCCAGCCCGTCGGCACCCGACACCGCCGCCGCGATCACGAGCACGAGCGGCACCGCGACCAGCGCGATTCCCGCCGCGGGCCACAGGTCGGCGACCGCCGCGAGTGCTGCCTCGCGATCGTCGCCGACGCGCTCCTCGTCGATCGCCGATAGGCCCAGACTCGCCAGCACGTCGGGCGCGGGATCGTCCGCGTCACCGACGATCGTGTCAGCAGCTTCGCTCGGTGAAGGACGCATGTTACCCATAAGGGTGACATAGGTGAGCGGCGTTTGCCGAAGCTTAGCGCGGATGCCTAACGCGATCTTTACCAACGGCGAGCACCCCCCGCGTCGCACGGTTGCGAGCGCGGGTGGCGCGTCCTACAGGGTTCGGCCATGACGACCGTGATCCGCGAAGCCGATCTGATCGAGAGCGTGGCCGACGCGCTCCAGTTTATCAGTTACTATCACCCGATGGATTACATCCGCGCGCTGGGCGAGGCGTACGAGGCCGAGAAGAGCCCGGCCGCCAAGGACGCGATCGCGCAGATCCTGACCAACAGCCGGATGTGCGCGGAAGGGCATCGTCCGATCTGCCAGGATACCGGCATCGTCAACGTGTTCGTCAAATGGGGCATGGACTGCCAGTTGGACGACACATCGCGCTCGCTGCAGGACGTGGTCGACGAGGGCGTGCGCCGCGCCTACCTGCACCTGGAGAACAAGCTGCGCGCCTCGGTGCTGGCCGACCCGGCCTTCACCCGCCGCAATACGCGCGACAACACGCCGTGCGTGCTCCACGTCGACATGGTGCCGGGCAGCACCGTGTCGGTCGACGTCGCGGCGAAGGGCGGCGGCAGCGAGAACAAGTCCAAGTTCAAGATGATGAACCCGTCCGATTCGATCGTCGACTGGGTGATCGAGATGCTGCCGCAGATGGGCGCGGGCTGGTGCCCGCCGGGCATGCTGGGCATCGGCATCGGCGGCACCGCGGAGCATTGCGTGCTGCTCGCCAAGCAGGCGCTGATGGAGCCGATCGACATGGGTCCGCTGAAGGCGCGCGGGCCGAGGAACGACCTGGAGGCGCTGCGCATCGAGATCTTCGACCGCGTCAATGCGCTCGGCATCGGCGCGCAGGGGCTGGGTGGCCTCTCCACCATCCTGGACGTCAAGATCATGGACGCGCCGTGCCACGCCGCGGGCAAGCCGGTGGCGATGATCCCGAACTGCGCCGCGACGCGCCACGCGCACTTCACGCTCGACGGCAGCGGCCCGGCGTACCTGGAAGCGCCCAAGCTCGATGAATGGCCCAAGGTCGACTGGACGCCCGACGCGGCGGCCAAGCGCGTCGACCTCGACGCGCTGACGCCCGAGGTGGTGGCGACGTGGAAGCACGGCGACCGGCTGCTGCTTAACGGCAAGATGCTGACCGGGCGCGACGCCGCGCACAAGCGGATCGCGGACATGCTGGCGCGCGGTGAGGAGCTGCCGGTCAGCTTCCGCGGACGCGTGATCTACTATGTCGGGCCGGTCGATCCGGTCGGCGAGGAAGTGGTGGGGCCGGCGGGTCCGACGACCGCGACGCGGATGGACAAGTTCACGCGCATGATGCTCGACCAGGGCCTGCTCGCGATGGTCGGCAAGGCCGAGCGCGGCCCGGCGGCAACCGACGCGATCCGGGAGGCGAAGTCGGCGTACCTGATGGCGGTCGGTGGTGCGGCCTATCTGGTCGCGCGCGCGATCAAGGGTTCGAAGGTCGTCGGGTTCGAGGACCTGGGGATGGAAGCGATCTACGAGTTCGAGGTCAGCGACTTTCCCGTCACGGTCGCGGTCGACGCGGAGGGGCAGAACGTCCACCAGCTCGCGCCGCTCGTCTGGCGCGAGAAGATCGCGCGCGAGGGGCTGCTCCAGCCGGCGTGACGCGCCATGCTTGACGCACAAACGCGCGCGGCGGAAGGAACCCGCCTGATCCACCGCACCGAGCGAGCCACCGCATGACTCTGTCCGACCTGCTGCTGCCGACCTACACCCAGATGCTGGGCACGATGGCGACGTGGCTCGACAAGGCCGAAGCGGCACGCGGCGGCGAGGCGGAGGCTTTGCTGTCGGCGCGGCTCGCCCCCGACATGTTCCCGCTCGCCACGCAGGTCCGGTTCGCGTGCCGGCAGGCGCAGGAGGCGGTGTTCCGATTGCAGGCGCGCGACTTCCCGCCCGAAATCCAGGAGCTGCTGGAGGAAGCGCGCAACGCGGGCGAGCGGCCCGGCACGCTTGCCGATGCGCGGGCGCGGATCAGCGAGACGCTGGCGGTGGTGGAAGCGGCGGCCGCGGATGGCCTGACGCTCGACGGCGACGCGCCGATCGCGCACGCGCTGCCGAACGGGATGGCGATGAACGTGACCGCGACCGTTTACGCGCGCGATTGGGCGCTGCCGCAATTCTACTTTCACGTCGTGACCGCCTACGCGATCCTGCGCGCCGAGGGCATCGAGCTGGGCAAGGCGGATTATTGCGCGCACATGCTGCCATATTTCAGCATGCCGCAGGGTGGGTGAGCGAGCGGCTTCCTGCTGACGAGCGGCGCGGGTTTTCAGATCGTCG
The DNA here is from genome assembly GCF_042095875.1 of Sphingomonas sp. Taxonomy (GTDB): domain Bacteria; phylum Pseudomonadota; class Alphaproteobacteria; order Sphingomonadales; family Sphingomonadaceae; genus Sphingomonas. The sequence continues at coordinate 5,986 of NZ_JBELMJ010000031.1, forward strand.
GTGTGGGCGTGCCGGTGTTGGATGTGATGCACGGTGCGCGTGGAAGGCTGCGACAGAGCGTACTCAGATCAGCGTAACGCACATTCCTTCGTCACCCTAAACTAGGTTCGGCGTACAGTTCTTCGAGCACGGCGGGAGAAAGGCAGCGGGGTCCCGGATCAAGTCCGGGACGACGGCGGATCGAATGGGTCAGAGACTGGTGAGGCGCCGGCGAACGATCGCGCTCCGCCGAGCCCGGAAATGAGAAGGGGCTGCCAGGCCGTCTGCTGATGGACCTGACAACCCCTAGACATGGTCAGCGGCCGGAGAGCTCCAGCCCGGGAGACCATGAACGCCTCTTCGAAACGTCAGCGAGCCGTTGAATGAGGGACGATACCCTCCGGCCCGTCGGCGATCCTCAGACGCGAGTCCCCCGAACGAACTGAACCGAACCCACTGCTGAACCATGAGACATCGGATCACCTCCTTTCGCTGGTTGAAGACACGTGCGACCTGCGTTGATCGCGAGAGCAATGTGTCCTCTTCGCGGGTGATATACAAGGCTTGTATTCTCAACTCGTCTGATCGAGCATCCGCCGCCGCGCGCGCCATGGGCCGCGCGCCGGCACGCCGTCAGCCGCGGCAATCCTCGATCACGCGGCCGATCTCGGCGTAGGGCGGCAGGACCAGCGCGGGGGTGCCCGCCTGCTCGATCGTGAACCGTCCGCGGCTGAACGCGATCGCGTCGAGCAGCGGATCGGTCGGCGCGAACGCGGTCGCGGCGTAGGGCGGGGTGCCGCCGGTCGGCTGCGCCGCGACGCTGCGCGTGGTGGAGGTGGTGCGGATCGTGAACGGCGCGGTGGCGCTGCCGGGGCGCGACAGGAACAGGCGACGCTCGCCGCGGTCGCAGCGCAGCACCGCCAGCGCGTCGCGCCCCGCAGTGCCGAACAGCGCGCGGCTGCCGCGCGCGTCGCGCTGGTAGGTCCAGGTGCCGGGCGTGCGCGGCCAGTCCTGCCAATCGACCGGCGCGGGGCGCGGCGGCGCGAGCGTGGGAGTCGGGCGCGGTGCGTCGACCGGGGTCGGCGCGCGCGGCGGCGCGACGCAGGCCGCGACCCACAACAGCGCCATCGGGGGCAACACGCGGAGCAGCGGGCGGACGGGCGGGCGCGAAACGGTCATCCGCCGGGCTATGCCGGATGCGCGACCCGCGCTCAACCGCGGCTGGAACCCGCCGCCGCGGCGGGCGGTTGTTCCGCCGTATTCAAGGGGAGACCATATGTCCGACACCGACACCGACGCCGCATCGACCAACGCCGAGCCGAACCAGTTGCTGGTGCGCTCGACCCTAGCCGACTCGATGCGGGTCGACAGCCGCGACGGCGACCATCTGGGCAGTGTGCACGCCTTCATGGTGCACAAGGGGTCTGGCCGGGTGACGCACGCGGTGCTGAGCCTGGGCGGGTTCCTGGGGATGGGCAAGAGCTTCTACCCGCTGCCGTTCTCGCTGTTGTCGCTCGACGCGGTGCGCGACCTGTACGTGGTGACGATCGACCGGCGGATGCTGGAGGGCGGGCCGAGCTGGGCGAACAATCCGCCGGTCTTCAACCAATCCTACGCCGACAGCGTCGCGCGCTACTACGAAGTCCCCAACGAAAATCTGGCCAACGGCTGATCCCAGGAGTTCAAGCATGAGCATTTTCGGCAAGATCAAGGATGCGATCTTCGGCCACAACGGACCGCTGGGCGGTCAGTTCGGCGGCAAGAAGGACGCGGCGCCCGCGCCGGCGCCGACCGGCGGCGCCGCGCACCCCGCGCCGCAGCAGTCGCCGCAGTCCGCTCCGGCGCAGGCGCCCGCCACCCCTGCCCCCGCCCCGGCGCAAGCCGTCGACGTCGAGCAGGTGCTGACCAACATCGCGTCGCAGAAGGGCAATCCGGACCTCAACTGGCGGACCTCGATCGTCGACCTGATGAAGCTGCTCGACCTCGATTCGAGCCTTTCCAACCGCAAGGAGCTCGCGGCCGAGCTGGGCTACAGCGGTGCCAAGGACGGATCGGCGGAGATGAACATCTGGCTCCACAAGGCGGTGATGCGCGAGTTGGAGAAGAACGGCGGCAGCGTGCCCGCGAGCATGAAGGACTGACGCGATGAGCGAGAAGAACGACGTACAGAAGGCGACCGAGGAGCTGCTGGAAGACCCGGACGCGCCCGAGAAGGGCAACACGCGCCCGCCGCAGACGATCGACGCCGAGCCGATGCAGCCGGACAAGGACGCGCGCTGAGCGCCGGTGAGGGGAGGCGGCGCCCGCGGGTGCCGCCTTCTCGCTTCATGATGCTGGCGATGGTCCTGAGCTAGCGGCTGTCTTCACGTTTCCCCGGACTTGACCTGGGATCTCACTCTGCAGCTCGGTTAAGAAGCGGGGTCCCGGATCAAGTCCGGGACGACGGTGGAGGAAGGGTTAGTGTCCTCCCGGCGGATGCCAGCATCATCAGCGCTGGTCGCCCTCGATCGCCCAGGTGTGGTTCTCCAATATCCAGGCCGGGACCGGACGACCGTCGGCGTCGCGCGACGGCTCGTAGCGGAAGCGCTGCTGGATCAGGCGGCAGGTCGCGGCGTCGAGCGAGCGGTAGCCGCTCGACCGCGTCACGCGGCACTCGCCGACGCGGCCGCTGGTCTGCACCAGGAAGCGGACCGACACGGTGCCCTCGAACCCGGTTTCCGCGAGGTCGCGGATGTCGGACGGGAAGTCGCCGTCGGTGATCCGGCCGCGACGCTGGATCGGTGGCGTCTCGTCGCCGCCATCGCCGTCGCCGTCACCCCAGCCGCCCGATCCGGTGCCGTCGCCGACGCCGCCCGCGCCCGTTCCGGGGCCGACGCGGGGCGCGGCACCCTGCGTCGCCTGATTACCCTCGAACGCCTTGGTCGCGACGACAATCGGGGGCGGGGGGACGGGGATGACCACGACCGGCTCGGGCGCGACGACCTGCGTCGCCTTCGATCGGATGTTGGGCGGCGCGGCGCGGCCCTCGGCGCGCTTGCTGACCTTGGGTCGGGGCACCGTCTTCGCGGGCGGCGGGGGAGGGGGCGAGGCGAGGTCGAACAGCCGCAGCCCCTCGTCGACGCGCTGCCGGATCGCGTCGCCCGCCAGCCCCGTCAGCAGCGCCCAGCCGAGCGCGCCCGTGACCGCGAGCGCGGCGGCGGCGGCACCGAACCGTTCCTGTCTGGGCTGCGCGTACATGCTCTCCATGTAGGCGCGCGCGGCTGAACTGCGAGTGGCTGGCGGCGTGCGATGTCGCGCGGGTGGCGCGGGCGTGCAGGACAGCGCCTCGCGATCAATCAAGCAGGTGGCGCGCTGGAGATGTCAGGTCGCGGTTCGGTTGCGCGCGCGGGTGCGGTGACGAACCGTGCCGATGGTGGTGACGACGAGCGCGACCGCGCCAGCCACGGCGCAGGCAAGCCAGCCGTGGAGCCCCGCGAAACTCGGTCCGTCGACCGCGGCGCGCAGGCCGAGCGCCGCGCTGGTCCATCCGGCGGTGACGAGCGCGGCGAGCACCAGCCACAGCGCGCGCCGGCCGCGCGGTGCCAGGGTGCCGAGCACGAAGGGCAGTATCGTCGGCAGCGCGGTGGCCGTGAACCGCATGCCCGGCTGCACCCCGCCTCCGGTCATTGCGACCAGCGCCGCGCCGAGCAGCAGCGCGAGCGCCGTGCCCCCGAGCAGAAAGCGCGGGCGGGTCACGACCTTCCAGTCACCGGCGCTTGTTCATTCGCATCTGCTGCTGCTTGCCGAATCGGGTCTTGCGCGTGCCGGGCTTGCCCTCGTTCGAGCGGCCCATGATCGGCGCCTTGTGCTGCTCGACCGGCAGGCCGAGCTCCTCCTGCTCTAGCTGGCGGATCTCGTCGCGCAGGCGCCCGGCTTCCTCGAACTCGAGGTCGGATGCGGCCTTGCGCATCTTCTTCTCCAGCTCCTCGATATAGCCGCGCAAATTGTGGCCGACCATGTGCGGGCGGTCTTCGTCGATCTCGACGGTGACCTGATCGCCCTGGCTGACGTGCGCGATAATGTCGCCGATGTTGCGGCGGATCGTCGTCGGCGTGATGCCGTGTTCGAGGTTGTACTGCTGCTGCTTCTCGCGCCGGCGCTGCGTTTCGTTCATCGCGCGCTCCATCGAGCCGGTGATGCGGTCGGCGTAGAGGATCACGCGGCCGTCGACGTTGCGCGCCGCGCGGCCGATCGTCTGGATCAACGAGGTTTCGGAGCGCAGGAAGCCCTCCTTGTCGGCGTCGAGGATCGCGACCAGCCCGCATTCGGGAATGTCGAGCCCTTCGCGCAGCAGGTTGATGCCGATCAGCACGTCGTAGACGCCGAGGCGCAGGTCGCGGATCAGCTCGATACGCTCCAGCGTCTCGACGTCGGAGTGCATGTAGCGGACCTTGATCCCCGCCTCGTGCATATATTCGGTCAGGTCCTCCGCCATCCGCTTGGTCAGCGTGGTAACGAGGGTGCGGTAGCCGAGTTCGGCGGTCTTGCGCGCCTCGACGATCAGGTCCTGTACCTGCTCCTCGACCGGCTTGATCTCGATCGGCGGGTCGATGAGGCCGGTCGGGCGGATCACCTGCTCGGCGAAGACGCCCGCGGCCTGCTCCATCTCCCACGTGCCCGGCGTCGCCGAGACGCAGACGGTCTGCGGGCGCATCGCGTCCCACTCGTTGAAGCGCAGGGGTCGGTTGTCGATCGCGCTAGGAAGGCGGAAGCCGTACTCGGCGAGCGTGATCTTGCGGCGGTGGTCGCCGCGCGACATGCCGTTGATCTGGCCGATCGTCTGGTGACTCTCGTCGACGAACAGCATCGCATTCTCGGGCAGATACTCGAACAGGGTGGGCGGCGGCTCGCCGGGCAGGCGGCCAGTCAGGAAACGGCTGTAATTCTCGATGCCGTTGCAGCTGCCGGTGGCGGCGATCATCTCCAGGTCGAAGTTGGTGCGCTGCTCCAGCCGCTGCCGCTCCAGCAGCTTGCCCTCGATCTCCAGCTCCTTGAGGCGCTCGGTCAGCTCGTGGCGGATCGCGTCGGCGGCCTGCTTCATCGTCGGGCCGGGGGTCACGTAGTGCGAGTTGGCGTAGATGCGGATCGAGTTGAGCGAGGCCGATTTCTTGCCGGTCAGCGGATCGAACTCGACGATCTCCTCGATCTCGTCACCGAAGAACGAGACGCGCCACGCGCTGTCCTCGTAGTGCGACGGGAAGATTTCGAGATTGTCGCCCTTCACGCGGAAGTTGCCGCGCTGGAAGGCGGCGTCGTTGCGCTTGTACTGAAGCGCGACGAGCTTGCGGATGATCTCGCGCTGGTCGACGCTCTGCCCCTTCTTCAGGTCGAAGATCATCGCCGAATAGGTCTCGACCGAGCCGATGCCGTAGAGGCACGATACCGAGGCGACGATCAGCACGTCGTCGCGCTCCAGGAGCGAGCGGGTGGCGGAGTGGCGCATCCGGTCGATCGCCTCGTTCACCGAGCTTTCCTTCTCGATGTAGGTGTCCGACCGCGGCACGTACGCCTCGGGCTGGTAGTAATCGTAGTAGCTGACGAAATACTCGACCGCGTTGTCGGGGAAGAACGACTTGAACTCGCCGTAGAGCTGCGCGGCGAGAATCTTGTTGGGGGCGAGGATCAGCGCGGGGCGCTGCATCTGCTCGATCACCTTCGCCATCGTGAAGGTCTTGCCCGAGCCGGTGACGCCGAGCAGCACCTGATCCTTCTCGCCCGCGCGCGCGGCCTCGACCAGGTCGCGGATCGCGGTCGGCTGGTCGCCCGAGGGCTGGTAGTCGCTGACGAGCTTGAACGGGCGCCCGCCCTCGACCTTCGCCGGGCGCTGCGGGCGGTGGGGGACGAAATCGTCGCCCGTCTCGGGTTCGGCCAGGTTGGTGCGGATCTGGATCGACATATGTTGGCGATATGGGCGCTAGGTGGCGCGGCGTGAAGGAGCTTGGCGCACTGCGGGGGGGGGGGGTGAAGGAGCTTGACGCGCGACAAGCTCCGCTTGGTTGACCGCGTGCCGCGCGACCCATATTGCGCGGCGTTCGCAATTCAGACCAGCAGCAGAGAGACACCGTGCCGTCCGGGCGCGGTTCGAGGAAGATCAGGCATGACCGACGTCCGCGCCCCCATCAGCATTCCCGAGAGCAAGGCGTTTGCCAGCGTCAAGGTGAACTGGGTCCGTCACTGGAACGAGCATCTGTTCAGCTTCGCGGTCGAGCGGCCGTCGAGCTTTCGCTTCCGCTCGGGCGAGTTCGTGATGATCGGGCTGCCGGGTGAGGAGGTCGAGGGCGGCGCGGCGGGCAAGCCGATCATGCGCGCCTACTCGGTCGCGAGCCAGCATTACGCCGAGGAGCTGGAGTTCCTGTCGATCAAGGTCGAGAACGGTCCCTTGACCGGGCGGCTGCAACAGATCGTGCCGGGCGACGAAATCTATCTGGGGCGCAAGCCCACCGGCACGCTGGTCACCGACGCGCTGCTGCCGGGCAAAAGGCTGTTCATGCTGTCGACCGGCACGGGCCTGGCGCCGTTCCTGAGCCTGGCGCGCGACCCGGACGTGTACACCATGTTCGACCAGGTGGTGGTGGTTCACTCGGTGCGGCGCGTCAGCGACCTCGCCTATCACGACGAGCTCGCCGCGCGATTGGCGGACGATCCGCTGGTGGCGGACGAGGCGGCTGAGCAGTTCCACTATATCCCGACCGTCACGCGCGAGCCGTTCCACACCAGCGGGCGCATCGACGCGCTGATGGAGAACGGCCGGATGTTCGGCGATCCGATCACCGGCGACAAATGCTTCAACCCGGAAACCGACCGCATCATGATGTGCGGGTCGATGGACATGATCCGCGACACCGCCGCGACGCTGGAGAAGCTCGGCTTCGTCGAGGGATCGAACGCCGCGCCCGGCACCTACGTGATCGAGCGCGCGTTCGTCGGCTGATCGGACCGGCGGCGCGTCAGAACAGGTTCAGCGCCGCCACGTCGTCCTTCGGCAGGTCGATGCCGAACATCATCGACAGGCGCATGCGGTAGACGCGCGGGTCGGTGATCTCGCCCGCACTGTCGGTCGATGCGGCGCGGCGGCGATAGTCGCGGTCGGTCAGCGTCGCGAAGCCGTGCGGCAGGATGATCGACACGATGGCGTGATTGGTAAAGCGGCTGGCGGGCGCGGTCGACGCCCAGAGATTGCCCATCGCGAGGTCGCTGTCGTGCACGGACGCCAGCGTGAAGCTGTACTGCTGCTGCCAGCCCGGACCCGTGCCGCGCCCGTCGGTGGTGGCGGGATCGCCGTTGCGCGACAGCATCCAGCCGTGCGCGTCGTGGCGCGCGAGCAGGAAGCGCGCGCCGTCGGGCGCCTCGGCCTCCGCACCGTCGCGCAGCGGCATGACGGGCGCGTAGCTGCCGCCGAAGCCGGGATCGGCGATCCACTGCTCGTCGCCGATCGTCACCAGCGACAGCGTGTGGGTGAGCGGCGGCACCTCGGTGGCGCCGAGCCACACGCGCGCGAGCAGCGGGCGCGCGGAGAAGCCGGTCGCAGCGAGCGCGTCGAGGAACAGCCGGTTGTGCTCGAAGCAGTAGCCGCCGCGCCGCGCGGTCACGAGCTTCGCGAACACCGCGGCGGAGTCGATCGCGACGCCGCGGCCGAGCCGCACGTCTAGGTTCTCGAACGGGATCGCGAGCCGGTGCGCGCGCTGGAGCCGTTGCAGCCCCTCGCCGTCGTTGGTCGGGCGCGCGGGCAGGTCGATGCGGGAGAGATAGGCGTCGAGGTCGAACATGCGCGCCCGAGTGCAGGATCGCGCGCGCGGGGGCAAGATACGCGATCCCCCTAGGCATCCGGAACGGCGCGGCTATGGTCGTGGCAGAAGAGGGGAAATACGATGCGCCTGATCCACCTGCTAGCGGCTGCCGGCACGCTCGCCGCGACGCTCGGCGCGACAGCGGCTCTCGCCGAGCCCGATTACGCCGCCGCGATCCGCGCCGACTACAAGCGCGACCTGGGCGCGATGTGGGACGATTTCCATCGCAATCCCGAACTGTCGTTCCGCGAGACGCGCACCGCGGCGAAGATGGCGGCGGCGCTGCGCGCGGTGCCCGGCATGGTGGTGACCGAGAAGGTCGGGCAGACCGGGGTCGTCGGCGTGCTGAAGAACGGGGCGGGGCCGGTGGTGCTGGTGCGCGCCGACATGGACGGGTTGCCGGTCGAGGAGAAGTCGGGGCTGCCCAACGCCAGCCGCGTGCGCCAGGTCGGCGTCGACGGGGTGGAGGTGCCCGTGATGCACGCGTGCGGCCACGACACGCACATCACCGCGATGATCGGCACCGCGCGGCAGCTGGCGGCGCTGCGCGATCGCTGGGCCGGCACGATCGTGTTCGTCGTCCAGCCCGCCGAGGAGCGGGTCGGCGGCGCCAAGGCGATGATCGCCGACGGGTTGTTCACGCGCTTCCCCAAGCCCGACTACGCGCTCGCCTTCCACGTCGCGGCGGGTATGCAGGCGGGTACGGTGTCCGCGTCCGAGGGCATCCAATACTCCTCCTCCGACTCGGTCAACATCGACGTGCCCGGCATCGGCGCGCATGGTGCCAGCCCGCACGAGGGCAAGGACCCGGTGTACATGGCGTCGCAGACGGTGATCGCGCTGCAAGGGCTGATCAGCCGCGAGCGCCCGCCACTCGACCCCGGCGTCATCACGGTGGGCTCGTTCCACGCGGGACTGAAGCACAACATCATCTCCGACATGGCGAAGCTGCAGGTGACGGTGCGCGCGAACAACGAGGTGGAGCGCAAGCGGCTGCTCGACGGGATCAGGCGCGTGGCGAACGGCATCGGCGTGCTGAACGGCATGCCCAAGGACAAGATGCCGGTGGTGACGGTCAGCGAGGGCACGCCGACGACGATCAACGACGCTGGGCTGGCGCGGCGGCTGAACGCGGTGATGGTGGAAACGCTCGGCGCGACGAACGTCCCCGCGTTCGTACAGGACGGGATGGGGGCAGAGGATTTCGCTTACTACGTCCAGCCCGACACGCGCGTGAGAGGCTATTATTTCGCGGTCGGCGGCTCGACCAAGGCGGAGATCGACGCGGCGGCGCGCGGTGGCCCCAAGATCGGGTCGCATCACTCGCCCGAGTTCCGGATCGCGCCCGAGCCCGCGATCACCACCGGCGCGATCGCGATGACCGCGGCGGTGCTCGACCTGGCGAAGCCGGGCGCGGGGCGCGTCGCGACCGCCAAGGCGGGCACGGAGTCGTGAGGCGCCTTCTCCTCCTCGCCGTCCTGCCGCTGGCGGCGTGCAGCGGCGACATCGACCTGACCAACGCGTCGATCGCGGAGGTGGCGAGCGCGACCGCGAGCATCGAGAAGCCGGTGGCGGGGCAGTGGCGGACCGACACGCGGCTGGTCAGCTTCGACGCGGGGGCGGACAAGACGCCGACGGCCGCGGCGATCCGCGAGCAGGTGGGCGACACCAGCACGACCGAGGCGTGCCTGACCGACGAGGAAGCCGCCAAGCCGCTGTTCGGCGATCTTTCCACCGCCGCGGGCGCGAACTGCCGCTTTCGCCGCTTCACGCTGAAGGGCGAGCAGCTCGACGCCGAAATGGCGTGCCGCAACGCGGGCGGCGAGACGCTGACGGTCAGCCAGAAGGGGCGTTACTCACCAAGCGCGGTCGACCTGACCGCCACCGTCCGCCGCGGTGGCGTGGCGGCGCAGGCGGGCGGCATGGTGACGCGGATCGTTGCCAAGCGCACGGGGGATTGCGCGGAAGAATAGGGGTAGCGTCGGAGGCGGAAGCAGGGCGGCGTGTTTGCCACCCGCGCTTAGGTCACGGCAGCACGCGGCTGGTCGCGGGCGGCGTGTCGTCGAGCGGGATGGCGACGCGCCCGCTGCGGTCGGGCTTGCCGCGGAACAGCCGCCCGACGCCGCTCACCACGTCGCGCGCGAGCCGCCCGCCGCTGGTCGCTTCGCCCAGGTTCTCGCAGCAGCTGCCCGGTGCGATCAGTTTCTGGATGCCGCGCACCAGCGCGACGCCGCCGCCGATCATGTCGACGCCGGTCGTGCACCCGCGCTGTACCGCCGCGCAGGGTGCGCCTTCCGCGTTCAGCGCGCCGCGCCCCGTCAGGTAGCGATTGACCGGCACGGGCTTGTCCGACACCGCTTCGTTCGGCAGCGGCAGGCTCTGTGCGGGCAGCGCGTCGGCGCAGACGACGATGTCGCCGCCCGCCTGACGGACGCAGCGCTCGTTCGCGACCGGCACCAGGATCGACATGCGCGTCGGCGCTCCGGTCGGCGCTCCGGTCGGCGCGGTTGGCGCCGGCGCGGCGGTGGCCGCCTGTAGGGCGAGGGCGATCAGCAGCATCGAGGCGGCAGCGTGAACCCGCCGCGCGGCCGCGTCAACGCTTCGCTAAGCGGCCGCGCGCTATCCCGCTTGGCATGAGACTCTCGCGCCTGTTTCGTAGCCGCTGGGCGGCTTTGTGGTGGGCGGGCGGCGTGCTGTGGTTCGCCTTCGACGTCGCGGGCGGCGCGCCGAAGGGGTCGCGCGCGGACAAGGGCGGGATCGTCGACGCGAGCGGGGCGGCGGTGAATGCGGCTGACGTGGCCGCGATCGTCAACGCGGCGGGGTTGTGAGCGGGCGTTAGCCGTAGGGGCGAGCCTGTCGCTCGTGTCGCTGGTCGGTCGGGCTGCTGTTTCGTGACACGCCCGCCGTCGCGTCAGACGCGGCGAAGCCGCGCCTTGTGCGCCGGCTTCGTCGCGCTGGCCGGTCGACGGCGCCACCTTGGTGGCGCACCTCGTGCGAGGCTGTGCCTCGCACGTCGATCTTGCGTCGACTTACGGCTTCGTCGCCACGTCGTCGCGGTCTTCCAGGTCGCCGTCCTCGGCGAGCGTGCCCGCGTCGAAGTCGTCCTGCGCCTCGTCCTCGGCGATGTCGGCGTCGTCCTGGTCGCTGTCATCGTCCTGCTCGCCGACCTGCGCGTCGGTCATCTGCAGTTCGTCCTCGCGCTCGGCATCCTCGTCATCGTCGTTTGCGTCGATGTCGGGATCAAGGTCGGTCATGATCGTGCCGTCGCTCGGCCCGTCGCGCGTCGCCTCCAGGATCTCGGCGCGCTGCGACTCGTCGTAGCCGTCCTCGTCGTAGCCGTCGTCGCCCGAACCGTGGCTGGTAACCTGATGGCCGCCCATGTCTATTCTCCTTCGAGGCGCGAACGGCGCAGCGCCGCGCCGGGTTCCGCGCGGTTGCTTGACCACGCACACGCGTACGCATAGTGTGTTGGTGTAATAACACGGGGAGAACGACCATGCGTACGCCGCTGATCCTGGCCATCATCGCCGCATCACTCGCCGCGTGCGATCGGGGCGAGCCGGGAACGCAGGTCGCGGTGACCGCGAACGGCAGCGGCGGCTCGATCAGCCGGGCGGGCGAGGTCAAGATCGACACGCCCGCGTTCAAGGGCGAATTCACGCTGCCGCAGATCAACCTGACCGCCGAGAATTTCGACATCAACGGCGTTCACCTCTACCCCGACAGCAGGATTTCTGCGGTCAACGTCGACGGGACGGGCAAGGACAAGGTGACGGTGCGCTTCACCAGCCCGGCCGACCCCGCCACTGTTCGCACTTGGTTCGCCGAGCAGTTCAGGGAAGCGGGGACGCCGGTGCGCGTCGAGGGCGACACGCTGACCGGCAAGGACGACGATCAGAACTTCACGATCGACCTGTCGCCGCAGGGACAGCAGAGCGCGGGCGTCGTCCGCATCGGGTGACGCCCAGGGTGGCGGTCGGGCGCGCGAGGACCTATGTCGGCCCGAACGATCAACCGGACGATTGACCCATGCTCGACACGCCCTCCGCCCAGGTTCCGACGCTCAGCCTCGCCGATCAGGCGCGCGACCCGCGCGGGTTCGCCGCCGCGCTCGGCAACTCGTTCGAGCGGTTCGGTTTCGCGATCGTCGCCGACCACGGCGTGCCGCAGGATCTGATCGACCGCGCCTGGGACGAGACGCAGCAGTTGTTCGCGCTGCCGGAGGACGAGAAGCGCGGCTATTTCGTCGAGGGCGCGGGCGGCGCGCGCGGCTACACGCCGTTCAAGACCGAGATCGCGAAGGACGCCAAGCACGTCGATCTGAAGGAATTCTGGCACGTCGGGCGCGAGCTGCCGGAGGGGCATCGCTTCGCGGGCGAGATGGCGCCCAACATCTGGCCGGCGCGGCCCGAGGGGTTAAAGGATACGTTCGTCGAGCTGTTCAGCGCGTTCGATACCGCGGGCGACAAGCTGCTGTCGGCGATCTCGCTGCACCTGGGGCTCGACGCCGACTGGTTCGATCCGGCGGTGCGCGACGGCAATTCGGTGCTGCGCCTGCTCCATTACCCGCCGATCCCGGTCGACGCGGAGGGCGTGCGCGCTGGCGCACACGAGGACATTAACCTCATCACGCTGTTGCTGGGCGCGGAGGAGGCCGGGCTTGAACTGCTCGACCGCCAGTCGGGCCGCTGGCTCGCGATCAAGCCGCCCGAGGGTGCGATGGTCGTCAACGTCGGCGACATGCTCCAGCGGCTGACCAACCACGTGCTGCCCTCGACCACGCACCGCGTCATCAACCCGCCGCCCGAGCGCCGCGGCCACTCGCGCTACTCGATGCCGTTCTTCCTCCACCCCGCGCCCGATTTCCTGATCCAGACGCTGCCGCAGGCGATCACCGCGGAGAACCCGAACCGCTACCCCGAGCCGATCACCGCGCAGGATTACCTGATGCAGCGGCTGGTCGAGATCGGCCTGATCAAGAAGTGAAGCGCCGCGGCGGCATCACCGATGGCGACCTGCGCGTCGACCGCGACGGCGACGTCGACGGGATCGTCGGCGGCAGCGTGACGGTCGCCGCGGGGTGTCGCGCCGCGGTGAGCGGAATCGTCAGCGGCGACCTGATCGTCGAGCAGGGCGCGGTGGTCGAGATGAGCGGCATCCTGTCGGGGCGGATCGTCAACCGTCGCGGCGACGTGCGCGTGACGGAGATGGTGGGCTGACGCGCTTCTCACGCAACACCCCGGACTTGGTTTGGGGTTCCGCTTCTCTGGAGCGGCAAAGGGAGCGGGATTCCGGATCGAGTCCGGGATGACGATGGTTCAGGCGCAATGCGCTAGCTAATCCGCTCGGGCACTTCCTCCGCGTCGGCCTGGATCGCGCTGTCGGGAGCCATCGCCTCCCACGGGAAGACGAACCAGTCCTTTACGACCGCGCGGTCGATCGTGCGGGCGCGGTAGTCGACGGTCTGCGCGGAGCCGCTGTTGTCGATCAGCGTGGCGAAACGCATGCTGCCGGGCGTCGCGCCGGCGCGCGCGAGCATGTCGCGCAGGTGGCCGATCGTGCGGCCCGAATCGTTGATGTCGTCGATGAACAGCAGCCGCTCGCCCGCGCGCGTCCGCTCGGCGAGCCGCTGAATCGCGTCGGCGGCTAGGTCCTCGCCTGGGAGCTGTAATCGACCGCGAGCATCGGCAGGCCGCTCGCGTGGCTGAGGTAGACCGCCGGGATCAACCCGCCGCGGCCGATGCCGATCAGGTGCGCGGGCGCCCAGTCGCGGTCGGCGGCGAGCGCGTCGGCGAGCGCGCGGACCTGCGCGACCAGGTCGGCGTGGGAGACGTACGTGAAGATCGTCATCGCCGCATCAGCCCGCCGAGCACGTTGCGCACCACGCTGGCGAGTAGGCCGCCACCGCTGCTCGAGCGCCGCCTGGATGAGCCGCCGAACACCACGCGCCCGATCTCGTTGCCGACCTGCCGCCCGACCGAGGAGGAGGCGGAGCGCATCGCGCTGGTCGCCATCCTGTTCCACGGCGAGTTCGCCGTCTCGCGCTCGGCGGCGCGGTGCGCGCGCTCGTCGGCGGCGCGGGCGCGCGCGGCGTCGCGGTCGGCGCGCGCCTGCTGCTTGGCCTGGAGCGCGGCGCTGCGCTCGGCCTCGTCCTCGGCGCGCGCGGCGGCGACGCCGGCGGCGGCGGCCTGCGTCTTGGCCGACAGTATCTCCTCGGCCGACTCGCGGTCGATCGGGTCGTCGTACTTGTCGCCGATCGCGTCGGTCTCGATCAGCACGCGGCGCTCCTCTGGCGTCAGCGGGCCCAAGCGGCTGCCCGGCGGCTTGATGAGGGTGCGGGTGACCGGCGCGGGCGCGCCGTCGGGCTGGAGCAGCGAGACGAGCGCCTCGCCGACCTTCAGCTCGGTGATCGCGGTCGCGACGTCGACGCCCGGGTTGGCGCGGAAGGTGTCGGCGGCGGCGTTCACCGCCTTGCGGTCGCGCGGAGTGAAGGCGTTCAACTTGTGCTGGACGCGGTTGTTGAGCTGTCCGGCGACCGTCTCGGGGATGTCGACTGGGTTCTGCGTGATGAAGTACACGCCGACGCCCTTGGAGCGGATTAGCCGCACGACCTGCTCGACCTTGTCGAGCAATGCCTTGGGCGTGTCGTCGAACAGCAAGTGCGCCTCGTCGAAGAAGAAGCAAAGCCGCGGTTTGTCGGGGTCGCCGACCTCGGGCAGCGTCTCGAACAGTTCGGACAGCAGCCACAGGAGGAAGGTCGAGTAGAGCTTGGGGCCCTGCATCAGCTTGTCGGCGGCGAGCACGTTGACGACGCCGCGCCCCTCGTGGTCGGTCGCGATCAGGTCGCGCATCTCGAGCGCGGGCTCACCGAAGAAATGCTCGGCGCCCTGGGTGCGCAATTGCAGCAGCGCGCGCTGGATCGCGCCGACCGACTGCTTGGACACGTTGCCGTAGCGCGTGGTGAGCTCGGCCGCGCGCTCGGCGCAGTGCGCGAGCATTGCCTGGAGATCGTCGATGTCGAGGAGCAGCAGCCCCTCCTCGTCGGCGACGTGGAAGGCGATCGTCAGCACGCCTTCCTGCACTTCGTTCAGGTCCATCAGCCGCGCGAGCAGCAACGGACCGAGTTCGGACACGGTGGCGCGTATCGGGTGGCCCTGCTCGCCGAACAGGTCCCAGAATTGCACGGGCACCGCGGCGTAGCGCCAGTCGGTGTCGCCGATCTCCGCCGCGCGGACCTTCAGCGTGTCGTGCATCTTCGCGGTGGGGGAGCCCGGCATGGCGAGCCCGGCGAGGTCGCCTTTCACGTCCGACACGAAGCACGGCACGCCGGCGTCGGAGAACCCCTCGATGATGCCCTGCAACGTCACCGTCTTGCCGGTGCCGGTCGCGCCCGCGATCAGCCCGTGGCGGTTGGCGCGGCGCAGGTCGAGCCGCTGCGGATGCGCGCCGCCGACGTCGGCGCCGACGAAGATGCCGGGCGCGGGGGTGGAGGAGGTGTCGGTCATGCGCGCGGTTCCGGGTTCGTGCGGGATGGGCGCATCGTCATAGGACGATGCGCGCGCGTGCCCAAGCGCGATGAGATTGCAAAAAGGCGAAGTGGAGGAAGTGGAGGTTCACGCGCGAGTGTGCGCGGGCGCGGGTGTGGGCCGGGATGGGCAAGTAGGGGTGGGGGCGCATGAGGCTGGCGTGGCAGGGTGCGTCTGGGTAGGACAGCGGGCCGCGAGTGGATGGCGCGGCCATCTGCTTTCCTCCTTGGAAAGGAGGAACTTGGGGTGGGTTGGGTGCGTGCGAAGCGCTTCGTGTCGGGCCTACCCACCCCCGGGCCCCTCCGTTCCGGCGCGGAGATTTAGCGCTGGGTTGGCAGCGCGCGTACGTCTGGCTCCCCTGAACGAACAGGGCCGCCGCGGATGTTCCCGCGACGGCCCCGTGCGCCAGCCTAAGGGCGTGGCTTACTTGATCTTCACCGGGATGAAGACGCCGCTGGTCCGCTGGCGGGTGATCTGGAGCAGCACCTGCGGACGGTTGGCGGCCTTTGCCGCGGCGACCGCGCGGGCAACGTCGGCGGCGGTGCGGACCGGGGTCGAGTTGACCGCGGAGATCACGTCGCCGCGCTTCAGCTTCTGCGCCGCGTCCGACGACGGGTCGGTCGCCGCGACGACAACGCCCTGCACGGTCGAGTCGACGCCGATCGAGCGCGCGATCTGCGGCGTGAGCGGCTGCACGGTGATGCCGAGCGAGCTCGACGACGGCGCGGCCGGCGTGTCGCCGTCGGGGATACCGTCATTATCGTCGCCTCCGTTGCCGGTCAGCGCGGCGAGCTGGTCGTCCGCCGGGCGCACCGTCACGGTCGCGTTGAGCGTGGTCGGACGCCCGTCGCGGATGACGTCGAGGCGGGTCGAGCTGCCCGGCGTCGTGTTGGCGACGAGGTAGGACAGCGTCGAGTCCGGCGTCACCGGCTTGCCGCCGACCGCGGTCACGACGTCGCCCGCGCGCAGCCCGGCCTTGGCACCCGGACCGCCCGGTTCGACGCGGCCGATGATCTCGCCGACGTTCTTCTGCAGGCCGAGCGCGGCGGCGATGTCGTCGGTCACCGGCTGGATGCTGACACCGAGATAGCCGCGCTTGACCGACTGACCCTTCATCAGCGTGTCGATGATCGGGCGCGCCTCGGTCGCGGGGATCGCGAAGCCGATCCCGATATTGCCGCCCGACTGCGAGTAAATCTGGCTGTTAATACCGATCACGTTGCCGTTCAGGTCAAACATCGGGCCGCCCGAATTGCCCTGGTTAATCGCCGCATCGGTCTGGATGAAGCTGTCGAACGCGCCGCCGCCGGTCGAGCGGTGCACCGCCGAGATGATGCCTGCGGTCACCGTGCCGCCGAGCCCGAACGGCTGGCCGATCGCGACCACCCAGTCGCCGACGCGAGAGCGGGTCGAATCGCCGAACTTGACGAACGGCAGCGCGCTCGGCGCGCTGATCTTGAGCAGCGCCAGGTCGGAGGTCGGGTCGCGCCCGATCAGCTTGGCGGTATATTCCTTGCGATCCTGCAAGGTGACGGTGATCGATTCAACGGTCGCGCCGCGGCCAGCGGGGGCGATGACGTGGTTGTTGGTGACGACGTAGCCGTCGGCCGAGATCAGAAAGCCCGAGCCGAGCGACTGGCCCTCACGCGTGATCGGTGCGCCGCCCTGGCCACCGCCGCCGCCGCCGAACTGATTGAACAGCTCACCGAACGGCGTGCCGGCGAACGGGTTCGCCTGCTGCTGCACCGTGACCTTCTGCGTGGTGGAGATGTTGACCACCGCGGGTTGCAGCTTCGCCACCATGTCGGCGAAGCTCATCGGGGCGCCGGCGCGCGGCGCCTGCGCGCTGATCGCGCCCGGTTCGTTCTGCGCGGTCTGCGCGGTGGCCGGGTTCTGCAAGGTAAGCGACGCCGCCGTCCCGCCAAGGAGGAGCGCGCCGGTGAGGGCGTAGGCGTAACGCACTTTCTTCATGTCCTCTCGATCACCCATCTACAAAAAGGGAGAAAAAATCCGTCCATCTATGCTTCAAGCACGATGAACAGCATTTGAATATGAACGCTTGGTAACGTCGTTCGGCCCGTTTCGGGCCCGAGCGAACCCCCGTTTTCTCCCTTTCCGGTCGCCTCGGCGCAGCGCCTCAGCGACCGCGACCCTCGAACTCGCGCAGGTAGGAATTGCCCGGGCTCATGATGATGTTGGTCGACCCTTCCGGCTTCGGCCCGCCGTCGGCGCCGAAGGTGTGGCGATACGACTGCATCGCGCGGTAGAAGTCGTAGAAATCGGCGTCCTTGCTGAACGCGTCGGCGTAGATGCGCGCGGCCTGCGCGTCCGATTCGGCGCGCACGATCTGCGCCTGCTTCTGCCCCTGGGCGCGGATCGTGTTCGCTTCCTGCTGCCGCGCGGTGCGCATGCGCTGCAGCGCGCTCTCCAGTGGGCTGCCCTCGGGCAGGTCGGCGTGCTTGATGCGGACGTCGACGATCTCGACCCCGTACTGGCGCGCGTCGCGCTGGAGCGAGTTCTGGATCGCGTCCATCACGCGGCCGCGCTCGGGGCTGAGCAGGAGCGAGAAGGGCACTTTGCCGAGTTCGTTGCGCAGCGCGGTGCCGAGCAGCGGACGCAGCTGGTCCGCGACGCGCTCCTCGGTGTTCGACGTGCTGCCGGTCGAGGTGACGGCGCGCAGCGGATCGACGATGCGGAAGCGCGCGAAGGCGTCGACGTTCAGCCGCAGCTGATCGGTCGACAGCACCAGCGTGTTGTCGAGGTCGGCGTCGAGCACGCGCTTGTCGAGCCACACGATGTTGTCGATCAACGGCACGCGCGCGATCAGGCCGGCGCCCGAGTTGCCGATCGTCTGCCCGGCCTGCCACTGGTTGACGACGCGCTGCGGGTTGTTGAGCCGGAGCACGACCGCCTGCTGCGTTTCGGGCACGATCGCGAAGGTCATCGCGGCGACGATCACCGCGGCGAGCAGCGCGAACACGGCGGCGATCGGATGCTGGAGCAGGCGCGGCATCAGCGTGCGCCCTCCGCCGGGGTGGCAGTGGTGGCGGCGCTGCTGGACGCTTCCTCGCCCGGTTCACGCAACCGGCGCGCGCGGTCGAGCGGCAGGTACGGGGTCACGCCGTTCGGCTCCACGATCGTCTTGTCGGTATTGGCCAGCACGGCCTCCATGGTCTCGTAATACATACGGCGGCGCGTCACCTCGGGGGCGAGGCGGTACTGCTCGTACACCTTGTCGAACGACGCGGCCTCGCCCTGCGCGCGCGCGATCACCTGCTGCGCATAGGAGCGCGCGTTGTTCAAGTTGCCGACCGCTTCCTGCTGCGCGGCGGTGACCGCGTTGAAGTCGTCGATCAGGCTCGCGGGGGCGGACGCCTGCTTGATCGACACGCCCTGGATGCGGACGCCGGCCTGGTAGCTGTCGAGGATTTCCTGCATCCCCTGCGCGACGCGCGCCTCGATGTCGGTGCGGCCCGCGCCGATCGCCTGTTCGAGCGTGGTGGTGGCGAGCACCGCACGCATCGCGCTCTCAGCGGTCGCCCGCACGGTTTCCTGCGGGTCCTTGATCTCGAACACGTAGTTGCGCGGATCGGAGACGCGCCAGCGCACGGTGTAGGCGAGGTCGATGATGTTCTGGTCGCCGGTCAGCACGTTCTCGCCGCCTTCGCCCGGGAATTCGTCGGTGCGGACCTGCTCGACATCGACCTTGGTCACGCGCGTCAGCGGGGTCGGCAGCGTGAGGCGGATGCCGGGTTCGAGCATCCCCGAATAGCGGCCGAAGAAGGTCACCACGCCGCGCTGCTGCGGCCCGATCTGGTGGATGGAGGTGAACAGCACCCACAGCACCACCAGCAGCCCGACGCCGAGCAGCCACAGGTTGCGCGCGTTGGCACCGATCGGCAGCTGCGGTCCGCCGCCCCCGCCACCACCGCCGGTCGAGCCGCGCGCTCGCTTCAGGAATTCATCGAGCGCGGTCGGCTTGTTGCCGCTCCCGCCGCCGCTGCCGCCGCCGGGGGGCACCGACCAGGGATTGCGCGGGCCGCTCTTGTCGCCCTTGCCATCGCCGCCGCTGCCGGCGCCGCCATTGCCCCACGGGCTATTGTTGTCGGCGGACAGGATGTGGGGGCGGCGAGGGCGCCAGAACGGGCGCGGCAAGGTCGTCATGTCTATCTTTATAGGAGCCGCGCGCGCGAAAAACAGTGGCAAGCGGCCGCCACGGGCGTAACGCCCCCGCATATGGACGAAGAACGCATCAAGGGCGCGGTTGCCGCGGTCGCGGGGACGCGCGCGACGGTCAGGATCGACGGCCGCCGCATCGGCGTGGTGGTGGACGCGAGCGGGCTCGACAACCAGGCGCGCGACGCGCTGGAGGCGAGCGTGCGGATGGCGGCGACGGTGCCGGACGCCGAGCTGCGCGTCGTGGTCACCGCCGAGCGGCAGCAGCGCCGGCTGATCGCGGTGGCGAGCGGCAAGGGCGGGGTGGGCAAGTCGACCTTGTCGGCGAACCTGGCGATCGCGTTGGCGCGCGGCGGCCGGCGCGTGGGGCTGGTCGACGCCGATATCTACGGCCCGTCGCAGCCGCGACTGATGGGGGTGGAGGGCATCCGGCCGGAGGCGCGCGACAAGGTGCTGATGCCGGTCCAGACGCCGTACGGCGTGCCGCTGCTCTCGATGGGGCAATTGGTCGAGCCTGGCCGGGCGCTGGCATGGCGCGGGCCGATGACCGCGGGGGCGCTGGGGCAGATGGTGGACGCCGAATGGGGCATCGCCGATACCCTGGTGGTCGACCTGCCGCCGGGCACGGGCGACGTGCAGCTGACCATGGTACAGAAGCACCGCCCGGCGGGCGCGGTGATCGTGTCCACGCCGCAGGACCTGGCGCTGATCGACGCGCGGCGCGCGATCGACCTGTTCGACAAGGCCGGCGTGCCGATCATCGGGCTGGTGGAGAACATGGCAGGCTACGTCTGCCCGCACTGCGGCGAGGTGTCGGACCCGTTCGGCAGCGGCGGGGCGGAGGCGACCGCGCGCGCGGGCGGCATCCCGTTCCTCGGGCGCGTGCCGCTCGACATCGCGATCCGCACCGCGTCGGACGCCGGGCAGCCGCCCGCGGCGGACGAGGGCGACCGCGCGTTCGCTCCGATCGCGGCGCAGGTTGCGGACTGGCTATCGCGCAACTGAGGCGGGGGCGGGGCGTTCCTTGCGCGAAGGAGTTCGCCCATGCCGCTGACGAGTGACGCCGAGATCAAGGCCCTGCTGGAGGAAACGCGCACGATCGCGGTGGTCGGCGCGTCCGACCGACCTGACCGGCCGTCGTTCCGCGTCATGAAGACGCTGCAGGACCACGGCTATCGCACGATCCCGGTCAACCCGCAGATCACCGGCGAGCACGTCCACGGCGAGTACGTGTTCCGCGAACTGGCGCAGCTGGGCGATCCGATCGACATGGTCGACGTCTTTCGCCGCTCCGACGCGGTGGCCGAGGTGGTGGACCAGGCGATCGCGGTCGGTGCCAAGTCGATCTGGATGCAATTGGGCGTGATCGACGAGGCCGCGGCGGCGCGGGCCGAGGCGGCGGGGCTGAAGGTCGTGATGGATCGCTGCCCCGCGATCGACCTGCCGCGGTTGGGCGTGGCGCCCATCGAGCAATAAGCGGGGGCGATCGGCTTACCCCGCGTCCAGCGTCGGCCGAGGTACTGGGCGGTCATCCGCGCGCCTGTTGTTCCTTACACCTCCACTTGCCGCAGCGGCGGCGGCGGCGCACCCTGCCGGGCCATGATCGTCCTCATGCTGATGCTCGCCGGTGCCGATGACGCGATGGCGACCTATCGTGCCCGCACCGCGGCGGAGCATCGCTGCGTGATCGACCCCGATGCCACCGACGTGACCGTGTGCGGGCGTCGCCAGGCCGATCGCTTTCGCGTGCCGTTCGTCGGCGGCGCGAACGGCAACCGCACCGACGACGTGCCGTTCGAGCGCGAGGCGATGCTTCACCGCACGACGCCGATCGACGACTTGAGCCCGTTCCTGGTCGGCGGTGGCCACGTCGGCGTGTCGGTCAGCACGCGCAGCGGCGTCGGCGGCTACAAGACGCGCGAACTCGCCAAGTAACGGGTCGGTATCCGCTGCTACCTTCTAATTTGGGTGATCTCCGTGCGGCATTGGCAACGCGCGATCCTTTCGGAACCACCACGCCGCGCTTCGTCTGCGAGCGTCTATGAGAGAAAGCGGGACCCCGGATCAAGTCCGGGGTGACGAGAAGATTGGTCGGGAATGTCGCGGCGCTTGTCTCGCCTAGCCGGCGGCATCCGCTCGGCCGGCCCTTTCGCGAGCGGTCGCATCTGTTACGATCGCGGGCAAACGAGAACGGGGGTTGCCGCATGTCCAGTCTTTTCCGCCGCAAGCCGATGGCGCCGCCGGGGCCCGACGCGCACGGTCACGTGCTCGCGCGCACCTTGTCGTGGCCGCACCTGGTCGCGCTGGGCGTCGGCGCGATCGTCGGCACGGGCATCCTGACGCTGATCGGGGTGGGCGCGGACCGCGCGGGGCCGTCGGTGGTGCTGAGTTTCGTGATCGCGGGCGCGATCTGCTCCTGCGCGGCGCTCGCCTATGCCGAGATGGCGACGATGATCCCGACCTCGGGCAGCGCCTACACCTATAGCTACGTCGTGCTGGGCGAGGTGATCGCCTGGGTGATCGGCTGGTCGCTGATCCTCGAATATTCGCTGGTGGTGTCGACCGTCGCGGTCGGCTGGTCGGGCTATGCCGCGCCGCTGCTGACGCCGCTCGGCTTCCCGGCCGCGCTGACGCAGGGGCCGGAGCTGGGCGGGCTGGTCAACGTGCCCGCGATCTTCATCATCGCGGTGGTCGCCGCGCTGCTGAGTTTCGGCACCAAGGAGAGCGCGACGCTGAACGCGGTGCTGGTGGTCGTCAAGCTGATCGCGCTCGCCGTCTTCGTCGCGGTGGCGCTGCCGCACTTCGACGCGGCCAATTTCCAGCCGTTCACTCCCTTCGGCTTCGCCAAATCGGTGTCGCCCGACGGGGTCGAGCGCGGCGTGATGGCGGCGGCGGCGATCATCTTCTTCGCCTTCTACGGGTTCGACGCGATCTCGACCGCAGCGGAGGAGACGAAGAACCCGGGGCGCGACCTCGCGATCGGGATCGTCGGGTCGATGGTGGCGTGCGTCGCGATCTACATGCTGGTCGCGGTCGCTGCGGTCGGCGCGCTGTCGTTCACCCGCTTCGCCGACAGCCCCGAGCCGCTCGCGCTGATCCTGCGCGGGATCGGACGGCCGGGATTCGCGACGTTCCTGGCGGTCAGCGCGGTGATCGCGCTGCCGACCGTGCTGCTCGGATTCCTGTTCGGGCAGAGCCGCATCTTCTTCGTGATGGCGCGCGACGGGTTGCTGCCGCAGGCGCTCGCCCGTGTGTCGGCGCGCGGCACGCCAGTCAGGATCACGGTGATGACCGCGACGCTCGTCGCGATCATCGCGGGCGTGATGCCGATCGACGCGATCGCGGCGCTGGCGAACGCGGGCACGCTGGCGGCGTTCACCGCGGTGTGCGTCGCGATGCTGGTAATGCGCCGGCGCGCGCCCGACGCACCGCGCACGTTCCGCGCGCCGGCGGCGTGGCCGGTCGGGATCGTCGGCGTGCTGGGTTGCCTGTACCTGTTCTCCAGCCTGCCGAGCCGGACGCAGCTCTACTTCGTGCTGTGGAACGCGCTGGGGCTGGTGCTCTACTTCGCCTGGGGCCGCCGCCGCGCGGGCGCGACGCTCGGCTAGGACGGGCGCGTGACGGCGGCGCCGGCGTCGACGAGCAGCCGCGCCGCCTGCTCGTCGAAGGTCGCGAGCGTCTCCGCGCCGAGGCGGCGCCCGTCCGCCTCGATCACCGCGTCGGCGAAGTCGCCGCCGCGATCGAGAAGATCGAGGCCGGCTTCGACCAGCGACCACTCGGCCTTGATGCGCTGATCGTTCAGCAGCACTCTAAGGGCCGAGGCTACTTCTGCGCCGGTCCACTTATAGCGGCTCCGCAACACCCACACCGTTTCCACGAGAGTCACAATCGGCAGCGCAATCAACTCTGCCACCGTTAGCAAGCGCACAGCAGCAGTTAACTGCACCCCATCATCGGCGGTAAGCATACGCACCAGAATGTTGGTGTCTGCCGCAATCTTCACAGGTCAAGCTCTCCGGCCCATCCTTGTGCAATCACCTCGTTCATCTCTTCGATCGAAAGCGGCTTCTGTCCGGGGCGATGCAAAAGGCCGATTGCGTCTTCTATCCGACCAGTTCGGGCGACTCGTTGAGGCGCAAGTGTAAGGCGACCGCCGGGAGAAGGGGTAACCTCCACCTTATCGCCTGGGCTTAGCGCGAGGTGTTGTAGCAGCTCCTTCTTCAAGGTGATCTGGCCCTTGGCGGTGATGGTCAGCGTGGTCATGGTGACAAGGTAAGGCAGATATGCCTTACCTGCAACATCGCGTTAAAGGAGGGAAGAAGCGGGATCCCGGCTCGAGGCCGGGATGACGGGAATATGCGCAATCGCACATACGGAGAAGCCCGCGTCGCTCGTCGCGACGCGGGCTCACTGTCACTCAGTCGTCGGCGCCGCTTAGGCGGCGAGCTTGCGCAGCACGTACTGGAGGATGCCGCCGTTGAGGAAATATTCCAGCTCGTTGACGGTATCGATCCGACAGCGTGCCTGGAACGTCTCGGTCGAGCCGTCGGCGCGCGCGAGCTTGACCGTCACGTCCTGACGCGGGCGAAGCCCCGCGACGTTCTGGATCGTGAAGGTCTCGTCACCAGTCAGGTTGAGCGACTTGCGGTCGGTGCCGGCGGCGAACTGGAGCGGCAGCACGCCCATGCCGACCAGGTTCGAGCGGTGGATGCGCTCGAAGCTCTCCGCGATGACGGCGCGCACGCCGAGCAGGTTGGTGCCCTTCGCCGCCCAGTCGCGCGACGAGCCGGTGCCGTATTCCTTGCCCGCGACGACGACCAGCGGCGTGCCGTCGGCCTTGTGGCGCATCGCCGCGTCGTAGATCGGCATGACCTCGCCGTCGTAGCGGCTCATGCCGCCCTCGATACCGGGGACCATCTCGTTCTTGATGCGGATGTTGGCGAAGGTGCCGCGTACCATGACGTTGTCGTTGCCGCGGCGCGCGCCGTAGCTGTTGAAGTCGGCGCGGCTGACCTGGCGCTCCTGCAACCACTTGCCCGCCGGGCTGTCCGCCTTGATCGAGCCCGCGGGGCTGATGTGGTCGGTGGTGATCGAATCGCCCAGGATCGCGAGCGGCTTCGCCTCGATGATGTCGGTCACCGGGCGCGGCGTCATCTCCATGCCCTCGAAATAGGGCGGGTTGGCGATGTAGGTCGACGCCGCGGGCCAGCCGTAGGTGTCGGTGCCCGCGACGCTGATCCCCTGCCACTTGGTGTCGCCGGCGTAGACGTTGCCGTAGCGCGAGCGGAACATGTCGTCGTCGATGTTGGCGGCCATGAGGTCGGCGACCTCCTGGTTGGTCGGCCAGATGTCCTTCAGGTACACCGGGCCGTCGGTGCCTTCACCGATCGGCGTGTCGTTCATGTCGGTGGTGACGGTGCCCTTCAGCGCGTAGGCGACGACGAGCGGCGGGGAAGCCAAGAAGTTCGCGCGCACGTCCGGCGACACGCGGCCCTCGAAATTGCGGTTGCCCGACAGGACCGACGCGGCGACGAGGTCGTTCTCGTTGATCGCCTTGCTGATCGGCGCCGCCAGCGGCCCCGAATTGCCGATGCAGGTGGTGCAGCCGTAACCGACGAGGTTGAACCCCATCGCGTCCAGGTCCGCCGACAGCCCGGCCTTGTCGAGGTAGTCGGTCACGACCTGGCTGCCCGGCGCCAGCGAGGTCTTGACCCACGGCTTCGGCGTCAGGCCCGCCGCACGCGCCTTGCGCGCGACGAGGCCGGCGGCGACCAGCACCGAGGGGTTGGAGGTGTTGGTGCAACTGGTGATCGCCGCGATCACCACGTCGCCGTCGCCGATGTCGTGGTCGCGATCATCGACCGCGACGCGCGCGGGACGCTCCTTGTGGTAGATCTTGTGCAGGTCGCCGTTGAAAACCTCGTCCACGGTGTCGAGGCTGACC
Organism: Sphingomonas sp.; assembly: GCF_042095875.1. Taxonomy (GTDB): domain Bacteria; phylum Pseudomonadota; class Alphaproteobacteria; order Sphingomonadales; family Sphingomonadaceae; genus Sphingomonas. The sequence goes on from NZ_JBELMJ010000031.1 coordinate 31,437, forward strand.
TTGTCCTGCGGGCGCTTCGGACCCGCCAGGCTGGGGACGACACTGCCCATGTCGAGCTCGATCGTGTCGGTGAAGATTGGGTCGGGCGCGTCGGCGGTGCGCCAGAAGCCGTTCGCCTTCGCATAGGCCTCGGTCAGCGCGACCGTCTCCTCCGAGCGCGCGGTCAGGCGCATATAGTCGAGCGTCTTGTCGTCGACGGGGAAGAAGCCGCAGGTCGCGCCATACTCGGGCGCCATGTTGGCGATCGTCGCGCGGTCGGCGAGCGTCATCTGGTCGAGGCCGGGGCCGAAGAACTCGACGAAGCGGCCGACCACGCCCTTGGCACGCAGCATCTGCGTGACGGTCAGCACGAGGTCGGTCGCGGTGATGCCCTCGCGAAGCTGGCCGGTCAGCTTGAAGCCGACGACCTCGGGGATCAGCATCGAGACGGGCTGGCCGAGCATCGCGGCCTCCGCCTCGATCCCGCCGACGCCCCAGCCGAGCACGCCCAGGCCGTTGACCATCGTGGTGTGGCTGTCGGTGCCGACCAACGTGTCGGGATAAGCGATCGCATGCTCGCCGCTCGCGTGGTCGCCCGTCTCGGTCGAGGACCAGATCGCCTGCGACACGTACTCGAGGTTCACCTGGTGGCAGATGCCGGTGCCCGGCGGCACGACCTTGAAGTTGTCGAGCGCCTTCGATCCCCACTTCAGGAACTCGTAGCGCTCGCCGTTGCGCTGGTACTCGAGCTCGACGTTGTCGTCGAACGCCTGCGGCGTGCCGAACTCGTCGACCATCACCGAGTGGTCGATGACGAGGTGAACGGGCACCTGCGGATTGATCTTCGCCGGGTTGCCGCCGAGCTTGGTGATCGCGTCGCGCATCGCCGCCAGGTCGACCACGCAGGGCACGCCGGTGAAATCCTGCATCAGCACGCGCGCGGGGCGATACTGGATCTCGCGGTCGGGCGAGTTGGGGTTCTTCTGCCAGTCGACGATCGCCTGGATGTCGGCCTCGGTCACGGTCACGCCGTCCTCGAAGCGCAGCATGTTCTCGAGCAGCACCTTGAGCGAGAAGGGCAGGCGGCTGACGTCGCCGTACTTGGCGGCCGCGACGTCGAGCGAATAGTAATCGTAGCTCTTGCCGCCGGCGGTGAGCGTCTTGCGGGCCTTCAGCGTGTCGTGGCCGATCGCGGTCATGGGGCGTCCTTTGCTGTTGCACCGGCGGGCTCGGGGAGGCGGGGAGGACCCGCGCGGGCGCCGACGATGGCCTGTGGGTTAGAGGGGCCTGGTTGTTGGCCTGAATATAAGGTCGCCGCGGGCGATAGCAGCGGTTCGCGGGTGCGAAAAGAGGCGCCGGTGCGGCTTTTTGTTTCCGCGCCGCGTTAGGGCGCGCGAACGGGGGGCAGCGACGACGATGCCACGCAAGCTCAAGGTGTTCCGCACGGCGGCCGGGTTCTACGACGCCTATGTCGCCGCGCCCAGCCGCAAGGCCGCGCTCGCCGCTTGGGGTGCCGAACGCGACCTGTTCGCGCGCGGTGCGGCCGAGGAGGTGACCGACCCCGCGCTGATGGAGGAACCGCTCGCGCAGCCCGGCACGGTGATCAAGCGGTCGCGCGGCAGCGCGGCGGAGCAGTTCGCGGCGCTGCCCGCGGACAGGCCGAAGCCGAAGCGCGTGGCGAAGGCACGCACGGCGAAGGTCGAGCCGGCGCCGCCGCCGGAGCCCGCGCCCAAGCCGTCGCGCGACGCGCTCGACGCGGCGCAGGACGCGATCGACGTAGCCGAGCGCGACTGGCGCAAGGAACAGCGCGAACTTGCCGCGCGGCAGGCGGCGCTCGACCGCGAGCGGCGCGACGCGACCGAGCGGCACGAGCAGGCGCTTGCCGACCTGGACCGGGCCCGCCGCCGCGCGCAGGAGGACTATGACGCAGGGCTGGCCGCTTAACGCGAGGCGCGGTGAGGCTGGCGAGTCTCCGTTGGATCGGGCGCGAGAAGAAGCGGTACGCCGGAGATCGGATCCTGGGCGACGAGTGAATTGGGGAGCGTGGGCGTGATCCCGCCTCAGTCGTTGCCGGCGACCCAGTCGCCCAGACCGCCGAGCACCGAACCCTCGCCGCGGTTGCCGCCGCGCCCGCCCGCGGCCTGGAGCATCCGCCCGGCCAGGCGCGCGAACGGCAGCGACTGGATCCACACGGTGCCGGGTCCGCGTAAGCGCGCGAAGAACGCGCCCTCGCCGCCGGTGAACATCGTGCGCACGCCGCCGACGGTCACCAGGTCGAAGTCGACCGACGGCGTGTAGGCGGCGAGGCAGCCGGTATCGACGTGCAGTTCCTCGCCGGCGCGCAGTTGCCGCTCGACCACGGTGCCGCCCATCTGCACGAACACCCAGCCGTCGCCGTCGAGCCGCTGCATCACGAAGCCCTCGCCGCCGAACAGCCCGGTCATCACGCGGCGCTGGAACGCGACGCCGATCTGCACGCCCTTCGCCGCGGCGAGGAAGCTGTCCTTCTGGCAGATCAAGGTGCCGCCGAGATCGGCGAGCCGGAGCGGCAGGATCGAGCCGGGCGTCGGCGAGGCGAAGGCGACGCGCGCCTTGCCCGAGCCCTGATGCGTGAACACGGTGGTGAACAGGCTCTCGCCCGTCACCAGCCGCTTGCCCGCGCCGAGCAGCGCGCCCATGAAGCCGCCGCCCGACCCCGACGAGCTGCCGTCGCCGAACACGGTGGTCATCGCGATGCTCGCGTCCTTCCACACCATCGCGCCGGCCTCGGCGACCGCGCTCTCGCCCGGATCGAGCTCGATCTCCACGAACTGCAGTTCCTGGCCCTTGATCTCGAAATCGACGTCGTCGGCGACGCCGTCGCGGCGCATGTGCGACCAGGGACTGTTGGGCATGGATCGGCTCCTCGTTCTATCGCGGTGTATTATAGACGTGCCACAGCGGCGGCGCAACGTGGAGCCGGGTTGATTCGCGCGTGCCTCCCCCGGTATTGAGCATCCCCGGGCGACCGCGTTGGTCGCCCGTGCTGTTTGAACGAGGAGAAGCCCCGTGTCCGCTTCCATGCCCGCATTGATGCCCGTCTACCCGCGGTGCGACGTGCGACCGGTGCGCGGCGAGGGGGTCTACCTCTACGGCGAGCGCGGCGAGCAGTACCTCGATTTCGCGAGCGGCATCGCGGTCAACGCGCTCGGCCACGCGCATCCGGTGCTGACCAAGGCGATCGCGGACCAGGCGGCGACGCTGATGCACGTGTCCAACCTGTACGGCAGCCCGCAGGGCGAGGCGTTCGCGCGCAAGCTCGTCGACGCGTCGTTCGCCGACACCTTGTTCTTCACCAACTCGGGCACCGAGGCGGTCGAGTGCGCGATCAAGACCGCGCGCCGCTACCATTTCGCGAACGGCAACGCCGAACGCCACACGCTGATCACGTTCAACAACGCGTTCCACGGCCGCACGATGGGCGCGATCAGCGCGACCAACCAGGCGAAGATGCGCGACGGGTTCGAGCCGCTGCTGCCGGGCTTCGCCTACGCGCCGTTCAACGATCTGGAGGCGGCGCTCGCGCTGGTCGACGACCATACCGCCGGGTTCATGGTCGAGACGATCCAGGGCGAGGGCGGCGTCTCGGCGGCCAGCCCTGAGTTCATCCAGGGCCTGCGCCGCGCCGCGGACGAGCACGGGCTGTTGCTGGTGCTCGACGAGGTGCAGTGCGGCTACGGGCGCACCGGCAAGATGTGGGCGTACGAGCATTACGGCATCATCCCCGACATCATGTCGGTCGCCAAGGGGATCGGCGGCGGCTTCCCGCTCGGCGCGTGCCTCGCGACTGCTGAGGCCGCGAAGGGTATGGTGGTCGGCACGCACGGATCGACCTATGGCGGCAACCCGCTGGCGATGGCGGCAGGCGAGGCGGTGCTTGGTGTGATCGGGGGCGAGGGGTTCCTCGACAACGTTTCCGCGATGGGCGAGCGGCTGCGCGCGGCGCTGGAGCAGATGATCCCCAACCACGATCACCTGTTCGAGGACGGCGTGCGCGGCAAGGGGCTGATGCTGGGCGTCAAGCTCAAGCCCGAGGCCGACGCGCGCCGCTTCGTCGGGCACCTGCGCGACAATCACGGGTTGCTGACCGTGTCGGCGGGCGAGAACGTGGTGCGCATCCTGCCGCCGCTGATCATCGAGCAGGCGCATATCGACGAGTTCGTGAGCAAGATGAGCGACGGCGCGCGCGTGTTCGTGCCCGCTGCCGACGATTGACGATTGTATCCTCCCCGGCACGGGGAGGGGGACCATGCGAAGCATGGTGGAGGGGGCGGCGGTCGGGTGGTGAGCTTGGGGCGATGCCCCTCCACCACTCGCTGGCGCGAGCGGTCCCCCTCCCCGTGCCGGGGAGGATAGTATGATGCGCCATTTCCTGAACCTGTCCGACGCGGGCGCCGACGCGATCGCGGCGATGCTCGACGACGCGCTGACCCGCAAGCAGGCGCGTAGCGGCTGGCCCAAGGGCAAGGTCGACGCGGACGCGCCGCTTAGCGGTCGCGTGCTCGCGATGATCTTCGAGAAGAACTCGACTCGCACGCGCGTGTCGTTCGACATGGCTATCCGCCAGCTCGGCGGGCAGTCGATCGTGATGGAGGCGGGGCAGATGCAGCTCGGTCGCGGCGAGACGGTGGCCGACACCGCGCGCGTGCTGTCTACTTACGTCGACGCGATCATGATTCGCACCGACGACCACGCCAAGGTCGAGGAGATGGCGCGCTACGCGAGCGTCCCGGTCATCAACGGGCTGACCGACGCGTCGCACCCGTGCCAGATCATGGCGGACCTGTTGACGATCATCGAGAGCGGCAAGTCGCTGCCCGGATTGAAGGTCGCGTGGCTGGGTGACGGCAACAACGTGCTCGCCTCGATCGTCGAGGCCGCGGGGCTGATGCACTTCGACGTGGTCGCCGCCTGCCCGCAGGGGTTCCAGCCGGAGGAAGAGGCGATCACCCGCGCGTCGGGACGCGCGCGCGTCGTCGCCGACCCCCTTGAGGCGGTCGAGGGCGCGGACATCGTCGTCACCGACACCTGGATCTCGATGGGGCAGGCGCAGGCGGAGACGAAGCTCGCCGCGATGATGCCGTACCAGGTCGACGCTAGCCTGATGGCGCATGCCAAGCCCGACGCGAAGTTCCTCCACTGCCTGCCAGCGCACCGCGGCGAGGAAGTGACGCCCGAGGTGATCGACGGCGCGCAGTCGCTGATCTGGGCCGAGGCGGAGAACCGGTTGCACGCGCAGAAGGCGATCCTGCGCTGGTGCTTCGGCCAGATCGGGTGACGCGCACGCTCGGTTGATCGCGCCGCGGTCGGTTCCCAGATAAGGAGCGACCCCGACATGCCCGTCACATGCGCCGCGCACGCGGTGCGTGGGCCCATGTCGATCCTGACGGAGCCGATCTTGACCGACCAGATAAACGCCGACCTCGACCGCGCGCTCGGCTTCGCTATCCCCGAGCGGCACGCGCGCGGGCGCGTGATGCGGCTGGGGCCGACGCTCGACACGATCCTCGCCGCGCACGCCTACCCCCCGGTGATCGAGCGCTTGCTCGCCGAGGCGCTGACGCTCGCCGCGCTGATCGGCTCGACGCTCAAGGACCTGAGCGGTCAGCTGACGATGCAGACGCAGACGCAGAACGGCGTCGTCACGCTGATGGTATGCGACTATCGCGGCGGCGAGCTGCGCGGCTACGTCCAGTTCGACCCCGACAAGCTCGCCGACGTGGGCGAGGAGCCGAGTCTGTTCGCGTTGTTCGGGCAGGGCTATCTCGCGATCACCTTCGACCTCGCCAGCACCGGCGAGCGCTACCAGGGGATCGTGCCGCTAGACGGCGAGACGATCGCGGACGCGGCGCAGAGCTATTTCTTCCAGTCGGAGCAGATTCCGACCCTGCTGCGCGTCGGCGTGAGGAAGGGCGCGGACGGGCGCACGGTTGCGGGCGGCTTGCTCCTCCAGCACCTGCCCGAGGGCGAGCTGGGGCGCGAGCGGCTGCACGTCCGGCTCGACCATCCCGAGTGGGAGCATGTAGCCGCACTCGGCAGCACGATGGGCGCGGACGAGCTCGCCGACGCCGCGCTGCCGCTCGAAACGCTGGTGTGGCGGTTGTTCAACGAGGAGAGCGAGGTGCGCGTGCTCGACCGCGCGACGATCTCGCGCGGGTGCCGCTGCACGCCCGAGCATATCCGCTCGGTGCTCGCCAAATTCCCGCTCGCCGACCGGCTGGAGATGGCGGACGAGCACGGCGTGATCGCGGTCGATTGCGCTTTCTGCGCGACGGTGTTTCCGCTCCGCGCCGACGAAGTCGCCGCCTAGCGGTGATGCGTTAAGGTGGTGGTAAGGATTGAGCGGTAGAGCCGGCGGCATACTCCTCCCGCGAGTATGTTTTCTCCCAAGAAAGCGGCTCCCCCGAGCCAACCCTGGGCCGCCCGACGGGGCGGCCCTTTTCACGTCGGCGCGCCGCCCGAAGGCGCGCGTCGGTGCCGAAGGGTTGCGCGGGGCGACCGATCGGCCTAGCGGCGCGCGGATCATGACACAGCAAACCCCTGCGGTCGTTCTCGTCTCCGGCGGGCTCGACTCGATGGTCTCCGCCGCATTGGCGCGCGAGGCGGGCTACCCGGTTCTCGCGCTGTCGGTCGACTACAACCAGCGCCACCGCGTCGAACTCGCCGCCGCCGCGCGCGTCGCGAAGGCCGTCGGGGCGGCGCGCCACGTGATACTGCCGCTCGACCTGTCGGCATTCGGCGGCTCGGCGCTGACCGACGCGAGCATCGCGGTGCCGAAGGACGGCGTCGATGAGGGCGCGATCCCCGTCACCTACGTGCCCGCGCGCAACACGATCTTCCTCAGCCTCGCGCTCGGCTGGGCGGAGGCGGCGGGCGGGCGCGACCTGTTCGTCGGGGTCAATGCGCTCGATTACTCGGGCTATCCCGACTGCCGGCCCGAGTTCATCGCCGGGTTCGAGCGGCTGGCCGAACTCGCGACCAAGGCGGGGGTGGAGGGCGCGCCGTTCCGCATCCACGCGCCGCTGCAGCACATGACCAAGGCCGATATCGTGCGCGAGGGCGCGCGGCTCGGGCTCGACATGGGGCTGAGCTGGTCGTGCTACGACCCGACGCCTGCGGGGCAGCATTGCGGCCTGTGCGATTCGTGCCGGCTGCGGCACAAGGGGTTCGAGGACGCGGGCGTCGCCGATCCGACGGTCTACGCGGTGACCCCGCCGGCGCCCTGATGAGCGATCGACGATGAGCTACGCCGTCAAGGAAATGTTCCTCACGCTCCAGGGCGAGGGCGTGCAGGCCGGGCGGCGCGCGGTGTTCGTGCGCTTCGCCGGGTGCAATCTGTGGAGCGGGCGCGAAGCCGACCGCGCGCGCGCGATCTGCCGCTTCTGCGACACCGACTTCGTCGGCACCGATGGCGCGGGCGGGGGCAAGTTCGCGGACGCCGACGCGCTGGTCGCCGCGGTGGCGGGCTTCTGGGGACCGGAGCGGGAGCGCCGCTTCGTCGTGCTGACGGGCGGCGAGCCGATGCTGCAGGTCGACGACGCGCTGGTCGATGCGCTGCACGCCGCGGGGTTCGAGATCGCGATCGAGAGCAACGGGACGCTCCCGGTCCATCCCGGCATCGACTGGGTGTGCATCAGCCCTAAGGCAGGCAGCGAGACGGTGCAGCGTTCCGGCGACGAGTTGAAGCTGGTCTGGCCGCAGCCGGGCAGCGATGTCGCGGCGATGGAAAGCTGGGACTTCCGCCACCTGCTGCTGCAACCGATGGATGATGCGCGCGGGGCAGCGAACGTCGACGCGGCGATCGCGCTGGTGATGGAGCGCCCGCGCTGGCGGCTGTCGCTCCAGACGCACAAGGCGCTCGGCTTGCGGTAATACCGGGGTGGTAAAAGGCGGCGCTCAGCGCGCCGCCTTCTCCGCCTCGTAGTTCTTGAGCTCGTCGCCGGTTATGCGCACGACGTGGAGCACGTTGGTCGAGCCCGGCGTACGGAACGGCACGCCCGCCATCACGATCACGCTGTCGCCTGCCTTCGCGACGCCCTGGCGCAGCGCGATGCGCTTGGCCTTGGCGACCATCTCCTCGAACGAGGCGACGTCGCGGGTGTGGACGTTGTGCGTGCCCCACAGCAGCCCGAGGCGGCGCGCGGTCTCCAGCTGCGGGGTCAGCACCAGGATCGGCACGCCCGGCCGCTCGCGCGCGATCCGCCGGGCGGTCGAACCCGACGAGGTGAAGCAGATGATCGCGCTGGCCGAGACGGTCTGCGCGATGTTCTTCGCCGCCTCCGCCAGCGCGTCGGCGGTGGTGGGATCGGGGCGCGTCACGGTGAAGTGGATGCGGTCGCCGTGCATCGGATCGCGCTCCACCGCGTCGCCGATCGCGTTCATCATCGACACCGACTCGACCGGCCACTGGCCCGCCGCGCTCTCCGCCGACAGCATGATCGCGTCGGCGCCGTCGTAGATCGCGGTGGCGACGTCCGACACCTCGGCGCGGGTCGGCGACGGGCTGACGATCATCGATTCGAGCATCTGGGTCGCGACGACCACCGGGCGGCCGAGCCGGCGCGAGGTTTCGACGATACGCTTCTGCAAGGGCGGCACCGACTGTGGCGGCAGCTCGACGCCCAGATCGCCGCGCGCGACCATCACGCCGTCGCATGCCTCGACGATCTCCTCCAGCCGCTCGATCGCGGCGGGCTTCTCGATCTTGGCGAGGAGCGCGGCCTTGCCCTCGATCAGCTTGCGCGCTTCCCACAGATCCTCGGGGCGCTGGACGA
>NZ_JBELMJ010000032.1:0-39497 GCF_042095875.1 Sphingomonas sp.
ATGACGGGATCGCCCGCGATGTTCTTGCCCAGGATGACGGGCAATTGCGCGGTCAAATCGTCGAACGTCTGCGATCCGACGAGTTCGTGGAGCGACACCGACTCGCGCTTTTGATTCGGCAGCTCGATACCGATCACGTTGCGGCCCGGGATGACCGCGACGCGTGCCGAAATCGCCGACATGTTGCGCGCGATGTCGTCGGCGAGCTGGATCACGCGGCTCGCCTTGATGCCGGGCGCGGGTTCGAGCTCGTACATCGTGACCACGGGACCGGGGCGGACCTCGACGATGTCGCCCTTGACGTTGAAGTCATCGAGCACGGTTTCGAGCAGCCGCGCGTTGCGCTCCAGCGCGGCCTTGTCGACCGGGCCGCTGTTCGAGACGGGCGCGGGGGTCAGCATATCGAGCGTCGGCAGGACGTAAGTGTCGCGGCTGGTCGCGGTCGCGTCCGCCTGCGGCTTCGGCTTGGCCGCGGTGGGCGCCAGCTTGCGCTCGCCGATAACCGGGGCGGGGCGCGCCTCGGGCTCCGTCGGCGCCTCGACGCGCGCCTCGCGTCGCGAGGGAGCGGGGGCGAGCGCCTGGCTGTCCTCCAGCTGCTCCTCGTCCTCGTCGTCGTAGAGGTAATCGTCGTCGGCACGTGCGCGAATGCGGCGACGCGCGAGGCGACCGAAGTCGATCTCCAGACTGCGGCCCCACACGATCACCCCCGCGAAGCCCGTGAGCAGGCCGAGCGCGACCAGGCCCCACCAGCTGATCGCGGGGTTGTCGAGGAACGCCATCGCCCAGCGCGCGCCGGCGACCACCGCGAGCCCGACCGCGCCGCCCCAGCCGAACGGCAGCGCGGGCACCGCGCCCGGCGCGACGCAGGCGAGCGCGACCGCCATCAGCGCGACACCGGCCAGCGCAGTGCGCAGCATCCGCCCCCACGCGCCCGCTGGCTCGTCGCGCCACAGCCGCATCGCGACGATCGGCCCGACCGGCAGCAGCAGCGCGCCCGCCGGGCCGAACAGCATCAGCGCGATGTCGGCGAACCACGCGCCGGCGGGGCCGAGCAGATTTTCGACACCGCCGCCGGCGGTGTTGAGCGAACTGTCGCCCGGATGGTAGCTGGCGAGCGCGAGCGCCATGGCGGCGGTGAGCAGCAGCAGCGCGATCGCCACCGCGAGCGACCAGCTACGCAACGCTCCCGCCTTGACCGTCTCGCGCCACAAGGGAGCGTCTGCACGGGTCGCCATACCTGATCCTCAACGATGTCGTGAACTTGGCACAAACCATCCGCTCGCCACCCGGCTTCGTCAAGCGCCCGGCGTTGGCAGGCGCGGCGAAGACGCGTAGAGCGTGGCGCATGAACAACGCTTCCGCGCACGCAGACGTCCTGATCCTGGGTGGTGGTCTGGTCGGCAGCACGCTCGCGGTCGCGCTGTCGCGGGCCGGGCTGAGCGCGATCGTGGTCGATCCCGCCGATCCGGACGTGACGCTCTCGTCCGGGTTCGACGGCCGCGCGTCCGCGGTGGCGAGTGCCAGTCACCGGATGCTCGGCGCGATCGGTGTCGGCGAGCGCCTGCGCGGGCAGGGGTGCGCGATCCGGCAGATCCGCGTCAGCGACGGCCTCGAGCCGGGCAAGCTCGACTTCGTCGCCGACGACCAGGCCGACCCGCTCGGCACGATGTACGAGAACCGGTTGCTGCGTCGAACGCTGTTCGAGGCGGCGTCGAGCGCGGAGCGGGTCGATCTCAGGATGCGGACGCGCGCGGTGGGCGTGACGCGCGATCTCGACGTCGTGACCGCGGAACTGTCGAACGGCAGCATCGTCACCGCCGACCTGCTGGTCGCAGCGGAGGGGCGCCATTCGCCGACGCGCGAGGCGAGCGGGATCAGGGTCGCCCGCTGGCAGTACGATCACGCCGCGATCATCGGCGCGTTCCACCACGAACGCGCGCACGACAATGTCGCGTTCGAGATCTTCTACTCGACCGGGCCGTTCGCGCTGCTGCCGCTGCCCGACGACGAGGTCGGCCATCGCTCGGCGATCGTGTGGACGGTGGCGGCGGATCAGGCGGCGGGCATGTTGAAGCTCAGCGACCGCGGCTTCCTGGCCGAGGCGGAGAAGCGCATGGGCGGGTTCCTGGGCGCGCTGTCCGCGCCGAGCCCGCGCGCGTCCTATCCGCTCGGCTTTCATCACACCACGCGGGTGACCGACACGCGGCTGGCGCTGGTCGGTGACGCGGGGCACGGCATCCACCCGATCGCGGGACAGGGGCTCAACCTGGGCTTTCGCGACGTCGCGACGCTGGTCGAGGTGCTGGTGGAGGGCCGCCGGCTCGGGCTGGAGGCGGGCGACGCGCAATTGCTCGCGCGTTACGAGCATTGGCGCAGCGTGGACACGTTCGCGGTCGCCTTCGCCACCGACACGCTGACGCGGCTGTTCGGCGTGCCGGGCAGGACCGCAAGTGCGGTGCGACGCTTCGGGATCAGCGCGGTGGACGCGCTGCCGCCGCTCAAGGATCGCTTCATGGCCGAGGCGCGTGGCGAGAGCGGGCAGTTGCCGCGACTGCTGATGGGAATGCCCGTCTAGGCGGCGAGCGGAAAGCGCAGCAGGCGATCGTCGAGCGCGACCAGCGCCTCGGCGCGCTCGCCCCCCGACTGCCGCGTCGCGCGCACGATCTCCGGGTGCGTCGCGTCGAGCCCGCCGGTGAGCGCGCCAAAGGCGGGGAAGATCAGCTTGCGCGGGGTCGCGACAAAGCAGCGTCGGGCGACGAGCTTGCCGCGCACGCGGACTCGCAGCTTGGGATGGAAGTGGCCTGACAATTCGGGGCGAGTCTCTCCGGGCTGCGCCTCGTGACGTAGCACGACGCCGTCGACCAGCGCCTCGTCGCACACCGCGCCGCCGCAGCGGTCGACGAGCACGCGGTCGTGATTGCCGGTGATCCACGTCCAGCGCGTGCGCGCGGTCAGCGCCGTCAGCAGATCGCGCGCCTGCGGCGGCAACCGGTCGCATCCCTCGATATCGTGGAAGCTGTCGCCCAGGCACCACACTTCCTCCGCCGCGCTCGCGTCCACCAGCGCGGTCAGGTCGGCGAGGGTGCGGATCGAATCATAGGGCGGCAGCATCTGCCCCGCGCGCGCGAACCAGCTCGCCTTCTCCAGGTGCAGGTCGGCGACGAGCAGCGCGCGCCGTGCTGGCCAGAACAACGCCCCTTGCGCCAGCGCGCGCCAGTCATGTCCGCCGAACGAAAGGGGAACCATGCACGCGCCCATGCCGCAGCGGCGCGGCGGGATCAATCGCCAGCCCCGTAATGATCGGGTGTTCGCTGCGCTCGATTCGTCAACGAGCCGCGGTGGCGTCGAGGAACGCCGCGACCCAGACCAGCGGCGCGTTCCAGTTGATCGCGACCTCGTTCATCGTGAAGGCGCGGTAATCGTCGACCCAGCATTGCTGCGGCGCGCACTTGCCCTTCATCGTCTTCGCAACATCGTCGCTCATCGCGGTGTTGTTGGGGCCGCCCGACAGCACGCCCGCGGGCGGATAGGGGTAGCGCGCGTCGGCCTGGTGCGCCCAGAAGCGGTGGTGCGGATGGCGCATCGGGCGCGCGCCGAAACCGCTGACGTACGACTGGTCGAGCGGATTGCGACCGAGCAGATAGTCGAGCACGTCGATCATCGCGGCGCGGTAGCCTGGGCGCTGCTCGACCTGCCACGCCGCACCCAGCACGAGCGCGCGGTTGAGCAGCGCGGCGTTCGATCCCCATTGATAGGCGGTGCCCGCCATCGGGATGGCGAAGCCGGCGCGCGCGACGTCCGCGACATAGGCGTCGGCCTTGCGCAGCAACGTCCGCCGCGCGCGGGCGACGAGCGGATCGCCCGATCCGGCGGGCAGCGCGGCGAGCGTCATCAGCCCTGCCAGCGCCGTGTCGCCCCAGCTCAGGTCGCCGACGTCGTCGAAGTAGCGCGAACCGTCCAGCGCGGCGCCATAGCGCGCATCGCGCGTGGCGGCGTAGAGCTCGGCCGACGCCCAGAAACGCTCGTCATCCAGCGTCATATCGCCGTAGCCGCCGCTGCCCGCGAAGTCCGAGCTGGCGAACAGCGCAGGGTGTCGCGCGGCGGCGGCCCAAGCACGCCGCGCGGCCGCGTCGGCCCGCGCGGCGAAGGCAGGATCGATCCGACGCCAGATACGCGCGGCTTGCGCCGCGACCGCTGCCATGTTGAGCGTCGCGGCGGTGGTCGGCGGATAGGCGAAGCGCGGCTGCCGATCGTCGGCGGGTGCGGTCGGCAGGCCGGTCCAGGCCGCGTCCGCTACCTTGGAATGCACCAGGCCGCCCGCGTCGATGTGCTGGAAGCCGCTGGCCGGGGCCTGGCCCGTCACGTTGGTTGCGACCGGCAGGTGCTGTCCGTCGGGTAGCTGCATCGCGAGCAGGAACGATACCTCGACCCGCGCCTCATCGAGCAGATCGTCGACGCCGTTGCCCGCCTCCGGCAGCGACAGGCGGCCATCGGCGAACACGTCACGCGCACCGAGTGCGGCGAGACGCTGATGCAGGTCGAGCAGCGTCCACGCCGCGATGCCGCCGTTGACGACGTACTTGCCGTGATCGCCGGCGTCATACCATCCGCCGGTCGCGTCTATCTGGTAATCGCAGCCGGGCCAGCGGACGCCCCGCTGATCGGTGCCGGCGAAGCAGGTGACGATCTCACGGGGATGGCCGGCAGGGCGGGCGAGGTCCGCGCGCTCGACGTAGCGGCGCTCGACCGGGACGGCGCTGCGCTGTTGGTAGAAGAAGCTGGTGGCGGCGCGCGTCAGCGGGGAGAAGGGATGGTCGGAGAGCGCGAAGGGGTGGCTCTCGCCGCCGCCTGCCCTGATGCGGTACCCGCTGCCGGTAGTGCGCACGCCGGAGAAGTCGATGCGGTGCAGCGATAGGCCCGCAGTTGCATCGAAGCCGACCACGATGGTCGACCCGCGCGCGACCTCGCGGCCGTTGCCGTTCTCGAGCGTCCAGGCGATCGGCATCTTCTCGTCGCTGCGCACGATCGCGATCTTCAGACCGCGCGTCTCATAGCTGACCTGGTTGGCGAAGACCCTCTGGCCGTCGGCGGCCGCGCCGGCCGAGGTGATCGTCGCGGCCGCCGCTAGGACGGAACAGCGCAGCAGGCGGGATCGCAGCGTCATGGAGTTCCTCTCGCGATTGGTAACACGTCGATTGCCGACCAGATTAGGCGGTGACGCGGGGCTGTCGAGCCTGCGCGGTCAATCGAGCACCATCGCTTCCTGCGCCAGCGCCTCCGCCTCGATCAGCAGCGCGTCGTCGGCGCTGTTGGTGGACACGCGCTCGCGCCCGATCAGCACCAGCACCGGGACTGCCAGCGGCGAGACGCGCGGCAGGTCGACGTGGACCATCGTGTCGGCGGCGCGATCGAGCAGGCTGGCGAGCCGGCCGACGTCGGTCATCCGCGCGCGCGCGTCGTTCCAGGCGGCTTGCAGCAAGACGTGGCCGGGCTCGTACTGTCGCAGCACGTCGTAGATCAGGTCGGTCGAGAAGGTGACCTGCTTGCCGGTCTTGCGTTTGCCGGGATGTTGGCGTTCGACGAGGCCTCCGATCACCGCGACCTCGCGGAACGCGCGCTTCAAGAGGTGTGAGCGTTCGACCCAGTCGACGAACTCGTCCTCCAATATGTCGGCGGAGAACAGCGCGGCGGGATCGGTGATCTTCTCCAGCCCGAAACACGCGAGCGCGTAATCGTTGGCGACGAAGCCGAGCGGTTTCAGCCCCATCGTCTCCATCCGGCGGGTCACCAGCATGCCGAGCGACTGGTGCGCGTTCCAACCCTCGAATGAGTAGGCGACCATGTAATGCCGCCCCTCGCGCATGAACGTCTCGACCAGCAATTGGTCGGGGCGGGGCATGACCGAGCGGCGGTCCTGTATCTCCAGCCACTCGCGCACGTCGGGGGGGAAGCGGTGCCACTCGGACGGGGTCGCGAGGAAGCCGCGGACGCGGTCGGCGAGGCTGGTCGACAGCGGCATCCGGCTGCCGCCGTAGGTAGGGATGCGCGCCGGGCGGCTGGTCGCGCGGACGATCAGGTCCTCGGTGTCGATTTTCTCGACCTCCAGGCTGAGACCCGCAAAGAAGAAGGTGTCGCCGTGCGAGAGGGTGGAGGCGAAGCCTTCCTCGACCTTGCCGAGCGCGCGGCCGTTGCGAAAACGGACCTTGAGCATCGTCGCCTCGACGATGATGCCGGCGTTCAAGCGGTGCTGCGCGACGAAGCGCGGGTGGCTGACCCGCCAATGCCCATCGGCGTCCTGGCTCAGCCGCTTGAACCGGTCGTAAGCGCGTAAGGAATAGCCACCGTCGCGGATGAAGCCGAGCACGCGGTCGAACAGCTCGTCGGTGAGCGCCGAATAGGGAAAGGCGGAGCGCACCTCGTCGAGCATCGCGCGCTGGTCGAACGGTGCGGCGCAGGCGCATGCCATCAAATGCTGCGCGAGCACGTCGAGCGCGCCCATGCGGAAGATGTCGGGGTCGAGCTCGCCCGCCTCAACCGCATCCAAGGCGGCGCGCGCCTCGAGATATTCGAAGCGGTTGCCCGGCACGACCAAAGCCTGCGACGATTCGTCGAGCCGGTGGTTCGAGCGCCCGATCCGCTGGAGCAATCGCGAAGAGCCCTTGGGTGCGCCCATCTGGATCACGCAATCGACGTCGCCCCAGTCGACGCCCAGGTCGAGGCTGGAGGTCGCGACCAGCGCGCGTAGCCGGCCCGAGGCCATCGCCGCCTCGACCTTGCGCCGCGCCTCTTTCTCCAGACTGCCGTGATGTATGCCGATCGGCAGCTGATCGGTGTTCGATTTCCACAAATCCTGGAAGATCAGTTCGGCAAGCGCGCGGGTGTTGCAGAAGATGATGCTGGTGCGGTGCCGGGCGATTTCCGCCATCACCTGCGCCGCGGCGTAGCGACCCGAGTGGCCCGCCCAGGGCACGCGGTCCTCGGGCAGCAGGATCGCGATGTTCGGGTCCGCGCCACCCTCGCCGCGCACCAGGCTGACGGTGTCGATGTCGCCGTCGGGAGCGAGCCAGGCGCGGTAGCCGTCCGGGTCGGCGACGGTCGCCGACAGCGCAACGCGGCGCATGGCGGGTGCGACCCGCTGCAGCCGCGCCATGCACAGCGACAGCAGGTCGCCGCGCTTGCTGGTGGCGAAGGCGTGGACCTCGTCGACGACGACCGTGCGCAGGTTCGCGAACATGGTGGCGCTGTCGGGGTAGCTGAGCAGCAGCGAGAGCGATTCGGGCGTGGTCAGCAGGATCTGCGGCGGACGCGCGCGCTGACGTGCCTTGCGGTCGGACGGCGTGTCGCCGGTGCGCGTCTCGACGCGGATGTCGAGGCCCATCTCGTCGATCGGGGTGACGAGGTTGCGCTGGATGTCGACCGCCAGTGCCTTCAGCGGCGAGACGTAGAGCGTGTGAAGCCCGTCGGTCGGCGCCTCGATCAGTTCGGTCAGCGTCGGCAGGAACCCCGCGAGCGTCTTGCCCGCGCCGGTGGTCGCGACGAGCAGCGCTGAGCGGCCGCGTCGCGCCTCGGCGAGCATATCGAGCTGGTGCCGCCGCGGCTGCCAGCCGCGATCGACGAACCAGCGCGCGAGCACGGCCGGAAGTTCAGTTGTCGCGGTCATCGGATGGTTCGACCGCGGTTCGGTGCGTCAGGCAAGCGCGATCACGGCGTGCGCGCGCGGTCCTCGGCCGATTGCTCGTGATAGTTGCGGCGCGTGGCTTCCTCGGTGCGGCGCTCCTCGGCCGGACTCTGCTTGTTGCGCAACTTGGCGAACAGGATCGCGCCGCCCAGCACGACGAAGCCGAGGATCACGAGGATTGCCTGAAGATTGTCGCCGAACATCGCCTGCTCCCATGTCTGTTGGCGTTTGAACGAGTGCCGCGGTCGATTCGATCCCGGAACGTAAGCGGCGGCTGGCCGGTTGACCGGAAATGGCGCGCACGACACTCGGCGACTGGATCGAACCGCACCCGCACGGCATCTACGTGCGCCCAGCCGACGCGTGGATCGACCCCTCGACGCCGCAGCCCCGCGCACTGGTGACGCACGGCCACGCCGACCACGCGCGCGGCGGGCACGGCGCGGTGTGGGCGACGCCGGAGACGCTGGCGATCATGGACGTGCGGTACGGCCAGCAATCCGCCAATCCGGTGCAGTACGGCGAGACGATCCGCATGGGCGAGGTCGAGGTCGGCTACGTTCCCGCCGGGCACGTGCTCGGCTCTGCGCAGATCGTGCTCGATTACCGCGGCGAGCGCGTCGTCGTGTCGGGCGACTACAAGCGCCGCAGCGATCCAACCTGCACTCCCTTCGAGCCGATCAAGTGCGACGTGTTCGTGACCGAGGCGACCTTCGGCCTCCCCGTGTTCCGTCACCCCGACACCGGCGACGAGATCGACAAGCTGATCGCCGCGCTCCACGCCAATCCGACGCGCTGCGTGCTGGTCGGCGCCTACGCGCTCGGCAAGGCGCAGCGCGTGATCGCGGAACTGCGCGAGCGCGGTCACGAGGCGCCGATCTTCCTGCACGGCGCGCTGCAGCGATTGTGCGACCTCTACGTCGAGCAGGGCGTGCGGCTGGGCGAGCAGCGCGCGGTCGCCGAGGCGAGCAAGGCGGAGATGGCGGGGCACGTCGTGATGTGCCCGCCCGGCGCGCTCAACGACCGCTGGTCCAGGCGGCTGCCCGACCCGATCACCGCGATGGCGAGCGGGTGGATGCGCGTGCGCCAGCGCGCGCGGCAGAAGAACGTCGAGCTGCCGCTGATCCTGTCCGACCACGCCGACTGGGACGAGCTGACGACGACGCTGCTGGAGATCAGCCCCAAGGAGGTGTGGGTCACCCACGGGCGCGAGGACGCATTGGTCCACTGGTGCATGACCCGGCAGATTCGCGCGCGCGCGCTGGCGCTCGCCGGGTTCGAGGACGAGGACGACTAGCGGCTGGCGTCAGCGGCAGTCCGGTGTACCGCCGCCGTTGGCGTAGAGGTAGGCGATGACGTCGGCGCGGTCCAGGCCGTCGCGCAGCCCGGGAAAGCGCATCGACGTGCCGCGCACGACGGCGGCGGGGTTGGTCAGCCAGCGGTCGAGCCGCGCGCACGTCCACATGCCGCCGACCGCCTGCAGCGCGGCGGTGTAGCCGAAGCGCTGGCTGTTGTGCCCGACCCGCGCACGCGTCACACCGTACAGGTTGGGCCCGTCGTGGTCGCCGGTACCCTGGTTGACCGTGTGGCAGGCGGCGCACTGGCGGAACACCGCGCGCCCGGCACCGGCGTCCGCCACCTTCATGCGATCGGTGAGCGGCGCGTCGGGCGACACGCCGCGATCGCCCGCGGCGGGGGCGCAGGCGGCGAGCAGCGCGGCCAGCGCGAGGCTAGTCGAACGAACTGCCGCCCGCGTCACCGTCGCGTCCCTCCAGTTTCGCCCACAAGCCGCCGGTGCCCGCCTCCTGCGCGCGGTTGACGTATTGCGACGCGACGAGGCAGCCCTTGATCGGGCGCAGCGGCAACAGGCAGCCGAGCACCATCAGCGGCAGCGAGGTGACGAGATGCACCCACGCCGGCGGATCGTACGCCACCTGTATCCACACCACGACGAAGGTCAGCGGCAGCGCGATAATGCACAGCGAGAAGAAGGCGGGGCCGTCGTCGGCGGCGGCGAAACGGTAATCGAGGCCGCAGCGGTCGCACTTGGGCGCGATCTTGAGCCAGGAGGAGAACAGCCGACCCTCGCCGCAGCGCGGGCAGCGGCCCTTCAACCCGCAGCGCAGGATCCATTTGAGCGGCGAGGGGCGCTCGGCGGGCGGTGTCTCGGGCTCGTCCATGGCGACTAGATGGGCACTTGGGGCTGAGAAGGCGAGGGCGGGACTGGCAGTTCCACGATATCGCGCCCGCCAGCCTCAGCGCACTGGCGCGCGCTCGACCTCGCCGCCCTTCATCACGAACGCGACGCGCTCGAGCGTGCGCACGTCGGCGAGCGGATCGCCGTCGACCGCGATCAGGTCACCGTAGCGGCCGGTCGCGATCGCGCCGACGTCGCTGCGGTTCAGCGCCTCGGCCGCGTTCTTCGTCGCGGCCTGGATCGCCTCGATCGGCGTCATGCCCCATTCGACCATCTTGGCGAACTGCCGCGCATTGTCGCCGTTCGGGTAGACGCCGCCGTCGGTGCCGAACACCATCTTGACGCCCGCAGCGTGCGCGGCGCGGAACGTCTCGCGCTGCTTGCGGCCGATCACCTTTTCCTTCTCCAGGCTCTCAGGGAACGCGCCGTTCTTCGCACCCTCGGCCAGGATGTAGTCGTCATTGTAGATGTCCATGCTGAACCAGGCGCCGTGCTCGCGCGCGAGCTTGAACGACTCGGGGCCGGCGAGGCTGGCGTGCTCGATCGTGTCGACGCCGGCGCGCAGCGCGTCGTTGATGCCCGCGGTGCCATGCGCGTGCGCGGCGACGCGCATGCCGAGCATGTGCGCCTCGTCGGTCACCGCCTTCATCTCAGGCAGACTCATCTGCTGCGCGCCCGGCGAGTCGCGCTTCGACAGCACGCCGCCGGTGGCGCAGATCTTGATCACCTCGGCGCCGTACTTGCGCATCGTGCGCACCAGCTTGCGGTAGCCGTCGGGCGTGTCGGCGACGCTGGGGTTGGGGACGCTCGCGAACGACGGCGGCAGCGCCTCGGTCGCGTCGCAGTGGCCGCCGGTCGCGCCGAGCGCGTAGGCGGCGGGAACGATCCGCGGGCCGGGCACGTAGCCGCCCTCTATCCCCTGTTTCAGCGCCACGTCGTCGTAATTGCCCGAGCCGACGTTGCGCACGGTGGTGAAGCCCGCGTCGAGCGTCTTTTTCGCGTTGGCGACGCCGACGACGGTGGCGAAATTGTCGGTGAACTCGAGCCCGCGATAGCCCGAGAGCCGCGGGTCGCTGGTCAAATGGACGTGCATGTCGATCAGCCCGGGCAGCAGCGTGCGCGCGCCCAGGTCGATCCGCTCCGCATCTGCGGGCACGCTATCGCCGCGGCGGCCGACCGCGGTGATCCGGCCGTCGGTGACGACCACCTGCGCGTCGTCGACGCGGCGGCCCGACAGCACGTCGATCATGTGCGCGGCGGTGACGACGATGGTGCGCGCCTCGGCGGCGAGCGGCGACAGCGCGAGCATGGCGGCGCCGGCCAGCGCGGAGAGACGATGCATGCGAGAACCCTTCCCCTGTTGCGCGCAACCTTGCCGCGCGCGCGGCGGCGCACAAGTGCTTTCGTCCGCGGCGGCGGACGGGTGCTTTCGCTTGAATGGGTGAAGGATGCTGGCCTAGGCTCGCGCGAACGAGATCACACAGGGGGTTCGCGCGTGTTTCGACTGGCTTCGATGTTGCTATTGAGCGCGGGAATGACCGTCAGCGCCGCCGGCACCGCGCAGGATCGCGCGGCCGAGCGCACGGGCGCGGACAAGGCCGCCGCCAAGGAGAAACCCGGCCGCACCAACGCCGAGATCCAGCGCGACCTGGTCGAGGCCGATTACGCCGCCGCGCCGGTCGCCGAGCGCGCGGTGGTGTCGCGCGGCAACGTGGCGGTCGCGGGCAAGCGGCTGGGCTATACCGCGACCGCGGGCACGCTGACGCTGCGCGACACGGAAGGGAAACCGACCGCGTCGATGTTCTACACCGCCTACACGCTCGACGGCACCAGGCCGGGGACGAAGCGGCCGATCACCTATTTCTACAACGGCGGGCCGGGCAGCCCGACCTTCTGGCTCCACATGGGGTCGTTCGCGCCGATGCGGCTGAAGACCGGCAACCCCGAATCGATCCGCCCCGCGCCGTACGATTTCGGCCCGAACCCCGACACCTTGCTCGACAAGACCGACATGGTGTTCCTCGACGCGATCGGCGCGGGTTACTCGCGGCCGCTGGGCGACGTGAAGCCGAGCGCCTTCTACGGCACCGACGAGGATGCCGACGCCTTCGCCAAGGCGATCATCCGCTACTCGACCATGTACGGCCGCTGGAACTCGCCGAAGTTCATCTTCGGCGAGAGCTACGGCACGCTGCGATCGGGCGCGCTGGCGTATCAATTGCAGGACCGCGGCATGGCGCTGAACGGCGTGGTGCTGCTGTCCTCCATCATGAACTACGGCTATCGCCAGCCCGGGCTCGATCAGGTGTATCTCAACTACCTGCCGAGCTACGCCGCGACCGCGTGGTACCACAATCGCGTGCCCAACCGCCCGGCGGACGTGGCGACGATCGTGCAGCAGGCGCGCGACTTCGCTACGGGTGCGTACATGTCCGCGCTCGCCAAGGGGCAGAACATCTCGGTGCAGGAGCGCGACGCGGTGGCGCGGCGGATGAGCGAGCTGACCGGGCTCAGCCCCGACTTCATCATCCGCTCCAACCTGCGCGTCGACCTGCCGCGATTCCAGAAGGAGCTGCTGCGCGGCACGCGGCGGACGATCGGGCGGTTCGATTCGCGCTACACCGGGCTCGACGCCGACGCGGCGGGCGAGCGGCCGGAGACCGACGCCTCGTCCGACGCGATCTCGGGCGCGTTCATCGCGACATTCAACGATTACGCGACGCACACCTTAGGCTACAAGACCGACATGCCGTACCGCTTGTCGGCGCGCGACGCGGCCGGGTGGGAGTGGAACTGGAAGCACCGCGCGCCGGGCGGCGGATACGGTTCGATGCAGAACAATCCCAACACCGCGGTCGATCTCGCCGCGGCGATGCGCGCCAACCCCTACCTCCACGTGCTGTCGATGAACGGCTGGTACGACATGGCGACGCCGTTCTTCGGCACGGAGAACGACCTGGGCCACATGATGCTGGAGCCCGCGCAGCAGCAGAACCTCAAGTTCACCTACTACCCGGCCGGGCACATGACTTACCTGAACCCCGAGGCGCTGCGCGCGATGAAGCGCGACCTGTCGGACTGGTACGATCAGGCGGTCAGCGACGCGCGCAACGGCACGCCTGCGCAGCCCGCCAGCATGTCGGCGGCGCAGGCCACGCCGCCGAACTGATAGAGAGATAAGGGGAGAAGATATG
The DNA here is from genome assembly GCF_042095875.1 of Sphingomonas sp. Taxonomy (GTDB): domain Bacteria; phylum Pseudomonadota; class Alphaproteobacteria; order Sphingomonadales; family Sphingomonadaceae; genus Sphingomonas. Next base: position 13,070 of record NZ_JBELMJ010000032.1, read on the forward strand.
TCGATCCGTCACCTGACGCTGTTGCTGCTCGCCGGCACGGCGGCGTCCGCCTCCGCGCAGACCCGTCCCGCCGCCGTACCGGTCGCCGCCAGCAGCACCGCCGCCGAGGACGCGCGCTTGGTCTCCTTCCTCGATCGCGCGTTCGACGAGCAGGTCGCGCTCAGCCCGGAGGCGCAGACGAGCCTGGGGCTCAAGACCAATTACGGCCGGCTCGACGATTACACCGACGCCGCGGCGGTGAAGAGCCGCGAACTCGGCGAGCGCCAGCTCAAGCAGATGCAAACCGAGTTCCAGCCCGCTCGCCTGGGCGAGAGCGCGCGGCTCAGCTATCGTTTGTTCGAGCAGCAGGCCGAGCAGGCGCGCGCGGCGTTCCGCTTTCGCGACCACGGCTACATCATCTCGACCAACGGCAGTCCGATGGGCGAGGTGCCGGTGTTCCTGATCAACAATCACCGTATCGACAATGCCGACGACGCGCGCGCCTATATCGCGCGGCTGCGCGATACCGAGCGGGTGATGCGCGAGAGCGCGGCCGAGCTGCGCGCGCGCGCGGCCAAGGGGATCGTGCCGCCCAAGCTCAACTTCGCCCCCGTCCGCGCCGACGCGACCAAGGTGGTGACCGGTGCGCCGTTCACCGCCGGCCCCGACACCGCCGTCCTCGCCGACTTCAAGAAGAAGGTCGCCGCGCTCTCCATTGCGCAGGCCGAGAAGGACAAGCTCGTCGCCGACGCGATCGCGGCGATGACGGGGCCGTTCAAGCGCGGCTACGACGTCATGTTCGCCGCGCTCGACGCGGTCGAGCCGATGGCGAAGGGCGACAATGGCGCGTGGAGCCTGCCCGACGGCGCGGCTTACTATCAGCAGCGGTTGCGCGCGACGACGACGACCGACCTGACCGCGGACCAGATCCACCAAATCGGGCTCGACCAGGTCGCCTCGATCGGGCGCGAGATGGAGGCGATCAAGCGACAGGTCGGCTTCACCGGCACGCTGCCGCAATTCTTCGACTACATCCGCACCGATCCGAAATTTAAATATCCGAACACCGAGGCGGGCCGCGAGCAGTATCTGTCGGACGCACGCGCGGTGATCGCGGACATGATGGCGAAGGCGCCGCGCTGGTTCAGCCACCTGCCCAAGGCCAGGCTGGAGGTGCGCGCGGTGGAGAAATGGCGCGAGGCGACCGCGCCGACCGCCTTCTACAACCAGCCCGCGCCCGACGGATCGCGTCCCGGCATCTACTACGTCAATCTGGTCGACATGAACCAGACGCAGAAGGTGCAGATGGCGGGCATCTCGGTCCACGAGGGCGCGCCGGGCCACCATTTCCAGATCGCGCGCGCGATGGAGCTGGACGGGCTGCCCAAGTTCCGCCGCTTCGGCGGCTACGGCGCCTATGCGGAAGGCTGGGGGCTCTATTCCGAGCGGCTGGCGAAGGAGATGGGCGCGTACAAGGACCCGTATTCGGAGTTCGGCATGCTCTCGCTCCAGATGTGGCGCGCGATCCGGCTGGTGCTCGACACCGGCATCCACTCCAAGCACTGGACCCGCGCGCAGGCGATCGCGTACTTCAAGGCTAACAGCTCGGTCAGCGACACCGACGTCGCGCGCGAGGTCGATCGCTACATCAACTGGCCGGGGCAGGCGACCGCGTACAAGATCGGCCAGCTCAAGATCACCGAGCTGCGCGCTAAGGCCGAGCGTGCGCTGGGGCCAAAGTTCGACATCCGCGACTTCCACGAGGCGGTGCTGGCGCAGGGCGCGCTGCCGCTCGACGTGCTGGAGGAGCAGGTCGACCGCTACATCGCGGCGAAGAAGGGATGAGGGTGCGTCAGCCGGTCGGGACACTCGATCGGCTGTTGAGAAACTGTGAATAAGTTGTTGGTAGTTGCTACGGCGTGCTGTGCCACCGCAAAGCGGCGAATATCTCGATGAAGCCAAAGCTCGTCATCCCGGGCTCGACCCGGGATCCCGCTGCCTTGGTCGCGTAGAAGCAGAACCCCGGATCAAGTCCGGGGTGACGTAGGTAGTTGTTCAGCCCGAAAGCGCGCGGGCGCGGCGGCGCTGGACCGAGCTGCCGATCCCCATCGCCTCGCGGTATTTCGCCACCGTCCGCCGCGCGATGTCGAAGCCCTTGGCGTTGAGCAGCTCGACCAGCGTGTCGTCCGAAAGGACCTTCGCACCCTCGTTCGCGATCAGCGCGCGGATCGCGCTCTTCACCGCCTCGGCCGATACCGCGTTGCCGCCGTCGGCCGACTGGATCGCCGAGGTGAAGAAATATTTGAGCTCGAACAGCCCGCGCGCGCACGACAGGTACTTGTTCGAGGTCACGCGGCTGACGGTCGATTCGTGCATGTCGATCGCCTCGGCGATGCGCGCCAGCGTGAGCGGTCGCAGGTGCGACACGCCGTGGAGGAAGAACGCCTCCTGCTGGCGCACCAGCTCGGTCGCGACGCGGATGATCGTGCGCTGCCGCTGGTCGAGCGCCTTGACCAGCCAGTTCGCGCTGGCGAGCTGATCGCCGAGCCACGCCTTCGACGCCTTGTCCTGCGCGCCCGAGGCGAGTTCGGCGTGGTAGCGGCGGTTGACCAGCACGCGCGGCAGCGTCGCGCCGTTGATCTCGACGTTCCAGCCCTTGGCCGCGCGCGTGACGTAGACGTCGGGCACCACCGCGGGCGCGACCTCGCCCCCGAAGCGGCAGCCGGGCTTGGGATCGTAGCCGCGCAGCTCGCGGATCATGTCGGCCATGTCCTCGTCGTCGACGTGGCACAGCCGTTTCAGGCGCGACAGCTCGCCGCGCGCGAGCAGGTCGAGATTGTCGATCAACCGCGCCATGCACGGATCGTAGCGATCGACCTCCCTCGCCTGGAGCGCGAGGCATTCGGCGAGGTCGCGCGCGCCGACGCCGGTCGGATCAAACGTCTGGATGACGCCGAGCACCGCCTCGACCTGCGCCAGCGCGACGCCGAGCCGCTGCGCCACCTCCAGCAACCGGACCTGGAGGTAACCCGCCTCGTCGATATGATCGATCAGGTGCTGCGCGACGAACAGGTCGTGGCCCGAGAAGGCGGTGCCGGCCTGCGCGAGCAAATGGTCGGCCAGGCTGTCGCCGCGCGTGTCGGCGAAGGCGTCGAGGTCGGGCATCTCGCCGCCTGACACGCTGCCGCCGGCGGGGCCGAGCGAGATGCCCCCGTCAGACGGGCCATCGTCGAACCGCTCCGCCGAGATGTCGACGTCGAGCGCCTCGCCCGCGGCCTCGCCCGTCATCACCAGCTCGTCCGCGCCCGCGGGCTCGTCGCGCGCCGGGGCGGGGGCGTCGGGCGCGACCACCGGCGTGTCCTCGGCGGCGGGCGCGGTCTCCAGCAGCGGATTCTTCTCGACCTCCTCCGCGATCACGCCCTCGATCTCGAGGTTGGAGAGCGCGAGCAGCTTGATCGCCTGCTGCAGCTGCGGCGTCATCACCAGCGACTGCGACTGGCGCAGGTCGAGGCGCGGCGCGAGGCTCATGCGTGTGGCTCGCCGGTGTCGTGCGGGCGGGCCGTCATCGCTACAGCGTGAAGCCTTCGCCGAGGTAGAGCCGGCGGACGTTGGCGTCGGCGACCAGTTCCTCCGGCGAGCCGGTGAACAGCACGCGGCCGTCGTAGATGATATAGGCGCGGTCGACGATGTCGAGCGTCTCGCGCACGTTGTGGTCGGTGATGAGCACGCCGATGTCGCGGCTTTTCAGGTCCTTCACCAGATCGCGGATGTCGGCGATCGAGATCGGGTCGATGCCCGCGAACGGTTCGTCGAGCAGCATGATCGACGGATCGGCCGCCAGCGCGCGCGCGATCTCCGCGCGCCGCCGCTCGCCGCCCGACAGCGCCATCGCGGGCGCGTCGCGCAGCCGCGTCAGTCCGAATTCGTCGAGCAGTTTCTCGAGCTTGGCCGAGCGCGCCGACGCATCCGGCTCGGACAGTTCGAGCACGGTCATGATGTTCTTCTCGACCGACAGCCCGCGGAAGATCGAGGTTTCCTGCGGCAGGTAACCGAGCCCCAGGATCGCGCGGCGGTACATCGGCAGTCCGGTGATGTCGTCGCCGTCGAGCATGATCCGCCCGGCATCGGGCTTCACCAGCCCCATCACCGAGTAGAAGCACGTCGTCTTGCCAGCACCATTGGGGCCGAGCAGCCCGATCACCTCGCCGCGCCCGACCGACACCGACACGTCGGTCAGGACGATGCGCTTGTCGTACGACTTGGCGATCGACACGACCTGCAACCCGTCGCTGACGGGGGCCTCGTGGATCGGCTCGACCTGATCGAGCAAGGAGTCGGCGGTGGTCGCCATGCGCGGGCACTTTCCGGAACGGTTGGTCGCCGACCGCTTTACGCCCAAGCCGCTTGGCAGGGAACCTGCATGATGCACTGGCGCTTCCATGCGTGCGGCATCCTTCACCCATGTTGATCGGTGTTAGGACGATCGACCGGAACCACGCGCGCGAGTCGCCCGTATGGCCCTTCCATGCCTACGCCTGAGACACCGATGTTCCCGTGGCGCCACTCGGCGCAGGCAGAACTCGAAGCCATGATGCACGCGCACGTCGACGATCGTGCCTTCCCTTGCGTCGGCGCGAAGGCCGCGCTCGCCAAGGGGACGTTGCAGGTGCTGGCGTGCAACCTCATCGACAGCTCGTGGGACGACCTGCGCATCCACGACGGGCTGATGCGCTTCGCCCAGGCCTACCGCGACGAACCGGGGCTGTTCCGCAGCTTCGCGGTGGTGTTCGAGGGGCCGGACGATCTCGACGAGGCGACGTTCGAGCGCGCGCTGTGGAAGCGGATCCAGTCGCTGTCGGACAAGGACGTGTGGCGCGGGCAGGATTACGACGCGCGCGTCAGCGCCGACCCCGACGATCCGCATTTCTCGCTGAGCTTCGGCGGCGAGGCGTTCTTCGTCGTCGGGCTCCACCCGCAAGCCTCGCGCCCGGCACGCCGTTTCGCGCGGCCGACGATGGTGTTCAACCTGCACGACCAGTTCGAGACGCTGCGCGAGCAGGGCCGCTACGAGACGATGCGCGAGAAGATCATGGTCCGCGACGAGGCGATCGCGGGATCGCGCAACCCGATGCTCGCGCGCCACGGCACGTCGAGCGAGGCGCGCCAGTATAGCGGGCGCGTGGTGGATGCGGGCTGGCGCTGCCCGTTCCATTACTCGGGCGACGCCGAGCAGTGAGTCTCCGCGCGTGACGGCCACGACCGAGATCCCGCCGCGCTCGGGCACGGCGTTCACGCTCGACGCCGGGCAGACGCTGACCGTGATCGACCCGCGCGGGGTGCAGGTGGCCGACCTGCTCGCCTACAATCGCGACGATCTGCGCGAGGTGATCTCGTCGGGGCGCACGCTCGATTACGCCGAGACGATCCAGCTGACGACCGGGCATCTGCTCTATTCCAACCGGTCGCGCCCGATGCTGGAGATCGTCGCGGACGACGTCGGCGTCCATGATTTCCTGCTGACGCCGTGCTCCTTTGACACGTTCCGCCACTTCTACCCCGACGAGCCGCCGCACCGCGGCTGTTTCGGCAATCTCGCCGCCGCGCTCGCACCCTATGGCGTGACCGAGGACATGATCCCGGTCGCGTTCAACTGCTTCATGAACGTGCCCGTCGATGGTACCACGGGCCGGTTGCAGGTGCTGCCGCCGGTCAGCAAGGCCGGCGACCGGATCATGTTCCGCGCGCAGATGGACCTCGTCATCGGGCTGACCGCCTGCTCGGCCGGCGCGTCGAACGGCGGCAGCTTCAAGCCGATCGAGTACCGGGTCGACTGATCGCGCGCTGGGTCCATCGGCTGTGGTGCAACCTAGGCCGGCCGCGTACGCTGGAGCGAGCATGAGCAACCAGCGCGTCTTCACCCGCGTCGAACCCTCCGGAACGCGCGGCACCATCACGCGCGCCGCGATCGGCGAGCACCCGGTCGCAATCGAGGTCAACGGTTTCGGCTACGCGGTGATGATGGCGACGCCGGCCGACCTGCGCGACTTCGTCACCGGCTTCGCGCTGTCGGAGCGGATCGTCGCGGCAGCGGGTGAGATCGCCGATCTCGACCTGTTCGAGGCACCGCTCGGCTGGATCGCGCGGTTGACGGTTCCCCCCGCGCGCGCCGGCGCGATTGCCGCGCGGGTCCGCGCGCGCGCCAGCGACAGTTCATGCGGGCTGTGCGGGATGGACAATCTGGAGGCGGTGCACCGCGCGCTGCCGCGGGTGCCCGCGAGCACGATCGACCCGGCGGCGATCTTCCGCGCGCTGGGCGAGATGCGCGCGCATCAGCCGCTAAACGCCGCGACCGGCGCCGCGCACGCCGCGATGCTGTGCGCCGCCGACGGCGCGGTCCGGCTGGCGCGCGAGGACGTTGGGCGACACAATGCCTTCGACAAGCTGATCGGCGCGATGGCGCTGGGCGACCTGGCGTGGGAGGGCGGCTTCGCGCTGCTATCGTCGCGCTGCTCGTACGAACTGGTCGAGAAGGCCGCGCTGTCGGCGTGCCCGGCGCTGGTGACGGTGTCCGCCGCGACCGACCTGGCGCTCGCGCGCGCGGCGCAGGCCGGGTTGACGCTCGTAAGCCTGGCGCGCTCGGACGCTGTGTTGTTTCCGCCATCGTAGATAGGGGTACTTTTCGCGGGGTGATGCGTTAATTGGTCCATGGCCGAGCAACACGACGATCGCCCCGATTTCACGCCCTATACCGGTCCGTCCGGCGGCTGGGGGTCGATGCGCTCGCTCGCCGACATCGTCCCGCGCGAGAAGAACCCGATCGAGACGTCGGCGGAGTTGCTCCGGCAGAACAAGCACGATGGGTTCATGTGCGTCAGCTGCGCCTGGTCGAAGCCGTACCCGCCCAGCCCGGCCGAGTTCTGCGAGAACGGCGCCAAAGCGACCGCGTGGGAGATCACGAGCCAGCGCGTCACCCCCGACTTCTTCCGCGCGAACACGCTCACCGCGCTGCGCGACTGGTCCGACAACCGGTTGGAGGAAGCCGGGCGGTTGACCCACCCGATGAAGTACGACGCGGCGAGCGACAAATATGTCGTCGTGCCGTGGGAGATGGCGTTCAAGGAGATCGGTGCCAGGTTGAAGAGCCTCGCGCCCAAGTCGGTGGTCTTCTACGCCTCGGGCCGCGCGAGTCTCGAGACCTCGTACATGTACCAGCTGCTGGCGCGGATGTACGGCAACCAGAACCTGCCCGATTCGTCCAACATGTGCCACGAGTCGACCTCGGTAGGATTGAAGGCCGCGATCGGCGTGCCGGTCGGCACCACGCGGCTGGAGGATTTCGACACCACCGACTGCATCCTGCATTTCGGGCAGAACGTCGCCACCAACAGCCCGCGGATGCTTCACCAGCTCCGCGCGGCGAGGAAGCGCGGCGTGCCGATCATCGTGTTCAATCCCCTACGCGAACGCGGGCTGGAGCGGTTCACCGACCCGCAGAACCCGATCGAGATGGCGACCGGCGGCGAGACGCGGATCGCGACGCAATACCATCAGGTGCGTGCGGGCGGCGACCTGGCGGCGATGATGGGAATCGCCAAGTGGCTGATCGAGCACGACCGGCTCGACCACCAGTTCATCGCCGAGAATACACACGATTTCGACGCCTTCGCGGCCAAGGCGCGCGCGACCGGCTGGGACGAGATCGAGCACGAATCGGGGCTGACGCGCGACGCGCTGTCGATGGCGGCGGAAGTGTACGGCCGCGCCAATGCGACGATCGCGATCTACGGCATGGGGCTGACGCAGCACGTCAAGGGTGTCGACAACGTGCGGATGCTGGTCAACCTGCTGCTGCTGCGCGGTAATATCGGCAAGCCCGGCGCGGGCCCGACCCCGGTGCGCGGCCATTCCAACGTGCAGGGGCAGCGCACCGTCGGCATCACGGAGAAGTCCGAACTCGCCCCGCTCGACAAGTTCAAGGAAATGTACGGCTTCGAGCCGCCGCGCGATAAGGGGCTCGACACGGTCGAGGCGTGCCGCGGCGTCATCGACGGCAGCGTGCGCGGCTTCGTGTCGCTCGGCGGCAATTTCGTCCGCGCGACGCCCGAGACGCGGTTGATGGAGGAGGGCTGGCGCCAGCTCGACCTGTCGGTGCAGATCGCGACCAAGCTCAACCGCAGCCACCTGATCCCCGCCGCCGGCGATACCTGGCTGCTGCCGTGCCTCGGCCGGATCGAGCGCGACCTGCAGGAAACGGGGCCGCAGCACGTGACGATGGAGGATTCGACCAGCGTCATCCACCCGTCGTTCGGCAAGGTCGACCCCGCCAGCCCGCACCTCTTGTCCGAACCCGCGATCGTCGCGGGAATCGCGAAGGAAACGCTCGAGCCCAACCCGCGCGTACCGTGGGACAAGTGGGTCGGCGACTACGCGCTCGTCCGCGACGAGATCGCCGAAGCCTTCCCCGACTTCTTCGAACGCTTTAACGAGCGGTTGAAGGAGCCGGGCGGGTTCTGGAAGGGCAACAAGGCCGCCGGGCGCGAGTGGGACACGCCGTCGAAGAAGGCCGAGTTCATCGTGCCCGACGTGCTCAACGCCACCGGCTTCACCGACGCCGAGGGTCGCTACCGCATGCTGACGGTGCGCTCGAACGACCAGTTCAACACCACGATCTACGGCTATTCCGACCGCTTCCGCGGCATCAACGGCACGCGGCAGGTGGTGATGATGAGCCCCGCCGACATCGCCGAGCGCGGTCTGTCGGAGGGGCAGAAGGTGACGCTGGTGGGCGACGCGGGGGACAGTGTCTCGCGCCGGGTCGAGGGGCTGATGGTGGTCGCGCGCGACGTACCCAAGGGCTGCGTCGCGACCTACTACCCCGAGTGCAACCCGCTGATCGCGCTGGAGCATCACGCAGAGGAGAGCCACGTCCCCGCCGCCAAGTCGGTGCCGGTGCGCATCGAGGTGTGAGGCGGCGCGGTCCGGCGTGTCGCCCACGGTGGCGGCACGCACGGGCATAATTGCGCGACAAACCGCGTGTAGCGCATCCCGACCCGAGGTTCGGGTCAGGGGAGAGTGGCGTGCGGTTCCTGTTGTTGGCGAGTAGTGCGGCACTGCCGGCCTGGGCGCAGACCGCCCCGCCACCCGTGACCCCGCCCGCGGCGGTCGCCGCGCCGACCGGCAGCGCCGCGCCGCTCACCGCGCCGGCCGCCGATCCCCCGCCCGCGCAGACGACTTCCGCGCAGACGCCACCCGCGATCCCGCCCGCCGGATCGCCGAGCGAGGCCGAGGCGGCGACGCCCGAGGCGGAAGGCGAGGCGGGCGAGGGCGAGGAGATCGTCGTCACCGGGCGCAAGCCGCTCGGCAGCGTCGTCGGCGACATCCCGCCCGAGCAGACGCTGTCGCCCGCCGATATCCGCAGTTACGGCGTCAGTTCGGTCGCCGACCTACTGACCGAGCTCAGCCCGCAGACGCGATCGGGGCGTGGCTCGGGCGGGGCGCCGGTCGTGCTGCTCAACGGGCGGCGGATCGGCGGCTTCTCCGAGGTGCGCGACCTGCCGACCGAGGCGATCCTGCGCGTCGAGATTCTGCCGGAGGAAGTCGCGCTCAAATACGGCTACCGCGCCGACCAGCGGGTGGTGAATTTCGTGCTGCGCCCGCGTTTCCGCGCCTACACGCTCGAACTCGACTCGCGCTTCGCGACCGAGGGCGGGCGTACCCAGCCCGAGGTCGAGGGCGACTGGCTGCGCGTCCAGCGCATCGGGCGTACCAGCGTCCACCTGGAATATAACCAGGCGAACGCGCTGACCGAGGCGGAGCGCGGCATCATTCAGGCGCCCGGCGGCGCGTCGGGCGCGGGGAACGTCACGCTCGCCAACGGCAGCGTGCTGGGCGTCCCCGCCGCGGCGGCGAACGGCGCGGTCGCCGCGGGCGACTTCCTCGCGACCGCCAACCCGAGCGACCAGGCGCGCTTCCGCACCTTGCTGCCCAAGACCAGGAGCTTCCAGGCGAACGGCGTCTACGCCACCAGCCTGACCGACCGGATCGGCGCGACGTTCAACGCGCGCGTCGAGCACAACGTGAGTGATGCCGACCGCGGGCTGGTGTCGGGTAGCTTCCTCATACCCGCGGGTAGCCCGTTCTCGCCGCTCGGCGACGACGCGCGCGTGACGCGCGCCTTTCCCGCGCTCGGCGCGCTCGGTCAGCACGTCGAGAGCACCGACGCGCATTTGGGCGCGAGCGCCAACGGTGACCAGGGTCGCTGGCGCTGGACCGTCAACGCCAACGCCGATTACAGCGCCAGCGATACGCGCAGTCAGACCGGGCTCGACACGACCGCGTTCCAGGCGCTGCTCGACGCGGACGACGCCGCCGCCAATCCGTTCGGCGCGTTCGACCTGGTGCGCCTGCCCGACAATCTCGGCCGCTCGCGCTCGACCAACCTCGCGCTCGACACGCTGGCGACGGGTCCATTGTTCTCGCTGCCCGCGGGTAGTGCCAACACCAGCATCCGCGTCGGCGCGTCGAGCGCGGATTTCTCCAGCCGCTCGACACGGTTGGGCTTGGCGCAGCAGGCCGACATCTCGCGCGACATCGGCAACGCGCAGGTGAACCTCGACCTGCCGATCGCCAGCCGATCGCGCGGGGTGCTCAGCGCCATCGGGGATTTCTCGCTGAACGGTAACATCGCGGCGGATCACCTGTCTGACTTCGGTACCTTGTGGACGCTCGGCTACGGCGCCAACTGGTCGCCGCTGCGGGGATTGCGGCTGATCTACTCGGTGACAAACGAGGACGAGGCGCCCAGCGCGCAGCAGCTCGGCAACCCGCAGGTGCCGACCGCGGGCGTGCGCGTGTTCGACTACGTCCGCGGCACCACCGCGACCGTCACCACGATCACCGGCGGCAACCCCGCGTTGCGCGCCGACACGCGCCACGTGACCAAGCTGGGCGCGACGCTCCAGCCCTGGGCGGCGCGCGACATCAATTTCATTGCCAATTACGTCACCGAGCGCGTCGACGACCCGATCGCGAGCTTCCCCGCCGCCAGCGCCGCGATCGAGGCGGCGTTCCCCGACCGCTTCACGCGCGTGAACGGCGATCTGGTGCGGCTCGACACCCGCCCGATCAACTTCGCGCGGCGCGAGCGGTCCGAGCTGCGCTACGGCTTCAACGTCTCGTTCCGGCTCAAGTCCAAGATCCAGAAGGAGCTGGAGGCATTCCGCGCCGGCACCGGACCCAACCCGTTCGCGGGGCTGCGCCCGCCGGGTGGACGCCGACGCGACGGCGACGCGCAACCGGACGGCAGCGGCGCGCGCGCGGCGGCGAACGGCGGCGCGCAGCCGACTGCCGCGCCCGCGGACGACGCACCGGGCGGGCAGCGCGGCGCGGGTGGCTTCGGCGGCGGGCGCGGCGGTGGTCGTGCCGGAGGGGGCCGCTTCGGTGGCGGCGCGAACGGCGGCGGGCGCGTGCAGTTCGCGCTCTATCACACCTGGAACTTTACCAATCGCGTCACGATCGCCGACGATGGCCCGGTGCTCGACCTGCTGAACGGCGACGCGATCGGCGGCTCGGGCGGGCAGTCGCGCCACGAGATCGAGGGGCAGGCGGGTTACTCGAACAACGGGCTGGGCGCGCGCGCGTCGCTCAACTACCAGAGCGCGACGCGCGTCAACGGCGGCACGCCGACCAGCCCCGAGACGCTCGACTTCGGCAGCCTGACGACGTTCAACCTGCGGCTGTTCGCCGATCTGGGGCAGCGGATCGACTGGGTACGCGCGCATCCGTGGCTGCGCGGCACGCGCGTCACCTTGTCGCTCAACAACGCGTTCAACCAGCGCCAGCGCGTGACCGACCAGACGGACACCGTGCCGATCGGGTTCCAGCCGGGCTACCTCGACCCACTGGGGCGCACGGTGCGCGTGTCGATCAGGAAGCTGTTCTTCTAGAGCCCGACCTTTGCCGCCAGCCAGCGCGCGGCCGCCTCGGGCGTCGCCTTGTTCGCGTCGCGATCGACCATGTAGTTCGCTTCGCGCATCGCGGACACCGGGATGCGCCCGACCAGCGGGCGCAGCGCGGCAAGGAAGCGCTGGTCCTTCGTACGCCTCGGCGCGACGAGCAGGATCGCGTCGTAGCCGGGGATCGCGCGGCGGGGATCGGTAAGCGTCACGAGGTCGTCGGCCGCGATCCGCCCGTCGGAGGAGAAGGCGCTGATCACGTCGGCGCGCCCGCTCTCCAGCGCGCGGTACATGAAGGTCGGGCTGTACGGCGTGGCAGCGGCGAAGCGCATCGGGTAGGCGCGGCGGATCGCCGCCCACTCGGCACGGTCGAGGAATTCCAGGTCGGCGCCCAGCCTCAACCGCGGCGACGCGGCCGCGAGATCGGCGAGCGACGCGATGCCGCGCCGGCGCGCGTCGTCCCCGCGCATCGCGAAGGCGTAGGCGTTCTCGAACCCGAGCGTGCCGACCAGCCCGACGCCGCGCGTCCGGCGCGCCCAGTCGGCGATCGCGCGGACTTGCTCAGCGCGCGGCGGCACGTCGCTCCGCTTCATCTCGCCCGCCCAGATCGTGCCGGCATAGTCGACGTAGACGTCGATCTCCCCGCCCGCGACCGCGCCGAACGCGACCGCGGAGCCGAGCCCGTCGCGGTACTGGACGGTGTAGCCCGCTCTGCGGAGCCGGTCGCCGATCAGCCGTGCGAGTATATACTGTTCGGAGAAGTTCTTGGCGCCGATCACCACCGTCCGGTCGCCGCCCCCGCGCGGCCACAGCGGCGCGCTCGCCGCCAGCGTCGCCGCCGCCAGTACCGCGATCGCACCCCAGGTCAGCCACGCGCGCCGCGCCCGTGCCCCGTGCTCGGCCAGCCCCAGCAGCGCGTCGACGCCGAGCGCGAGCGCGGCGGCCGACACGCAGCCCGCGATCACGAGGGTCCACGCCTGCGTCTGCAACCCCGCGAAGATCAGGTCGCCCAGGCTCGGCTGCCCCACCGTGGTCGACAGCGTCGCCGCGCCGATCGTCCACACCGCCGCGGTGCGCATGCCCGCCATCGCGACCGGCAGGACGAGCGGCACCTCGACCAGCCTGAGCTTCTGCGCCGCGGTCATGCCGACGCCGTCCGCCGCCTCGAGCACCGCGGGGTCGATGCCGGTCAAGCCGGTCACCAGATTGCGGATGATTGGCAGCAGCGCGTAGAGCGTCAGCGCGAGTAGTGCGGGCAGGAAGCCGAGCGCGGGCACCCCGCCGCCGACCAGCCCTGACACCCACAGCAGCGCCGGGTAGAACAGCGCCAGCAGCGCGAGGCTGGGGATGGTCTGTACCAGACTCGCGAACCCCAGCGCCACGCGCGCGACGCGCGGCCGCCGGGCCGACCACCAGCCGAGCGGCAGCGCCACCGCGAGCGCCAGCACCAGCGCGCACATCGCGAGCAGCAAGTGCTGCGCGGCGAGCGCGGGGACGCGGGCGAAGGCGTCGCCCATCAGCGCTGCTCGCCCCGCGCCAGCGCGGCGATCCGCTCGGCCTGCGCGCGGGGCACCGCGACCAGCCCCTGCGCGGTGTCGCCGCCCTCGCCCCGCATCAGCGCGGCGGGCGTCGTGTCGGTGGCGATCCGCCCGCGCTCCATCACCAGCACGCGACCAGCGTCGAGCAATGCCTCGGCCATGTCGTGCGTCACCATCAGCACGGTCAGCCCGCGCTCGCGCTGCAATCGCGCGATCGCCTGGCCGAGCGACTCTCGCGTGACCGGATCGAGCGCGCCGAACGGCTCGTCCATCAGCAGCAGCCCCGGATCGGTCGCCAGCGCGCGCGCGACGCCGACGCGCTGCCGCTGCCCGCCCGACAGCTCGGCGGGCATCCGGTTCGCGAGCGTGCGCGGCAGCTCGACTGTGTCGAGCAGCGCATCGACGCGCGCGGCATCGGATCGGCGCTCGAGCTTGAGCGGCAGCGCGATGTTCTCGCCGACGCTCAGGTGCGGGAACAGCCCGACGTTCTGGAACACGTAGCCGATCCGCCGCCTGACCTGCCACGCCGGTCCCTCGCTCACGTCCGCGCCGTCGATCAGCACGCGCCCCTCGCTCGGCGGGATCAGCCGGTTGACCGTCTTCAGCAGCGTCGACTTGCCCGACCCCGACGCGCCGACCAGCGCGACGAAGCTGCCCGCCGCGATCGCGCACGACACCGCGTCGACCGCCACCGTGCCGTCGGCGTAGCGCTTGCTCACGCGCTCGAACGTGATGGCGGGGCCGGATTGTGCTGGCATCATCGGCGGTGATGCGGGAAGGATGCGCGCTGAACAAGAGGAGAGGGTGGATGCAGGCGATCCTGATCACCGGCGGCGGCTCGGGCATCGGGCGCGCGGTGGCGCAGTTGTTCGCGGGGCGCGGCTGGCGCGTCGGGCTCGCCGACGTCGACCGCGGGGGCTTGCGCGACACCGCCGCGCTGCTGCCGGCCGAGCGCACCAGCACGCACCAGATGGACGTGCGCGACCCAAGCGAGTGGGAGCACGTGCTCGACGAGTTCGCGCGCGCGAGCGGCGGGCGGCTCGACGTGCTGTTCAACAATGCGGGGATCGCGCTCGGCGGGCCGTTCGGCGAGCTGTCGCTCGACGCGCTCGACCGCGTCATCGACATCAACTTCCGCGGCGTCGCCTACGGCGCGCGCATGGCCTATCCGTACCTGAAGGCGACGCCCGGATCGTGCCTGCTCAACACCGCCTCGGCGAGCGCGATCTACGGCTCGGCCGGGCTCGCCGCCTATTCCGCCACCAAGTTCGCGGTGCGCGGACTGACCGAGGCGCTCGACGCCGAATGGGCGGCGAACGGGATCAAGGTGCGCGACCTGATGCCTGGCTTCGTCGACACCGCGCTGCTCAACGCCGGGCTGCCCGGCACCAACCGCAGCGTGCGCGAGGCGGTGGTCGCCGCCAAGATGGAGTTCACGCCCGTGGAGACGGTGGCGCAGGCGGCGTGGGACGCGGTGCACGGCGACACGCTGCACGCGGTGATCGGCGCGACCGCGCGGCGGCTGTCGTTCGGCGCGCGCTGGATGCCCGGGCGCGTGCGGCGCATGATGACCGCGCGCTCGCTCGGGGCTCAGTAACAGGCGAGCTCGCCGCTCGCGTCCGCGACGCAGCGCCTGGCCGGCGCCGCACCCGCGGGCCGCGGCGCGGTCGGCACCCGGAAGCGCGGACGCGTACCGGGCACGGGCGGGTCGATCCGCCGCAACTCAATTCGCGGCGCGGCGGACGGCACGGACGGCGGTGGCGCTGCGGGCGGTTGCGCGGCGACCGCGGCCGGACGCGGCTCGGCGGTTGCGGGGCCCACGTCCGCGAACCACGATGGCGTGCCGGTCTCGATCGAAAGGTCGAATGCCTGCAGGTAACCCACGTCCCGCCCGACCCGCGCCGGATCGAGCGTCAGCAGCAGCACGTCGACGCCGCCCGGACCCTTGCGCAGCATGAACTGCCCGCGATAGCGGATCGGCGAGCGCAGCTTCACCGCGGGTTCCAGCCGCCGCGCCTGCGCGAACTCGGCCGCCAGTTGCGTGAAATCGAGAATGGTGCGCGACAGCCGCCTGGACGCCGCGCAGTCGAGCCCCGACGCGGCCGGATTGAGCGCGAGCTTGGGATCGAGCTCGAACGGGATCGTCAGCCCATTAGGGCTCGACACCGCCGCGGGTGCCGTCTCGTCCAATCGCAGGTCGCCCGGCGCGACGGGCACGCCGAGCGTCGCCGCAGTCCCGATCCGGGACAATGTCAGCCGCAGCTCACCGCGCACCTTTCCCAGCGGCAACCGCTGCTGCCGCGCGTAGTCGGAGTAAGCGAAGTCGAGGTAATCGCACTTTACCTCGTTCAGCAACGTCGCCACCGGCACCAGCGCGGCCGGCGGGGTGAGTGCAGGTGCAGCCGCGCGACCGCGCGCATCGCCCGTCGAAGCCGCGGAAATCAGCGCCAAACCGCCGATCACGCGCGCGGCGCTGCGCCAGCCAGCAGGTCTCGTGGAGCCGATCATCGTGCACCCCCGCGTCCCGCCGTGCGCCGCCCCTTGCCGCGCGCGAGCGTTGACGATTCGTTAACGATGGTCGGGAAAGCGCGCCCCGCCGTCAACCGGCCTCGTGCGGCGCGGCGCGGCGCTGCTCAGCCGCCCAAGATGTCGTCGATCGCGCCCGCCAGCTCAATGTCGCGCGACGACAGCCCACCCGCGTCGTGCGTCGTCAGCAGTATCTCGACGCGATTGTAGACGTTCTTCCACTCGGGATGATGGTCGGCGCGCTCGGCGAGCAGCGCGACCTGCGTCATGAACCCGAACGCTTCGGCGAAGTCGGTGAACACGATCGTGCGCGTGATCGCGTCGCGCGCTTCCTCGAAATCCCACTCGGGCAGCCCGTCGAGCGCGTCGGCGCGCTCGGCCTCGCTCAACTGCTCGATCATCGTAACTCTCCCTGCTTGCCGCCCCGATGCGGTCACGACTATGGCGGGCGCGATGGAGCGGCAAGAGGTCTTGGGCGCGGCGCCCTCCGCGGACGCGATGCACGCGCACGCGCTCGGCGTCATCGCGCGATTGCCCGCCGCCTTCCGCGCGCACCTGGGCGACGTCGTGCTGCTGGTCGAGGAGGAGGCGGATGCCGAGATGCTGGCGAGCGTCGGGCTCGACCATCCGCTCGATCTGACCGGCGTCTACGTCGGGCGACCGGTGGGGGAGAAATCCTCGTTCGACAGCGGCGCGCTGCCCGATCGCATCCACCTCTACCGCCAGGCGATCCTCGCGGAATGGTGCGAAACGGGCGTGCGGCTCGACGACTTGATCGCGCACGTCACGGTGCACGAGATCGGGCATCATTTCGGCCTGTCCGACGACGACATGCACGCGCTCGAAGCGATGGTGGCGGATTGAGCGACGCGCTGGTCGTCGACCGCGTCGTGGTCGCGCGCGGCGATCGGCGGTTCGCGCCCGTGGCCTTCAACGCGCGAGCCGGCGAGGCGGTGATCGTCACCGGCCCCAACGGCGTCGGCAAGTCGAGCCTGCTGCGCGTGCTCGCCGGCGTCGGTCGCGTCGACGAGGGCCACGTTGCGCGGCCGGCGGGCGGCGTCGCGCTGATGGACGAGGCGCACGCGCTCGACCGCGCGCTGCCGCTCGGCGCCGCGCTGCGGTTCTGGGCGCGGCTCGATGCCCGACCGGAGCCCGCGACGCGCGTCGCCGCGGCGCTGGCGGACGTCGCGCTCGCCGATCTCTCCGACGTGCCGGTGCGCCTGCTCTCCGCCGGGCAGCGCCGCCGCGCCGCGCTCGCGCGCGTGGTGGCGAGCGGTGCGGCGCTGTGGCTGCTCGACGAACCCGGCAACGCGCTCGATGCCGCCGCGCTCGACCGGCTATCGGGGCTGATCGCGCGGCACCGCGCGGGCGGCGGGATCGTCGTCGCGGCGACGCACCAGCCGCTCGCCTTGCCCGGCGCGCAGCCGGTGCGGCTGTGATCGCGCTCGTCTGGCGCGACCTGCGGCACGGTTACGCGGGGGGCGGCGCGACGTTGGTGGTCGCGTTCTTCCTGCTTGTCGCGATCCTGTTCCCGTTCGCGATCGGGCCCGACGCCGCTTTGCTGTCGCGCGTCGGTGGCGGGGTGATCTGGGCGGCGGCGCTGCTCGCGGCGCTGATGCCGGTCGAGCGGCTGGTCGCGCCCGACCTGGAGGCGGGGGTGCTCGATCAGCTCGCGGTACGGGGGCAATCGCTGGCGGCGGTCGCGGCGGCGAAGACGCTCGCGCACTGGCTCGCCTTCGCGCCGCCGCTGATGCTCGCCGCGGTGGTCGCGGCCGGGTTGCTCGACCTGTCCGGAGAGACGCTGCTGCTAGTCGAGGCGGGGCTGCTGCTCGGGACGCCGGGGCTCGCCGCGCTGGCGGTCGCGACCGCGGCGCTGCTCGCCGGCGCGCGCGGCGCGGGCGCGGTCGCGGGGCTCGTCATGCTGCCGCTCGCGGTGCCGCTGCTGATCTTCGGCGCGGGCGCGGTGACCGGCGGGGCGGGGGGGCTGAAGCTGCTCGCCGCGACCAGCCTGCTGCTCGCCGCCGGCGCGCCCTTCGTCGCGGGCGCGGCGATGCGCGCGGCGATCGAGTAACTCAGCGGCTCCCAGCCGGGTGACTCAGCGGCTCCCGGCCGGGTGACTCAGCGGCTCCCCGCCGGGTGACTCAGCGGCTCCAGCGCGCCCAGATCGCGGTCGGCAGCGTCAGCCCGCGCGCTTCCTCGCGCACCGCCAGCTCGCCCGCCTCGATCCGACCCGGCAGGTCCGCGAACGCCTGGCGCAGCATCTCGCCGATCGCCAGCGCGGACATCCGCACCGCGTAGACGGTCAGGAACAGGTAGCGCGACTCGGCGTCGAGCAGCTGGCGGCAGTCGGCGATCAGCCGCGGCAGGTCCTCCTCCAGCCGCCACACCTCGCCGGTCGGCCCGCGCCCGTATTTGGGCGGATCGAGCAGGATCCCGTCGTAGCGGCGCCCGCGCCGGACCTCGCGCGCGATGAACTTCGACGCGTCGTCGATGATCCAGCGCGTCGGCGCCTCCGACAGCCCTGACAGCGCGGCATTGTGGCGCGCCGCATCGACCGACTTCTTAGACGCGTCGACGTGCACCATCCTGGCGCCGATCGACGACAGCGCCAGCGTGCCGACCCCGGTATAGCCGAACAGGTTCATGCACTCGGGCGCGTCCGCCCCTTCGAGCTGCTGGCGCATCCACACCCACACCGGCACCATGTCGGGGAAGAAGCCCAAATGGCGGAACGGCGTCGTTTGCGCGGTGAAACGCGCCTCGTGCCATTCCAATGTCCAGCCATCCGCCGGCACGCGCTTGGTAAAGCGCCACTGTCCGCCGCCGTCCTCGTCGCTGCCGGGCACGAACTCACCGTGCGCGTCCCAGTCGGCATTGGCGGGCGCCCACAACGCCTGCGGCTCGGGCCGGATGAAGCGGTAGCGGCCGTAGCGCTCCAGCTTGCGGCCGTGGCCCGAGTCGATCAGCCCGTAATCGCCCCACGGCTCGCCGATCAGCGTCTCCAGCTTCATCGGGCGACCGCGCGCTCGGCGATGAAACCGCTCACCGCGGCGTAGCTCGCGTCGAGCACGTCGTAGCGCTCCTCGCGGTCGAACAGGTCGCCGACGCGCGCGGGCAGCGCGGGCCGCGTGCCGGTCGCGCGCTCCACCGCGTCGCCGAACTTGGCCGGGTGCGCGGTGGCGAGCGTGACGATCGGCGCGTCCCCGGCGTATCGGCGCGCGGCGGCGAGCGCGATCCCCGTGTGCGGGTCGAGCGTCTGACACGCCTGCTCGTGCGCCCAGCGCATCGCGAGCGCCATGTCGTCCAAGTCGACGCGCTCGGCCTTGAACAGCCCCGCCGCGCCCTCGGACTGCGCGTTGGTCAGCCGCATCGCGCGGCTCCCCTCGAACCCGCGCATCTGCGCCGCGATCGCGTCGCCGTCGCGGTCGCCCAGGTCGAACAACAGCCGCTCGAAATTGCTCGACACCTGAATGTCCATCGACGGCGTCGGGGTCTGCACGACTTGCCGGCTCGAGTAATCGCCGCTCGTGAGCGCGCGCGCGAGGATGTCGTTGACGTTGGTGGCGACGATCAGCTTGGCGACCGGCAGCCCCATTCGGGCCGCGACATAGCCCGCGAACACGTCGCCGAAATTGCCCGTCGGCACGCTGAACGCGACCGCGCGCTCGGGCGCGCCGAGCCGGATTGCGGCGTAGAAGTAATAGACCACCTGCGCCATCAACCGCGCCCAGTTGATCGAATTGACCGCGGACATGCGAAACCGGCCGGAGAAGGCGGGATCGTTGAACATCGCCTTCACCAACGCCTGCGCCTGGTCGAAGTCGCCGCGGATCGCGATGTTGTGGACGTTGGGCGCGCCGACCGTGGTCATCTGCCGCCGCTGCACGTCGCTGACGCGGCCCTCGGGGTGGAGCATGAAGATGTCGACCCCGGCGCGACCCGCGACCGCGTCGATCGCCGCCGACCCGGTGTCGCCGCTGGTCGCGCCGACGATCGTCAGGTGGTCGCTCGACCCGGTCAGGAACCGCTCGAACAGCAGCCCGAGCAATTGCAGCGCCACGTCCTTGAACGCGAGCGTGGGACCGTGGAACAGTTCCAGCAGCCATTGGTTGTGGTCAAGCTGCACCAGCGGGGTCACCGCCGCGTGCGAGAAGCGACCGTACGCCTGCTCGCACAGCGCGCGCAGGTCTTCGCGCGTCATCACGGCGCCGACGAACGGCGTCATCACCGCGACCGCAGTGTCGACGTAGGACAGCCCGGTGAGCGCGGCGATCTCGTCGCGGGTGAACGTCGGCCACGCCTCGGGCACGTAGAGCCCGCCGTCGCTGGCGAGCCCGGCGAGCGTGACCTCGCGAAAGTCGAGTGCGGCCGCCTGGCCGCGCGTGCTGACGTAGCGCATGGCGGTGCGGGGTAGCCCTAAGCCCGTGACCCCGCAACCGGCGCGCGACGCCGCATCACCGCCACCGCGTAGATGATCGCGGCGACCGCGGCGAACAGGAACCATTGCACGCCGTACGCCAGGTGATTGTTGGGGACGAGCCCGATGTCAGGCTGCGTGTTGGCGGCGAGCCCCGCGACCGGGCGCTCGGCGACCAGCAGCATCTCCTGCGGCGTGTCGGAGAACAGCTCGGCGATCAGCGGCCGTGCGCTCGGCGCGTGGCTGATCCAGCCGCTGACCGCGCCGCCGCTCCACGCGACCTGCTCGTTCGGGTCGCGCGTGGTGCCGAGCTGCACCTTGGCGCCGGGCTCCTCCGCGCCCGTCCGGCACGTAGCGATCAGCCGGAACCCCGCATTCCCCGCGCCCGCGCGCGTGATCGTAACCGGCGACAAGCAGAAGACAGTCGAGCGGCGGAACAGCAGCCGGTCATCGGGCACGCGGGGGAAAGCGACCGCGGGCTTGGCCGGATTGCCCGCGAGCTGCGCCAGATACGCTTCCTTTTCGGGCAGCCGCACCGCGATCTGCCAGATGCCGAGCGCGATCATGCCGGCGACCGCCAGCGCGACGACGATGGTGGGGATCACGGGAAAACGCTTCATCGCCGCACCCTTTATCGCGCCGGGGCCGACGCGTCGCGCAAAGAAGAAGGAGCGCGGTCCGCATCCGGACCGCGCCCCCGCTCAGGCCAATTAGGTCGAGCTTAGCCGCCGTGAACCGGCGCGCCCCAGCCGCCCCAGACGTAGATGGTGACGAACAGGAACAGCCACACCACGTCAACGAAGTGCCAGTACCAGGCCGCTGCCTCGAACCCGAAATGCTGCTTGGGCGTGAAGTCGCCCTTGTAGGCGCGGATGAGGCAGACGATCAGGAAGATCGTGCCGATCAGCACGTGGAACCCGTGGAACCCGGTCGCCATGAAGAATGCCGCGCCGTAGTTGATGCCCTTGAACGGGAACGGCGCGTGCATGTACTCGTACGCCTGGATGCCGCTGAACAGCACGCCCAGCGCCACCGTCAGCCACAGGCCCTTGAGCACCGCGTCGCGGTCGCCGACGCCTAGCAGCCCCCAGGCGCCGCGCTTCACGCCGCCGCGCTGGTTGTGGATCAGCGCGTGGTGCGCCCAGGTGACCGTCGTGCCGCTGGTCAGCAGGATCAGCGTGTTGAGCAGCGGCAGCTCGAACGCGTTGATGACCTCCAGCCCCTTGGGCGGCCACTGCGCCGCGATCGCCGCCGCGCCTTCCGCGGCGCGCTCGACCTGCCCGTCGACGAAGCTCATCGCGGTCGGGAAAAGCGCGAAGTCGAAGTATGCCCAAAACCAGCCGACGAAGAACATCACTTCGGAGGCGATGAACAGGATCATGCCGTAGCGGAAATGGAGCTGCACGACCGGCGTGTGGTCGCCCGCGTGCGCCTCGCGGATCACCTGGTGCCACCATCCCCACATGGTGAACAGCACGCCCGCCAGCCCGATCAGGAACACCCAGCCGCCCGCGGTCGCTTCGTGCATGTACATGATGCCACCCACCGCCATGACGAGCGCCATCATCGATCCGATGAGCGGCCACGGGCTGGGTGGAAGGATGTGGTAATCGTGGTTCTTCGCGCCGGCCATGCGTGGCATCCCCCTAAAGGCGTTTGCCTGCTGCCTTAACCCGCCGTTTTGCCGGAATCCACCGGGTAAAACGTGTAGGACAGCGTGATCGTCTCGACGTCCTTGGTATCGGGGTCGGTCAGGATCTTCGGATCGACGAAGTAGATCACCGGCATCCGCTGCGTCTCGCCGGGCTTCAGCGTCTGCTGCGTGAAGCAGAAACACTGGATCTTGGTGAAATACTTGCCCGCGATCGCCGGGGTGACGTTGTAGGTCGCGGTGCCCGTGACCGATTGCGCGCCGCGGTTGGTCGCCTGGAAGAACGCCATGTCGCGCGCGCCGATGTCGACGTCCTGCTCCTCCTGCTCGGGGGTGAAGCGCCACGGCAGCTTGGGGCTGGTGTTGGCGTCGAACGCGATGCGGATCGAGCGGTGGACGCCCCCCGGCGCCGCGAGCGCGCGGTTGGTGGTGCCGTTCAGTCCGGTCGCCTCGCAGAACAGGCGGTAGAGCGGCACGCTGGCGAAGGCGACGCCGGTCATGAAGCAGATGCCCAGCACCGCGAACAAGGCGGTGCGCAGGCGGCGGTCGACGCGGGCGAGGCCGAGCATCAGTGCGCCATGCCTTCCTTGATCTTGACGATCGTGATGAAGAAGACCAGCGCCACGAACGCGAGCAGCAGCACCGCCATCACGATCGCGCGCCCCTTCTGCCGACGGCGGATCAGTTCCTGTTCATCATGCGTCATGCCAGCCACCGATCGGCGACCAGCGCGCCGAAGATCACGAAGAGATAGATAATGGAGTAAGCGAACAAGCGCTTCTCCGGCTTCATCGCGGGCGTGTTCGCGCCGAACGCGACGCGCGCGGCCAGCACCGCGAACACGCCGGTCAGCACGGTTGCCGCCACGCCGTAGAACGCGCCCGTCAGCCCCAAGGGCCACGGCGCGATCGCGACCAGCGCCATCGGGATCGTGTACAGCCCGACCTGCCGCCGCGTCACGCGCTCGCCCGCCACCACCGGCAGCATCGGCACGCCCGCCTTGGCATAATCCGACTCGATGAACAGCGCGAGCGCCCAGAAATGCGGCGGCGTCCACAGGAACACGAGCGCGAACAGCAGCACCGGCAGCATCGCGACCTCGCCGGTCGCCGCGGCCCAGCCGATCAGCGGCGGGAACGCGCCCGCCGCGCCGCCGATGACGATGTTCTGCGGCGTGCGGCGCTTAAGCCACACGGTGTAGATCAGCACGTAGAAAAGGATCGACACCGTCAGGATCGCGGCGGCGGCCAGGTTCACCGCCAGCCCCATCAGGATCACCGAGAAGGCGGCGAGCCCGACGCCGAAGTGGAGCGCCGCCTGCCGGTCCATCCGCCCGCCGGGCAGCGGGCGCTTGGCGGTGCGCTTCATCACCGCGTCGATGTCGGCCTCGTACCATTGGTTAAGCGCGCCCGCCGCGCCCGCGCCGAGCGCGATGCACAGGATCGCGGTGAAGCCGATCACCGGATGGACTCCGACCGGCGCGGCGAGCATGCCGCACAACCCGGTGAACACGACCAGCGTCATCACCCGCGGCTTGGTCAGCGCCAGGAAGTCGCGCCAGTCGGCGGGCGGCAGCAGGGGAAGGGCGGTGCTCATCGGGGCCTCCGCTATACCCGCCGCCGCCCTCAGGCGAAAGGCTTAAGCAGGAAGTCTAGCCCTCTCCCCACCGGGGAGAGGGTTGGGAGAGGGGCCGAACGGGACGCCACGCTCAGTGAAGCATCGATCCCTCAGCGGACCGGAGCAAGAGAGCCACCCATCACCCCGGCAGTCGCGCGAGCCAGTCGATCAACAGGCGGTTGACCTCACCGGGCCGCTCCTGCTGCGTCCAGTGGCCGACACCGTCCAGGATATGTCCCTCGACGTTCGGCACGTGCGGGCGCATCACCGCAATCGGATCGGCCATCGCACCGAAGCCGTTGGTGGCCGGGTCCTTGCTGCCGCCGATGAACAGCGCGGGCGCCTCGATCCGCCGGTCGGCGAATTGCTGCTGCCACGCCCAGTCGCGCTCGTGGTTGCGATATCGGCTGAGCGGCCCGAAGAAGCCCGACGCCTCGAACTCGGCGACGTAGTAATCCAGGTCGGCGTCGCTCATCCACGCGGGGAAGGTGCCGGGGTCGACCATGCCGTCGAGCAGGGTCGCGCCGGCGGGCTTCTCCGGCCAGGTGCCCGGCGGCGCGTCGCCCGAAATCGCGTAGTAGAATTTGCGCAGGAAATCGCGCACGTCGCGCTCCGCCTCGGTTTCCGCCGGGCCGACCGCCTGGAACCATTCCTGGTAGAAGAAGCGCCCCTTGTCGGTAAAGGCGCGGCGGAACGTCTCGTTGAACGGGCGCTTGGCGACGCCGGCGAACGGCACCGACAGCGCCGCGACCGCGCGGAAGCGCTCGGGCCGCGACAGGATCGTGTTCCACACGATCGGCGCGCCCCAGTCGTGGCCGAGCAGGATCGCCGGCGCCCCCGGCTGCAGCGCGTCCGCGACGCCCGCGACATCGGCGGTCAGCGCTTCCATCGCATAGGCCGCGACCTCGCCCGGCTTGTCCGATCCGCCGTATCCGCGCACGTCGATCGCCGCGGCGGTGTAGCCGGCCCCCGCCAGCACCGGCATCTGGTGCCGCCACGAATACCAGCTCTCGGGAAAGCCGTGGACCATCACCACCAGCGGCCCCGATCCCTCCACCGCGACTCTCAGTCGGGCACTGCCGGTGTCGATCAGGCGAAAGTCGATCGCTGCCGTGGTCATGGGGCTCTCCTGCGATAATGATAGTCGTACAGATGCGCAGTGAAGCCGAGTTGCGCGTAGAGCGCCAGTGCAGGCGCATTGTCCGCGACGACTTGCAAGATGGCGGTGCGCGCGCCCGCATCGCGCGCGGCGGCCAGCAGCGAGGCGACGCACGCTCTGGCCAAACCGCGGCGACGATGGCTCGGGTCGGTCGCCACCGCCTCGATCACCGCCAGGTCGTCGACCAGCGCGGCGTACGCGAGCGCTTGCGTGTCGCCTTCCGCGTCGGCGCGCGCGAAGATTACGGGTACGCGCAATCGGTCGAGCACGTCGACGTGATCGCGCTCCCCCGCGCCGAGCGCGCGGGACAACCGCATCCGGGCCGCACGCCACGCCGCGTCGGGCAGTCCGGCGATCGTGACCGCGGCATCGCGCTGGTGCCCGCCCGACAGATCGGCGGCGAGCGTATGCGTTACGCCCGCGGGTGGTTCGTACCCCGCCTCGCTCAGGCTCGCGTCGATCGTCGGGGTGAGCGCGGTGACGCGGAAGATCGTCGGCTGCCGGTCCCCGCGAACAGCGCCTCGATCCGGGCCCGCGTCTCGGAATCGAGCGTCGCGTCCGCTCGCGTCGCCGACGCCGAGTTGGTGCGGCGGGTGCCGCCACCCGAACGGCGCACGATCCACGCGCCCACCGTTTGCTCGTCGGCAGCGGGCCAGGCCGCGGCGCACGCGCGTTCGGCGCGCCAGCTCAGTTCGTCGCTCGTCGCTACAGCCATACCGGCATCGTGCGCGGTGCCGAGCGCCCGCGCAACGGCGTCAGTCGTAGGCGGCCGGCAGCCAGTTGCGCGTCACCAGCACGTCGTCGCCGACCCGCACGTTGCGGAACAGGATGCGCGCGAACGGCAGCGGCACGCCGATGCAGCCGTGCGTGACCCAGTCCCACTCGACCTTGCTGCCGTGGATCGCAACGTAGCTGCGCGTCAGCCTGAGTGCGTAGGGCATCGGCGCGTCGTAGCTGCGCGAATATTTGTCCGCGTCCTTCTCCAGGATCGGGAAGCGACCGAGCGGGGTCGGCATCTCGGGCGGACCCGCGACCGCGAACGAGCGGCCGATCTCGACGCCGCCGCGATAGACGTAGAGTTGCCGCCGCTCGACGTCGACGACGACGTGGGTCGCGCCCGCGGGCGCACCGTCGTCGTCCCACACGTAGTCGCCGGGCTCGAGCGGGCGGCCGACGTCCAGCACCGTGTGGACGTCCGGCCCGCCCGCGCGCTGCGGGATGCCGCGAGCCGCGGCCGGAGTGAGCGGCAGGAGCGCGAGTAGGCAGGCGAGCAGGGCGGGGCGGAGCATGACCACGTGATCGCGCGGGCGGCCCCCATGTTCCAGTGGCGCTTTTGCCACGTCTCGCCGCGGGACGCTCCGCGCGGGCGTTCACCAAGACAGCGCAACCCCCTCCATCGTCTCGTCACCCCGGACTCAATCCGGGGTCCCGCTGCCTTCTGCGGCGGCCGAGAGGCGGCATCTCGGAACAGGTCGGGGGAGACGAGATCACAAAAAGAAACGCCCCGGGGTTCAGACCGGGGCGTTGCAGAAGTTGGTCGTTGTTACCGCTTCGATCAGTCGATCTTGGGCAGCGTCTCGAATTGGT
>NZ_JBELMJ010000033.1:0-39329 GCF_042095875.1 Sphingomonas sp.
GTCCTCGTGCGCGACGTCACCGTGATGATGCTCGGCCTGCTTGCCGTGCTCGTGCACCTCGTGATCGGCCGCGTGCGCCTGATCGCCGACGTGATCGTGGCCGTGCGAGTGCGCGTCGTGGATCGCGTACTGTATGTGCTCCGACGCGGCCCAGCGCGGCTTGCCCCAAAAGGTTAGGAACATGAGGCGCCAAGAGTAGAAGCTGGTCAGCAGCGCCGCGAACACGCCCACCATCGACGCTACCGGCGAACCCGCCGCCCAGCTCACCTCGATGATCGCGTCCTTAGAGTGGTAACCGGCGAACCCGCCCACCTCGTAAATGCCGACACCGGTGATCGCCAGCGTGCCGAGCAGCATCGCCCAGAAGGTGACCGGGATCTCCTTCCGCAGCGCGCCATAGTAGCGCATGTCCTGCTCGTGATGCATCGCGTGGATCACCGAGCCCGCGCCCAGAAACAGCAGTGCCTTGAAAAAGGCGTGCGTGAACAGGTGGAACATCGCCGCGCCGTAGGCGCCGACGCCGGCGGCGAAGAACATGTAACCCAGCTGCGAGCAGGTCGAATAGGCGATCACGCGCTTGATGTCGGTCTGCGTCGTGCCGACCGTCGCCGCGAACAGGCAGGTCGCGGCTCCTATGAAGGTGATGAAGGCGAGCGCCGTCGGGCTAGTCTCGAACATCGGCGACAGGCGACACACCATGAACACGCCCGCGGTCACCATCGTCGCGGCGTGGATCAGCGCCGACACTGGGGTCGGACCCTCCATCGCGTCGGGCAACCAGGTGTGCAGCCCCAGCTGCGCCGACTTGCCCATCGCACCGACGAACAGGAGCAGGCACAACACCGTCATCGTGTCGGCGCGGAACCATAGGAAGCCGATCGTCGACCCCGCCATCGATGGCGCCGCGGCCAGGATCGCCGCGATCGAGACAGTATTGAATACCAGATAGGTGCCGAAGATGCCCAGCATGAAACCCAGGTCACCGACGCGGTTGACGACGAACGCCTTGATCGCCGCCGCGTTGGCGCTCGGCTTGCGGAACCAGAAACCGATCAACAGGTAGCTGGCGAGACCGACGCCTTCCCAGCCGAAGAACATCTGGATCAGATTGTCCGCGGTGACGAGCATCAGCATCGCGAAGGTAAACAGGCACAGATACGCGAAGAAGCGCGGCTGGTCCGGGTCCTCAGCCATGTACCCCCAGGAATAGAGGTGCACGAGTGCCGAGACGCTGGTGATCACCACCAGCATCACCGCAGTCAGCGCGTCGACGCGCAGCGCCCATGACACGTCGAACGTACCCGAGGTCATGAAGTGGAGCACCGGCGTAACGCTCGCGGCCGCGCTGCCGCTCAGAAAGCCGATAAAGATCGGCCACGACAGCAGGCACGACACGAACAGCGCGCCCGTGGTGATGACCTTTGCCGGCACGACGCCCAGCGAGCGGTTACCCAGCCCCGCGATCGCCGCGGCTAGGAGCGGCAGGAAAACGATGAAGAGGATTGAATGCACGGACGTGTTACCCCTTCATCCGGCTGGGATCGTCAACCGAGATCGAGCCCCGGCCGCGGAAGAAGATGACCAGGATGGCGAGCCCGATCGCGGCCTCGCCCGCCGCCACCGTCAGCACAAACATCGCGAACACCTGACCCACCAGGTCGTGCAGCGCGGCCGAAAAGGCGACGAGGTTGATGTTTACCGCCAGCAGGATCAGCTCAATCGCCATCAGGATGACGATGATGTTCTTGCGGTTGAGGAAGATGCCCAGAACCCCCATCGTGAACAGCAGCGCCGCCACGACCAGGTAGTGGATCAGGCCGACGCCGCCCGCGATATCGCCGCTCACAATTGTACTCCCTGCCCGATCTCGGGCCGCACGTTGCGCGTCGCGTCCTGCGGACGGCGCGCATTCTGCCGCGCGATATTCTGGTAGCGCGAACC
Organism: Sphingomonas sp.; assembly: GCF_042095875.1. Classification (GTDB taxonomy): domain Bacteria; phylum Pseudomonadota; class Alphaproteobacteria; order Sphingomonadales; family Sphingomonadaceae; genus Sphingomonas. Next base: position 1,942 of record NZ_JBELMJ010000033.1, read on the forward strand.
CGACCGCTCGCGGTGCGTCAGCACAATTGCGCCGATCATCGCGACCAGCAGCACCAGCCCCGCACCCTCGAAGATGAACAGGTAGCGCGTGTAGAGCAGCTGCCCGATCGCCTCGATGTTCGGGACCGCCGCGTTCGTCGGCGCCGCGCGCCGCGCCAGCTCGATCCCGCCCGCGCTCCACGCGCCGACGCCGATCAGGATCTCCGCGACCAGCGCCACCGCCAGCAGCAGCCCGAGCGCCGCGTAGCGCACGAACCCGGCCCTCAGCTCCGCGAAGTCGATGTCGAGCATCATGACCACGAACAGGAACAGGACCGCGACAGCGCCGACGTAGACGATGACGAGCAGCATCGCGATGAACTCCGCCCCGACCAGCACCATCAGCCCGGCGGCGTTAAAGAACGCGAGGATCAGCCACAGCACGGAATGGACCGGGTTGCGCGACAGGATCGTCATGGCGCCGGACAGCAGCACGACGAGCGCGAACAGGTAAAAGGCGAGCGCCTGTATCACGATATTCTACGAGCCCCTTTGGTGCCTGTCGGTCTTGGCCGCGCGCTTAACGGTACGGCGCGTCGGCGGCAAGGTTCGCGGCGATCGCGCGCTCCCAGCGGTCGCCGTTGTCGAGCAGCTTGGCCTTGTCGTAGATCAGTTCCTCGCGCGTCTCGGTCGAGAAATCGAGGTTCGGCCCCTCGACGATCGCGTCAACCGGGCATGCTTCCTGGCACAGGCCGCAGTAGATGCACTTGGTCATGTCGATATCGTAGCGCGTCGTGCGGCGGCTGCCATCGTCGCGCGGCTCGGCCTCAATCGTTATCGCCAGTGCCGGGCACACCGCCTCGCACAGCTTGCACGCGATGCAGCGTTCCTCGCCGTTCGGATAACGGCGCAGCGCGTGCTCGCCGCGAAAACGCGGTGACAGCGGGTTCTTCTCGTACGGGTAGTTGATCGTCGCCTTGGGCTTAAAGAAATACTTCAGCGTGAGGGCATGCGCCTTCACGAACTCCCACAAGGTAAACGACTTGATCGTCTGCGCGATACTCATCTCAAACTCCCACGCGCATGAACATCAGCACGCCCGACACCAGGAACACCCAGAACAGCGACAATGGCAGGAACACCTTCCACCCCAGCCGCATCAGCTGGTCATAGCGGTAGCGCGGCACCGTCGCCTTGATCCAGGAGAACACGAAGAAGAAGAACAGGATCTTGGCGAACAGCCAGATGATGCCCGGCACGAAGTACAGCGGCGCCCAATCGAACGGCGGCAGATACCCGCCCCAGAACAGCGTCGCGTTCAGCGTGCACATCAGCAGCACGTTGGCGTACTCGCCCAGCCAGTAGAGCGCGAAGCTCATCGAGCTGTACTCGGTCTGATACCCTGCGACGAGTTCCGACTCCGCCTCGGTCAGGTCGAACGGCGCGCGCTGCGTCTCCGCCAGCGACGAGATCAGGAACACCACCGACATCGGGAACAGCAGGGGATTGAACGCGAACCCATTAATTAACCCGTACAGCCCGCGCTGCGCCTCGACGATCCCGGTCAGGTTGAACGTCCCCGCCCACATCACGATCGAGATCAGCACGAATCCGATCGCGACCTCGTAGCTGACCATCTGCGCCGCGGCGCGAATCGCGGAGAAGAACGGGTATTTCGAGTTTGATGACCAGCCCGCCAGGATGATGCCGTACACGCCCAGCGACGACGCCGCGAGCACGTAGAGCAGCCCGACGTTGATGTCGGCGAGCACCACACTTGGCTGAAACGGCACCACCGCCCAAACGATCAGCGCGACCGTGAAAGTGATGATCGGGGCGAGCAGGAACAGCCCGCGGTTCGCCGCCGACGGCACGATCGTTTCCTGCAGGAACACCTTCAGGCCGTCGGCGAAGCTCTGTAGCAGGCCGAACGGGCCGACGACGTTGGGGCCGCGACGCAGCGCCATCGCCGCCCAGATCTTGCGGTCGGCGTAGATGATCATCGCCACCGCCAGCATCAGCGGCAGCGCGATCACCAAAATGCCGATGATCGTGGCGAGGAACCACGACCAGCCGTAAGACATGCCCAGCGTTGAATTGAAGAAGCCGGTCACTCCGCTGCCTCCGCGAAGCTCTCACCGTGGATTAGTTCCGCCGAGCAGCGCTGCATCGTCGGCGACGCGCGGCAGATCGCGTTGGTGAGGTAGAAATCCTTGATCGGGTAACCCTCGATCCGTCCCGACGCGGTGGCGTCGAGCGACGGTGGGTTCCACGCGAACGTCTTGAGCCCGAGCTCCGCCAGATCGGGGCAGTCGAGCGCCATCGCCGCGCGTAGCTCCTCGAGCGTGTCGAACGACAACGTCTTGCCGAGCCTGTCGGAGAGCGCGCGGAAGATCGCCCAATCCTCGCGCGCGTCACCCGGCGGGAAGCCGGCGCGCTCGCCGCGCTGGACGCGGCCTTCGAGGTTGACGAACGTCCCCGACTTCTCGGCGTAGCTCGCACCCGGCAGGACCACGTCGGCGTGGTGAGCGCCGCGGTCGCCGTGGTGGCCGACGAACACCTTGAACCCGGTAAACTTGGTGAAATCGCTCTCGTCCGCGCCGAGGAAGAAGGTCAGCTTGGCGTCGTGCAGGTCGGCGATGCCACCCGTCGACGCGTAGCCGAGCATCAACCCGCCCATGCGCGACGCCGCCATGTGGACGACGTTGAACCCGTTCCAGCCGTCACGCACCAGGTTGAGACTATTGACCAAACCCAACGCCGCGCCGTGCGCGCCCTTCAGCGCCGCGCCGCCGACGATCACCATCGGCCGCTCGGCCTTGCCGAACGCGTCCGTGACGCTCTCGGGCAGGTCGCCCAGGATCGACAGATCGTCGCCCAGCCACTCGGCCTTGTAGGTCAGATCGGTCTCGGGCCCAATCGCGAACACCTTGGCGCCGCGCTTGATCGCCTTGCGCACGCGCGTGTTCACCAGCGACGCTTCCCAGCGCAAATTGGTGCCGACCAGCAGGACCGCGTCCGCCTCCTCGACACCCGCGATCGTAGTGTTGAAGTTGACCGCCGCAAGACTGGACGTGTCATAGTCCATGCCGGTCTGGCGGCCCTCAAGCTTGGCGTCGCCCAGCTCGCGCAGCAGCGCCTTGGCCGCGAACATCGTCTCGCAATCGACCAGATCGCCCGCGACCGCCGCGACCGAGCCGCCGTGGTCGACCGCGGCGATCGTCGCGAACGCCTCGTCCCAGCTGACCGCGTGCAGCTTACCGTCGCGCCGCACGTACGGCCGGTCGAGCCGGCGACGCACGAGGCCGTCGACCGCGTGGCGCGTCTTGTCGGTCGCCCATTCCTCGTTCACGTCGTCGTTGACGCGCGGCACCGCGCGCAACACCTGCCGCCCGCGTGCATCCAGCCGAATGTTGGTGCCGACCGCGTCCATGACGTCGATCGACAAGGTCTTGCGCAGCTCCCACGGCCGCGCCTCGAACGCGTAGGGCTTGCTGGTCAGCGCGCCGACCGGGCACAGGTCGACGACGTTCCCCGACAGCTCGCTCGTCACCGCTTCCTCGAGGTAGCTGGTGATCTGCATGTTCTCGCCGCGGTAGATCGCGCCGATCTCCTCCACGCCCGCGACTTCCTCCGCGAAGCGGACGCAGCGCGTGCACTGAATGCAGCGGGTCATGATCGTCTTGACGATCGGCCCCATGTACTTCTCGGTCACCGCGCGCTTGTTCTCCGCGAAACGCGAGCGCCCGCGGCCATAGGCAACCGACTGGTCCTGCAAGTCGCACTCGCCACCCTGATCGCAGATCGGGCAATCGAGCGGGTGATTGATCAGTAGAAATTCCATGATGCCCTCGCGGGCATGCTTCACCATCGGCGTGGTGGTGAACACTTCCTGATTGTCCGCGGCTGGCAGCGCGCACGACGCCTGCGGCTTGGGTGGCCCGGGCTTCACCTCGACCAGACACATGCGGCAATTGCCCGCGATGCTCAGCCGCTCGTGATAGCAGAAGCGCGGAATCTCCTTGCCCGCGGCCTCGCACGCCTGGAGGACGGTGGCACCCTGGGGCACCTCGACCTCGATCCCGTCTACTTTAAGCTTCGGCATTCTTCGATCCTGTGGCCGGCAGTCGCGCCGACACGAATAGAGCGAGAGCAATCAGCGCAGGCGCCGCGACGGCTGCCAGCGCCCCGCCCCAGTACCACTGCACCGGTAGGAACAAGCCGGTGACCATGCGGACGAGGTAGCCGAGCGCCGCGATCGTCGCGACCAACAGGCTGACGTCCAGCAGCAAGACGGTGATCCGCCTCACTCGGCCGCTTCCTGCATCGGCGCGAGCGAACGCACGCCTCCACTCCGCTCGATAATGCGGCGCTCCAGCTCGGGGCGGAAATGCTTGATCAGCCCCTGGATCGGCCACGCCGCGGCATCGCCCAGCGCGCAGATCGAGTGGCCCTCGACCTGCTTGGTCACCTGCCGGAGCATGTCGATCTCGCCGATCTCGGCGTCGCCGGTGCGCAGCCGCTCCATCACGCGCCACATCCAGCCGGTGCCCTCGCGGCACGGCGTGCACTGCCCGCAGCTCTCGTGCTTGTAGAAGTACGAGATGCGGCTGATCGCGCGGACGACGTCGGTCGACTTGTCCATGACGATGACGGCCGCGGTGCCGAGGCCCGAACCGACGCCCTTCAGCCCGTCGAAATCCATCGAGCAGTCGATGATGTCCTTGGCCGGCACCAGCGGCACCGACGACCCGCCCGGGATAACCGCGAGCAGATTGTCCCAGCCGCCGCGAATCCCGCCGCAATGCTTCTCGATCAGTTCGCGAAAGCTGATGCTCATCGCTTCCTCGACCACCGTCGGCTTCTCGACGTGGCCGCTGATCTGAAACAGCTTGGTGCCCTTATTATTCTCGTTGCCGAAGCTGGAGAACCACGCCGCCCCGCGCCGCAGAATCGTCGGCGCGACCGCGATCGACTCGACATTGTTGACCGTCGTCGGGCAGCCATACAGGCCCGCCCCCGCCGGGAACGGCGGTTTCAGGCGCGGCTGCCCCTTCTTGCCCTCCAAGCTCTCGAGCATCGCGGTTTCCTCACCGCAGATGTACGCGCCCGCCCCGCGGTGCACGAACACGTCGAAGTCGTAACCCGACCCACACGCATTCTTGCCGACCAGGCCGCGGTCGTACGCCTCGGCGACCGCGGCGAACAGCACCTCGGCCTCGCGGATATACTCGCCGCGGATGTAGATGTAGGCGGCGCGCGCGCGCATCGCGAAACCCGCGACCAGCGCACCCTCGATCAGCTTGTGCGGGTCGTGCCGCATGATCTCGCGGTCCTTGCACGAACCGGGCTCGGACTCGTCGGCGTTGATGACGAGGAAGTTGGGACGATCCGGCTTGGGCTCCTTGGGCATGAAGCTCCACTTCGTGCCCGTCGGAAAGCCCGCACCGCCGCGGCCGCGCAGGCCCGACGCCTTGATTACGTCGATGATCTTGTCCTGCCCGAGCGCCAGCAGGTCCTTGGTATTGTCCCAGTCACCACGCTGCATCGCAGCGTCGACCCGCCACGACTGGAATCCGTACAGGTTGGTGAAGATGCGATCCTTGTCGGCGAGACTCATGCCTGCTGCTCCACCGCCTGGGGCTGCGCCACCTGGCCCCATTCACCACGGTAATCGTGATTCTCATTCACCATCGCGGTCAGCGTCGTCGGCCCGCCGTACGGCTCCACCGTTTGACGCCCCGGCTCCTGCGAGCCCGGCTTCGGCGCGCCGCCGTTCGCCAGCGTCTCCAGGATCGCGGTGGTGCGATCGTAGTCGAGGTCCTCGTAATTGTCGTCGTTGATCTGAACCATCGGCGCCGAGGCGCAATTGCCCATGCACTCGACCTCGGTCAGCGTGAACAGCCCGTCGGGCGTAGTACGCCCCTTGATCAGCCCCTTGTTCTTGCACGCCGCGAACACGTCGTCCGATCCGCGCAGCACGCACGGCGTCGTCCCGCACACCTGAACGTGGAAACGCCCGACCGGCGCCAGGTTGAACATCGTGTAGAAGGTCGCGACCTCGAACACCCGGATGTACGGAACGCCGATCTCGCGCGCAACGAACTCGATCACCGGAACGGGCAGCCAGCCCTGCGTGTGCGTTTCCTCGCCGACCTGACGCTGCGCCAGGTCGAGCAGTGGAATCGATCCCGACTGCTCACGCCCCTTGGGATAGCGCGCGAGGATTTCATTGCGCTTGATCTGATTCGCCTCGCTCCACGCGAACGCGCCCCAGCGCGCGCGGGTCTCGGCCTCGTCGGGGATCTGCGGTCCGTCAGCCATCAGCGGTCACATTCACCAAATACGATATCCATCGCGCCCAGGATCGCGGTGGTGTCCGCGAGCATGTGGCCGCGGCTCATGAAGTCCATCGCCTGCAGGTGGCTGAACGCGGTCGGGCGGATCTTGCAGCGGTACGGCTTGTTGCTGCCGTCGCTGACCAGGTAGACGCCGAACTCGCCCTTCGGGCTCTCCGTCGCGACGTAAACCTCGCCCGCGGGGACGTGATACCCCTCGGTGTAGAGCTTGAAGTGATGGATCAGCGCTTCCATCGACTGCTTCATCTCGGCACGCTTGGGCGGCACTACCTTGCGGTCGAGGCTGGCGATCGGCCCTTCGGGCATCTCATTCAGACACTGGCGCATGATGCGCGCCGACTGGCGCACCTCCTCCACGCGCAACATGAAACGGTCGTAGCAGTCGCCGCGCGTACCGACGGGCACGTCGAAGTCCATCCGGTCGTACACGTCGTAGGGCTGCGACTTGCGCAGGTCCCACGGGATGCCCGCCGCGCGGATCATCGGACCCGAGAATCCCCAGGCAATTGCGTCGTCGCGGCTGACCGTGCCGATGTCGACGTTGCGCTGCTTGAAGATGCGGTTATCGGCGACCAGGCTGATCGCGTCCTCGAACAGGCGAGGCAGACGCGTATCGAGCCAGTCGGCGATGTCGGTCAGCAGCTTGAGCGGCACGTCCTGGTGCACGCCGCCCGGACGCATGTAATTGTGGTGCATCCGCGCACCCGACGCGCGCTCGAAGAAGCCGTAGCAATCCTCGCGGATCTCGAACAGCCACAGGTTCGGCGTCATCGCACCCACGTCCATCACGTGCGAACCGAGGTTCAGCATATGATTGGAAATGCGCGTCAACTCGGCGAACAGCACGCGGAGGTACTGCGCCCGCAATGGCACCTCCAGGTCGAGCAGCTTCTCGATCGCGAGCACGAAAGTGTGCTCCATGCACATCGGCGAGCAGTAATCGAGCCGGTCGAAGTACGGAATCGCCTGCGCGTAGGTTTTGTACTCGATCAGCTTCTCGGTGCCGCGGTGGAGCAGCCCGACGTGCGGATCGATCCGCTCGATGATCTCGCCGTCCAGTTCCATGACGAGGCGCAGCACGCCGTGCGCCGCGGGATGCTGCGGGCCGAAGTTGATCGTGTAGTTCTGGATCGCGACATCACCCTCGCTCGGATGCGAGGCGTCGGTCGCGTGGACGATCTTCTCGACCGCCGGGTCGATCGCGCGATCGACCGCCATGTCCTTCTCGATCAAAATATCAGTCACTGGTTCTGACCTCCCTTGCCGGGCACGACGTCGGGGTCGCGCGGCTCAGGTTTGGAATCTGGGTTGCTCCTGCCTGCTCCCGTCTCAGCGGTGCTAGGTGCGTCCTTCTTGGCGTAAGGCTCGCTCGACCCGGCCGGCGCATTGGTATCGGTCTTCGCCGCGCCGGCATTCTGCACCTGCGTGGCGGTAGCTGGCGTCTGCGCGCCCTTCGCCTGCGGCAAAGCGGCGTCCTTCGCCTTCTCGTCGCCCGGCAGCACGTATTCCGCGCCTTCCCACGGGCTCATGAAATCGAAGCTGCGGAAATCCTGCGCGAGCTTAACCGGCTCGTACACGACGCGCTTCTGCTCCTCGGAATAGCGCATCTCGACGAAGCCGGAGAGCGGGAAGTCCTTGCGGAACGGGTGACCGCGAAAGCCATAGTCGGTCAGGATGCGGCGCAGGTCCTGGTTGCCCGCGAACAGCACGCCGTACATGTCGTACACCTCGCGCTCCAGCCAGCCCGCGACCGGCCACAGCCCGGTGACGCTCGGCACCGGCGTGTCCTCCGAAGCGCGCACGTGGACGTGCAGCCGGTGGTTACGCGTCAGCGACAGCATGCAGTAGACGATCTCGAACCGCTCCACCCCGCGATCGGGATAGTCGACGCCGGCGATCTCCATCAGCTGCTGATATTCCAGCCCCGGCGTGTCGCGCAGCGCGATCAGCGCCGGGACCAGCGCTTCGCGCGTCACGTGCAGCTGCACCTCGCCCGCACGCGCGAACGCGTCGGTCAGCCCGCTGCCGATCGCCGCCTGCGCGGCCGCGATCGTCTCGTCGTTGAGACTGTAGGCGTATGCCGGCGCGGGCGCCCTCATCGCTCGATGCTCCCGCTGCGACGGATCTTACGCTGCAGCTGCATGATGCCGTAGAGCAGCGCCTCCGCGGTCGGCGGGCAGCCCGGCACGTAGATGTCGACCGGCACCACGCGGTCGCACCCGCGCACCACCGAGTAGCTGTAATGGTAATAGCCGCCACCATTGGCGCAGCTGCCCATCGAGATGACGTACTTGGGCTCCGACATCTGGTCGTAGACCTTGCGCAGCGCCGGCGCCATCTTGTTGCATAGCGTACCCGCGACGATCATCACGTCCGACTGGCGCGGCGAGGCGCGCGGCGCGGCGCCGAAGCGCTCCAAGTCGTATCGCGGCATGTTGACGTGGATCATCTCCACCGCGCAGCACGCCAGACCGAAAGTCATCCACCACAGCGAACCCGTCCGCGCCCATTGGAACAGTTCTTCGGACGAGGTGACAAGAAAGCCCTTGTCGTTCAGCTCGCCGTTCAACCCGTCGAAGAACCCCTGGTCGGGCGCGACGACCGAGCGGCCCGTCTCGGGCGCGTTGACGAGCCCGATCGGTCCGGAGTGTGCTTCTACTCCCACTCCAGCGCTCCCTTCTTCCAAGCGTACACGAGCCCGAGCGCGAGCTCCGCGATAAATACCATCATGCTGATCCAGGCCGTCCATCCGAGCGTGAAAACGCTGACTGCCCAAGGATATAGGAAGGCCGCTTCCAAATCGAAGATGATGAACAGAATGGCAACGAGATAAAAACGCACGTCGAATTGGCTGCGGCTGTCCTCGAAGGCGGGAAAGCCGCACTCATACTCGGACAGCTTCTCCGCGGTCGGCTTGTACGATCCCGTGATCCGCGACACCGCCATAGGCAGGAACACGAATGCCGAGGACAGGATCAGCGCCACGCCCAGGAACATCAGGATGGGCAGATATTGCGACAGGTCGACCAATGTCAGACTCTCAATGCTACGTTCAGACGCTCGTACTGCATGTGCGAACGGTTGCCCGCCGCTTTAAGCCTCCGGGCAGGGACGGGCAAGGCGCGCGGGGCGTGAGAATGAATCGCAACACTGCGCCGCAACGCCTTCTCCGATGGCTCAGCGCAGCGACTGCGCCAGCATCTTGTGCAGCTTGGAATGCAGGCCGTCGTTCGTCGCGAGGAACTCGTTACGTTCCATGTAGCGATCCCCGCCGCGGAAGTCGGTCACGAACCCGCCCGCTTCTTTGACCAGCAGCACGCCCGCCGACACGTCCCACGGCTTCAGGTCACTCTCCCAGTAACCGTCGAAGCGGCCGGCCGCGACCCAGGCGAGGTCGAGCGTCGCCGCGCCCAGCCGGCGGATGCCCGCGACCTGCGGCGCGATGCCGCCGAAGATGCGCGTCCATTGCACGAAGTCGCCGTGACCCATGAACGGAATGCCCGTCGCGATCAGCGCTTCCGACGGCTCGCGCCGGGCCGACACGCGCAGCCGCTGGTCCTGCAACCACGCGCCGCGTCCCTTCTCCGCCCAGAAGCTCTCGTCGGTCAGCGGCTGGTAGGTCAGCGCGGTCGTGATCTCGCGCTTGCCGCTGGGCAGCGGCTCCTCGACCGCGATCGAGATCGCGAAATGCGGAATGCCGTGGAGGAAGTTCGACGTGCCGTCGAGCGGATCAACGATGAAGCGCGGCTTGGTCGGATCGCCCTCGATCTCGCCGCGCTCCTCCATCAGGAAGCCCCAATCGGGCCGCGCCTTCGACAGTTCCTCGTACAGCGTCTGCTCGCAGCGCTGGTCGGCCTGGCTGACGAAATCGGCCGGCCCCTTGCGGCTGACCTGAAGCTGCTGGACCTCGTTGAAGTCTCGACGCAGCCGCGGCGCCGCCTTGCGCGCCGCGCGCTCGATGATCGTGAACAGGCCGGAATGGGATGGCATAATCTAAGCCCTCGCCCCTCCGGGGAGAGGGTGTGGGAGAGGGGAGCCTCGCGCGCTGCCGCGTGAGGGTAAGGGCCAACCCCGGCTAGCCCCACTCCCCGGCCCTTCGTGAAGGGCAATTACTCTTAGCAGTCGGCCGCGGGCCAAGCCCGCGTCGTCGGTCGCGCCAATGGCGCGCCGGCCGGGCGGCGGATCGTGCGATTAGCGTCCGCTAATCGTCTCAATCCGCACGCCGCACATACGTCTGCTCGTACACGTCCACCACGATGCGCGTGCCAGCCGAGATATGCGGCGGCACCATGACGCGCACGCCGTTATCGAGTATCGCGGGCTTGTAACTCGACGAGGCGGTCTGCCCCTTCACCACCGCGTCGGCCTCGACGATCTCGGCCTCGATTGTGTCGGGCAGCTGCACGCTGATCGCTTCCTCGTCGTACAGCTCCATGACGACGTCCATGCCGTCCTGCAGGAACGCGGCGGCGTCGCCCAAGAGGTCGCGCGGCAGCGTCACCTGATCATAGGTCTGCTTGTCCATGAAGACGAGCCCGTCGCCCTCCGCGAACAGGAACTGGAAGTCCTTGGTGTCGAGCCGCACGCGCTCAACCGACTCTGCCGAACGGAAGCGGACGTTGTTCTTGCGCCCGTCGCGCAGGTTCTTCAACTCGACCTGCATGTACGCACCGCCCTTGCCGGGCTGCGTGTGCTGAATCTTCACGGCGCGCCAGATGCCGCCTTCATACTCGATGATGTTGCCGGGACGGATGTCCACGCCGCTGATCTTCATGGATCTCGCCTATGGAAAAGAGCTGGGCTGCCGCGCACGGGCGGACAGCCGGTGCGCGCCATCTAGCGCCCAGCGGGCTGACGGGCAAGGAGCGGATACGGGTTGATGTCCTCGCCCTGCCACCAGCGTTCGCCGCCGCGCATCCGCGTGACGCCGAAATGCAGGTGGTAGTTGCCCGCACCCGCGTCGCCGGTATCGCCGACGTAGCCCAGCACCTGCCCGGCGCGCACCCGCATCCCCTCGCGCACGCCCGGCGCGTAGCCGGCGAGATGCGCGTAGTAATAGGTCCAGCGCCGGTCCGCCGAGCGCTGGTAGAGCGTGATGCCGCCGCGCTCGCTGTCGAACAGCTTCTCGACCCAGCCATCGGCCGCCGCGATCACCGGCGTGCCGGCGCGCGCCATGATGTCGGTGCCGTGATGCCCGCGCGCCCCGTTCTCGCGTGCCTCCTCCCAGCTGTCGCGTAGCGCCGTGCGCGACACGCCGGCGACGGGCACGCGCAAGCCGCCGCGGGACGCAGCGGCTGGCGGCTCACTGGCGGCCGCAACATCGCGCGGTGGCACCGCCTGCTTCGGCGAGTGGTCGAACGACAGCATCGAGGCGAAGCCGATCACCGCCAGGATGATCGTCGACAGGATGATGGCACCGAGCCGGGTCATGCCCGCCAGCATGGCGTCGTGACCGCAGCCGTCAAGCGACCGACGAGCTTCAGCGCCGGTGTGCCGCAGCCAGCGCCGCCTCGAACGCCTTCACCGCGGCGGCCTCGTCGCCGCCCCACACCGATCCCGATGCCGCAACGAAGTCCGCGCCCGCCGCGACCAGCGGCGCGACGTTGTCGGGCGTGATCCCGCCGATCGCGACGCTCGGCAGCTCGAACAGCATCGACCACCACGACAGGATCGACGGCTCGGGGCGGTGCTTCACCTCCTTGGTCGCGGTCGGGTAGAAGGCGCCGAAGGCGACGTAGTCCGCATTGGCCTCGCCCGCCTCCATCGCGAGGTGGCGGCTGTCGTGGCAGGTCACGCCGATCTGCACGTCGGGGCCGAGCAGCGCCCGCGCGTCGCGCGGGTCGTCGTCGTCTTGCCCCAGGTGGACGCCGTCCGCGCCCAGCCGCTTGGCGAGGCTCGCGCTGTCGTTGACGATGAAGGCGACGTCGTGCTCGGCGCAGATCGCCTGGAGCGGCTCGGCGAGCTTCGCCGCGGCGTGCTGGTCGACGCCCTTCACGCGGAACTGGAACGCCGCGACCGGCCCGGCGCCCAGCGCGCGGCGGAGCCGGTCGGGGAACCCACCGCCGACGTCGAGCGGCGAGACGAGGTACAATTGGCACGGCGGCCGCCGATCGTCGCGCTTGAAGGCGGCGGCGAAACCGGGATCGAGCGGGCCGAGCGGGTCTTCGATGTCCATCGCGCCGCCCTAGCGCCTCGCCGATCGCGACGGAAGCGCCAAGGCGGACGCGCGCGCGCGTCGCGGCTGCCCCGCCGGGCGGGACGACCGCGACCACAACACCTTATTCCTCGTTCTTGTAGATCGCGATCAGCTTGGCGAGCATCTCAAGCGCCTCGCCGCGTTCGCGCTGGAACGTGTTGCGCCCGATGATCGAGCCGTTGCCACCACCGTCGCGGATGTCGCGCGCGTCCTGGAAGACCGCGTCCGCACCCTTCGACGCGCCACCCGAGAAGACCACCACGCGGCGCCCGGCGAAGCTCGACTGGACGACGTGCGCGACGCGCTTCGCCTGGGTCGAGCCATCGAGCTTCTCGTACGCCTTCTTCGCGTCTTTCTGCTCGATATGCGCGCTCGGCAGCTTGACCTTGATAATGTGCGCGCCGAGCAGCGCCGCCATGTGCGCGGCGTAGGCGCCGACGTCGAGTGCGAGTTCGCCGTCCTTTGAGATGTCGCCGCCGCGCGGGTAGGACCAGATCACGGTGGCGAGGCCGGCCGCCGATGCTTCTTCGCGCAGGCCGCGGATCTGCTCCATCATCTCGAAGATGTGGTCGGAGCCCGGATAGATGGTGAAGCCGATCGCGGCGCAGCCGAGCCGCAGCGCGTCCTCAACGCTGCCGGTCTGCGCCTGGTTGATGCTGGTCGCCCAGCTGTTCGACGAATTGACCTTGAGGATCGTCGGGATCTGCCCGGCGAACGTGTCCGCCCCTGTCTCCAGCATGCCGAGCGGCGCGGCATAAGCCGAGAGCCCCGCGTCGATCGCGATCTGATAATGGTAGTGCGGGTCGTAGGCGGCGGGGTTGACCGAGAACGAGCGCGCGGGGCCGTGCTCGAAGCCCTGGTCGACCGGCAGGATCACCAGCTTGCCCGTGCCGCCCAGCTTGCCGTGCATTAGGATGCGCGCGAGGTTCGCCTTCACCGCGGGGCTGGTGCCCTCGTACTTGTCGAGGATGTTCTTGACAATCGGGGTCATGTTCGGCTCCTAAATGGTTGATCGTTAGAGATTAAGCCAGCGGCGCAGTGCCTGATCCACCTGCTCCATGCGGGTGGCGGAGGCATGGCCGATCACCTTGACGATGCGATGACGCCGGACCGAGGTGATGCGGTCCACCTGCACCTCGCACTCGACGGTCAGGCCGGTATGTTCCTGCGGCGAGATGGCGACGCGGAACAGCGTCTCACCGCCGATCACGTCTGTCAGCGGGCAGATCGTGATCGTCGCGTGCGTGTCGTTGAACAGGTCGGCCTGCACGACGACGCTGGCGCGCGGCGGCCCCTCGCCGCCCGGCGGGGCAACCATGACGATGGCGCCGTGCGTCACTTCCACGCCGCGTCCTCGTGCTCGATCACGTCCCAGAAACGGTAATCGCCGTCGGTCTGGCGGCGCGACGCGCGCTGCGACTGGCGGCGCGCCTCGCGTCGGAACGCCTCGTCGTGGAGATCGACGTAGCGGCGCACCGCCTCGCGTGCGATGTCGCTCTTGCTGCGACCCTGCGAGCGAGCGACCGCGGCGAGACGCCGCTCCAGCTCCTCGTCCAGTCGCACACCCAGCAAGCCCGCGCTCCTTTGTTGAACGTGTTAAACGTCGCTACGCCTGTGCGACCGCCGACGCAAGCCGGAGCGACGCAAATGCCGTCGCCTGCTGCGCTTCACGCGGCGTGTGCGGTTCAGATGGCAGCGGTGATGTGCCGAGCGGGCGGCGGTCACGATGGCGCGGAAGGTGAGGCTAAGGTGAGCCCAACGCGTGTCCGAGCCGGCTGGCGGAGCGCCCGCGGCAGATCGGAAGGTGAGGCTAAGGTGAGGCAAATACGCAGTGCGGCGAGGGCAGCACGCGAGCGGCGGAGATCGAACAGTTCAAGGAGCGCACGCCCAATATCAGACGTGCGCTCCTGTAGGACAGGCTGACTGAACAGCCAGCGGATCGGGCGGGCGGATTAGCGCGCGAGCGCGGCGACGCCGGGCAGTTCGCGCCCTTCCATCCACTCGAGGAACGCGCCGCCCGCGGTCGAGACGAAGCTGAAGTCGCCCGCGACCCCGGCCTGGTTGAGCGCGGCAACGGTGTCGCCGCCGCCCGCGACCGAGACGAGGCCGCCTTCCTTGGTCAGCGCGGCGGCGGTGCGCGCGAGCGCCACGGTGGCGGCGTCGAACGGCGGAGTCTCGAACGCGCCGAGCGGTCCGTTCCACACGAGCGTGCGGCAGTTCTTGAGCACGTCGCCGAGCGATTCGGCCGCGGCGGGGCCGATGTCGAGGATCATCTCGTCGGCGGCGACCTCGTGGACGTTGACGGTGCGCGTGTCCGGGTTCGCCTTGAACTCGCGCGCGACTACCACGTCGTACGGCAGATGGACGGTGCAGCCGGCGCGGTCGGCGGCGTCGAGGATCTCCTCCGCCGTGCCGGTCAGATCGTGCTCGCACAGGCTGCGGCCGACGTTCACGCCGCGCGCGTCGAGGAAGGTGTTTGCCATGCCGCCGCCGATGATGAGGTAATCGACGCGCGCGACCAGGTGCTTGAGCACGTCGAGTTTGGTCGACACCTTGGCGCCGCCGACCACCGCCGCGACCGGGTGCTCGGGATTGCCGAGCGCCTTCTCCAGCGCGTCGAGCTCCGCCTCCATCTGTCGTCCGGCATAGGCCGGCAGGCGGCGCGCTAACCCCTCGGTCGAGGCGTGGGCGCGGTGCGCGGCGGAGAACGCGTCGTTGACGTAGAGATCGCCGAGCGAGGCAAAGCGGTCAACGACTTGGGCGTCGTTCTTCTCTTCGCCCGCGAAGAAACGCGTATTCTCCAGCACGCCGACGTCGCCCGGCTGCATCGTCGCGATCGCGGCCTCGGCACCCTCCCAGTCGATGTAGCGCACCGCGCGGCCCAGCACCGCCTCGTACGGCTTGACGATCTGCGCCAACGACATGTCGGGCGACGGCACGCCCTTGGGCCGGCCGAAATGCGCCAGGATCAGCACGATCGCGCCCTTATCGGACAGTTCGGCGATCGTCGGAACGGTGGCGCGCAGTCTGGTGTCGTCGCTGACCTGGCCGTCGTGGAGCGGTACGTTCAGATCCTCGCGAACGAGGACGCGGCGGCCGCGGACGTCGCTGAGGTCGTCGAGCGTTCGAAAGGACTTGTCCATGTTTCCTCGATCCTGATCCTGTCACCGACGGCGATCACGCCGCCTTGTCTCACCATCGCGCACGCGCCGCCGCGCCAATCGGGCAGCAGCGCCGCCTTCAGTCCCGGCGCCAGTGCCTCCATCCGCTCGCACGGGTCGGTCTCGCGCGTGATCTCCAGCACCACGTCGGCACCGATCCTGAGCAAGGTGCCGGGCACCTGCGGCAGATCGAACTGGTCGATCAGCAGGTTGGAGCGCCGCTCCTCCCAGCCGATACTCTCGCCGATCTCGGCCAGCGCAGCGGCCCAGTCGCCGCGCTCGATCAGCGTCATCTGCCGCTTGTAGGGCTGGCGCTTCATCGCGCCGCGATAGTCACCGTGGATCCCCTCCTCGCACGTCACGACCGCCCGGTCGATCAGCTCCATCGGCGCCTTGGGGAAAGCGTGGCGCGCGATGCCGAGGAGGATGCCCATCATCTGTCCGTGTAGCGATGCGCCGCCGCGAGCCGGTCGCGACGGCGCGAGGTAAGGCTCAGCCGAAGTTCGCCATCGCGGTGGCGGTGTCGACCATGCGGTTGGAGAAGCCCCATTCGTTGTCGTACCAGCTGACGACGCGCACCAGCTTGCCGTCGATCACGGCGGTCTCCAGGCTGTCGACGGTCGACGAGTAAGGCGTGTGGACGATGTCGATCGAGACGAGCGGCTCGTCGGAGAAGTGGAGCACGCCCTTCATCGGACCCTCGGCCGCGGCCTTGAGCAGCTCGTTGACCTCGTCGCGCGTGGTGTCGCGCGACGGGGTGAAGGTCAGGTCCACCAGGCTGCCGTCGGGCACGGGCACGCGCACGGCCGAACCATCGAGCTTGCCCTTGAGCTCCGGCAGGACCTCGCCCACCGCGCGCGCCGCGCCCGTGGTGGTCGGGATCATGCTCATCGCGGCGGCGCGCGCGCGGCGCAGGTCGGGGTGGATCTGGTCGAGGATTTTCTGGTCGTTGGTATAGGCGTGGATCGTGGTCATCAGCCCGCGCTCGATCCCGATCGCGTCGTTCAGCACCTTGGCGACCGGCGCCAGGCAGTTGGTGGTGCACGAGGCGTTGGACACGATCGTGTGGCCGGCCTCCAGCTTGTCGTCGTTGACGCCGAAGACGACGGTGATGTCGACGCCCTTGGCGGGTGCGGAGATCAGCACCTTCTTCGCGCCCGCGTCGATGTGCTTCTGCGCGCTGGCGCGGTCGGTGAAGAAGCCGGTGCATTCAAGCACGATGTCGACGCCCAGTTCCTTGTGCGGCAGGTTGGCGGGGTCACGCTCGGCGGTCACGCGGATGCGCTTGCCGTCGATGACGAGGTCGTTCCCCTCCGCCTCGACCGTGCCGTTGAAGCGGCCGTGGACGCTGTCGCGGCTGAACAGCCAGGCGTTCGACTTGGCATCGGCAAGGTCGTTGATGGTGACGAGTTCGAGGTCGCTGTTCCGCTCGATCAGCGCGCGCGCCACCAGGCGGCCGATGCGCCCGAAACCGTTGATCGCTACCTTGGTCATCGCTTGCTCCTCACCCGCCTGTTCGCAGTTGCAGCGGCCTTTGCCGGGCAAGCGGGGGGCGCGTCAACCGCGTCGGGCGCTTTCGCCGCGCGGTTCGCCCCGGCCGCGCGGGCGGGCGCGCGAATCCAGTGTCTTGCCGGGTGACGGGCGTCTGCCTATCCGTTCGATCCATGGACCACCCCGCCCTCGCCCGCATCGAACAGGCAATCGAACGAATCGAGGCGGCGATCGCGCGCCGCCGCGTCGCCGCGGAGGCGGTGGCGGAGCGCCACGCCGCGCTGAAGTCGCGCATGGCGGAGGCGGTCGCCGCGCTCGACGCGGTGATGGCGCGCGAGGGGGCGGAATAATGGCGATGGTGACGCTCAAGATCGGCGACCTCTCCTACGAGGTCGCGTGCCGCGACGGCGGCGAGGCGCGGCTGATGCAGGCGGGCGCGCTGATCGACGAGCGGTGGCAGAGCGCGCGGCGCGCGGCGGGCTCGGGCGGGGTGCAGCGCACGTTCCTGCTGACCGCGCTGATGCTCGCCGACGCGCTGATCGAGGCGCGCGAGGCGCCCCCGCCCGAGACGCCGGCCGATGTCGCGCTGGGCCGCATCGCCGAGCGGCTGGAAACACTCGCCGCGGCCCTTGAGGACGAGGCAGCGAAGCCCTAAATGAGCGGTGGCGGGTTCTGCCCGGTACGAGCCAGACTTATCCCTGAGGCTATTCATCATCCAAAGGGGGTTGTCCCTGCCCGGATCCTGGTCCGACGTACATGATCCCCACCTGACGTACCGTGCGTCAGTGGATACACCGGCAAACGACCACGGCGGTCCCGCCACCCGCCCTGCCCATTCGCCGACCTGCCCAGCCGAGGGGCGAACCGCGTGACCGACAAGAAGCAGATGCGCGTCGCGATGCGCCGGGCGCGCGATGCCTTCGTTGCGGCGGCGCCGCACACCATCGCGATACCGGACGCGCTCGCCGCGATGCTGCGGCCCGAGATGGTGGTCGCCGCCTACGTCCCGATCGGCAGCGAGGCCGATCCTGCGCCGCTGGTCGCCGCCGCACGCGCGGCGGGGTGCCGGATCGCGCTGCCCCACGTGGTCGACCGCGCGACGCCGCTCGTGTTCGTGGCGTGGGACGAGGACGGTGCGCTGGTTGACGGGCCGTTCGGCCTGCGCCAGCCCGTGCCCGGCGCGGCGCGTCTCGCCCCCGATCTGGTGCTGACCCCGCTGGTCGCCTTCGACCGCGCGCTCAACCGCGTCGGACAGGGCGCGGGGCATTACGACCGCGCCTTCGCCGAGCACCCGCGCGCGACCCGCGTCGGCGTCGCGTGGAGCGTGCAGGAGGTAGCGGCGATCGAGCCCGACGCGTGGGACGCCCCGCTCCACGCCATCGTCACCGAACAGGAATGGATCACGCGATGACGCCCGATTGGCGCAAACCCGTTGGCATGCTGGCGATCCTGGGGCTGATCGCGATCTGGTCGATCGTCATCATGTCGCTCTCCGGTGTGGTCGGCCAGTGGCACTGGACGCTCCAGTTCGCCTTCTACCTGGTCGCCGGGATCGTCTGGATCACGCCGCTCAAGCCGCTGCTGCGCTGGATGGAGACGGGTCGCTGGCGCGCGTGAGCGGCGGCTGAGCGGGACCGATGATGCTGGGGATACGCCGGGGGTGGCGCGAGTGACGGGGCTCGAACCCGCGACCTCCGGCGTGACAGGCCGGCGCTCTAACCAACTGAGCTACACCCGCTTGGAAAGCGTGAGGCGCGGCTGCTATGCGGCGCAGCCCCGTGTGTCAAGGCGGGCGTCAACCTGATCGCGGGTCGTCGCCGAAATTTCTCGCGCTCCCGTCACGCGCGCGTACCAGCGTGCCGTGCTCGAACAGGAAACCGGTGATGTCGGGCCGCCCCGCCGCGCCGATCACCGTCTGCACGATGATCAGGATCGGCACCGCGAGCAGCGCGCCCGCCGTGCCCCATACCCAGCCCCAAAAGCTGATCGAAATGAGGATCAGCACCGGGTTGATCGTCAACCGGTGCCCGACCACCAGCGGCGTCACGACGTTCGCCTCGATCAGGTGCGCGCCGTACATGATCGCGGGCGCGGTCATTGCGGTCCAGATGTCGCTGAAGGTCATCAGGCCGCCCACCGCGAGCAGCAGCGCGGCGATCACCGGCCCGAAATAGGGGATGTAGTTCAGCAGCACGACGATGCCGCCCCACATCAGCGGGAACGGCATGCCGATCAGGTATAGTGCCGAGGCGATGATCGCGCCCAGCGCGATGTTGATCGCGGTGATCGTGCCCAGGTACGAGGACACGTCGTCGACCACGTCCTGCAACACGCGCGCGGTCGCCATCGCGCCGCCGAAGCTCGCGCGCTCGGTGATCATCCGCTGGCGCAGGCGGGTCCAGCCGGCGAGGAAGAAGTAGGCGACGAGGATGGCGTAGAACACCTGCACGATGAACGCGGGCGCGCTGGTGGCGGCGAGTTCGACGATCGAGCTGGGCGGCGACACCGCGGCGCTGGGCGACGGGCGCACCGGGGTGGAGGCGACCTGGCGCAGCGTGCGGTTCACGTACCGCTCCAGGTTCGAGTACAGGTCGAGCAGCGGCTGCAGGTTCGACTGGATGCGGTTGATCCGGGTCGGCAGCAGGCGGAAGAACTCGGTCGCGGGCACGACGATCGCGGCGATCGCGATGTTGGCGGCGATCAGGAACAGGATGACGCACAGCAGCGCCGCGATCGGCGACGGCAGGCGGCGGCGCTCGAGCCATTGCAGCAGCGGGATCAGCGCGAGCGAGACGACCAGCGCGACCGTGGTCGGCAGGAAGAATTCGGACCCGGCCTTGAGCGCGAACGGCAGCCCGATCATCAGCCCGACGCCCGCGGTGAGCGTCAGCGCGGCGAGCAATCGGTCGCGGCGCTGCGCGATCCGCGCGTCCTCGTCCGGCGGGCACGGGATGCCCAGCGCCCCGGCCGCAGATGCCGCGCCGTCGGACGTGGCTGGGTCAGGTGCCCGGGGGGCGGACTGCACGGGTTCGCTGGAATAAGCCATTACCCCGGGGCGTACCGCCATTTGCGCGGGCGGGATACCGTTGAACGGGCGGTCCGCGTCAATCCTTGGCGTCGGCCCACGGCCCGTCGTCGAGGTAGAGGAAGTCGGGGTCGAATTCCCCCACCCGCGCGAGCTTGGCGCGGTCGAAGATGCGCGCCTCGCCGCGCGCGACATCGGCGATCCCTTCCTCGCGCAGGCGGCGCAGCGTGCGGTTGACGTGGACGCTGGTCAGCCCGCACGCCTCTCCCAGATCCTGCTGCGTCAGCGGCAGCGCGAACGCGCCGTCCCGCACGCGACCGATCACGTCCATCCGCTCGACCGCCTCGGACAGGAAGTGTGCCAGCCGCCCCGCGGCGTCGAGCCGGCCGAGCCGGAAGATCCACTCTCTGTGCATCGCCGCGTCGAGCAGGGTCGAGCGCCACAGCATCCAGGCGAGCCGCGGATGGTCGCGCATCACCGCGTCGATCCGGTCGTGCGGCACCATCGCGACGCGCGATTCGACGATGGTCGCGACATCGTGGTCGAGCCGGTGGAGCGTGTAGCCGTGCATGTCGACGAAATCGCCGGGCACGTGATAGGCGAGCAGTTGCCGATAACCGTCGCGCGCGTCGAGGTAGCGGCACATCGCGCCCTCGATCAGCAGCGTGCTCTCGCGCAGGCGATCGCCGCGCCGAGTCAGCACCGATCGCGCGGGCAGCACTTCGACCCGGTCGACGATCTGTTCGAGAATGTCGAGTTCCTGCGCCGACAAGCTGCTTCGCCCGCGCCCGCGCAGGAAGTCTGCGGTTACCGCCACCAATGTGCCCCCTTCGTGTTCGAACCGCACCACCTTACGCGGCGGCGCGATCCTCGAACAGGGTCTTGAGGTCGCGTTTCAGGATCTTGCCGTTGGCGTTGCGCGGCAGCGTTTCGGGCACGAAGCGGATCGCGACGGGCACCTTGAAGGCGGCGAGCCGCGCGCGCACCCACGCCTGCAACTCCGCCTCGCTGGCTTGGCTACCCGGCGCGAGGTGGACCACCGCGGCGGGCTCCTCGCCCAGGATGCGGTGCGGCAGCCCGATCAGCGCGCAGTCGGTGACCGCCGGGTGATCGTAGAGGACGTTCTCGATCTCGGTCGAGTAGATGTTCTCGCCACCGCGGATGATCATGTCCTTGGCGCGGTCGAGGATGAAGCAGAACCCCTCCTCGTCGACGCGCGCGAGGTCGCCGGTGCGCACCCAGCCGTCGACGAAGGTCGCCGCGGTCGCCTCCGGCTTGTTCCAATAGCCCTTCACGATCATCGGTCCGCGCGCCCACAGTTCGCCGACCGCGCCGACCGGCAGCTCGGTGACGCCGTCATCGGCCATGATCTTCAGGTCGGCGACCGCGACCGGCGGCCCGCAACTCTCCGGCCGGTTGATGTAATCCTCCGCGCCGTGGGTGGTGACGGTGGCGGTCGTCTCGGTCATGCCCCAGCCGTTGGTCGGGATCGCCTTCATCTCGCCCGCGATCTTGCGCACCAGCTCGGGCGCGGAGGGCGCGCCGCCGTAGCCGACCGCCTCCAGGCTGGAGAGGTCGTATTTGTGGCGATCGGGATGCTCCAGCAGCTGCCACGCGATCGTCGGCACGCCGCCGGTCGAATTGACCTTCTCGCGCTCGATGATCTCGAACGCGCGCAGCGCCTCGAACTTGCGCATATAGATGCTGGTATGACCCGCCGCCATCGCACCCATCAGCCCGGCCGACAGCGCGGTCGCGTGGAACAGCGGGATCACGGTAAGTCCGACGCGCGGCTGCGGCGCGGGGATCGCCTCGCCGCGGCGCAGCAGCATCCGCGCGCCGGCGAAGCCCGTCGACATGATGTTGGTCATGAAGTTGCGGTGGGTGCCGAGCGCGCCCTTGGGCTTGCCGGTGGTGCCGCTGGTATAGAGGATCGTGGCGTCGTCCTCCGGCACCAGCCCCGCGTCGGGCAGCGCGCGGTTGGGCAGCGCGTGCCAGTCGTTCGGGATACCGATTGCGTCCTCCAGCCGGGTCGCGGGCTGATCGAGCGGCGCGGTCGCGCGGCTGACCAGCACGTGCGCGAGGTCGGGCACCTCAGACAGATGGGGCGCGATGCGGTCCCAGCGCTCGCCGTCGCACACCAGCAATGTCGCGCCCGAGTCGGCCAAACCGTAGGCGAGCTCGTCACCGGTCCACCAGGCGTTCAGCGGCACCGCGACCGCGCCGATCACGGTCGCGGCGAAGAAGGCGACGGGCCATTCGGGCAGGTTGCGCATCGCGATCGCAACGCGGTCACCCTTCGCGACGCCGTGCGCGCGATACACCTCGGCGAGCGCCACGATGGCGCGGAACTGCGCCTCGTAGCTGACGCGCTCGTCCTCGTAGATCGTGGCGAGTCGCTCGCCGTGAGTGCGCGACAGCGCGACCAGCGCGGCCATGTGCGGCGGCGCGTTCTTCCACACCCGCGTCGGCACCCCGCGAATGTCGACGCTCTCCATCTCGAATCGGGCGCCCGGCGCGCAGAGCGCTCGCTCTACCGCCTCCAGCGTCATCGCGGGCCAGCTCGTCATGCTCGATGGTTCAGTCGCCACGCTTGCTCTCCAACAGGTCCGATGCCGCTCGCGAGTCTTGAACATCGGGTTCGCTTGGGCGCGAGGTTAGAGTTGATTTGCGCTATGCTCAAGGCGTAGGAAGCGTGTCATCTTCGAAGCGGGGGTACGGACAAGGCCATGGCGAATGCAAACCCCGCCGATCACGGGTTCGACGCCGACCGGCTCCGCGCGATCGATGCGTTCGTGAAGGCGCGCTACCTCGACACCGGGCTGCTGCCGCACGCGCAGCTGCTCGTCGCGCGCGACGGCGAGGTGGTGCACCTGTCGTCGCAAGGGCCAGCGCGCGAGGGCGAGGATGCGGCGATCACCGACCGCTCACTGTTCCGCATCGCCTCGATGACCAAGCCGGTCACCTCGGTCGCGTTCATGATGCTGGTGGAGGAAGGCAGCGTCGCGCTCGACACGCCGGTGCACCACGTACTGCCCGAGTTTAAGAAGGTCGGCGTCTACGCGGGCGGCGGCGCGGGCGTGCCGTTCGCGACCAGGGCGACCGACGAGCCGATGCGGATGGTCGACCTGCTGCGCCACACCGCGGGGTTCACCTACGGGTTCCAGAACCGCTCCAACATCGACGCCGCGCACCGCGAGCTGAAGCTGGAAAGCTGGCACGGCGGGCACGACCTCGACGGCTTCGTCGCGGAACTGGGCAAGCTGCCGCTCGAGTTCTCACCCGGCACGCAGTGGAACTACTCGGTCGCGACCGACGTACTGGGCGCGGTGGTGCAGCGCGTGTCGGGAATGCCGCTCGACCACTTTTTCGCGGAGCGCATCTTCCGGCCGCTCGGGATGCACGACACCTTCTTCCAGGTGCCCGAGGACAAGCTCGACCGGCTGACCGACTGCTATACCTTCGTGCCCGGAAAGGGCCGGGTCATGTACGACCGCGGCGATGCGAGTGCGTGGAGCAGGATGCCGCGGCTTGTGTCGGGCGGCGGCGGGCTGGTGTCGACCGCGCGCGACTATCACCGGTTCTGCACCATGTGCCTGAACGGTGGCACGCTGGACGGCGCGCGCATCCTGGGGCGCAAGACGATCGCGCTGATGACGATCAACCACCTGCCCGGCAACGCCGACCTGTCGGTCATGTCGAAGTCGCTGTTCAGCGAGACGCAGAATGCGGGCACTGGCTTCGGGCTCGGCTTCGCGGTCACGATCGACGTCGCGCGCTCGATGATGCCGGGCAGCGTCGCCGAATTCTACTGGGGCGGGATGTTCTCCACCGCCTTCTTCATTGATCCCGTCGAGCGCCTCCACATGGTGTTCATGACCCAGTTGAGCCCGTCGAGCGTTTACCCGATCAGGCGCGAGCTGAAGACGATGATCTACGCCGCGCTGACCTGATCCCCTGCGTGCCGCGGCGACGCGGCCACTTCCCTCATCCCATCGGAGTATTTTCCTACATGACCTCGCCCACGCAGAACCCGGTCCGCACCGAACGTCACGGCGACGTGCTCGTCATCATCTCCGACTCGCCGCCGGTCAACGCGCTGGGCGCGGCGGTGCGCAACGGGCTGGAAGCCGGCGTCAAGGAAGGCGTCGCGGACTCGTCGATCACCGCGATGGTGCTGCGCTGCGACGGGCGGACCTTCTTCGCGGGCGCGGACATCACCGAATTCGGCAAGCCGATGAAGGGTGTCGGGCTGCACGAGGTCATCGACATGATGGACGCGAGCAGCAAGCCGATCGTCGCCGCGATCCACGGCACGGCGCTCGGCGGCGGGTGCGAGGTCGCACTCGCGTGCCAGTACCGCATCGCGGTGCCGTCGGCGAAGATCGGCCTGCCCGAGGTCAAGCTCGGGCTGCTGCCGGGTGCGGGCGGCACGCAGCGGCTGCCGCGCGTCGTCGGGGTCAAGGCGGCGCTGGAGATGATCGCGCTCGGCGATCCCGTGTCGGCGAAGCAGGCCGAGGAGATCGGGCTGGTCGACAAGCTGGTCGGCGAGGATACGCTGGAGGCCGACGCGATCGCCTTCGCGCGCGAGATCGCGGACAAGCGCCCGATCCCGCGCGTGCGCGACCGCGACGTGGCGCCCGATCCGGAAGCGGTCGAGGCGTTCAAGAAGGCCAACGGCCGCAAGATGCGCGGCTTCGACGCGCCCGCCGCCTGCGTCGCCTGCGTGGTGGCCGCGACCGAGAAGCCGTTCAACGAGGGGCTGCAGTTCGAGCGCGAGCAGTTCATGAAGCTGATGACGGGCACGCAGTCCGCGGCGCAGCGCCACATCTTCTTCGCCGAGCGGCAGGCCGCGAAGATCGACGGCATCGCGTCCGACGTGCAGCTGCGTCCGATCAACCGCGTCGGCGTGATCGGCGCGGGCACGATGGGCGGCGGGATCAGCATGAACTTCCTGTCGGCCGGGATCGCGGTGACGATCGTCGAGATGCAGCAGGAAGCGCTCGACCGCGGTACGGGCGTGATGCGCAAGAACTACGAGGCGTCGGCCGCCAAGGGCCGGATCAAGCCGGAAGCGCCCGAGCAGGCGATGGGCTTGCTGAAACCCACGCTCAGCCTCGACGACCTCGCCGACTGCGACCTCATCATCGAGGCGGTGTACGAGAACATGGAGGTCAAGAAGGACATCTTCGGCAAGCTCGACAAGATCGCCAAGCCCGGCGCGATCCTGGCGTCGAACACCTCCTACCTCGATATAGACGAGATCGCGGCCTCGACCAGCCGGCCTGAGGACGTGCTCGGCATGCACTTCTTCTCGCCCGCCAACGTCATGAAACTGCTGGAGATCGTGCGCGGCGAGAAGACCGCGGACGACGTGCTGGCGACCGCGATGGCGCTGGCGAAGAAGATCAGGAAGGTCGCGGTGGTCGCGGGCGTCACCTACGGCTTCATCGGCAACCGCATGCTGATGCCGCGGCAGGTCGAGGCCAACAAGCTGCTGATGGAAGGGGCTACCCCTGAGCAGATCGACCGCGTCCACGTCGAGTTCGGCATGCCGATGGGGCCGTTCCAGATGAGCGACCTGGCCGGCGTCGACATCGGCTGGCACCGCGACCCGAACCGGATCGAGAGCATCCGCGACGCGCTCGCCGCCGAAGGCCGCTGGGGGCAGAAGAAGCAGGCGGGCTATTACGACTACGACGAAAAGCGTAGTCCCACCCCCTCGCCGCGCGTCGCCGAGATCATCGAGGATTTCCGCAGCCGCTCGAACATGCCGAAGCGCGAGATCACCGATCAGGAGATCGTCGAGCGCACGCTGTACACGATGGTGAACGAGGGCGCGCTGATCCTGGAGGAAGGCAAGGCGCAGCGCGCGTCGGACGTCGATGTGGTGTGGATCTACGGCTACGGCTGGCCGGTGTACCGCGGCGGGCCGATGTTCTGGGCGCAGACCGAAGGCTACGACAAGGTCGTCGCGGGGCTGGAGAAGCATGGCTTCAAGGTCGCCGACACGCTGAAGGCCGGCACGATCAAGTGACGGTGGTCGCACCTCTTATCCTCCCCACTCGTGGGGAGGGGGACCGCCGCGCGAAGCGTGGTGGTGGAGGGGGCTGTCCGCTCGCGTTCCGCCTGCGGCGAGCCCCCTCCACCAGCCTGCGGCAGGTTCCCCTCCCCGGTCCGGGGAGGATATGATGGCCGAACGCTCCGCCCTAGCCACCGCCGCCGCGATCCGGGCAGGCGAGACCAGCGCGCTCGCCGAGACCGACGCCGCGATCGCGCGGATCGAGGCGCGTGATGGCGCGCTGAACGCGGTCGTGGTGCGCGACTTCGACCGCGCGCGCGCCGCGGCGGCGGCGATGGACGCGCGGATCGCGGACGGGTTCGACGCACCGCTCATCGGCGTGCCGATGACGATCAAGGAAAGCTACGACGTCGCCGGGCTGCCGACGACGTTCGGATTCGAGGCGCATCGCGACTTCGTGCCGCAAGCCGACGCGGTGGCGGTCAAGCGGTTGAAGGCGGCGGGGGCGATCCTGCTGGGCAAGACCAACGTGCCGCCCGCGCTGTCGGACCTGCAGTCGAACAATCCGGTCTACGGCCGCACGCTGAACGCGGTGAACCAGCATCGCAGCGCGGGCGGGTCGTCGGGCGGCTCGGCGGTCGCGCTGGCGAGCGGGATGGTGCCGCTCGAGTTCGGGTCGGACATCGGGGGGTCGATCCGCGTGCCGGCCGCGTTCAACGGCGTGTGGGGACACAAGCCGACCTGGGGCGTGCTGCCGACCGACGGCCACTTCCATCCCGGTACCGACGGCGCGCGGATCGCGCTGTCGGTGATCGGCCCGCTGGCGCGCGACGCCGACGACCTCGACGCGGCGCTGGACGTGGTGGCGGATCACCCGCTCAAGGCGTCGACGGTGCGCGACGCGCGCGGATTGCGCGTGCTGCTGCTGACGACGCACCCGCTCGCCACCGCGCAGGACGCGATCGTTGAGGCGCTGGAGACGCTCGGGACCGCGCTGGAGCGGGCGGGCGCGCGCGTCGATCGCGCGAGCGATCTGTTGCCAGACCTCGCGCGGCAGCACGACGTCTACTGGAACATGCTCAACATCGCGATGTCGCGGCGTGGCCCGCCAGACAGCCGCCCGCCCGTCTCGGTCGATAGCTGGCTGCAACTCCACGACGATCAGGCGCGCATCCAGCGGCAGTGGCGGCGATTGTTCGAGCAGTATGACGCGGTGATCGCGCCGACCGTCGGCATGACCGCGTTCCCGCACGACGACACCCCGCTCGCGGCCCGCCGGCTCGACATCGACGGCGCCGACACGCAATTCTTTCACCAGTTCGCCTGGCCGGGGCTCGCGACGCTGCCGATGCTGCCCGCCACCAGCGTGCCGATCGGGCACGACGCCGACGGCCTGCCGGTCGGGGTCCAGGTGATCGCAGACCTATACGCCGACCATCACGCCATCGCGGTCGCGCGCGTCGCGCACGACCTCGTCAGGAGCAACATATGACCGACCTAGATACGTTCCGCACAGAGACCCGCGTCTGGCTGGAGGAGAATTGCCCGCCAGAGATGCGCGAGCCGATCCGCTCGGACAAGGACACCACCTGGGGTGGTCGCGACCAGAGCGACATGACGCCGGCGCAGAAAGCGTGGATGGACGCGATGGGCGCGCGCGGCTGGACCGTGCCCGACTGGCCCAAGGAATATGGCGGCGGCGGGCTGTCAGCGGCCGAGACCAAGGTGCTGCGCGAGGAGATGGCCCGCATCCGCGCGCGCAACCCGCTCTACTCGTTCGGTATCTCGATGCTCGGGCCGGCGCTGCTGAAATACGGCACGGAGGAGCAGAAGAAGCGCTTCCTGCCCGAGATCGCGCGCGGCGAGATCCGCTGGTGCCAGGGCTATTCCGAGCCCAACGCGGGCTCCGACCTCGCCAGCCTTGCCACGTCCGCAGAGGACAAAGGCGACCATTTCCTCGTCAACGGGCAGAAGGTGTGGACCAGCTACGCCGACAAGGCCGACTGGATCTTCTGCCTGGTGCGCACGGACAAGACGACCAAGCAGGGCGGCATCAGCTTCGTGCTATTCGACATGCGCACGCCCGGTGTCTCGACCAAGCCGATCCTGCTGATCAGCGGCTACTCGCCGTTCTGCGAGACGTTCTTCGACGACGTGAAGGTGCCCAAGGAGAACCTCGTCGGCGAGCTCAACCGCGGCTGGGACGTGGCCAAGTACCTGCTCGGGCACGAGCGCGAGATGATCTCGGGCATGGGACTGGGCGCGGGCGGCAAGAACCCGCTGATCGAGGGTGCGCTGGCGACGATCGGGCTCGACCACGACGGGCGGCTCGCCGATCCGCTGCTGCGCGCGCAGATCGCGCTGTTCGAGGTGCGTGCGCGCGCCTTCACCGCGCAGAGCGAGCGCTTCATCGACGAGCTGAAGGCCGGCCGTGCGCACCCCGCGCAGCCGAGCATGATGAAATATTACGGCACCGAGCTGAACAAGAGCCGCCACGAGCTGGTGATGGCGGCGGGCGGCTCGAACGAGCTCGAGTGGGAGAGCGAGGCGAGCGGCGGCGGGCGCAACGCGCGCGCGTGGCTGCGTACCAAGGCGAACTCGATCGAGGGCGGGACCAGCGAGATCCAGCTCAACATCATCGCCAAGCGCATCCTGGAGCTGCCGGGCGCGTGATCGGAGAGCCCTCTCCCCGTCGGGAGAGGGTTCGGTGAGGGGTTGCCCCCACTCAAACACATCAAATCAGGGTCGGTGCGTGGGGCGTCCCCTCACCCCGACCCTCTCCCCTGAGGGGAGAGGGAGAAATCGAATGCCGCTTTTTCTGAACGACGAACAGACGATGCTGCGCGACACCGCGAAGGACTTCGTCGCCGAGCACGCTCCCGTCAGCCACATGCGGTCGCTGCGCGACGCCGACGACCAGACCGGGTTCAGCCGCGACCTGTGGAAGCAGTTCGCCGAAATGGGCTTTACCGGCATGCTGATCGGCGAGGATCAGGGCGGGCTCGGGCTCGGCCACGTTGAGGCGGGCGTGGTGCTGGAGGCGATCGGGCGCAACCTGTCGCCCTCCCCGTTCCTGTCGACCGCGGTCGCGGCGGTGTCGGCGCTGAAGGGCAGCGCGCAGGCCGAGCGCTGGTTCCCCGGCATCATCGCCGGCGACACGGTCGCGGCGCTCGCGATCGACGAGGGCGCGAAACACCGCCATTCGATCGGCATGAAGGCCGAGCGGTCGGGCAACGGTTTCAAGCTGACCGGCGCCAAGCAGTTCGTGACCCACGGCCACGTCGCCGACCTGCTGATCGTCGCAGCGCGCACCGCCGGCGCGGCCGAGGACGACGAGGGCGTGACGCTGTTCGCGGTGCCCAAGGACGCGGCCAACCTGTCCGCCCGCGCGGAGCGGCTGACCGACGCGAGCCTCGCCGCACGCATCGAGTTCGACGGAGTCGAGGTCGACGCCGACGCGGTGATCGGCGAGGTCGACGCGGGTCGCGATCCGCTCGGCCGGCTGCTGCGCGCGGGGCGCACCGGTGCCGCGGCCGAGATGCTCGGCGTCGGCGGCGGCGCGATGGACATGACGCTCGGTTACCTGAAGGAGCGCAAGCAGTTCGGCACGGTGATCGGCAGCTACCAGGCGCTGCAACACCGCGCGGCGCACCTCTACGCCGAGATGGAGGTCGCGCGCGCCGCGGTGCTGAAGGCGCAGCAGCTGCTCGATGCGGGCGACGACCGCGCCGACGCGGCGGTGTCGGTCGCCAAGGCGATGACCGGGATCGCGACCACCTTAGCGGTGCAGGAAGGCGTGCAGATGCACGGCGGCATCGGCATGACCGACGAATACGATATCGGCTTCTACATGAAGCGCGGGCGCGTGCTGGCCGAGATGTTCGGCGACGCCAATTTCCACGCCGACCAGATCGCGCGCGCGGCGGGTTATTGACGAGTCGCTATCCTCCCCGGCACGGGGGGGGGGACCAAGACGCGTAGCGGCTTGGTGGAGGGGGGCATGGAAGGCGGAGCGTTCGCGGCGCTCCCCCTCCACCAGCCTACGGCTGGTCCCCCTCCCCATGCTGGGGAGGATAAGAATGACCGATCAAGCCGCACCCTCCCCCGCCGCGCTCGTCGCCGACCTGGTCGACCTGCTCGACGTCGAGGAGATCGACACCGACCTGTACCGCGGGCGGCGATCGCGTGACGGTGTGGGCCGCGTGTTCGGCGGGCAGGTGATCGCGCAGGCGTTGCAGGCAGCGCAGCGTTCGACCGAGGCGCCCAAGCAGGCGCACTCGCTCCACGCCTACTTCATGCGCGCGGGCGACGAGCAGCACCCGATCATCTACCGCGTGGTGCGCGATTTTGAGGGGCGCAGCTTCGCGACGCGGCGCGTGATCGCGATGCAGCGCGGGCAGCCGATCCTGAACATGGCCGCCTCGTTCCAGGTGCCCGAAGAAGGCTTTCACCACCAGGCCGAGATGCCCGAAGTGCCCGCGCCCGAGACGCTGGAGAGCGAGGCGGCGATCCGCGCGCGAGAGAGCGTCCACGTCGACGAGCGCTTTCGCGCCAACCTGCTGCGCGCGCGCCCGATCGAGATTCGCCCGGTCTATCCGCGCAAGTGGTTCAAGCCGCAGCCGACCGAACCGGTGCAGCACAGCTGGTTCCGCGTCAGCGCGGCGATCGGCGACGACGCCGCGGTGCACCGCGCGGTGCTCGCCTACGCCAGCGACATGGCGCTGCTCGGCACGTCGATGCTGCCGCACGGCGTCAACTGGACCTCGCCGGGGTTGCAGAGCGCGAGCCTCGACCACGCTCTCTGGTTGCACGAGCCGTTCCGCGCCGACGAGTGGCTGCTCTACGCCTGCGACAGCACCTGGGCGGGGCACGCGCGCGGTTTCAACCGCGGGCAGATCTTCACCCAGGACGGGCAGCTGGTGGCGAGCGTCGCGCAGGAAGGGCTGATCCGGATGCGCGCGCCCAGGCCCAAGGCGGACTGAAGCTCAGTCGCGCGCGCGCACGATCTCGCAGCCGACGGTCGCGTCGGGGTAGATGTCGAGCTTGGTCGAGCGCACGCACACCTCGCGCACGCGCGCGTCGGCGAGACACAGCGCCGCGACCGCCTCGACCAACGTTTCCTGCAACGCGAAGCCGGCACCGGCGGCGAGCTCGTGAATACCGCTCCGCACGAAATCATAGTCGAGCACTTCGTCGATCCGGTCGGCACTGGGCGCGGCGGCGTAGCGGACGCGCATCCGCACCGACAGGCGCACGCGCTGCGGCGTCGCCTCGTGCGGGTGGATGCCCAGCCGCATCTCGACGTCGAGATCGTCGAGGATGACGGTGTAGTCAGGCATCGCGCTGCTCGAACATGACGTCGCCGTCGCGCGCGAGGAAGCGCTGTCCGCAATCGACGAACAGGTTCTGCCCCGTGACGCTGCGCGCCTCCAGAAGGTAGACGACCGCCGCCGCCACCGCCTCGGCACCGACCGGGCGTTCGAGCAGGTTGGCGCGCGCGACGCGGTCGAACTCGGCCGCGCTCTGGTCGCCGCTGGGCAGCGTCAGGCCGGGCGACACCGCGTTCACGCGGACGCGCGGCGCGAATGCCTGCGCCAGCATCGTCGTCGCACCCTCCAGTGCGTATTTGCTGAGCGTGTAGGAGAAGAAGTCGGGATTGGGATTGGCGAGTTTCTGATCGAGCAGGTTGACGACCGCGCCCTCGCCCCCCTGCGCGGCGAGTGCGGCGGTCAGCACCGCGGGCGCGACGGCGTTGATCGCGTGGAGCCGCGCAGCGAGTGCCGCGTCGATCGCGTGCGGCGCGTCATACTCGAACACCGAAGCGCTGTTGACCAGACCGTCGATCGGCCCCGCCGCGGCGGCGCGCACGAACAGGTCGGGCAGCGCGGCGGTGTCCGCCAG
Source organism: Sphingomonas sp. (assembly GCF_042095875.1). Lineage (GTDB taxonomy): Bacteria > Pseudomonadota > Alphaproteobacteria > Sphingomonadales > Sphingomonadaceae > Sphingomonas. The sequence goes on from NZ_JBELMJ010000033.1 coordinate 34,076, forward strand.
GTCGCCGCCGACCGTGCTGCCGCCGAGCTCGCGCGCGAGCGCTTCCGCCGCGTCGCGCGAGGTGCCGTAGTGGATCACGACGTCGTGCCCCGCGCCCGCGACCGCGCGCGCGATCGCGGCGCCGAGTCGCCTGGCGCCGCCGGTGACGAGGACGCGCATGCGACCGCTCAACCCAGCCCCATCAGCGCCAGCACTTCCTTGCGGCTGCGGTCGTCGTCGCGGAACACGCCCATCATCCGGCTGGTCACCATCGCGACGCCCGGCGTGCGGACGCCGCGCGCGGTCATGCACGCGTGGCTCGCCTCGATCACCACCGCGACGCCGTGCGGGTTCAGACCGTTCCAGATGCAATCGGCGACCTCGGCGGTCAGCCGCTCCTGAACCTGCAGCCGGCGCGCGAAGCCGTGGAGCACGCGCGCGAGCTTGGAAATGCCGACGACGTGGTTGCGCGGCAGGTAGGCGATGTGCGCGCGCCCGATGATCGGCGCCATGTGATGCTCGCAGTGCGACTGGAACGGTATGTCCTTCAGCAGCACGATCTCGTCGTAGCCGCCGACCTCCTCGAACACGCGCGACAGGTGGACGCCGGGGTCCTCGGCATAGCCGCTGCAATATTCCTTCCACGCGCGCGCGACGCGCCTGGGCGTGTCGACCAGCCCCTCGCGTGCGGGATCGTCGCCCGCCCACTCGATCAAGATGCGGATCGCGGCTGCCACGTGGTCGGGCACGGGCAGCTTGCCGTCGGATGCTACCAGGTCGCCGTCCACCGGCTCGCCGCTCTCGATCGTCGTCATCTGGGTCAAACGTCCTCCAGCGCGTCTGGTAGCAGAAAGCGCGCGCGAAATCGCACCTGTCTCTTTTCGGCCACGTTTGCGCGGCGCTTAACATTCCGCAATATTTTCGTTTGACGGGTCTGGTATTCTGTCGTCTCATCCGTACCGGTTCATCGAAACACCGCCACATCGCCATAGAGCGGGGGCGGTTCCCAGGAGGGGATGCCATGAAGAAGTTCGACCTGCTGGCCGCGTCGGCGCTCGCGCTCGTGACCTCGATTCCCGCGCACGCGCAGACCGGCGCCACCACATCGGCGGAGAATACCGCACCTACAAACGGGCCGGGACAGGAGGCACCCTCCTCTGCCCCGGCCACGGCGCAGAGCCCGACCACCCAGGGCTATGCCGGAGACATCGTGGTCACCGCGCAACGCCAGTCGCAGCGGCTGCAGGACGTGCCGATCGCGGTGACGGCGTTCACCGCCGAGAACCTGGAGCGGCAGCAGATCGTCAATCCCGTAGCGCTACAGCAGACACTGCCCAATATCACTTTCACCAAGACCAACTTCACCTCGTCGAGCTTCACCATCCGCGGCGTCGGCGACCTATGCGTCGGTACGACCTGCGACAGCGCGACCGCGATCCACGTCAACGACATGCCGCTGCTCGCCACCCGCCTGTTCGAGAGCGAGTTCTTCGACCTGGAGCGCGTCGAGGTGCTGCGTGGGCCGCAGGGCACGCTGTTCGGGCGCAACGCGACCTCGGGCGTGGTCAATTTCATCACCGCCAAGCCCGATCTGTCGGGCGTGCACGCGGCCGGCGAGTTCGAGTACGGCAATTACGATTCGAAGCGCGTGCGCGCGATGTTCAACCTGCCGTTCACCGACACGCTCGGCATCCGGGTCGCTGGTACCTACCTCAACCGCGACGGCTATACGTTTAACGAATTTACCGGCAACCGCATCGACGGGCGCGACCTCTACTCGGTGCGCGGCACGCTGTCGTGGGAGCCGAGCCCCGACACCCGCGTCGACCTGATCGCTTATTACTTCCGCGAGAAGGACGATCGCAGCCGTATCCAGAAGCAGCTCTGCAACCGCGACTCGACCGGCATCCTCGGCTGCTCGCCCGACCGGCTCGCCAACGGCACGACCAACGGCAATTCGACGCTGGCGTCGATCTTCACCAGCCGCGAGTTCCTGACCGTCTCGGGCGCGGGCGCGCTCGCCCCGTTCGCGCTCGGCAGCGTGTACCAGCCGCAGGACCAGTTCTTCGGCGTGGTCAACCCGGCCAGCGTGCGCCGCGTCCGGATCGACGCCGAGCCGACCTATTTCGCCGAGGAGCAGCAATATACCGCCAAGATCTTCCACGATTTCGGGCCGGTCAGCTTCAACTTCACCGGCGGCTACATGAAGAACACCGTCGACTCGACCACCGACTATAATCTGGCGGTCGAGAACAGCCTGGCCACCAACGTGGGGCTGAATACCCTCAACGCGGTCGGGCGGCCGGGCCTGCCCGGCGCGGTGCTGAACGGCGTGCGGCAGACGCTGATCCCCAACGGTGTCGGCAGCCTGTGCCAGTCGCTGCCGGACGCCAACAATTCGGGCGTATACGGCGGTGCCAGCGTGTGCGCGCCGACCGCGCTCGACGTCGACCGCTCATTCAACAAGGCGCGGCAGTACAGCGCCGAGGCGCACGTCGACAGCCAGTTCGACGGCATGTTCAACTTCCTGCTGGGCGGCATCTACTTCGACAGCAAGCAGAGCAACGATTACTACGTCACCGCATTCGGGCTCGATTACGCCTCGGGCCTGCTCGGCGCGGGCCAGTCGGGCGGGACGGCGTTCGCGGCCACGCCCTTCTACCGCAACAGCACGCCGCTGTTCCGGCTGAAGAGCTACGGCATCTTTGGCGAGACCTATTTCGAGTTCAGCCAGCGCGCGAAGCTGACGCTCGGCCTGCGCTACAACCACGACGACAAGTTCGTCCGCGCGCGCACCTCGCTGCTGGTCGACAATGCGGTGCCCGGCCTGCCGGTCTTGGTGCCGCTCGGCACCGCGAGCGCGTTCCCGGTGATGGACAGCGGTCGCTACGACTATGACGCGACGCGCGCGGGCATCCAGCCCTACGCCGAGGATGATGTCAGCTTCTCGCGGCTGACCGGGCGCGCGGTGTTCGACTACAAGATCACGCCCGACAATCTGCTCTACGCCTCCTACTCGCGCGGGTACAAATCGGGCGGCATCAACCCGCCGCTGTCCCCGGTGTTCTCAGTCCCCACGACCTTCGCGCCGGAGAGCGTGGATGCGTTCGAGATCGGGTCCAAGAACACTTTCGGCGGCGGTGCCTTCCGCCTCAACCTCACTGGCTTCTACTACAAGTACAAGAACCTGCAGCTGTCGCGCATCGTCGCGCGCACCTCGGTCAACGACAACGTCAACGCCGACATCTACGGCGTCGAGGCGGAAGCGGTGATCAGCCCGATCCCGCGCTTCGTCGTCAACGCCAACGCCAGCTACCTGAAGACCAAGGTCGCCGACGACCGCTTCCTGGCCAACCCGCGCGACCCGTCGGGCGGGCGGTCGGATGCGGTCATCATCAAGGACATCACCAATTCGGCGAACTGCGCGGTGGTGCCTACGGTCGCGGGCAACCGGGCGGGCGCGAACGCCTTCGTCAACACGATCAACCAGGGCATCGGCGCGTCGTTCGGCAACCCGGCGCTGCTGCGCGGCACGACCGCGGTGCCCGGCACGACCGCGAACGGCGCGTTCAGCATCTGCTCCGCGCTGACGGCTCAGGCGGCCGCGGTGGGCGCGGCGTTCGGCGGCATCCAGGTGCTCGGCTCGGGCGTGGAGACCAACGTGCGCGGCAACAAGCTGCCCAACGCGCCGACCTACAAATGGTCGATCGGTGCGCAGTACACGATCGACTTCGGCGACAGCGGCTTCACGCTCGTGCCACGCGCCGACCTGAACTACACGGGCAACGCCTACGGCACGATCTTCAACCTGCGCCCGGTCGACCGCCTGCCCGGATACGAGGTGGTCAACGCGCAGATCCAGCTGAACGCGCCCGACGACCGCTTCTACGTGCGCGGCTTCGTCTCCAACCTGACCAAGAACAACGCCTTCACCGGCCTGTACGTGACCGACCAGTCGTCGGGGCTGTACACCAACATCTTCACGATCGAGCCGCGCCGCTACGGCGTCGCCGCCGGGTTCAAGTTCTGAGCCGGTGCGGGCGGCGCGTCCCCCGCCGGGACGCGCCGCCCGCGCAACCTTTGCCGCCGCCGCCGATTGATCCCGAACTGATCTGGATCAAAGGAGAAGGCCGATGACCAAGGAACTGCACAAGGGCGACGAGGTGAAGTGGAACTCGCACGGCGGCGAGGCGCACGGCACGGTCGAGAAGAAGCAGACCAGCGACACCAAGATCAAGGGTCATCAGGTCCGCGCGTCGAAGGACGACCCGCAGTACATCGTCGAGACCGACAGTGGCGCCAAGGCAGCGCACAAGCCCGACGCGCTGAAGAAAGAGTAGGCGAGCGGATGTCGGCGGCGGCGCGCTGATCGGATCGGCGCGGGGCTGTCAGCGGCGATCATCGCGGCAGGCGTCCGATTGATTTGCCGCCGACACCGCGATAGGCAGCAGATCGCGTGCCCCCGTAGCTCAGCAGGATAGAGCGACGGTTTCCTAAACCGCAGGTCGTGAGTTCGAATCTCGCCGGGGGCACCAGCCTACCAAGGTCGGGCAGACAGTGCCCCCGACTACCTGTCAGTCGTTATTCACCTCGAAGGCTTGATGAGCGGCGATTAGCAATGGCGCTTCAACGCTCTTGAAAAGTTCAATGCACTCTTCGTAATGCTGCACAAGGTCCTTGAGTCCGTCCACCATTTCGAAAAACAAGCTTTCGTGCTCTTCCGCCATCTTGAGAATCATCTCTGTCAGCTGCGATCGGTTCTTCGTCGCCAAAGCCAAAGCAATGCGTTGTTGCACATCCATCGACTTCGCGGCTTCCTCGGCTTCCCGCATCTGCTTGCCGTCGAAGATCGGCTCGAATTCGATCAGCGGATTGTTCTCGTCGCTCGCTGCGTTCGTCATCGTATGGACTTCGTTTTCATCGGCAATGGCGCCGACGAGCGGAGAATGGATCAAGGCGCGTTCCTGCGCGCTTCCGCAATCAGGCGTACGCGGACATAGTGCTGCGCGCATAGCAGAAGCAATCACTGCTCAGGCGTTCAGTTCGACGATCCGGTCGCCGAGCCGCTCGGCCTCGTAGCGGTCGTGCGTAACCAGCAGGGTCGGCAGCGAGGTGGCGTCGCGCACCTTCGTGATCGCGCGCATCGCGTCGGCGCGGCGCGCGGCGTCGAGGGAGGCGAGCGGTTCGTCGAGCAGCAGGAAGTCGGGGCGGCTGAGCAGCGCGCGACCGATCGCGACGCGCTTGGCCTCGCCGCCCGACAGCGTGCGCGGCCAGC
>NZ_JBELMJ010000034.1:0-36993 GCF_042095875.1 Sphingomonas sp.
TCTTCGCCTTGTCGACCAGCTTGTTGGCGCCGATCCACGGCATCATCGCGCGCAGCTCCGCGCCGACCTTCTCGATCGGGTGGGCTGCCGCTGCCTTGCGCGCCGCCTTCAGCTCGGGCTGGCCCGCACGATTGTCGAGCACGAAATTCTTGACGAAGCGGCCCGCCTGGATGTCGGCGAGCACGCGCTTCATCTCGCGCTTGGTCTCGTCGGTGATGATGCGCGGGCCCGTTGTGATGTCGCCGTACTCCGCGGTGTTCGAGATCGAGTAGCGCATGTTGGCGATGCCTCCCTCGTACAGCAGGTCGACGATCAGCTTGGTTTCGTGCAGGCACTCGAAATAGGCCATCTCGGGCGCGTAGCCCGCCTCGACCAGCGTCTCGAACCCCGCCTGGATCAGATGCGTGATGCCACCGCACAGCACCGCCTGCTCGCCGAACAGGTCGGTTTCGCATTCTTCCTTGAAATTCGTCTCGATGATCCCCGAGCGGCCGCCTCCGACCGCGCTGGCGTAGGCGAGTGCCAGATCGTGCGCGTTGCCGCTCGCGTCCTGCTCGACCGCGATCAGGCACGGCACGCCGCCGCCGCGGACGTACTCGGAGCGGACTGTGTGTCCCGGCCCCTTGGGCGCGATCATGATGACGTCGATGTCCGCGGGCGCCTCGATCAGCCCGAAGTGCACGTTCAACCCGTGCGCGAACGCGATCGCGGCGCCGGCGCGCATGTTGCCCTTCAGGTCCTGCTCCCAGATGCCCGCCTGATGCTCGTCGGGGGCGAGGATCATGACGAGGTCGGCCCAGCGCGCGGCCTCCTTGTTGCTCATTACGGTGAAGCCCGCGTCCTCGGCCTTCTTCGCGGTCGCCGAGCCTTCGCGCAGCGCGATCGCGACCTCTTTTACGCCCGAATCACGCAGGTTCTGCGCGTGCGCGTGGCCCTGGCTGCCGTAGCCGACGATGGCGATCTTCTTGCCCGTGACGAGGTTCAGGTCGGCGTCCTGGTCGTAGTAGACACGCATGTTAGGCTCCCTTTGATCGTGGAAAGCGGCGCGCGTTGCAGGCGCCGCGGAATATGGGTCAGGCGGCGTCCTTGCCGCGCGAGATCGCGACCACGCCGGTGCGCGCGACCTCGATCAGGCCGACCTCGCCCATCAGCTCGACGAACTTGTCGATCTTCTCGATGCCCCCGGTCACCTCGAACACGAACGACGAGGTGGTCGCGTCGACCACGCGCGCACGGTACACGTCGGCGAGGCGAAGCGCCTCGATGCGGTGGTCGCCGGTGCCGCGTACCTTGACCAGCGCCAGCTCGCGCTCGACGTGCGGTCCCTCGGCGGTCAGGTCATGGACGCGGTGGACGGGCACCAGCCGATCGAGCTGCGCGACGATCTGCTCGAGCGTTGCGGGACTGGCGCTGGTGACGATCGTGATGCGGCTGACCGCCTTGTCGGCGGTGACCTCGCTCACGGTCAGGCTCTCGATATTGTAGCCGCGCGCGGTGAACAGCCCGGCGATGCGCGCCAGGATGCCGGGCTCGTTGTCGACGACGACCGCCAGCGTGTGCCGCTCGGCCTTTTCTTCACGGATATGCATGGGTGGTCCTTCTGCGCGCAGCGGCGGCGCGCGGCAATCGTCAGCGTTGGGGAAGGCTCAGACGAGCGCGCGGGCCTCGTCGTCCATCGTGCCAGATACCTCGTTCGCCTGCAGGATCATGTCGGTGTGCGCCGCACCAGACGGGATCATGGGGAAGCAATTGGCGAGCTTCGCCACGCGACAGTCGACCATCACCGGCCCGTCATAAGCCAGCATGTCCGAGATGCCGCCGTCGAGCTGCTCAGGTCGCTCGATGCGGATGCCCTTCCACCCGTACGCCTCCGCCAGCCGCACGAAGTCGGGCAGCGAGTCGGAGTAGCTTTCCGAGTAGCGGCTCTCGTAGGTCAGCTCCTGCCACTGGCGCACCATCCCCATATACTCGTTGTTGAGGATGAACACCTTGACCGGCAGGCGGTACTGCGTCGCGGTGGCGAGTTCCTGTATGTTCATCTGGATCGACGCCTCGCCCGCGATGTCGATGACGAGCGCGTTGGGGTTGCCGAGCTGCGCGCCGATCGCCGCCGGCAGCCCGTAGCCCATCGTGCCGAGCCCGCCGCTGGTCAGCCACTTGTTGGGCAGTTCGAACCCGAAATACTGCGCCGCCCACATCTGGTGCTGGCCGACCTCGGTCGTGATGATCGGCTGCCGCGCGTGCGTTGCCTCCCACAAGGCGCGGACGGCGCGCTGCGGCATGATCTCGCCGTGAAAGCCGTTGTGCTCGTCTTCCGGAAAGGCGAGGCATTCCCTGGCGCGCCACTCGGCGATGCGCTCCCACCAGGCCGACAGATCGGGCTTGGCATATTGCCGCGATTTCCACACGCGGATCATGTCCTCCATCGCGCGACCGGCGTCGGCGACGATCGGAAGGTCGATGCGGACCGTCTTGTTGATGCTCGATCGGTCGATGTCGACGTGGATCTTGCGGCTGTTGGGCGCGAATGCGTCGAGCCGGCCGGTCACGCGATCGTCGAAGCGCGCGCCGATGTTCACGATCAAATCGGCCTGGTTCATCGCCCAGTTCGCCTCGTACGTGCCGTGCATCCCCAGCATGCCGAGGAACTGCGGCGAGGAGGCGGGGTAGGCGCCCAGGCCCATCAGCGTCGAGGTGACCGGCGCGCCGGTGATGCGCGCCAGCTCGACCAGCAGCTGCGCCGCCGCCGGACCCGAGTTGATGACGCCGCCGCCGGTGTAGAGCATCGGACGCTCGGCGGCGGCGATCATGTCGACCGCCTGCTCGATCGCGGCGCGATCGGCCTTGAGCGCGGGGCGATAGGTCTTGTGCTGGATCAGTCCGGGCTTGCTGTACGCCGCTGTCGCGACCTGCACGTCCTTGGGAATGTCGATCACGACCGGACCGGGGCGGCCGGAGGTGGCGATGTGGAACGCCTCGTGCATCGTCGCGCCGAGGATCGCGGGGTCCTTCACCAGATAGTTATGCTTGGTGCAGTGGCGCGTGATGCCGACCGTGTCCGCCTCCTGGAACGCGTCGGAGCCAATCAGGTGGGTCGGAACCTGGCCCGTGATGACGACCATCGGGATCGAGTCGAGCATCGCGTCGGTGATCCCGGTGATCGCGTTGGTCGCGCCCGGGCCCGAGGTGACGAGCACGACGCCGGGCTTGCCGGTCGAGCGCGCGTAGCCTTCCGCCGCATGCGTCGCCGCTTGTTCGTGGCGGACTAGGATGTGCTTGATCTTCTGCGCGCGGAACAGCGCGTCGTAGATCGGCAGCACCGCGCCGCCGGGATAGCCGAACACGATCTCCACGCCGAGATCGACCAGCGCCTCGACCAGAATGTCCGCTCCGCTTCGCTCAACCACAATTTAATTCCCGTGCTGGTGCGAGCCGAAGCCCGCTAGGTGGCGGCGCGCTAAGCCATGTAATGTTGCGCGTCAACAACCTTAAACGAAATAAAATTGCGGATCGGGTTTAATGATGCGACGCCAGTTAGCCGGCGGCTGGTTGCGAAACCACGTATATTGCCGCTTGGCGTACTGACGCGTGGCGAGCTTCGCGCGCGTCACCGCCTCGTCGCGGTCGATCGTTCCGGCCAGCAAGTCGGTAATCTCCGGCACCCCGATCGCGCGGCGCACGGGCGCGTCGTCGGGCACGTCCCTGCGCCGCAGCAGCGCCGAGACCTCCTCGACGGCGCCCTCCTCGAACATGGTATCGAGCCGGCGATCACAGCGCGCGAACAGCTCCTCGCGGTCGGGCAGCAGCACCGCGGCAGACAGCGCGACGCGCTCGCCGATGCCGCCGGCGCGCTGCTGCTGCCAATAGGACAGCGGCCGCCCGGTAGATCGCACCACCTCCAGCGCGCGCGCCACTCGCGTCGTGTCGGCGGCGGCGAGCCGCGCGGCAGCGGCCGGGTCCTCACGTATGAGCGCCGCATGCGCGTCCGCCACCGGCAGCGCGCGCACCGTGGCGCGTATGTCCGGGTCGATGTCGGGTACCGGCGCGATCCCGTCGAGCAGCGTGCGCAGATACAGCCCCGTTCCGCCGACCAGCACCGGGACGCCGCCGCGGGCGTGCACCGCGTCGATCACCGCCACTGCGTCGCCAGCCCAGCGTGCGGCCGAACATGCCTCGGCGCCGTCAACGTAGCCGAACAACTGGTGCGGCACGCGCGCCTCGTCCGCCTCCGAGGGGCGCGCGCTCAGCACGCGCAGGTCGCGGTAGACTTGGCTCGCGTCGGCGTTGATCACCGTGCCGCCGATCGCTTCCGCCAGCTTGATCGCCAGCGCGCTCTTGCCGCTCGCGGTCGGCCCTGCGATGAGCGCGAGACGTGGCAGGTTGCTCATGAGCCTCATCTAAGCTGCTCATTCGTCAAGTCGAGATGCTGGAATGCGTTGCCCTGGCAGTTAGGGTGTTTGTGGAAGTTTTGAAGGGAAGTCGTCGTGTACGTTGCTACGATCATCGATGCAGGCTCGCTTGGGTACGGCGATGTTAACGAAGCATGGGACCGGCTTGATGTGGCTGGATGCCAGCCCGTCGAAGATTGGAACTTTCTCGATGAGGGAGATGCAGCTGACATCTTCTTCGAAACGAACCCTGCGAGCGCACGTGCTGCACTAACTTCTGAAAGCGTCGACGTCGTTGTGCAGCTTGCGGAGGGCCGCGCCAAGCAGTTGCTCGTCGCCGACATGGACTCGACCATGATCACCGTCGAGTGCATTGACGAGCTCGCCGACTATGCCGGGATCAAGCCGCAGATCGCGGAGATCACCGAGCGCGCGATGCGCGGCGAGCTGGACTTCGAGGCCGCGCTGGACGCCCGCGTTGCCTTGCTCGCCGGGCTTGAGGAGGCGGCGATCGACCGCTGCCGCACCGAACGGGTCACGCTGATGCCCGGCGCACGCACGCTGGTGCGGACGATGCGCGCGCGAGGGGGCACGGCGGTGCTGGTATCAGGTGGCTTCACCCGCTTCGCCGAGCCGGTGGCGGCCGAGATCGGCTTCGACCGCGCGATCGCCAACGTGCTGGAGATCGCGGACGGGCGGCTGACCGGCGCCGTCGCGCGCCCGATCGTGGGTGCTGCGGCCAAGAAGGCGGCGCTGCTCGACTATCGCGCCTCGCTCGGCATTTCTGACACTGCGACGCTCGCGGTCGGCGATGGCGCCAACGACTTGTCAATGATCGAAGTCGCCGGGCTGGGCGTCGCCTACCATGCCAAGCCGATCGTCGCGGCGGCAGCGTCTGCGCGGATCGACCACAACGATCTCACCGCCTTGTTGTGGGCGCAGGGCATTCCCCGCGCCGAATGGATCGACTGAGCGGACGCGCTCGCGCCCGCCCGAGCCCGCATCACCCCGCCAGCGCCGCCTTCACCAGCCCGCTCGCCTTGCTCATGTCGAGGTTGGCGGCGTGGCGCGCCTTCAGCTTGGCCATGACGCGGCCCATGTCCTTCATGCCGCCGGCACCCAGCTCGTCCTTGATCGCCTGGATCGCCGCGCGCGTCTCGTCCTCGCTCATCTGCTGCGGCAGGAAGCGCTCGATCACCGCGACCTCCGCCTCTTCGCTCGCCGCTAATTCCTCGCGACCGCCCTTGCGGTACATATCGATCGACTCGCGGCGCTGCTTCACCATCTTCTGCAGCACCTCGACCACCAGCGCGTCGTCGCCGGGGGTGCCGGGTTCGGGCGCATTGCCGGTGCGCGCTTCGATGTCGCGGTTCTTCACCGCCGCCTGGATGAGGCCGATCGCGGCGCGGGCTTCCTTGTCGCCAGACTTCATGGCGGCGATCTGGGCTTGCTTGATGTCGTCTCTGATCATGGCGCTTGCGATAGCGTGGCTGCGCGCGCGAGGCGAGGGGGCAGCGTGATCGGTTGACGGATCGGGGCCGGGGGCTTAGCGGGCGGGGCTTAGCGACATCGCAGACTTTGACCAGGAGTGCCCGCCAATCATGGCCGACGCCAAGCCTTTGCACGCGCCCAAACCGGAAGGGGCGACAGGCGTCCTCGTGCTCGCCTCGGGTGAGGTCGTCTGGGGTCGCGGCTTCGGCGCGGAAGGGCAGGCGGTCGGCGAGGTCTGCTTCCACACCGCGATGACGGGGTATCAGGAGATCATGACCGACCCGTCGTTCGCCGGGCAGATCATCACCTTCACCTTTCCCCACATCGGCAACGTCGGCGCCAATCCCGACGATATCGAGGCCGACGCGCCGCACGCGCTGGGCATGATCGTGCGCGAGGACGTGACCGCGCCGTCTAACTTCCGCGCGGTCGAGAACCTCGACGGCTGGATGCGCCGCCACGCGCGCATCGGCCTGTCTGGCATCGACACGCGCGCGCTGACCCGCCGCATCCGCGCGGGCGGCGCGCCCAACGGCGTCGTCGCTCACTCGGCGGCGGGCGAGTTCGACCTGGGCGCGCTGCTCGACATGGCGCGCGCGTGGCCGGGGCTGGAGGGCATGGACCTCGCCAAGACAGTGTCGACCGAGACGCATTACGCCTGGGGCCACACGCGCGAGGGCGGACCGTGGCGGCTCGGCTTCGGCTACGCGGGCGCGGAGGGCGAGGCACGCCCGCACGTCGTTGCGATCGATTACGGCAGCAAGCACAACATCTTCCGCAACCTCGTCCATGCCGGCGCGAAGGTCAGCGTGCTTCCCGCGACCGCGACGTTCGAGCAGGTGATGGCGCTCCAGCCCGACGGCATCTTCCTGTCGAACGGCCCCGGCGACCCCGCCGCGACGGGCGAGTACGCGGTGCCGGTGATCCGCCAGCTGCTCGACACGCAGCTGCCGCTGTTCGGCATTTGCCTCGGGCACCAGTTGCTCGCACTCGCGGTCGGCGCGCACACGACCAAGATGTTCCAGGGCCACCGCGGCGCCAATCACCCGGTCAAGCGCGTCGACGCGGACGGTGCGACCGAGCAGGTCGAGATCACCAGCATGAACCACGGCTTCGCGGTCGAGCGCGACAGCCTCCCCGCCAACGCGCGCGAGACGCACGTGTCGCTGTTCGACGGCAGCAACGCGGGGCTCGAGCTGACCGATCGCCCGGCGTTCTCGGTGCAGTATCATCCAGAGGCGAGCCCGGGGCCGCAGGATAGCCTTTATCTGTTTGAGCGGTTTGTGGGGTTACTGAAGTGACACGGCTTGCCGAATATATAACGGCAGCGTTTATTTTATCTTTACGAGCGCAGCATCCAGATGAGCTTCCTCAAACTTGGGAGGATCTGAGTGCAATCGTTAATGCCCGCGTCGGCTATGGAGTTGAGCAAAGTCCCCTGAGAGCAGGAGTCGAGTTAGCGCGCGAATGGGGTTTGGCGGAAATTTACGAAGACCAGTACGCTGGAGACTCATTGGACTTCCGTTCGCTACATAAGACGGATTACATTATAAAAGTACAATCCTCGGTGTTGGATCAAGCGTTTCGAGGTGGTTACGGCTGGCTTCAAAGAGTCTTTAGCAATCCGGCATTTTGGATTGATTTAGATCGACAGGTTGATGGGTTGAGTGCGAAAGCCATCCAGGACAGTGAAGCGCCGGCTTCTGATCGCGTTGTTACATTTAGCGACAATCAAGTTGATGATCTTGAGCGACAGACTACGGAAGTTATAGATGCTGTCGCTGGTCGGAACCAAATTGGTGATGATCCAGGTCTAAGAGAGATATTACTCGGACAACTGAGAGCAGGTCGTGAACTAATTAGGGTTGGGAGTGTAAAACTCTTTGTTTTGCAAGTTACGCTCATTGACGCGTTAAGCTATCTCTCAAGAAGGTATGAGAAAGAAGCCATCGGAGCACTAGCGTCTGCTCTTTTGAGTGTTCTTCTTAAGCAAATTGGCTTGGATAACTAATGCCCAAACGCACCGACATCTCCACCATCCTCGTCATCGGCGCAGGGCCGATCGTCATCGGTCAGGCGTGCGAGTTCGATTATTCGGGCACGCAGGCGATCAAGGCGCTGCGCGAGGAGGGCTATCGCATCGTCCTGGTCAACTCGAATCCGGCGACGATCATGACCGACCCCGATCTGGTCGGCAGCGACGGCGCGACCTACGTCGAGCCGATCACGCCCGAGGTCGTCGCCAAGATCATCGAGAAGGAGCGCCCCGACGCGGTGCTGCCGACGATGGGCGGGCAGACCGCGCTCAACACCGCGCTCGCGCTGTTCCGCGACGGCACCTTCGAGAAGTTCGGCGTGCAGATGATCGGTGCCGACGCCGACGCGATCGACAAGGCGGAGGACCGCCTCAAGTTCCGCGACGCGATGGACAAGATCGGGCTGGAGAGCGCGCGCTCGGCGATCGCGCATACGGAGGCCGAGGCGCTCGCCGGGCTGGACAAGGTCGGGCTGCCCGCGATCATCCGCCCGAGCTTCACGATGGGCGGCAGCGGCGGCGGCGTCGCCTACAATCGCGAGGAGTTCCTGGAGATCGTCCGCAAGGGGCTCGACGCCTCGCCGACGACCGAGGTGCTGATCGAGGAATCGCTGCTCGGCTGGAAGGAGTATGAGATGGAGGTGGTTCGCGACCGCGCGGACAATTGCATCATCATCTGCTCGATCGAGAACGTCGATCCGATGGGCGTCCACACCGGCGATTCGATCACGGTCGCGCCCGCGCTGACGCTGACCGACAAGGAATATCAGATCATGCGCAACGCGAGCATCGCGGTGCTGCGCGAGATCGGGGTCGAGACGGGCGGCTCCAACGTCCAGTTCGCGGTCAATCCCAAGGACGGCCGCCTGATCGTCATCGAGATGAACCCGCGCGTGTCGCGTTCGTCGGCGCTGGCGTCCAAGGCGACCGGCTTCCCGATCGCGAAGGTCGCGGCGAAGCTGGCGGTTGGCTACACTCTCGACGAGATCGATAACGACATTACCGGCGCGACGCCCGCGTCCTTCGAGCCCACGATCGACTACGTCGTCACCAAGATCCCGCGTTTCGCGTTCGAGAAGTTCAAGGGTGCCGAGGCCGTGCTGTCGACCGCGATGAAGTCGGTCGGCGAGGTGATGGCGATCGGGCGCAACATTCACGAGTCGATGCAGAAGGCGCTGCGTGGGCTCGAAACCGGCCTGTCCGGCTTCAACAACGTCGAGCGGCTCGCCGGCGCCTCGCGCGCTGAGATCGAGGCCGCGCTCGCGGTCGCGACGCCCGACCGCCTACTCGTCGCCGCGCAGGCGCTGCGCGAAGGCTTCACGGTCGCCGAGGTTCACGCGATCGCCAAATACGATCCGTGGTTTCTGGAGCGGATCGCCGAGATTGTAGCCGCCGAGGCCGAGGTGATGGAGAACGGTCTACCGATCGAAGCGGCCGGCATGCGCCGCCTCAAGTCGATGGGGTTCAGCGACAAGCGGCTCGCTTGGCTCGCGCTGCAATCGGCCAATCTGCGCGGGATGAGCCGCGGGATCGCGCGCGGCTCGGGGCTGATCCACGAGGCGGTCAAGGCGATGACGGGCGGCGTGACCGAGGACGAGGTGCGTGAGCATCGCCTGAGGCTGGGCGTGCGTCCGGTGTTCAAGCGGATCGACACCTGCGCCGCCGAGTTCGCCGCGCGCACGCCGTACATGTACTCGACCTACGAGGCGCCCAGTTTAAGCTTCGAGGGCTTCGGTGAGCCCGAGAACGAGGCGATGCCGTCCGATCGCCGCAAGATCGTCATCCTCGGTGGTGGGCCGAACCGGATCGGGCAGGGGATCGAGTTCGATTACTGCTGCTGCCACGCCTGCTTCGCGCTGGCGGACGCCGGGTTCGAGACGATCATGGTCAACTGCAACCCGGAGACGGTATCGACCGATTACGACACCTCCGACCGGCTCTATTTCGAGCCGCTGACCGCGGAGGACTTGCTCGAGATCCTTCACGTCGAGCAGTCGCGCGGCGAGCTCATTGGCGTGATCGTTCAGTTCGGCGGGCAGACGCCGCTCAACCTCGCGCGCGCGCTTGAGGCGGCGGGCATCCCGATCCTCGGAACCGCACCCGACGCGATCGACCTAGCCGAGGACCGCGAGCGCTTCGCGGCGCTGGTCAGCAAGCTTCGCCTGCTCCAGCCGTCGAACGGCATCGCGCGCAGCCGCGACGAGGCGATCGCGGTCGCGCACCGCATCGGCTACCCGGTGCTGATGCGCCCCAGCTACGTGCTCGGTGGGCGAGCGATGGAGATCGTCGACAGCGACCAGCAGCTCGACGACTACATCCTGACTGCCGTGCAGGTGTCGGGCGACTCGCCGGTGCTGATCGACCAGTATCTGCGCGACGCGGTCGAGGTCGACGTCGACGCGATCTGCGACGGCGAGGACGTGGTCGTCGCGGGCGTGCTCCAGCACATCGAGGAAGCCGGCGTCCACTCCGGTGACAGCGCCTGCTCGATCCCGCCCTACAGTCTCAGCCCCGAGATCATCACCGAGATCGAGCGCCAGACCGAGGCGCTCGCGCGCGGGTTGAGCGTCGTGGGGCTGATGAACATCCAGTTCGCGGTCAAGGACGCGCAGGTCTACCTGATCGAGGTCAACCCGCGTGCCAGTCGCACCGTCCCCTTCGTCGCCAAGGCGATCGGCGCCCCGATCGCGAAGATCGCCGCGCGCGTCATGGCGGGCGAGCGGTTGCGCGACCTGCCGCCGATCGATCGCCGCATCGACTATGTCGCGGTCAAGGAGGCGGTGTTCCCGTTCAATCGCTTCCCCGGCATCGATCCGGTGCTCAGCCCTGAGATGAAGTCGACCGGCGAGGTCATGGGCATCGACCGCGACTTCACCACCGCCTTCGCCAAGGCGCAATTGGGCGCCGGCACGGTACTGCCGACCGCGGGCGCGGTCTTCGTGAGCGTGAAAGACAGCGACAAGCCGCTGATCGTCCCCGCCGCGCGCCAGCTGGTAGAGGCCGGTCTGACGATCGTCGCGACAGGCGGCACCGCCGACTACCTCGCGCGCGCCGGACTACCGGTCGAACTGGTCAACAAGGTCGCGCAAGGCCGTCCGCACATCGTCGATCGGATCAAGGATGGCGGCATCGCGCTGATCGTCAACACGACCGAGGGCTGGCAGAGCCTAAAGGATTCGCAGCCGATCCGCGCCAGCGCGGTCAACGGCCGCATCCCGTACTTCACCACCGCATCCGCCAGCATCGAGGCCGCGAAGGCGATCGCGGCGGCTGCGGCAAATGGCGGAGAAGGCAGCGAGCTTGAAGTGCGCCCGCTCCAATCCTATTATTCGCAATCGCACTGAACCTCGGACAGATTGTTTGATCGTGCGTGCGGCCTCGCAGGGGAGGTCGCCTCGGGGGCGTTTGAAGGAAGTGATGCATGGCGACCGTTGAGAAGATGCCGATGCTGCAGGAAGGCTATGAGAAGCTGAATGCGGACCTGAAGCGTCTGAAGACCGAACGCCCGCAGATCGTCGACGCGATCGAGGAAGCGCGCGCGCACGGCGACCTGTCCGAGAACGCCGAGTATCACGCCGCCAAGGAGCGGCAAGGCCAGATCGAGGCGTCGATCGCCGACATCGAGGACAAGCTCAGCCGCGCGCAGATCATCGACCCCCGCGACCTGTCGGGCGACAAGATCGTGTTCGGCGCGACGGTCACGTTGCTTGATGAGGACGACAAGCCGATCAGGTACCAGATCGTCGGCCAGACCGAGGCGGACGCGAAGGGCGGGCGCATCAGCTACAATTCGCCGCTCGGCCGCGCGCTGATCGGGCGTAGCGTCGAGGACGAGGTCGAGGTGACGGTGCCATCCGGTGACCGTTACTACCTCGTTTCGAAGATCGAGTTCATCTGATCGGATCCGCTGCTGTGTAGAAGCGCAGCTGCCCCGTCAGCGCTCGCTATACGATCGCAGTCTGGAGCTCAAACGGGTTTCGGCCATGCTGGACGATACTAACTGCGCAGAGCAGCTTGTCGAATGTGGGTACCCGTCGCACCGATAGTAATTGCCGTGGCGGCTATTGTCAGCACAGCACCGCTGTAATCGGCTACTCTAAGACGGCCCAGGCCCAGTCGCGCTTGGACGAATTCAAGCGCCGCCGGTCAGCGACGGGTCGAGCAGTCGATGCAGGTGCACGACGACGTACTTCATCTCGGCGTCGTCGACCGTACGCTGCGCCGCACCGCGCCACGCCTTCTCGGCGCTGGCATAATCGGGGAACACGCCGACGACGTCGATCGACGAGAAATCGTTGAACTCGAGCGTGCGCGGATCGCTCACGCGCCCGCCGAAGACGAGGTGAAGCTTGCTCATGCGCGCTCCTCTAGCGTCGTCGGCGGGAAACGTGAAGGGTCAGGTTGCGCTCGTCTCGGTGCCCGCCTGATCGTCCGCGTGATGCAGCTCCTTCTTGCCGGCCGAGGCAGCAGCCTTGCCCGCGGTCGCGGCGGCACCAGCGACGTTCTGAAGCAGCGTCTTGACCTGGTCCTTGGCCGCGCCCTTGGTCAGACCAATGTTCTGGAACTCGCTCTTGCCACTCTCCCGCGCCGCCGCGACCGCCGCGACTGCGGTGGCGCCGAGCCGCTTGCCGACGGGGGCGAGCAGGTCGCGCTCCTTCTGGCTGCGCGGCACGACGGCCCCGACGAGCGCGCCGAGCGCCAGGCCGCCGGCGACGACGGCGAGCGGGTTGGCTTCCGCCGCGTGGACGGTCTGCTGCGCGAACTCGCGCGTCTTCTCGCGCGTGGTGTCGACGGCGTCGCTCACCGCCGACTTGGCGCTATCCAGGCCGTCGCGCAGTGTGCCGTAGTCGTTCGCATGATGTTGGTCGGTCATATCGTCGTTCCTTTCGCGAACGGATGGATGCGTTATCGAACGCGCTTGAGGTGAGGGGGTTTCGCGGCGGAGGGCGGGCGCTTGCTCAAACCCAGAGCGCGCAGCAGCGGCTTGCGGCACAGCAGCAGCACCATCGCCGCAACGCCGCCAGTGACGGCGGACGGGTGACGTATCGCCGTCTTGATCGAGGCGCGCGCTGCCGCCTGCGCACTCTCCGTCACGTTGTCCGCAGCGGTGCGGGCAAGCTTGCGCGGGGCGAGCTGTTCCTGCAGCTGTTCCACCGTCCCGCTCAGGCGCGCGCGCGCCTCTGCCGCGCGCGCCTCCGCGGCGGCGACATCTGCCGGCGAGGTCAAGCGTCCGCTCCCGGCGACAGGCGGTTCTTGCCGACCATCGCCAGGACGCCTGCGATCAGGAATACCGCGCCGGCCACGACGAACGTCGCCCACCCCGGTCCGATCAGCGTCGCCAACGTCTCGATCAGGCCGACGAGCAATGCGATCAGCCCCGCGAGGGCCAGCACGCCGGCCGCGACGAAGAAGATCGCCGCATTCTTGTAGCGCCCAACCGCCTCGCCGACCTTCGCCTTCTGCAAGGCGATCTCGGCGCGTGCCACGTCCTTCGCGTCTCCGGTCAGTTGCGAGACGAGGTCGGTCAATCCGGGCTCGGGAGTAACCGCCCCGTGGACCGCATCGGCCGCGCGCCTGATCGGCGTAACGTTGTTGATCCCGCTCATCGGCTCAGGCGTCGCGCTGCTCTAGGCCCGCGGCGACGAGCCGCGCGACCACGAACCCGGCCGCCGCGGCGATACCCACGGCGACGCCGGGGCTCTTCTTGACGAGCTCGCGCGCCTCGTCGAAGATCTCGTCGACGGTGGTGTCGTCCAGCTTGGTGCCGAACGACTGCACCTGATCGGCCGCGCTGCGCGCGTATTGGCCGTATTGCTTACCCAGCTTGTCGTCGACCTGCGACGCGGCATCGTTGAGTATCTGCGTAAGCTGCCCCAGCGCGTCGGTCGCCTTCGTCTTGCCGTCTTCGGCGAACAGTCGCACGCGGTCGGTCGCCTGTCCGCGCAGCCCCGCTGCACTTTGCTTGACCGAGCCGGCCGCCTCGCTCGCCTGCTTGGACACCTTGTCGGTCGTACTCTGGCTGCCGCCGAGGTCACCGTCCTGGCCAGCGGTCTTGAGCGGCGCTGCCTGCTCGAAGGACGCGTCGCTGCGCGGCGTCTCCGTATCGCTGCTGGTCATCGGAGCCAAATCGTTGCGATCGTTCGGGTCGGCCATCGTGGTCATGTCCTTTATGGTTTCCTCGTGAACCCCGCGCGCCCCCGCCGGTTCCCTCGCGTTGCGGCATCCACTGCCGCTCGCTACAGCCGACGACGACAAGCTAGCTCGAACAGCTAAGGGGATCGTTACGTGACCGCAATCATCGACATTCACGCGCGCCAGATCGTGGACAGCCGCGGCAATCCGACGGTGGAAGTCGATGTGCTGCTGGAAGACGGCAGCTTCGGGCGCGCGGCGGTGCCCTCGGGTGCCTCGACCGGCGCGCACGAGGCGGTCGAGCGGCGCGACGGTGACAAGGCGAAATGGGGCGGCAAGGGCGTCGACCAGGCGGTCACCGCGGTGAACGATGAGATCGCGGGCGAGATCGTCGGCATGGATGCCGAGGATCAGCTCGAGATCGATCACGCGATGATCGCGCTCGACGGCAGCGAGAACAAGGGGCGGCTGGGCGCCAACGCGATCCTGGGCGTCAGCCTGGCCGCCGCGAAGGCCGCGGCCGACGCGCGCGGCCTGCCGCTGTACCGCTACGTCGGCGGCGTCGCCGCGCACGTGCTGCCGGTGCCGATGATGAACATCATCAACGGCGGCGAGCACGCCGACAACCCGATCGACTTTCAGGAATTCATGATCATGCCGGTCGGCGCGCCCTCGCTCAGCGAAGCGGTGCGCTGCGGGTCGGAGATCTTCCATACGTTGAAGAAGGGCCTGCACGACAAGGGCCTGGCGACCGCGGTCGGTGACGAGGGCGGATTCGCGCCCAACCTCGCCAGCACCACCGACGCGCTCGACTTCATCATGGCGAGCGTGGAGAAGGCGGGCTACACCCCGGGCGACGACGTGATGCTGGCGCTCGATTGTGCCGCGACCGAGTTCTTCAAGGACGGAAAGTACGTTATCTCCGGCGAAAACCTGACGCTGGAGCCGGGTGCTATGGCCGAGTATCTCGCCGACCTCGTCGCGCGCTACCCGATCCTGTCGATCGAGGACGGCATGGCCGAGGACGATTTCGAGGGTTGGAAGGCGCTGACCGACGCCGTCGGCGGCAAGGTGCAGCTCGTCGGCGACGACCTGTTCGTCACCAATCCCAAGCGGCTGCGCGACGGGATCGGTCGCGGGCTCGCCAACTCGCTGCTGGTGAAGGTCAACCAGATTGGCACGCTGTCAGAGACGTTGGAGGCGATCCGCGTTGCCGAGCGCGCCGGCTACACCGCGGTGATGAGCCACCGCTCGGGCGAGACCGAGGATGCGACGATCGCCGACCTCGCGGTCGCGACCAATTGCGGGCAGATCAAGACCGGCAGCCTCGCGCGCTCGGACCGGCTCGCCAAGTATAACCAACTCATCCGCATCGAGGAAGAACTCGATAAGGTTGCGCATTACGCGGGCCGCGACGTGCTCCGCGCGCGCTGAACCGTCTTGCAAGCCGGGCGCATCTGCGCGACTCTATCGCGCGATGCGCCGCAAGCCGACCTCGCCAACCGTTCTCCTCCGCCGCGCCGCGGTGCCCGCTGCCGCTTTGTCGGTGATGGGGTTCTTCGGCGCGTACGCAGTGACGGGATCGAACGGCATCTTCGCGCTCGGCGATTACAAGCAGCAGATCGCGGCGCACGAGCGGCAGTATCAACAGCTCGACCAGCGCCGCACCATGCTGCGCAACCGCGTGGCGCTACTCGATCCGCGCCACGCCAATCCCGATCTGGTCGACGAACTGGTGCGTAAGGAGTTGAACGTCGCGCATCCGGACGAGGTGATCGTCCCCCTCAAGTGAACGCCGACGGGGCAGCGGTCGCGCCACCCCGCCGATCAGGTCAGCGCAGGAACGTCAACAGGTCCTGCGTCAATCGGTCTCCCTCGGTCGCGAACAAACCGTGCGGCGCGCCCTCATATTCCACCAGCTGACTGTTCGCGATCCCCGCCGCCGCGGCGCGTCCGGCGGCGTCGATCGGGACGGTCTGATCGTCAGTGCCGTGCAGCACCAGTGTCGGCACGCGGAACGCCGCGAGATCGGGGCGGAAGTCGGTGTGGCCGAAGCTGTCCGCGCAGGCGAGCGTCGGCTTCAACCCCGCCTGCATCGCCAGGTCCCAGGCCCAGTCGAGCGTGGCGCTGCTGACCGGGCTGGTCAGATAGCCCTCGCCGAAGAAATCCTTGAAGAACGTCCGGAGAAAGGCGGGGCGATCCTTCTTCAGCCCGTCCGCTATCTCCTGCAGCTTCTCCTCGGGCGTGCCGTCGGGATTGTCGTCGGTCTTCAGCATGTAGGGTACGACCGACGAGATCAGTCCGGCAGAGATGACGCCGCGGCCGTCGTGCCGGCTCATGTAGCGCGCGACTTCGCCCCCTCCCATCGAGAAGCCGACGATGCTCGCGTCGCTGTCCGCGCCGGTCGCCTGCATCACGTCGGCGAGATCGTCGGTCAGCGTGTTGTAATCGTACCCCGACCACGGCTGGCCCGAGCGCCCGAAGCCGCGGCGGTCGTAGGCGATGACGCGAAATCCGGCGTCTGCCAATGCCATCATCTGCGGGTCCCAACTGTCCGACGACAGCGGCCACCCGTGGATCAGTACGACCGGACGTCCCGAGCCCCAGTCCTTGACGTAGATGTCGGTACCGTCGCGGGTTTTCACGTATGGCATGTGGCTTGCTCCAGCCCGTTGTTGAGCCGGACCAACGTGGCGAGGGACGCAGCGTTCCTGTTTAGCGCGCTTCCGCGGCGAGGAAGTGCTCCACGCGGTCGAGCGAGACGGTCTTGTCGAGGTAGGTCTGCCCGATCCCGCGCGCGAGCAGGAGGGGCAGGGTACCCGCCGCCATCTTCTTGTCGTGGCGCATGTGCTCGACCAGCCGCGCTGCCGGCGCGGTGATGCCCGAGGCCGCCAGGCCGTCGGGCAGGCTGCTCTCGCGCCAGTGCGCCGCGACGCGGTCCGCCTCGTCGCGCGCGCACAGGCCTAGCGTCGCGGAATAATCGAAGGCGAGACCGCACCCCGCCGCGACCGCCTCGCCGTGGAGCAGGCGGTCGGAGAAGCCCGCCTCCGCCTCCAGCGCGTGACCGAATGTGTGGCCCAGATTGAGCAGCGCGCGCCTGCCGGTCGTCTCGAACTCATCCTCCCCGACGATGCGCGCCTTGGCCGCGACCGCATGCGCGATCGCGTAGGCGCGCGCTTCCGCGTCGCCCGCGAGCAGCGCCGCACCGTTCGCCTCACACCACGCGAAGAAATCGGCGTCGTCGATCAGCCCGTACTTGACCACCTCGGCGTAGCCGGCGCGAACCTGCCTCGCCGGGAGCGTGTCGAGCACGTCGGGGTCGATCAGCACGACGCTGGGCTGGTGGAACGCGCCGATCAGGTTCTTGCCCGCGCGCGCGTTAATGCCCGTCTTGCCACCGACCGAGCTGTCGACCTGCGCCAGCAGCGTTGTCGGCACCTGGACGAAGCGGCACCCTCGCTTCAGGATCGCGGTCGCGAACCCCACCAGATCGCCGATCACGCCGCCCCCCAGCGCGATTACGTGATCCTGCCGCTCGACTCCGAACCCGAGCAGCGCGTCGCACAACCTCTCCAGCACCGCCCAGCTCTTGCTGCTCTCGCCGGACGGCAGCACGATGTCGTGCGACGCGATGTCCGCCTGCGCGAGCGACCGGCGCAGCGTGTCGTGGTGCGCCGACACGTTCTCGTCCGCGACGATCACCACCGGCCGCGTGCCAACCAGCGGCGCGAGC
The DNA here is from genome assembly GCF_042095875.1 of Sphingomonas sp. Lineage (GTDB taxonomy): Bacteria > Pseudomonadota > Alphaproteobacteria > Sphingomonadales > Sphingomonadaceae > Sphingomonas. Next base: position 17,780 of record NZ_JBELMJ010000034.1, read on the forward strand.
TGCTCGCCGGTGCGCGCGAGCAGCCCGGTCGCGATCCGCACGTCGTAGCTGCGCTCTCCGAGCGAAACCGGCACCACCTTCATCGACCAATCGCCTCCAGGATCGCGCGCACGGTGTTGTCGTGCGGCGCATCGGCGCTCGTGACCCGCAGGTCGGCGAGGCCGTAGAACGGGTTCCGCTTGGCCGCGAGATCGCGCAGCACGGCGCCGGCATCGCGCCCGCGCAGCAGCGGACGGGTATCGCGGCGGCGCACGCGCTCGACCAGCACCTCGACCGGCGCGTCGAGCCAGATCGAGAGCGCGTCCGACAGGATTAGCGCGCGCGTGTCGTCGTTGATGAACGCGCCGCCGCCGGTCGCGATGACCTTTGGTCGCCCGTCGATCAACCGCGCGATCACGCGCCGCTCGCCATCGCGAAAGTAGGGCTCGCCGTAGCGCGAGAAGATATCGGCGATCGCCATGCCGGCGGCATGCTCGATCTCGTGGTCGGCATCGACGAACGGCAGCTTCAGCCTGTTGGCGAGCCGCCGGCCGACCGTCGACTTGCCCACGCCCATCAACCCGACCAGGACGATCGGTCGACCCGTCCAGGCGGGTGTCACGGGCGGGCTATGCAACATGGCGAGGCCGGCTATACAGCGCACTTCGACGCCGACGCCAGACCTTGCGCTCGGCGCCAAGGGCCGGCTCGGCCTGGTCACCCGTTTGTTCAGGGTTGAAGATATGCGTTTGATCGTCTCGCTTCTGTTTGTCGTGCTCCTGATCGTCGGTGCGCTGTTCTTCTTCGCGGGCCGCGCGACCGAGCGTCCGGTGACGCAGATCGAGAAGCCGGTCGAGCTCGGCAACCTTGCGGGTTAAACGCCTGCTGGCGGGCGCGGCGGCAGCGGCGATCGCCGCCAACGCGCTGGCGCAGGAACGCCCCGAATCGCTGCTGCCGCCCGGTTTCGGGCAGACGCCGCCGCCCGCACCGGCTCCGACTCCGGCGGAGACGAGCGCGCCATCGCCGGCGCGGCCAACCTTGTCCGGTACCATCCAGCCGCTGCCAGCGCTGCCGCCGCTGGTCCTGCCCAGCCCGACGCCGACGCCTTCCCCCACGCCCGACGCGGCCGCGCTCGCCTTGTACGAGATGCCCGCCTTCGCGCGCCGGTCGCTGGCGCAGGTCGGGCCAATCGGCGAGGGTGAAGGCGGTGTGACGCCCGACGCGTTCGGGCGCGCCGATGGCCGCTACCTGGAAGTGCTGATGCGGCGCTTGTCGGCGCCGCTGCCGTCGCGATGGCTGTCGATTGCCTTGCGGCGCGTGCTCGCCTCGCGCGTCGACACGCCGGCGGGCGTCAATGGCGCGGATTTCGCGGCCGAGCGCGCATGGTTGTTGCTGCGCATGGGCGAGTCGGTCGCGGCGCGCGCAGTGGTCCAGTCGGTCGACGTCGGCAACGTAACGCCCAAGCTGGCGCAGGTGTGGATGCAGGCGTCGCTCGCCAACGCCGATCCGGCCGGGCTGTGCACGTTGGCCGAACTGCCGCGCGTGGCGGCCAGCGAGCGCGGTTGGTCGATGGCGCGCGCCATGTGCATGGGCATGACCGGCGAGCGCGCGCAGCCGCTGATCCAGAGCCTGCGCCGCCGCCGCGTCGCGAGCGGCGTCGACCTGCAACTCGCGCAGAAGGTGATCGGTGCGGGCGGCGCCAGCCGGCAGGCGATCACGATCGAGTGGGACGCGGTGCCGCAGCTGACCGCGTGGCGATTCGGGCTGGCGACCGCGACCGGGGTGACCATCCCCGACGATCGCTACGCGAGCGTTGGCCCGCAGGTGACGGGATGGCGCGCGCTCGCGCCCGCGATCCCGCTCGCCGATCGCGCCGCGGCGGCGGAGCGCGCGACCGCGATGGGCGTGCTCTCCAACGCCGCGCTGGTCGACCTGTTCGCCGCCTCGCGCGAGTTGGAGGAAGCGCCGGCGACGCTCGCGCGGACGGCCAACGATCTGCAGGACGCGTACGTCGGGGTCGACCGCGCGACGCGGATGAAGGCCATGGCGGCATTGTGGGACGGCGCCGATACGCCCGCGACGCGGTACGCGCGACTGATCCTGACCGCGCGCGCGGCGGGGCGGTTGACCGTGTTCGACGGGGTGGAGCAGCTCGATCGGCTGATCGCGTCCATGCTGTCCGCGGGGCTCGATCGCACCGCGGCGCGCTGGCAGGGGCATGTGCCGGATGGCGGAGACGCCTGGGCGATGCTGCTGCTCGCCGACCCCGACCGTGGCGGCGCTAGCTTCGCGGGGCTCGACGATTACGCGCCCACCGGCGCGAACGCCGCGCGCAAGAAGCAGTTGTTCTTTGCTGCAATGGCGGGGCTCGGCCGCATGGCGCAGGACGATGTCGAAGCCGGCGCGCAGTCGCTCGACGTGCGGATCGGGGCGGCGAATGCGTGGACCCGCGCGCTCGACCGTGCCGCGGCCGACGGGCAGACCGGCACGGTGCTCCTGCTCGCCGCCGTGGGGATGCAGACCGAAGACTGGGGCGGCGTGCCGCCCGCCGCGCTTTACCGGATCGTCGGCGCGATGCGCGCGGTCGGGTTGACCGGGGAAGCGCGCATGATCGCGGTCGAGGCATTGACCAGGCTGTGACGCCGCGATGAGCGACGCCGAACTCGATCCTTCGCCGGCTGACCGGGATGCGATCGAGCGCTTCCTGGAAATGATGGCGGTGCAAGCGGGGGCCGCGCGCAACACGCTCTCGGCCTATCGTACCGATCTGCGGCTCGCCTCGGCAGCGCTTGGCAGCAAGCTCGTTGCGGCCGATGGTGATGCCCTGACGCGCCTGGCCGCGGATTGGAACGACTTGTCGCGTGCCACGGTGTCGCGCAAGGTCGCGGCGCTTCGACGCTTCTTCGGCTTTCTGGTTGAGGAAGGCGACCGGAACGACGATCCTTCGTCGGCGCTGCCGCGGCCCGGTTCGGCGCGGAACCTGCCGCGCACGCTCTCGCACGACGACGTCGATCGCCTGTTCGCCGTGGTCGGCGAGCGGCTGCGGCGCGATCCCGTGCTGCCCGCTGACCTGCGATTGGCCACGTTGCTGGAACTCCTCTACGGCTCCGGATTGCGCGCGAGCGAACTGGTCGGCCTGCCAAGGGCGGCGGTGCAGCCCGACAAGCCGTTCCTGATCCTGAAAGGCAAGGGCGGTCGCGAGCGAGTAGTGCCCTTGTCCGATCGCGCGCGCGCCGCGGTGGCGCAGTGGCGCGCGCACGTGCCGGTCGAACAGCCGTTCCTCTTTCCCTCCGGCAAGACGCACATCTCGCGCGTTCGATTGTTCCAGCTCGTTCGCGCCGTCGGCGCTGAGGCGGGGATCCCGCCCGATCGGATCAGCCCGCACGTACTGCGCCACGCCTTCGCGACCCACCTGCTGGAAGGCGGCGCGGACCTGCGCGCGTTGCAGAGCATGCTCGGCCACGCCGATATCGCCACCACCGAAATCTACACCCACGTCGACCGGCGTCGCCTGGTCGAACTGGTCAACGAGCGCCATCCGCTGGGTGAGGCGCTCGTTGACGCTGGCCTGCGCGCGTCCTAACCGCGCGCGATGCTTAAATTCCTCGATTTCGAGAAGCCGATCGCCGAACTCCAGTCGCGCATCGACGAACTGCGCGACACCGGTGCGGAGGGCGGAGTCGATATTGCCGCCGAAGTCTCGCGGCTCCAGGCCAAGTCGGACAAGCTGCTCAAGGACACGTTCGCGCGGTTGACGCCGTGGCAGAAGACGCAGGTCGCGCGCCATCCCGAACGGCCGCACTTCAAGGATTACGTCGCCGGCCTCTTCGACGAGTGGATGCCGCTCGCCGGCGATCGCGCCTTCGGCGACGATCAGGCGATCCTAGGCGGGTTCGCGACGTTCCGCGGCCGCCGCATCCTCGTCCTTGGTCACGAGAAGGGCGACGACACCGCGAGTCGCCTCCGCCATAATTTCGGGATGGGCAAGCCGGAGGGTTACCGCAAGGCGATCCGCTTGATGGGCTTGGCGAACAGATTCGCGCTGCCCGTGGTCACCTTGGTCGATACGTCCGGGGCGTTCCCGGGCATCCAGGCTGAGGAACGCGGCCAAGCCGAAGCCATCGCGCGCTCGACCGAGACCTGTCTTGCACTCGGCGTGCCGATCGTCTCCGCGATCGTCGGGGAAGGTGGATCGGGTGGGGCGGTGGCGCTAGCCAGCGGCAATCGCGTGCTGATGTTCGAGCACGCGGTCTACTCGGTGATCTCACCCGAGGGCTGTGCCTCGATCCTGTGGCGGACCGCCGACAAGGCATCGGACGCGGCCGAGGCGATGAAGGTGACTGCGCAGGACCTTCACGCGCTGGGGGTGGCCGACGCGATCGTGCCGGAGCCGCTGGGCGGCGCGCACCGCGATTCCGCTCGTGCGATCGCGAATCTGGGCGACGCGATCGAACAGGCGTTGGGTGACTTGGCACCGCTCGACGCGGCGGCACTGCGCCAGGCGCGCCGGTCCAAATTCTTGGCTATGGGTCGCGTCGGCTGACGAACCGCTCGTAACCGAGATTGAACAAGCGAAAGGGCGACGGAGCATCGACTCCGCCGCCCTTTCTGTTCATGTTGCGTAGAGCTTAGTTGCTCTTCGCCATTTCCGTCTTGGCCTTGCCAAAGGTCGTCTGGATCTGCCCGCTCAAGCCCTGCATGGCCGCGATGCAGGCGACGGCGATCAGCGCGGCGATCAGGCCGTACTCGATCGCGGTGGCGCCCTTGTTGTTCTTCAGGAATGCACGAATCTGCTGCATGTCGATCTCCAGTGACTATTCGAAACTTCAGTACCCGGCTGGTTTTCCGAAGCCCGGTAGCCAGCAAGTTGCTGATAGGCCGTGTCCGGTTGAAAAAGGCTTAAGCCGAGCAGGGTTTATTGCGATGCGGAGGTTACGCGTGAATCGATATCCGACCACATCCGCTTGGTAACGTCAGCCAACTGAATGACGACCACGAAGACCGCGAGCACGATGATCGCCATGATGAAGCCGTATTCGATGCTGGTGGTTCCGCCGCGCTCACGCGCGATCCGATGCAGAAAACGCTCGATGCGCTTCGAACGGAGCAGACCTATCCTCATCATACGAGGAGCTAGCAGTTGAGCCTTAAAGATTTGTCCACATCCGAGCCCGACGACATGACTGCCGCGCCGCTGATCGTTGTTGCAGCCGCCCTGGTCGACGCGAGCGGTCGCGTGCTGATGCAGCAACGTGCGGCCGGCAAGGCGCACGCCGGCTTGTGGGAGTTTCCCGGCGGCAAGGTCGAGAGTGACGAGACAGCCGTCGACGCTCTGGCGCGCGAGTTGCGCGAGGAACTGGACATCATCGTTGATGTGGCGGACCTACAGCCGATCGACTTCGCTATCGACCGACGCGTCATCTTGCTGCTGTTCGCATGTCGTCGCTGGCGAGGAACGGCGATCGGACTGGCAGCAGATGCGCTCCAGTGGGACGACCCAGCCTCGCTCGCGATCCTGCCCATGCCACCGCCCGATGTGGCGTTGGCGGAAAGACTGGCCGACAGATTGCAGCATCGACCGATCTCGCGTCGCGAGCCGATCAGAGGCACGGATGAATAAGCGCACAAGGAACCAGCAGCATTGCTGACGCGCTTGTCGACTCGACAGGGAGAGGAAGCATTTGCTGATGCAACCGGCTGAGGACGCGAGCGTGACCCTGATGCGTCGTTTGCGCACAACCGTCGAAGCGTGGGACAAGGTCAACGGTCCCGAGACGTTCCCCACCGAGCGGTTGGAGGTACTGAACTCGCTCGGAGCGTTGTCAGCGTCCGTGACGCTTGGCAGTGACAAGGCCGTATCGAACCTGCTGACGGCGCTGCGACTGATCGGAGGCGCGGACCTGAGCTTGGGTCGGGTGTTCGAGGGGCACGTCAACGCGACCCAGCTGATTGGAGCATACGGCGATGCGGCGCAGCGCGCGACGATGGAGCACGATCTGGCGGACGGCCGCTGTTTCGGGGTGTGGAACACCGGACCGACACCGGCGATGCGGATCGAACCGGCCGCGAACGGCTATCGTCTGTCGGGTGCCAAGAACTTCGCGACCGGTGCCGGTCATATCGACAGAGCCTTGATCACGGCGACTCGTGACGACGGGCGCAAGCAGCTCATTGTCGTCGACGTGGCCGCCGACAAGACGCGCGTCGACAATTCGGCGTGGCAGGTCCGGGGCATGCGCGGGACGGCCAGCGGCGTGTTCGACTTCGACGGCATGGAGGTGCCGGCGGAGGCGCTGATCGGGGAGCCCGACGTCTACGAGCGCGAGCCGCGCTTCTCCGCGGGCGCGTGGCGGTTCACCGCGGTGCAGCTCGGCGCGACCGAGGCTTTGCTGCGCCACTGGCGCGATCACCTGGTGTCGACCCGCAAGAGCGAGGACCCGATCCAGCGCGCGCGCATCGCGCACGCGATCACCGCCACGCGCTCGGCCGCGCTGTGGGTCGCGCAGGCAGCGCGCCTAGCCGAAGCCGCAGCGCCGCAGGCGATCGCGCTCGTGCTGATGACGCGCGGCGTGGTGGAGGAAGCGGCGCTGCTAACCATGGAGGGCGCGGCGCGCGCGGTCGGCACCGCGTCGTTCTTCGACGGAAGCCGCATCGATCGGATCACCCGCGACCTCGGGCTCTACCTGCGACAGCCCGTACCCGACCAGGCGCGCGACCGCGCCGCGGCCGCGTGGCTCGACGCGGATTGCTGGGGTGAGGACGCGTGGTGGTGACGCCCAGGCACGCATCGTGGCGGCGCGCGGTGCTGCGCGCGCGTCCGCTGTCGCTCGCGCGCGCGGCGCGCGACGGGTGGCTGGTGATCGCGCCGCATCCCGACGACGAGGCGCTCGGCGCGGGCGGGCTGATCGCGAGCTTGGCGAAGCGCGGCGCGGCGCTCAAGGTTGCCTTTCTGACCGACGGCTCCGGCAGTCACGTCGGCGCGCCGGGGTGGGGCGCGCGCCGTGTCGCCGCCTTGCGCGCCAGCGAGGCGCGCGCTGCCTTGCGCGCTCTGGGGCTTGCGGAGCTGCCCTTGGCACTCGGCTGGCGCGACGCGGCGCCGCACGCTTCCGGCTCGCGCGCGTTCGAGCGGACCGTACGTCGCCTGGTCGCGCTGTGTCGGCGCGCAGGGCTGAGGCGGGTGGTGGCGACGTGGGACGGCGATCCGCACTGCGACCATCAGGCAGCGGCGCAGGTGGCGCGCGCGGTGGCGCGCCGCATCGGCGTCATACCCCTGTTCTACTGCGTGTGGGGCTGGACGCGCGACGATGTCGAGCAGGCGCTCGCACAAGCTCGACCGATCGTGTTCCACGCACCGCAGCATCGCGGCGCCGCGCGGCGCGCGCTGGCGTGTCACCGCAGCCAGTTGGGTGGACGTATCACCGGCGCACACGATCGCTTCGTGCTGCCGCGCGCGATGCGGCGACTGACCGACCGCCCGTTCACGATGTTGCTGGAGGAACGCGATGCGGCGTGAGCGCTCGATCGACCCCGAATGGTTCGAGGCCTTGTTCCGCGACGAGGGTGATCCGTGGCAGTTCGAGACCAGCCCCTACGAGCAGGCGAAGTACGACCATACGCTCGCGAGCCTGCCGCGTGAGCGCTACCGATCGGCGCTGGAAGTCGGATGCGCCAACGGGGTGCTGACCCGGCGGTTGGCGGCGTGGTGTGATGACCTGTTGGCGGTGGACGTGGCGCAGACCGCGCTGGAGGCGGCACGGGCCCGGTGCGCCGACCTGCCGCAGGTCAGGTTCGAGCGGCGTCAGCTGCCGCTGGACACACCGGAAGGCCGATTCGACCTGCTGACGCTGTCCGAGGTCGTTTATTACTGGGATCGCGGCGACCTGGCGCGGATGGCGGCTTACCTTCGTGACGCCGTCGTGACGGGCGGCGAGATCCTGCTGGTGCACTGGACCGGCGACACCGACTATCCGCTGTCAGGTGACGAGGCGGTCGACGGGCTCAAGGCCCTGCTCGGGGACGATGTCGAGCCGCTGCGCGAGGGACGTCGTGAGCGCTATCGCCTCGACCTGTGGCGCCGCGCGTGACCGCCGCGAGCGGATCATCGCGCCGGCCTGCGCCACGGCGGCGGACAGGGTCGCGAAGCTGAGCTGATCCGCCGGGCCGGCCCGCTCGGGATCGAGGGCAGCGGGGAAGGCATAGGTCTCGTGCAACGGCTCGGTCTCGCCCTGCGTGATCCAGCGCGCGAATGCATCGGCCATGCCGCCGGGCGCGCGGCCGGCCAAACGGCTGGAGGTGAACACGCGCACGTCGAGCGGGTGGCGCACGACGCCGCCCGCTGCGCGCACGGCGGCGAACAAGGCGCGGTCCTCGGCGAGCGGCGGGGTCGGCGCGCCCCCGATCAGGCGATAGGTCTCGAGCCGCAGCGCGATGCTCGCGCCGCCCTCGTAATAGTGGCGCGGCCACGGGTCGTCGGCGGCCGGCGCGCGGTCCGAGCGCAGCCAGTCGAGCGCCACGTAATAGCGACCGAGCAGGTTCAACCGTCGCGCCGCCTCGACGCCCAGCTGCCCGCGCTCGCTGCGCCGGGTCAGCGCACGGCCGGCGACCGCGTCGGCGCCTCGGTCGAGGTGAGCGACGGCGCGCCGGATCCAATCGGGTGAAACATCGGTGTCGGCGTCGGTCGACAGCAGGATGTCGCCGGGCGCCGACAGCAAGCCGGCGGCGGCGTCGAAGGCGATCCGCCGCGCCCAGCCGGCATGGGCGTGCTCCGGCAGGAGCGACACTGCGGTCCAGTACAGATCGGCGTAGCGCAGCCGCGTCTCGGCGAGCAGCGCGTGGCTGCTGTCGCGGCAATTGTTGGCCACGACCATGATCGAGACCTGCCCGTCGAACCGAGCCGCCGCAGCGTCGAGCGCCGCGAGGCACGCGGGCAGATGGTCGGCCTCGTCCTTGGCCGGCAGCGCGACGGCGAAGCGTCGTCGATGATCGCTCATGAGCATGTAACGAGCATGTGTCGCCGACCTACGTTCGACCGGCGACCGGCACAACAGACGCAGGTTAAAGGAGCCGGCGGCTCCAGCCCCTTGTTCGCGCCGGCGCCGCTCGCCATAGCGATCCGCCCTCACGCGAGCCGCGCAACCATGTCGAACCACCGTACCGCCGGGCTCGATTTCGGGACCACCAACACCGTCCTCGCCGTAAACCATGCTGCGGGCACCACGCCGAACGTGCTGATGCTCGATCCCGACGTCGGCGGCAGCGTCTTTCGGTCCGCACTCTGTTTCTGGCAGGACGAGGACGCACCCGGCGGATTGATGGTCGAGGCGGGGCCCGCCGCCATTCGCGAGTATCTAGAATATCCCGACGGCAGTCGCTTCCTGCAATCGTTCAAGTCGGTCGCGGCGAGCGCATCGTTCGATGCCGCGCCGGTGTTCAACAAGCGGTTCGCCTTCGACGAACTCGGGCGCGTCTTCCTCGACAAGTTGTCCGCGCAGGCGGACGGCGCGCTGGGTTCGCTCGATCGGCTGATCGTCGGTCGCCCGGTACGCTACGCCGGTGCGCGGCCCGACCCGGTGCTGGCACGCGCGCGGTACGACGCCATGTTCCAAGGCCGGGCCGATCACATCGCGTACGTCTTCGAGCCGCTCGCGGCCGCGTTCAGTCACGCGGCGCGCGTGAGCGAGCCCGCCACGCTGCTCGTCGCCGATTTCGGCGGCGGCACCAGCGACTTCTCGGTCGTGCGCGTCGAGCGGCCGGGTGCCGAGCGCCGCTGCGTCCCGCTCGGCCACGCCGGCGTCGGGATAGCGGGCGATCGCTTCGACTATCGCATCGTCGACCGGCTGGTGCTCCCGCTGCTCGGAAAAGGCGGCAGCTATCGATCGTTCGACAAGGTGCTGGAGATACCCGGCGGCTATTTCGCCGATTTCGCCGACTGGTCGAAACTCGCGCTTATGCGCAATCGCCGGACTCTGGGTGAGCTGGAGCGGCTACGCCGCAGCGCGGTTGACCCCGAGGCGATCGGGCGCATGATCGCGCTGATCGAGCACGAGCAGGGCTTCGCCTTGTACGACGCGGTCGGCCGCTTGAAACGGGCGCTGTCGAACGCGGATGAAGCGGAGTTCCGCTTCAGCGGCGGCGACCTGGAGATCGCGCAGGTCGTCACCCGCGCCGAGTTCGAGCGCTGGATCGCCGACGATGTCGCGCGCATGGCAGCCGCGGTGGACGAGGCGCTGGCCGATGCCTGCGTCGAGACCGGTGCGATCGACCGTGTGTTCCTGACCGGCGGGACCTCGCTCGTGCCCGCGGTGCGGCGGTTGTTCGAGCAACGGTTCGGCGCCGCCCGGATCGAATCGGGCGGGGAGCTGACCTCGATCGCGCACGGCCTCGCGCTGATCGCGCGGGAGGCCGACGTGTCCGCCTGGACCGCGTGACCCGTTCGTAGCGGAGATTGGAGGCCCGACCGGGAATCGAACCCGGGTGCAAGGATTTGCAGTCCTCTGCGTCACCACTCCGCCATCGGGCCTCGACGCCGGGAGAGGCGCGCCAATGCGCAGCCGGGACGTGCGTGTCAACCCTTGCCGATGCCGGCGGAGCAGCGCGGGGTTGGTGTTGGCGAGCACGCGCGGGTTGGGTACACAAAGGTTACGAAGAAGTGTGTTGTCTTACTATGACAGCTATGGCACAGGAACCTGCAATGACCGCGACGATCCTCCGCTCCGTTGACCTAGACGCCATGCGCACCGCGATGGTCGCCAGTCAGCTGCGTCCCAGCGGCGTCACCGATCCGCGCGTCGTCGCGGCGATGGCCGAGGTTGCGCGCGAACGCTTCGTGCCCGCCGGCATGGAGGAGCTCGCCTACCGCGACACCGCCATCGACCTGGGACAGGGCCGCCGCGCCAACACGCCGCTCGCCACCGCGCGCCTGCTGGTGGAGGCGCGGCTGCGCGCGAGCGATCGCGTGCTGCTGATCGGTGCGGCGATGGGCTATACCGCGGCAGTGCTCGCGCGGATCGTGGCGGAGGTCGTCGCGGTCGAGAGCACGCCCGCGCTCGCGGCGGCAGCGCGCGCCAACCTCGCCGACCTCCCCAACGTCACCGTGATCGAGGGCGCGTTGGAGCAGGGGCATGCCGCGGCTGCGCCCTACGACGTGCTGGTGATCGACGGCGCGGTGGAGCAGGTGCCGGCGACGCTCTACACTCAGCTCGTCGAGCGCGGGCGCGCGGTGACCGGTCTGAACGACCGCGGCGTGGCGCGGCTCGCGGCCGGCGCGCGCGACGCCGACGTACTCGGGCTGCTGCCCTTCGCCGATTACTACAGCGTGCCGCTGCCTGGGTTCGGCAAGCCGCGATCCTTCACCTTCTGAGGATATGTCGTTGCGTGCTTTTCCGCTTCTTCTCGGAACTATCCTTGCCGGCACGGGTGTCGCCTCCTCATCGGCCGAGACGCTGCGGGACGCCTTGTTCAAGGCGTATCAGACCAATCCGACGCTGACCGGGCAGCGCGCGGGACAGCGCGCCGCCGACCAGCAGGTGCCGCTGGCGCGCGCGGCGGGGCGGCCGACGGTGGCGACCACGGGCGGGCTGAACGAGAACTTCATCCGCGGCGGCAACAGCTTCACCACGCCGGAGCGCTCGCTCAACGCCAGCATCGGCGTGACGGTCCCGGTGTATCAGGGCGGTGCGGTGCGGAATGCGGTGCGCGCGGCGGAGACGCGGGTCGAGGCGGGGCAACTCACCCTGCGTGGCACGGAGGCGCAATTGTTCACCGCCGTCGTGGGCGCGTACAACAACGTGCTGCGCGATGAGGCGATTGTCGGGCTGAATGCGCAGAACGTCCGCGTGCTCGAGACCAATTACCGCGCCAGCCGCGACCGGTTCGAGGTCGGCGATCTGACCCGCACCGACGTGGCGCAATCGGAAGCACGGCTCAGCCTCGCGCGCGCGCAGTTGCAGACCGCGCAGGCCAATCTGATCGGCAGCCGGGAAACCTACGTCAGCCTGGTCGGCGCCGCACCGGACGCGCTCGAACAGCCGCCGGTGCTGCCCAACCTGCCCGCCTCGCCCGACGCGGCGGTGCAGGCCGCACTGGCGGAGAACCCGCAACTGCTCGCCGCGCGGCGGACCCGCGACGCGACCGATTACGACATCAAAGTCGCGCGGGCGAGCCGATTGCCGCAGTTCGGCGTCACCGTCGGCCAGAATTATTCCAACTTCCTCGGCACCTTGGGCGCGGGGCAGGGGTATCAGGGCACGCAAGCGGGCACCTCGACCGCGGCGGGGCTGTCGCTCAACGTGCCGTTGTTCCAGGCCGGGCGCCCGGCGGCGTTGATCCGCCAGGCGCAGGAACTGCGATCGCAGGCGATCGAGCAGGCGACCCTCGCCGAGCGGCAGGTGATCGCGCAGACGCGCTCCGCCTACGCCGTGTGGCGCTCCTCGCTGGAGGTGATCGCCTCGGCGGAGGCGGCGGTGTCGGCGAACAAGCTGAGCCTGGAGGGCGTGCGCGCGGAGAACAGCGTCGGCACGCGCACGATCCTCGACATCCTGAACGCCGAGCAGGAACTGCTCAACAGCCAGGTGACGCTGGTGACCGCGCGGCGCGACGCTTACGTCGCGGGCTTCGCGCTGCTCGCAGCGATTGGGGCGGCGGAGGCGCGCGACCTGGGGCTGGACGGCGGACCGCTCTACGATCCTACCGTGAACTATCAGCGCTATCGCGGCAGCCTGTCGGACTTCGACACGCGGTTGCCCGAGGCGGTGGCGGCGCCGTCCACGGCCTCGGTCCCGGCGCAGAACGCGGTGGTGACGCGCCCGCTCGACCCGATGTTGCAGAGCAATGTTGACAGAAGCGCGCCATTAACCACAGGTGCAGACACGCGGCGTCCGTGACCGGGCGTCCAACGGGCGGGGCAACGGGGTTACGATGGGCGACATGAGCGCGGAGCCGTCGATGGAGGACATTCTCTCCTCCATCAAGCGCATCATCGCGGAAGAAGGCGACACGGGCACGCCGCGGCATCGCCGCGGGCAGGGGCGCGCCGCGCCGCTGCCGATGAGCCGCGACGAAGAAGACGACGAGGATGAGGTGCTCGAACTGAGCGACCCGATCTCCCCGCCGACGCCGCCGCCCGTCCAATCTGCACCGAACAACCAGTCTGCATCGGCCGAGGCCGGATCGGGTACGCCGCCCGCCGAGGCCAGACCGACCCACACGGCGCGCGCATCGTCCCCGCCGCACCGTACGGCGACGGGCGAGCAATCCCACGAGGCGCAGGCGGCGCACGTTTCGGCCGCCACGGTGGAGGCGACGCGCGGCGCGCTCGGCTCACTGTCGCGACTGCTGGTCAAGCCCGAGCCGGACAGCGACGGTACGCTGGAAGGTCTGGTGCGCGAGATGCTGCGTCCGATGGTCTCGGCTTGGCTCGACCGCAACCTGCCCGGGATCGTCGAGCAACTGGTCGCCCGCGAGATCGCGAAGATCACCGCGGGGCAGTAATACCAGCGCAGTGACGCCCAGCAGGTGACGCGCGCGCGATTGTTTCGTGCGCGACGATCTGCTTAACAGGTGCGATGAAGAGGATCATCGCGGCGACCCTGCTCGCCACCGTCGCCGTCGCCGCTCCGGCTGCCGCGCGCCCGTTGACGATCAACGACGTGACCACCCTGTCGCGCGTCGGCGCGCCGACGATGTCCAGGGATGGCCGCTGGCTCGTCTGGGCGCAGCGCGAGACCAATCTCGCCGCCGATCGCGGGCGCTACGATCTCTGGCGGCTCGACCTGTCGCGCGCCGGTGCGGTGCCGCAGAAGCTCGCCGCCGACGCCCGGCTGGACGAGAACGACCCGCAGATCGTCGGTGCTACCGTATTTTTCTCCGCCGACGACGCGATCTGGTCGGTGCCGGTGACGGGCGGCACCCCGCGTCGGCTGACCAACTTCAAGGGCGGCTTCAACGGCTTCAAGGTCGCGCCGACCGGCGACCGGCTCGTCGTCTGGGCCGACCGCAAGCCCGGTGCGCCGAGCCTGGAGCCCGCGGCCGAGAAGAAGGACCCGCTCGCCGGGTCGGCGCGCACCTACGACCAGCTGTTCGTGCGTCACTGGGACACCTGGGCCGACGGCACGCGCTCGCAATTGTTCGTGCTGCCGCTCACGGGCGCCGGGGTGCCGGGCAACGGTGTCGCGATCCAGGGCGGGCTGGTCGGCGACGCGCCGTCGAAGCCGTTCGGCGGCGGGGAGGAAGTGAGCTGGAGCCCCGACGGGCGAACCGTCTATTTCGCGCTGCGCGAGGGCGGGCGGATCGAGCCGCTGTCGACCAATCTCGATATCTTCTCGGCACCCGCCGATGGCTCGGCCGCGCCGACCAACCTGACGACCGCCAACAAGGCGACCGACACGCAGCCGAGCGTCTCGCCCGACGGGCGCAAGCTCGCCTATCTCGCGATGCGCCGCCCCGGGTTCGAGGCCGATCGCTACGTGCTGACGATCCGCGATCTGGCGAGCGGCGACACCGTCTCGCTGACCGAACGCTGGGACCGCTCGGTCGGGTCGATCGCCTGGGCACCGGATTCGCGCAGCCTGTACGTGACCGCGGAGGACACGCAGGAGAACCCGCTGTGGCGCGTCGACGCGGCGAGCGGGCAGGTGACGCGCCTGACGCAGGCAGGCAACGTTTCCGCGGTCGCGGTCGGCCCGCGCGGACCCGTAGTGGCGATGAACAGTCTGACCGCGCCCGACGACTTCTACCGCGTCGCGGGCAGCGCGCCGCAGCGGCTGACCAGCGTCAACGCGGCGAAGCTGGCGGGCATCGACATGCCGACGGTTGATCGCTTCAGCTTCAAGGGCGCCAACAACGACACCGTCTGGGGCTATTCGGTCAAGCCTTACGGCGCGCAGGGCAAGGTGCCGGTCGCCTTCATGGTCCATGGCGGACCGCAAGGGTCGAGCAACAACAGCTGGTCGTACCGCTGGAACCCGGCGGTGTTCGCGGGTGCGGGCTACGGCCTGGTCGCGGTCGATTTCCACGGCTCCACCGGCTACGGCCAGAAGTTCACAGACTCGATCAGCAACAATTGGGGCGGCTGGCCGCTCGAGGATCTGCAGAAGGGGCTCGCCGCCGCGACCGCCAGATATTCGTGGCTCGACGGCGACAATGCCTGCGCGCTCGGCGCCTCCTACGGCGGCTACATGATGAACTGGATCGAGGGGCGCTGGCCCGATCGGTTCAAGTGCATCGTCCAGCACGACGGCGTGTTCGACGCGCGCGCGATGGCGTACGAGACCGAGGAGCTGTGGTTCGATGAGTGGGAGCACGGCGGGAAGGCCTATTACGAGGACCCGCAGGCGTTCGAGCGCTGGAACCCGGTCAATTACGTCGACCGCTGGAAGACGCCGCAGCTCGCCATCACCGGCGAGAAGGACTTCCGCATCCCCTACACGCAGGGGCTCGCCGCGTTCACCGCGCTCCAGCGCCACGGCATCCCCTCGCGCCTCGTCGTGTTCCCGGATGAGAACCATTGGGTGCTGAAGCCCAGGAACTCGCGCCAATGGTACGGCGAGGTCCTCGGCTGGATGGATCGCTGGACCAAGAACCAGCGCTGAGGCGTCAGGCGGCGGCGGTCAGCGGATAGAGGCGCGGGAACAGCTCGCGCTCCGCCCAGTCGAAGCGACCGCGCAGGCGCATCTGGAGTGCGCGCACCGCCGTGACGTAAGCAGGCCACTCGGCTTCGATCCGCGCCGGGGTCCAGGCCCGGATATGCGCGCTATAGTCGCGGAACAGCGCCAGCATCTCGTGCTCTGCCCTGCGCGCGAGCTCGGGCGGCAGCACGGCGCGCGCCGTCGCCCGCTCGGCGACGATGTGGCCGGAGAAGATGCGGGAGAAATCGACGCGGCGCCCGAGCAGTGCGCTACGGATATCGTCCGGTCGCGCGGTCAGTACGGCGGCGTAGTCGCGCATGATCGCCCGCAGGCGATCGTGGTTGTCGCGCAGCGCGTCGGTCGGTTGAAGTGCCTGTCTCACCTTGCCGGCGGGTAGGCCGCAGGGGTTAAGCAAGTGTGAGCCACTGGCGGGTGCCGCGCCCACGTCGGCCGGCGTGCGCGAGGCTTCTCAGGCGCGCGCCGGCTGGCTACACGCGGGCGCATGAGCGATCTTCCCCAGAACACGTTGGCCAAGACCTTCGACCCCGCCGCGATCGAGACCCGCTGGTACCGACATTGGGAGGAGAAAGGGCTGTTCCGCCCCGACCGGCCGAACGCCGAGCCGTGGACGATCGTCAACCCGCCGCCCAACGTGACCGGCTCGCTCCACATCGGCCACGCGCTCGACAACACGCTGCAGGACATTCTCGCGCGCCACGCGCGGCTGAAGGGCAAGGATGCCTTGTGGGTCGTCGGCACCGACCATGCCGGGATCGCGACGCAGATGGTGGTCGAGCGGCAGATGAACGCCGCGGGGGAGAAGCGCACCGATCTCTCGCGCGAGCAGTTCGTTGATCGCGTGTGGAACTGGAAGGCGGAGAGCGGCGGCGAGATCACGCGGCAGCTGCGCCGGCTCGGCTGCTCGATGGACTGGGCCAACGAGCGCTTCACGATGGACGAGGGCTTCTCCAAGGCCGTGCTCAAGGTCTTCGTGGACCTGCACCGCGAGGGGCTGCTCTACCGCGACAAACGGCTGGTCAACTGGGACCCGGGCCTCGGCACCGCGATCAGCGACCTGGAGGTCGAGACGCGCGAGACACAGGGCAAGTTCTGGCACCTGCGCTATCCGCTCGAGGACGGCATGGGGTTCATCTCGGTCGCGACCACCCGGCCCGAGACGATGCTCGCCGACATGGCGATCGCGGTTCACCCCGACGACGAGCGCTACCGCGACAAGATCGGCAAGTACGTTCGCCTGCCGATCACCGGCCGCACGATCCCGATCATCGCCGACGAGCACGCCGATCCCGCGCTCGGTTCGGGCGCGGTGAAGATCACGCCGGGGCACGACTTCAACGATTTCGAGGTCGGCCGCCGCGCGGGCATCGAGGCGCGCGACATGCTCAACATGCTCGACGCTCAGGCCAGGATCACGCAGACCGCCGACGGGCGCGTCCCCGACTACCTCATCGGCATGGACCGGTTCGAGGCGCGGCGCGAGATCGTCGAGGCGCTCGCCGCGCAGGAGTATCTGGAGCGCGTCGAGGACCGCGTGATTCAGACGCCCTACGGCGACCGCTCGGGCCAGGTGATCGAGCCGTGGCTGACCGATCAATGGTACGTCGACGCGAAGACGCTGGCGCAGCCGGCGATTCAAGCGGTGCGCGACGGCCGCATCAGGATCGTGCCGAAGACCTGGGAGAAGACCTTCTTCAATTGGATGGATAACATTCAGCCATGGTGCGTCTCGCGGCAATTGTGGTGGGGGCACCGCATCCCGGCGTGGTTCGCCGAGGACGGACACGTCTTCGTCGCTGAGACGCAAGAGGAAGCGCAGGCGCAGGCGGGCGAGGGCGTCGAGCTGCGCCAGGACGAGGACGTGCTCGACACGTGGTTCTCCTCCGCTTTGTGGCCGTTCGCGACGCTCGGCTGGCCGGAGGGCGAGGACCGCACGCTCGCCGGCCGCTACCCCAACGACGTGCTGATCTCCGGTTTCGACATCCTGTTCTTCTGGGATGCGCGCATGATGATGCAGGGCATGCACTTCATGGAGGACGTGCCGTTCCGCACGCTCTACCTCCACGGCCTCGTCCGCGCGGCCGACGGCGCGAAGATGTCGAAGTCGAAGGGGAATACGGTCGATCCATTGGGGCTGATCGACAAGTACGGCGCCGACGCGCTGCGCTTCTTCATGGCGGCGATGGAGAGCCAGGGCCGCGACATCAAGATGGATGAGAAGCGCGTCGAGGGGTATCGCAACTTCGCGACGAAACTGTGGAACGCCAGCCGCTTCGCGCAAGGTAACGGCATCGGCGGCTCGACCACGCTCGACCCGCCAGTCGCGACGAACGCAGTCAACAAGTGGATCGTCGCGGAGGCGATCGCCACCGTTCAGGCGGTCGACTTGGCACTCGCCGACTACCGCTTCGACGCGGCAGCGAACGCGATCTATCAGTTCACCTGGAGCCGCTTCTGCGACTGGTATCTCGAACTCATCAAGGGCGCGATCGACGACGAGACGAAGGCGGTCGCCGGCTGGGTGCTCGACCAGATCCTAGTCCTGCTCCACCCGTTTATGCCGTTCATCACCGAGGAGCTGTGGCACGCGCTCGCACCCCGCGAGCACGAACTGATCGTCGCGCACTGGCCGATGGCGGACGCGCGCGCGCTCGATCCCGCGGCGGGCGCGCAGGTGTCCGGGCTGATCGAGCTGATCGAGGCGGTGCGTGCCGCGCGCGCCGAGCTGAACGTGCCGCCCGGCGCGCGGATCGCGCTCCACACCGGCGCGAGCGCGGTGCCGGCCGAGATCGTTTCCTACGTCGAGCGGCTCGCGCGCGTCACGGTGACCGCGGGCGAGGCGCAAGGCGCGCGCGCGCCGATCCTGTGGGGCGCGGAAACCTTCGCGCTGGCGCTCGAGGGCGTGATCGACCTCGACGCCGAACGCGCGCGCCTGACCAAGTCGCTCGCCGCGGCCGAGAAGGAGCGCGACGCGCTCGCGGGCCGGCTCGGCAATCCGAGCTTCGTCGAGCGCGCCAAGCCGGAGGCGGTGGAGAAGGCCAAAGCCGACCACGCGGAGAAGGCGGCGGATGCCGAGCGGTTCGCGGCGGCACTCGCCCGGCTGGGTTAACCGCGCGCGCGGGCGGAACGTTACGCGGCGGCGCGGGTAAGGCAGGACGATGGACGAACCCCAACAACCCGCCGCACACGGACCGCAGCGCGATCTGACCCGCGGCGCGATCGGGCCGACGCTGCTCGCCTTTGCGCTGCCGACGCTCGGCTCCAACGTGCTGCAATCGCTCAACGGGTCGATCAACACGATCTGGGTCGGCCGCTTCCTGGGTGAGAACGCGCTGGCGGCGACCAGCAACGCCAACATCATCATGTTTCTGATGTTCGGCATGGTGTTCGGCTTCGGCATGGCGGCGACGATCATCGTCGGCCAGGCGTGGGGAAGGCGCGATCACGACGCCGCGCGGCGCGCGTTCGGCTCCGCGATCGGGCTGGTCGTCGCCGGGGCGTTCGTGACGGGCGCGCTCGGCTGGATCTTCGCGCCCGAAATACTGACGCTGCTCGCGACGCCCGGCGACGCGTTCGGCGAGGCGCTGGCCTATC
>NZ_JBELMJ010000035.1:0-1965 GCF_042095875.1 Sphingomonas sp.
AGGATGTAGCGGAAATCGCCGATCCCGCTCGCCGCCAGGGTCTTGATCGGACCCGCGGAGATCGCGTTGACGCGGATGTTCTCCGGACCCAGGTCCATCGCGAGATACTTGACGCTGGTTTCCAGCGCGGCCTTGGCCACGCCCATGACGTTGTAGTGCGGCACGACCTTCTCCGCGCCGTAGTAGCTGAGCGTCAGCAGGCTGCCGCCCTCGGGCATCATCGCGCGCGCTCGCTTCGCCACCGCGACGAAGCTGTAGGCCGAGACGTTCATCGTCAGCAAGAAATTGTCGAGGCTGGTGTCGACGTACTTGCCGCGCAACTCGTTCTTGTCGGAAAAACCGATCGCGTGGACGACGAAGTCGAGCGTCGGCCAGTCCGCCGCGAGCGCGTCGAACGCCGCGTCCAGCCGCGCCATGTCGGACACGTCGCAGTCGATCAGCCTGGTCGAGCCGAGCTGCTCGGCGAGCGGGCGGACGCGTCTCTCCAGCGACTCGCCCTGGTAGGAGAAAGCGAGTTCGGCGCCGGCCTCGCCCAGCTTTTTCGCGATACCCCATGCGAGCGACCGATCGTTGGCGAGCCCCATGATCAGCCCGCGCTTGCCCGCCATCAATCCGTTCACGCCGTCGCCGTCCCTGCTATCGTCTTCTCAGCTGTTCCCTCTACAACCGGTTCGGGCGGTTCCGCCAGTGCCGCGTTCAGATGCGCGCCGAACACGAGGCCGAGCCCGATCAGGTAGAAGAACAGCAGCATCACGACCACCCCGGCGAGGCTGCCGTAGGTCAGGTCGTAGCCACCGAGATTGGACAGGACCCAGGGCAGCCCCGCGGTCATGCTGACCCACCAGATTGTGGTGAACAGCGCGCCGGGCCATTTGCGCGCGTCGGTGTGGCGGTACTTGCCCGGCGTCACCGAGTAGAACAGCATGTAGAGCGCACCGAACATGATCGCCGCGGGCACGAAGCGCGCGAGCCCGAGCCAGCCCGCGACATCCTGCGCGAACGGCAGCAGGCGGTAGATGAACTGCTCCGCCGCGGTCAGCGCGCCCTGCACGAAGAAGGACACGAGCGCCACGAGCACCGAGGCGACGATCGCGAGACTCAGGCCCAGCCGCGCGCGCCACAGCGACTGCGTGGCGTGGGTGCCGTAGGCGCGGCGAAAGATGTCGCGGATCGTTTCCACGAAGCTACCGACGGTCCACAGCCCGACCAGCCCGCCGAGCCAGAGCAGCGAGCCGGTGCGCGCCTGCAGCACGTCGGCGATCGGCTTGCGCAGCAGCTCCGCCGATTCGCCCGGCAGCACCGACAGGAAGCTCGCCACCGCGCGCTGCGTTTCCGCGCTCTGCCCGACGAGCGACAGCACCGCGGCGGCGACGATGAAGAACGGGAACAGCGTCATCAGCGCGAGATAGGCGAGGTTGCCCGCGTGGATGAACCCGTCGTTGTAGACGCCCAGCGACGCGCGCTTCGCCACCTCGAAGAAGGCGCTGCCGGGTTTCACCCGCGCATATTCCTTCGACACGACGCCGCGGGCACGACCATGGGCGTGGCGCCGGGCGCGGTCCTCGGGGGTCAGGGCGGGCGGTGCTTCGAGATCGCTCACCTGTATCAGACGCCCATCGCGTCGCGCGGGTTCCGCTCGTCGCCCGACCAGTCGGCGACGAACGCCTTGAGCGCGGCATCGTCCGCGGGCAGGTCGATCATCAGCGTGACCAGCAGGTCGCCGCGCCCGCCGCCCTTCTTGTGAAAGCCCTTGCCCTTCAATCGCAGCACCTTGCCGCTGGACGCGCCGGGCGCGATCGTCAGCATGACGGGCTTCTCGACCGTCGGCGCCTTCACCGCACCGCCCAGCACCGCTTCCTTGAGGGTGATCGGCAGGTCGACGCGCACGTCGTCGCCGTCGCGGGTGAAGAAGCGGTGCGGCACGATCTCGATCGTGACGAGGGCGTCGCCCGCGCCGCCCGGACC
>NZ_JBELMJ010000035.1:2065-34484 GCF_042095875.1 Sphingomonas sp.
AGCGGTGCGGCACGATCTCGATCGTGACGAGGGCGTCGCCCGCGCCGCCCGGACCCGGCTCGCCCTTGCCCGACAGCCGCATCTGCGTGCCGTCCTCGACGCCCGCGGGCAGTTTCAGGTCGATCGTCTTGCCGTCGCCCAGCGTGATCCGCTGCGGGGCGAGCGCGGCGGCGTCGACGAAGGGGACGCGCAGGCGATAGGTGACGTTGGCGCCCTTCGCGCGCGGCTGCTGGCGACGACCGAAGCCGCCGGAAAACCCGCCGCCGCCGGCCTGACGCCCGCCGAACAACCCTTCGAAGATGTCGGACATGTCCGCGCCTTCGCCGCCGAAGTCGAACTGCTGCCCCTGGAAGCCCCCACCCATGCCACCCGGTCCGCCGGGGCGAGGACCGCCGCCGCCGAAGCCGAACGGCGCGGCGGGATTGCCGTCGCCGTCGATCTCGCCGCGGTCGAAGCGCGCGCGCTTGTCCTTGTCGGTCAGCAGGTCGTAGGCGCCCGTCACCTGGCTGAACCGCTCGGACGCCTTCGGATTGTCCTTGTTGCGGTCAGGGTGCAGCTCCTTGGCGAGCTTGCGATAAGCTTTCTTGATGTCGGCCTCGGACGCGCCCCGCGCGACGCCCAAGGTCTGGTACGGATCGGCCATTGATTCCCCGTTTGGTGTGTTACCCGACTATGTGGGGCAGGTTGGGGGTGAGTGCAATCGGCGCACTCACGCAGGTACCTCCTGCGGCGCGACGTCGACGCTGACCTCCATCGACTGCGCGCCCGAGCCGAGCACGACGCCGTCGACCGGTGCGATCTCGGCATAGTCGCGGCCGACCGCGACGATCACGTGATCGCCCGCCATCCAGATTCCGTTGGTGGGGTCGACGCCGACCCAGCCGTGATAAGGACCGCACCATAGCAGCACCCAGGCGTGCGTCGCGTCGGCGCCTACCAGCCGCTCCTGCCCGGGCGGCGGAATGGTGCGGATATAGCCCGAGGCGTAGGCCGCGGGGAGGCCGGCGGCGCGCAGGCCGGTGATCATGATCTGCGCGAAATCCTGGCACACGCCGCGCCGCTTCGCGAACGCCTCGTGCGGGGGGGTGTCGACCATGGTCGCGGTGCCGTCGAACACGAAATCGCGCTGGATCCGCTGCGCGAGCGCGATCGCCGCCTCCAGGCAGTTGCGCGCCGGATCGAGGTCGGGCGCGCAATAGTCGGCGATGTCGAGGTCGAGCGGGATCAGCGGCGAGGGGAAGAGGTAATTGGCCGGGCTCGCCGCCGTCAGGTCGTTCGATCCACGCGCCCAGGCGGCGATGTCGGCGAGCGTCGGATCGGCCTCGCCCGGCACCGGGATCAGCCGGTCGACGCGGATGCGCGCCATCGATTCGATCGTCAGCCGGCGGACCGGCTGATCGACCACCAGCCGCTTCACGTTGGCGAGTCCGGCCTCGGCCACCGCGGAATAGGTGCGGCCGCTCGGGCTGACGCGCAGCTCGTACTCCTCCACCGTCTGCCCCGGCCAATCGATCGGTTGCAGCCGAAGGTTGCAGCGCGCGAACTTGACCGCGTTGCCGTAGTCGAAGCGCGTGACGTGGACGATGTCGTAGATCATGTGTCGCTCACGCGCCAAGTCACGCCAGAGTCAGCCCGCTGGCGCGCAGCGGCTCCGCGCCCTGCAGGAAGTAGCGCCGCGCCACCGCATCGGAGATGCGCGCGAGCCGTCGCTCGACCTCGCCGAGGGTGTCGGCGTCGAGCGTCGCGGCGCGCGCGGTCGAGACGAGCGCCTTCAACTCGGTCGCCTCGACCTGCTGCGGCTCGGCCATGCCGTCGTCGCCCAGGACGGGCAGCGCCGATAGATGCGCGCAGATCGCCTCGACCTGGAACGCGAGGCTGCGCGGGTTGCCGGGGTCGAGCAGGGTCAGGTCGATCGCCGGGACGCGCGCGATGCCGGTCAGGTAGCGCTGGCGATAGCTGATCTGGCTGTTGCCCAGGTCGAGCAGCGTCGAGACATCGTCCTGGCTCGCGCCCGCCATGCCGAACGCGCGGCCTGCGCGCACGATCGCGCCCGCGCGCTCGACGCGGCGGCCCAGGTCGTGGAACCGCCACGACGCGGTGCGCCCCATATGCTCGGCCGACAGCCCCGCGATCGCGGCGTAGCGGCGCTGGAGCGAGCCCGCGCGGTCGAGCATCCCGCGATGCGTCGGGAACGGCGCGTCGAGCAGCCGCACCATGTCGGCCGACAGCCGGTCGCGGCACCCGCCGGCGATGCGGTTGATGTGGCCGTTGATCGTGTACACCGACTGCCACTCGCCCGCCTCCATCGCGGTGCGCGCGAACGGCGTCAGGTCGGTGCGGCGCAGCGACGCCGGGGCAGGGGCAGCGCCGCTCGCCACGATCTCCGCCACCAAACGCGCCACCGTGCCCGGCCCGAGCGCCGCGCCCGCGTCGGCGTCGATCGAATTGCCCAGCATCACGCGGATCGCGGCTAGCAGCGCCTCGCCGCGCTCCAGGTAGCGGCCGAGCCAGAAGAAATTGTCGGCGACGCGGCTCGGCAAGGTGCCGGGATTGCGGCGGATCTGGAGCGTGTCGGCGGCGGGCAGCAGCGAGACGGGCGCGACCGGCTCGGGTCCGTGGACGCAGACGTCGGCCGACCACATGCCCTCGCCCATCACCGCCGCGCGATCGTCGGCGTGCTCGCCGATCCGCGCGAAGCCGCCGGGCAGCACCTGCCAGCGCCCCTCGCCGTCGCGCGCGGCGAAGACGCGCAAGGTGAACGGGCGCGGGACGAGCCGGTCGCCGACGACCACCGGCATGGTCGACAGCCGCACCACCTCCTGCGCGACATAGTCCTGCGGTCGCCGCGCGAGGTCGCCCAGGAAGCGCGCGCGCTGTTCGGCGTCGAGGTCCGCGCCCGCGACCGCGCGCTCGCCCGGCAGGCCGAGCGTCGCCGCGCCGAACGCGGACAACAGCAGCATCGAGTCGAGCTCGGCCGCGACGTGCGCGCGCTCGGCCGGCTGGCCGCACCACCAGGTCGCGATCTGCGGCAGGCGCAGCTCGTCGCCGGTCAGCCGCGTGCACAATTGCGGCAGGAACGCGCCCAGCGCCGGGCTCTCCAGCACGCCCGCGCCCGGCGCGTTGGCGAGCACGACATTGCCCGCGGCATAGGCGTCGATCAGCCCCGGCACGCCAATCCGCGAGTGGCTGTCGAACGCGAGCGGATCGAGCAGCCGCGGGTCGACACGGCGCCACAAGGCGTCGATCCGCTTCAGCCCGCCGATCGTGCGGACGTAGACCTTGTCCTCCAGCGCGGCGAGGTCATCGCCCTCGACCAGCAGGAGTCCGAGATAACGGGCGAGATGCGCCTGTTCGGGGTAGCTGACGTTGTAGCGGCCGGGCGTCAGCAGCCCGATGCGGGGATCGCTGCGCTCGCACGCGGCGGCGAGCCCGTCGCGGAACGCGGCGAAGAAGGGCGCGTGACGGCGCACGTTCAATCGCGCCTGCAATCCGCCGAGCGTGCGGCTGACCGCCAGCCGGTTCTCCAGCGCGTAGCCCGCGCCCGTCGGCATGCGCAGGTGGTCGGCCAGCACGCGCCACTCGCCCGTCGGTCCGCGACCGAGCTCGATCGCGACGAAATGGAGATGATGCCCGCCCGGCGGCAACAGTCCGACCAGCGGGCGCATGAAGTGCGGGCTGCCCGTCACCACCGCGGCGGGCAGGTGGCCGCGCGACACGAGATGGCCGGCGCCGTAGAGGTCGCCGAGGATCATCTCCAGCAGCTCGGCGCGCTGGATGACCCCGCGCTCGATGTGATCCCACTCCTCGGTGTCGATCAGCATCGGCACCGGGGACAGCGGCCATGGGCGCTCGTTCGCCTCGCCGATGACGCGGAAGCCGGTGCCGATGTCGATCGAGTGACGCTGCACCCGCTCGCGTGCGTGGCCGAGGTCGTCGCCCGCGATCCCGGCGAGCTCCTCCAGCATCGCGGTCCAGGCGAGGTCGTCCGACGAGCACAGCACATCGGTGCCGCCGACGCTCGCGCAGTAATCATCGACCCAGCGGCGCGCGTGGGTGCCGGCGTCGAACAAGGCGGATTGTGTCGCCAACGCTTTCCCCAACACAGGCCCAGATGCCCGTCGCGCGGGGTCTAGGTGATGCGCGCGGCCAACACAAAGGGAAAGCGGGTCCCGCTCGGGTGCGGACACGGTGGTTGCGGCCCCGCGCGATCGGCGCGAAAGACGGGCGATGGTGGCGAGAGCGAGCGTTCGAGGACGCCGGGCAGGCGCATGAGGCAGGGTCACGTCGACTTAGCGCCGACGGGCGCGCTGGCCAGCGAGGTGCGCGACGCGGTGTCGACGCGCGCGGACGTGATCGCGGCACCACGCGGGCGCGGAATGCCGCCGACCACCGCCTGCATGAACGTGGCGGCGGTCGCCGTGGGCGAGGGCGGGGCGCCGCGCTACGGCTGGATGGCGCTGTTGTGGCCCGAGCGGTTCGTCGAGCTGGTGTTCCACGCCGTGTGGGAGCAGGCGGGGCGTTACCTGGACGTGACCGCCGCGCCGCATTCCGGCTGCGGCGCGACGACGACGCTGATCTGCGAGCCGCGTTTCATCGCGCCCGCCGACATCCGGCTGATCGCGGTCGCGCCCAGTTTCATGCCCTTGTCGCCCGCCGCGATCGACCAGCAGTATTTCGCGGTGTCGATGCGCTTCGCGGGTGTGCAGGAGCGCCTGTTCGCGCTGGTGGAGGAAGGGCGCGCGGCGCTGATCGGCGACGGGCATGACGGCCGCGTCGGTGTCCGCGCGCACGACGACGACGCGCGGACGAGCATCGCGCGGCTCGCCGCCGAGCAAGCATCGATCCAGGAGGCGAAGGCGCGGCTGCTGCGCGCGATGCGCCGCGGGCGGACGGACCGCGTCGTGCCCGCGCCCGCCGACGCGTGCTGGTGCGGATCGGGCGCGGCGTTCGCTGCCTGCTGCGGCGCCTGATCAGGCCGCGCGTTCGCCCGCGACCTGCGCCTGCGGGATGATCGTGGTCTCGGCCTGGAAGCCCAGCGTCGCGCGGCCGTGGACCGGGCCGGCGATATCGGCAACGAGGTACAAGGGCCGGCGCTTCGATTCGATGTAGAGCCGGCCGAGATACTCGCCGATCATGCCCAGCACGAACATCTGGATCGAGCTGAGCACCACGACGACCAGCATGGTCGAGGTCCAGCCCTGCACGCGGTCGCCCGCGAAATAGCCCCAGGCGATGTAGAACAGGAGCAGCAGCGACACGCCCGCGAGCACCACCGACAGGTGGCTGGCCCAGCGCAGCGGCGCGGTGGAGAAGCCGGTCACCGCGTCGAGCGCCAGTCGCACCATCTTGCCGAGCGGGTAATTGGTCTCGCCCGCGTGCCGCTCGGCGCGGTCATAGGGGAAGGGGACCTGGCGGAAGCCGACCCAGGCGACCATGCCGCGGATGAAGCGCGCCTGCTCGGGCAGCGACAGCAGCGCGTCGAGCGCGCGCCTGGTCATCAGGCGGAAGTCGCCGGTGTCGAGCGGAATCGGCGTGTCGGTGACGCGGTCGAGCACGCGGTAGAAGGCAGCGGCGGTCGCGCGCTTGAACACCGTCTCGCCCTGGCGCTTGCGGCGCACCGCGTAGACGACGTCGGCGCCCTCGCGCGCCAGCACCTCGCACATGTCGCCGAGCAGCTCGGGCGGATCCTGCAGATCGGCGTCGATGATCAGGATATACTGGCCCGCGCACAGGTCGAGCCCGGCGGTCAGCGCGAGCTGGTGACCGTGATTGCGCGACAGATTGACCGCGACGATGTGGCGATCCTCGCTCGCCAGGCGCTGCATCACTGCCCAGCTGCCGTCGCGCGAGCCGTCGTTCACCAGCACGATCTCGTGGTCGTCGCCCACCACGCCGCGCACCGCCGCCGACACGCGTGCGTGGAGCAGCGGCAGCGTCGCTTCCTCGTTGAAGCAGGGGATGACGACGGAGATCGCGGGGCGTCGAACGGGAACGGAGGGTACGGCGGGCATGGCCGCGCGGGGTAAAGCAGTGATGCCCCGAACGCAAAGGGCGAGGACGCGTGCACCGCCCTCGACCCCTTCGCCAATGCTCCGACTAGCGCTCCGCCCGCCCGCCCGGCGCGCGCTCACGTCAGCCGGTAACGACCAGCTTCACTAGCATCCCCGGCGTCAGCCGCGCGTTGTCGGCCAGGCCGTTCAGCGTCAGGAAGCGCTCACGCTGGTAGCTGGGATAGGCCATCTGGCGCGACAGCGTGTCGACGGTGTCGCCGGCCTTCACCGTCGCGATGCGGATGCGCTTGCCCTTCACCGCCGCGGCCTCGCTCGCCGACAGGGGCGCCACGCTCTCGATCAGCGGCGCGAACCCGCCCACGCCTTGCCCGCGCTGCGTGACCAATGTGAAGCTGTAGGTGGCGGACGGGAAGCGGTAGGCGACGATCGTCGCGTCGACCGCGCGCCCGTTCGCCGACGCGCCCACCGTGGAATAAGCGAACGGCACGCCGTTGGCGCTGCCCGTGCGCACCTCGCCCGCGCCCGACGCGCCCAGACTGGTGAAGCGCTGCTTGATGAAGCCCGACAGGTCGCTCGTGGCGGGCGCGGCGCGGAACTGCGCCTGGCCGGCCGGTCCGGTGACGGTCACCGCGTCGGTGCCGTTGGCGATCTGGTAGTCCGTGGGCGCGGTGAAGCGGACGCGCATCTCCGGCTGGCGGAACGTCTGCCCGTCGATCACGCCCTGCGCGGGATCGTCGTCGTAGCGCAGCCCGTCGAGTCGCCGCAGGAAGGCGGTATCCTGCGCCGGCGCGTCGTCGGGCTTGCCCGTCGCCTGCGCCAGCGCGCGCGCGCGGCGGATGCGGTCCGCGCCATTGGGGTGGGTCGAGGCCCAGGACGGTACCGCGTTCGCGTCGCGCCCGGCGATCTTCGCCTGGAGCCCGGTCGAGTCGTTCAGCTGCGCCAGCATCTCGGACGCGGCGTAAGGGTCGTAGCCCGCCGCGGTGATGTAGCGGACGCCCAGGCCGTCGGCGGCATATTCCTGATCGCGACCGTATTTCAGCGTGTAGAGCCCCGCCGCCTGCCGCGCGCCGGCGCCCAGCAACTGCCCAAGCGTGCCGTTGCCCGCGACCGCACCGACCACGCCCGACAACAGCCCGCCGATCGACGAGGTGCGGTTGCGCGCCGCGGAGTGGCGTGCGGCGACGTGGCCGACCTCGTGCCCCATCACCGAGGCGAGCTCGGCCTCCGAGTTCATCAGCGCCATCAGCTGGCGCGTCACGTAGACGTAGCCACCGGGGATCGCGAAGGCGTTCTCTACAGGTGAGTTGAGCAGCGCCACGGTGAAGTCGTTCTGCGCGTTCGACAGGCCGGACTGGACCGCGACGCGCTTGCCGACCTGCTCGACGTACGCGGCCTGTGGCCCGTCATACTTGCCGCCGAACTCGGCGAGCAGTTGCGGGTTGGCCTGAGCCCCCTGCGCGCGCTCGCTGCTGGAGATCGCGCGCACGGTGCCCGACTGGGCAAGGGCTGGGGCCGCGCAGGTGACGAGCGCGGTGGCGGCAAGCAGGTAACGCATGATATTCCTCCCGATCCGGTCAGAATGCGGGAGGGCGGCGAAGGGTTGCACGCGGGCGCGGGTACGCCCGCGCCTGCTTCGCTCCGGTCAGGCGATCCGGCGTGCGCGCTCCTCGACGATCCGCTCCAGCATCGACAGCGGCATCGCGCCCGATTCGAGCACGTCGTGGAAATGCTTGATGTCGAACTTCGCGCCCGCGATCTTCTTGGCGTTGTCGCGCGCGCGCAGCCAGGCGGCGTGGCCGATCTTGTACGAGCATGCCTGTCCGGGCGAGACGCAGTAGCGCTCGACCTCGCGCTGCGAGCGCCCGCGCGCGAAGCCGACCGTGTTGACGAAATAGTCGGTCGCCTGCGCGTGGGTCCAGCGCTTGGTATGGATGCCGGTGTCGGCCACCAAGCGCGCGGCACGGAACAGGAAGCTCTGCAGGTAGCCCGCGCGCTCGACCGGTGTCGCGTAGCCGCCGATCTCGTCCGCCAGCTGCTCGGCGTAGAGCGCCCAGCCTTCCAGATAGGCGTTGAAGAAGGCGATCTTGCGCAACGGGTGCGTCGGTGCGCGCTGCGCGGTCGAGATCTGCAGGTGATGCCCCGGCACGCCCTCGTGATAGGTCAGGCTCGGCAGCGTGTACTTGGGCCAGTCGCCGACGTTCTTGAGGTTGATCCAGTAGATCGCCGGGCGCGACCCATCGAGCGGCGCCCGGAAATAATAGCCGTTGGGCGCACCGTCCTGGATCGACGGGTCGACGCGCTTGATCTCCAGGGGCGCGGTCGGCGGGTTGGAGAAGACCCGCGGCAGCCGCGCCTGCATCGCGAGGTAGCCCTGGTTGAGGCTGGCG
Organism: Sphingomonas sp.; assembly: GCF_042095875.1. Lineage (GTDB taxonomy): Bacteria > Pseudomonadota > Alphaproteobacteria > Sphingomonadales > Sphingomonadaceae > Sphingomonas. The sequence continues at coordinate 10,464 of NZ_JBELMJ010000035.1, forward strand.
AGCAGCGCGGCGCGCCCGGCGTCGCTGTCGGGGTAGAGCTGCGCCGGCGACTTGTTGAGCTGGTCGAGCCGCGCGCCGACGCTGCCCTGCGTCAGCCCCTGGCCCTTGAGGATCGCGTCAAGCTGCGACGACAGGTCAGCGACCTGCTCCAGCCCCATGCGGTGCACCTCGTCCGGGGTGAGCGTGGTGGTGGTCGATTGCGCGAGTGCCGCGGCGTAGATCGCGTCGCCGCCGGGGATCGCCCACACGCCCGCGTCCGAGCGCGCGGTGCGGCGCAGGTCCTTAACCAGCGCGATCTGGCGGTCGAGCGCGGGGTAGACCTGCGACTCGACGATCTTGGTGGCGCGCGCCTGCCAGTCGCCGGGCAGGTTCGCCGCCTTCGCGCGGGTGACGAGCGACTCGACCAGCCCGCTCTCGCCCGCCGGCGCGCCGCGCAGTTTCGCCATCTGCCCCAGGGTCAGGTCGAGCGAGAAATCGGGCGCGACGCGGCCCTTCGCCGCCTCCTGCCGCTGCACCGCGCTCTCGTTGTCGAGCTGGCGCTCCATCAGCCCGAGGCGGTCGAGATACGCCTCGGCGTCGTCGGCGGTCTTGACCGGGTGGGTAGAGGCGAGGAAGTCGGGCAGCGAGAAGTACACGCCGTCCTGCTGCGAGATCGGATACGGTCCCTGCGGCGAGCCGAGCCCGAACCGCTCCGGCCCGACGATCTGCGAATCGATGTTGTACAGCACGACCTCGCGGTCGATCTTCGCCTGCGGCGACAGCGTGTCGGGGGAGACCGCCGCCACCTCGGCGCGCATCCGCTTGTACAGCGCCAGGTCCTTGGCGAGCGCGCCCGGCCCGTTGTCGCTCAGCTCGTGCCGCAAATGCGCGTTCGCGCCCTTGTCGAAGCCGAGCGAGGTCGCGAACTCGGGCGAGTTCGCCACCGTCTGCGCCAACACGTGGTCAAACGCCGCCCCCAGCTTCGCGTCGCCGGGTGCGCTGGCGGCGGGCGCGGCACCGGGGGCCGCCGCCTGCGCCAGCGCGCGCGAGAAGGGCAGCGCGGCGAGCGCCGCGGTCGCGGTTCCGGCGGCGAGAAAGTGGCGGCGATCCATGCGGGCATCCTGTGCAGAGAAGGTCAGGAGCGCGAGCCTAACCGTCCGCGCGGGTGTTGCAAGGGGATAAGACACGTGGTCGCGGCATTCACACCCGCTCGGCGGCGTTCACCATGTCGGCGGCGCGAAGTGCGGCGAGCAGGCGCATCAGCTGGTGTGCGTCGTGAACCTCGACGTCGATCGTGTTGGTGTGGAACTGCGTGTCGCGGCTGTCGAGCCGGATGTTGATGATGTTGGCCTTGTGCTGGCCGATGATCGTCGCGAGGCTGCCGAGCGTGCCGGGCTCGTTCTTGACCTCGACCGAGATGCGCGCGGTCGCGCCCTCGGTCTTGTTGCCCCATTTGACGTCGATCCAGTCGGTTTCCTCGTCCGACCGGTCGGCGAGGTCGGCGAGCGTCGCGCAGTCGATCGCGTGCACCTCGATCGAGGCGTCGGGGCGCCTGAGCCCGACGATGCGGTCGCCCGGCACCGGGTGGCAGCAGGTGCCGAGCTCGTAGGCGACGCCGGGCGCCAATCCCTCGATCGAGATCGCGCCCGATTGCGGGGCGTGCGCGATGTCGAACCCGGCCGACCCCGGCATCAGCGCTTCCATCACCTGCGCGTCGGTCAGCGTCTTGCGCGCGATCGCCTGCATCAGCGCGGCCTCGTCAGACATCTTGAGGCGCGGCAGCGCGTGGCTCAGCGCGTCGGCGGCGAGCACCGCGGGCAGGCGGAACACGATGTCGTCGTAGAGCTTGCGCCCGAGCGCGATCGACTGCTCGCGCTCGGCGGAGCGCAGGTGGCGGCGGATCGCGGCCAGCGCCTTGCCGGTGATCGCGAACGACAGCCAGTTGGCCTGCGGCTCCTGCGCCTTGGAGCGCAGCACCTGTACCTGGTCGCCGTTCTCGATCGGGGTGCGCAGCGGCACGACGCGACCGTTGATCTTCGCGCCGACCGCCTGGTCGCCGAGATCGGTGTGGACCGCGTAGGCGAAATCTATCGGCGTCGCGCCCTTCGGCAGCTGGATCAGCTCGCCCTTTGGGGTGAAGGCGAAGATGCGATCCTGGTACATCGCCATGCGCGTATGCTCGAGCAGCTCCTCGGGCGTCTCGGCATTGTCGAGGATTTCGACCAGATCGGCGATCCAGCTCGGGCGATTGTCCGGGCCGGCGGGCGCGGCGTGGTCGCCCGCCTGCTTGTACGCCCAGTGTGCGGCCAGGCCGTATTCCGCCTCGGCGTGCATCTCCTCCGTACGGATCTGGATCTCGATGCGGCGGTTCTCGGCGTGGATCACGCTGGTGTGGAGCGAGCGGTAGCCGTTGCGCTTGGGCGTCGAGATGAAGTCCTTGAACCGTCCGGGCACCATCGGCCAGCGCGCGTGGATGATGCCGAGCGCGCGGTAGCAGTCCTCGATCGTGGGCACGATGACGCGGAACGCCATGATGTCGGACAGCTGCTCGAAGCTGATATGGCGCTCCTGCATCTTGCGCCAGATGCTGTACGGGTGCTTCTCGCGCCCCGTCACCTCGCCCTCGATGCCCTTGCGCGCGAGCAGCAGCTTCAATCCCGAGCCGATCTTGGCGATGCGATCGCCGCCGCCCTCGTTCAATAGCGCGAGCCGCTTGGTGATCGACTCATATGCCTCCGGTTCGAGTTGTCGGAAGGCGAGCGTCTGCATCTCCTTCATGAACTCGTACATGCCGATCCGCTCGGCGAGCGGCGCGTAGATGTCCATCGTCTCGCGGGCGATGCGGCGGCGCTTCTCGGGTTTGGCGATGAAGTGCAGCGTGCGCATGTTGTGCAATCGGTCGGCGAGCTTCACCAGCAGCACGCGGATGTCGCCCGACATCGCGAGCAGGAACTTGCGCAGGTTCTCCGCCGCACGCTCGCTCTCGGTCTGCGCCTCGATCTTGCTGAGCTTGGTCACGCCATCGACCAGCCGCGCGACGTTGCCGCCGAAGATGCGCTCGATCTCCTCCGGCGTTGCGACCGTGTCCTCGACCGTGTCGTGCAGGATCGCGGTGGCGATCGTCTCGTCGTCGAGGTGGAGCTCGGTCAGGATGCCGGCGACCTCGATCGGGTGACTGAAATACGGGTCGCCGTTGGCGCGTTTCTGCGTGCCGTGCGCGTTGACCGAGAAGACATAGGCGCGGTTGAGCATCGCCTCGTCGGCATCCGGGTCGTAGTCGAGCACCCGGTCGACCAGTTCATACTGTCTGAGCACCGCACTAGGATGGGGTGATCGGCTGCTGCTTTGCAACACAATTGCTTCGCTCTGGCTAATCGAGCGCACGAAAAAGAGCCCCGATCGCGGGAGTTGCGACCGGGGCTCACGAGTTCGCGGCGAAGAGGGGCCGCGACCTGAAGAAGCTCGGGGGAAAGCTGCTTAGTTGGCGGCGACGTTCGACGCGGGCAGTCCGGTCTTGCCGTTGCACTTGTCGAGCTGCGCGGCGTCGTACGCCTTGCCGCCTACGCTGAACGCGGCGAGCCCGCCGACGTTGCGCGCGACCAGCTGGCACAGCACCGCGTCGCGCTCGGGCGCGCGCGCGGCGACGAACGCGCCGTTCTGCTGCAGCCACAAGGTCGAGCGCGTGATCAGCTTGGTCTTCTCGACCTTGGCAAGCGGCGTGGCGACGTAATAGCCGGTCGGGGTCTGCGCGTGCACGCCGGTGGCGGCGATGATGGCGGCGGTGGCGATGACCGAGGAGGCGATGCGACGGATCATGGGAAGGCTCCGTATAGAATAGTTGCGGATCGCTACCTAGCTTCGCTACTATTCGGTTTCAAGTGGAAACTCGCAGGTGCGAGTATCGAAACGCAACCTATCTTAGCTTCATGCGAAAAGCGTTTCGACGCGCCGGCGCCTTGCGCTAGGTTCGCCGGTGAAGAGGATGTGTGATGGGTCAAGTGCGTGAGAACCTTGCCGAATGCTCGTTGCCCGCGGCGCTGGAGCTGATGGGTGACCGCTGGGCGTTCCTGATCCTGCGCGCCGCGTTCAACGGGCTACGTCACTTCGAGGAATTGCAGGGGGAGCTCGGTATCGCGCGCAACATCCTCGCCAACCGGCTCGCGCGCTTCGTTGAGCACGGGTTGCTGGAGCGCGCCAGCGTGCCGGAGGATCGGCGCAAGATCGTCTACAATTTGACCGATAAGGGCTTCGCGCTGCTGCCGACGATGGTGGCGCTCAGGCAATGGGGCGAGCGATGGGAGACGGGCAGTCCGGCGTTCCCGATCCTGGTCGACGTGCGCGACGGCCGTCCGATCCAGCAGGTCGCGGTGCTGAGCCACGACGGCCGCGCGCTCGGCAAGGGTGACCTGCATTGGGCGCTGCCGGGCGACGTCGAGGAGACGTCGCGCGCGGGCTGAGCGCGTCACCCGGCCGGCAATTGTTCCAGGTGCGCGCGAACCGCGGGCGACAGCGGCACGGGGCGCCCGGTCGAGAGATCGACGTTGACGCTGACCATCGTGATCGCGCACGCGAGCGTGCCGGTGGCGGGATTGACCAGCTCGAACCGCTTGGTGATGCTCGACGTGCCGATCCGCTCGATGCGCACGAACGCTTCCACCTCGTCGCCCAGCCGGAACGAGGACAGGTAATCGAGTTCGGCGCGGCGGACGTTGAACTCGGTGCGGCGCCACTCGTCGCCCAGCGCTTCGGCGATACCGGTCCAGAGCCAGAATTCGCTCACCGCGACGTCGGCGTACTCGAGATAGCGCGAGTTGAAGACGATCTTCTGCCCATCGATCTCGGCGTAGCGCACCTTGAAGCGGGTCGAGAAGGCGAAGCCGGGGCGGGACACCCGACTACCTCAGAAGAACAGTCGCACACCGACGATCGCGAGCGTGACGGCGAGGATCGGGGTCAGCACGCGGTCGGACACGCGCGTCGCGATCAGGCTGCCGACGATGATGCCGGGGATCGAGCCGAGCAGCAGCGAGACGAGCAGGCTCACGTCGACCGAGCCCATCCACCAATGGCCGATCCCGGCGATCAGCGTCAGCGGCACCGCGTGCGCGATGTCGGACCCGACTAGCCGGTTCACCGGAAGCTGCGGGTAGAGGATCAGCAGCGCCGTCATGCCGAGCGCGCCCGCGCCGACCGAGGTCAGTGATACGGTGACGCCCAGCACGGCGCCCAGCAGCACGGTCAGTCCCCCCAGCCGACGCGGCGACATGGCGGCGAAGCGCGGGGTGAGCCGCGCGACGATGCGCGCGCGAAAGAACAAGGCGGCTGCGGTCGCCACCAGCGCCGCGCCGAGCACCAGCGCGATCACGCCGCTCACGTCGCTGGTGCGCGAGATCTGGCTGAGGCACAGCAAGGTCACGATCGTCGCGGGCACGCTGCCGATGGCCAGCCGCCGCACCACCGACCAGTCCACCGTACCGCGCGCGTCGTGCACGGTGGTCCCGACCGCCTTGGTCGCGGACGCGTAGAGCAGGTCGGTGCCGACCGCCGTTGTCGGGTGGAACCCGAACAGCAGGACGAGCAGCGGCGTCATCAGCGACCCGCCGCCGACGCCGGTCAACCCGACCAGCATCCCGACGAAGACGCCCGCGAGCGAGTAGAGCGGCGTGATGGCGATGACACGAACTCCGACGGTGACGCGATGGGAAACGAGATAGCGGACGGGTAAGGCGGGGTGCGGCCGTCTACAGCGCCTGGCCGCCCGCGCGGCCAGGCGTGTTGACGCCCATCGATTGCAGGTAGCGCTTCACGTTGCGCGCCGCCTGGCGCAGCCGCTGCTCGTTCTCGACCATCGCGATCCGCACGAAACCCTCGCCATTCTCGCCGTAACCGACGCCCGGCGCGACCGCGACGTGCGCGTGGGTGAGCAATTGCTTGGAGAATTCGAGACTGCCGAGGTGCGCGAGTGCTGGCGGCAGCGGCGCCCAGGCGAACATGCTGGCGGGCGGGGCGGGGATGTCCCAGCCGGCGCGCGCGAAGCTCTCCACCATCACGTCGCGGCGCTTGTGATAGAGCTGGCGGTTCTTCTCCACGATGTCCTGCGGGCCGTTCAGCGCCGCGCATGCCGCCGCCTGGATCGGGGTGAAGGCGCCATAGTCGAGGTAGGACTTCACCCGCGTCATCGCCGCGATCAGCGTCTTGTTGCCTACCGCGAAGCCGATCCGCCAACCCGCCATCGAGTAGGTCTTGCTGAGCGAGGTGAACTCGATCGCGACGTCCTTCGCACCCTTGACCTGCAGGATCGAGGGCGTGGGACGTCCGTCGAAGTACAGCTCTGAATAAGCGAGGTCGGAGATGATCCACACGCCATTGTGGCGCGCCCAGGCGACCAGCCGCTCGTAGAAGGCGAGGTCCACCGCTTCGGCGGTCGGGTTTGACGGGTAATTGACCACTAGCACGCTGGGCCGCGGCACGGTGAAGTTCATCGCGCGCTCTAGACTCTCGAAGTAAGCGTCGTCGGGCGTCGTCGGCACCGCGCGAATCGTCGCGCCCGCGATGATGAAACCGAACGTGTGAATCGGGTAGGACGGGTTGGGCGCGAGCACCACGTCGCCGGGCGCGGTGATCGCGGTGGCGAGGCTGGCGAGGCCTTCCTTCGATCCCATGGTGACGACGACCTCGGTCTCCGGGTCGACCTCGACGCCGAAACGGCGGCCGTAATAGTTCGCCTGCGCGCGGCGCAGCCCGGGAATGCCCTTCGACGCAGAGTAACCGTGCGCGTCGGGCTTCTTCGCCACCTCGATCAGCTTCTCGATCACGTGGTCGGGCGGCGGCAGGTCGGGGTTGCCCATACCGAGATCGATGATGTCCTCCCCGCCCGCGCGCGCCGCGGCCCGCATCGCGTTCACTTCCGCGATCACGTACGGCGGCAGACGCTTCATGCGGTAGAATTCGTCGGACATCATGCTCCCTTTCGCGCGTTCACTATACGGGCGAACGCGGCTAGATACTAATGGCGGTTCTGCTTCGCGGCGGCAAAGATAAGCAACGCGGACGAGCAGCGAGACGGGAGAGATGCGGGTGGTCGATCGATCGAGCAACCAGGGAGCCGGCGAGGGCGCGGCCAAGTCGCCCGCCGCGATCGCGGTCGAGCAATGGACCGCGCTGATGACGCAGGCGCAAGGCGCGATGGTCGAGGCGAGCAAGGCGCTGCCCGGCGCCGCGCAGGGGCAGGCCGCGCGGCAGGTGGCCGATTTCTGGCGCGACCAGCTGGGATTGTGGGAACGCTTCATGGCGCCTGTCACCGGGGAGCGCGCGCCGGAGAAGGACAAGCGCTTCGCCGACGAGGCGTGGCGCAGCCCCGCGTTCGACTGGATACGGCAGAGTTACGCGCTGATGTCCGACCATCTGCTGCACGGCGTCGACGCGCTCGACGGGGTGGACGAGGCGCAGCGCGCGCAGCTTCGCTTTGCCGCCAAGGGGTTGGTGGATGCGATGAGCCCGTCCAACTTCCCCTTCACCAACCCGCAGGTGATGCAGGAAGCGATCGCCAGCAACGGCCAGAACCTGGTCAAGGGCATGCAGAACCTCGTCGCCGACCTCGGTCGCGGGCAATTGACCCACACCGACGCGACCGCGTTCGAGCTCGGGCGCAACCTCGCGGTCACGCCGGGCCAGGTGGTAAAGCGGACGCGGCTGTACGAGCTGATCCACTACGCGCCGACGACCGAGCGCGTGCTGGAGACGCCGCTGGTCATCTTCCCGCCGTGGATCAACCGCTTCTACATTCTGGACCTGACGCCGGAGAAGAGCTTCATCCGCTGGGCGGTAGAGCAGGGCGTCAGCGTGTTCATGGTGTCGTGGAAGTCCGCCGACGCGAGCATGGCGGACGTGACCTGGGACGGTTACGTCGCGGCGCAGGTCGACGCGATCGACACGATCCGCGACCTGCTGGGCGTCGCGGACGTGCACGCGATCGGTTACTGCGTCGCGGGCACCACGCTCGCCGCGACGCTCGCCTATCTCGCGGCGCGCGGGGAAGCGGAGAAGGTGCGAAGCGCGACCTTCTTCACCGCGCAGGTCGACTTCGCCAACGCGGGCGAGCTCAAGCATTTCGTCACGGCCGAGCAGCTCGGGCTTATCCGCTCGTTGTCGCCCGAGGGTTTCCTCGACGGGCGCTACATGGCGGCGACGTTCAACCTGCTGCGCGCGCGCGACCTGATCTGGAACTACGTCACCAACAATTACCTGCTCGGCAAAAGCTATCCCGCGTTCGACCTGCTGCACTGGAACGGCGACGTCACCAATTTGCCGGCCGGGTGGCACCACAGCTACCTGACCGACCTGTACCGCGACAATCTGCTGGTCGAACCGGGGCGGATGTCGGTGAACGGCACGCCGCTCGACCTCACGCGCGTGGAGACGCCCGCTTTCATCCAGGCGGGGCGCGAGGACCATATCGCGCCAGCGGAGAGCGTGTGGGAACTGACCCAGCACTTCAGCGGTCCCGTGCGCTTCGTGCTCGCCGGGTCGGGGCATATCGCGGGCGTGGTCAATCCGCCGGCGGCGAAGAAGTACCAGTACTGGACCGTCGAAGCGGACGGCGACGCACCGACGACCCTGGCCGAGTTCGTCGCGGCGGCGCAGGAGACGAAGGGTAGCTGGTGGCCTTATTGGGTCGCGTGGCTGCGCGAACACGGCGAGGACACCGTCGAGGCGAGCGGCGCGCGTCAGCCGGGCGAGGGTGCGTTGCCCGCGATCGAGCCTGCGCCGGGAAGCTACGTCCGCCAGCGCTGATCATTATTGCTGCACTGCACAAAATCGCTTGAACGTACGAACCACAAGCGTTATTGTGCAATGCAGCAAGAATGGATGAGGAAGCGTTTGTGGCCGATGTGACCGCCAAGCCGCGGGCTGCCCGCACGTCGAAGCGCGCACCTGTCGCTGTCCCCTTCATGCCGACCGCGCAGGCTGACACCGACAAGTCGCTGACCGAGGTCATCGAGGAGATCGCGCACCTGCCGATCGACCTGACCTCCGTCGCCGATGCCGCCGATGCGATGCCGGTCGAGGCGGCAGCAGCCGAGCCGGCGATGCCTGAGCCGGTGGCGGACACGGCGCTGCAACCTCAATCCGATCACACGACCGCCGCAACCACGGCACCCGACAGCCAAGAGGACGACACCATGACCGACACGATGCAGAACACCGCCGAGACGATGCAGGCCAACGCGCAGGACGCGATGAGCAAGGGCAAGCAGGCGTTCGACGACATGACCGCCTTCGGTCAGGGCAACGTCGAGGCGATGGTCGAATCGACCCGCGTCGCGGTGAAGGGTATGGAGGCGATGGCGCAGGCGCGCGCCGCCTTCGCCAAGCAGTCGTTCGAGACGACCGTGCAAACGCTCAAGTCGATGAGCGAAGTCCGCTCGCCCGCCGACCTGTTCAAGCTGCAGGGCGCGTATCTGCGCAATTCGATGGACGCGCTGGTCGCCGAGACCTCGCGTTCGACCGAGGCGACGCTGAAGCTGGTCGGCGAGATCGCGCAGCCGATCCAGAACCGCGTCGCGCTCGCCGCCGAGAAGGTGCGCACCGCGGCCTGAGCCGACTGCCTGGTTGATTGGTGAAAAGGGCGGGTTGGCGCGTGCCGGTCCGCCCTTTTCCTGTTCGATGCTCTTGCCCTCGGGCCCCGCGTTGCCATATTTTGCCGGGTGCGAATGATGTCCGAGATCGAACTATACACGCCGGCGCTGATGGCCGAGCGACGCGGCGGTGACAGCGACGGCGACGATACCGGCGTCGGGATCGCGACGCGCACGCGTGCCAAGACCAAGAAGCCGACGCCGTACCGCGTGCTGATGCTCAACGACGATTACACGCCGATGGAATTCGTCGTCCTGTGCCTGCAACGCTTCTTCCGCATGAACGCCGAGGAAGCGACGCGCGTCATGCTTCACGTGCACCAGAAAGGCGTGGGCGTCTGCGGGGTCTTCTCCTACGAGGTCGCGGAGACCAAGGTCAGCCAGGTGATGGACTTCGCGCGGCAGCACCAGCACCCGCTGCAGTGCACGCTGGAAAAGGCGTGACGCTCGATCGGATTCACGGCTTGGCAATCGGCTGAGCGCATCTAGTCTCGCTGCCCGCCGCAGGAGAGACGATGATGACCGACGACATACGCGACCGCGCGGTCGCCATCTACGACCGCTTTACCCACGACCATCGCGACCGGCGCACGCTGCTGCGCGAGATGACGTTGCTGACCGGCAGCGTGCTCGCGGCCGAGGCGATGATCGGCGGGATCTCCGCCTCGCCGGCTGCCGCGGCGGTGATCGCGCCCGATGACCGTCGGCTGGTCGTGTCGCCCGGCGCCGCCATTCCGGTCGACGGCGGCGAGCCGATTTCCGCCTATGTGGCAATGCCGCGCGGCAAGCGGTTCCGCGCGACCGTGCTGGTGTTCCACGAGAACCGCGGACTGACGCCGCACATCCAGGACGTGGCGCGCCGCGTCGCGTTGGCGGGCTTCGTCGCGGTCGCGCCCGACTTCCTGTCCAACGCCGGCGGCACGCCCGCAGACGAGGACCGCGCGCGAGAGATGATCGCCGCGGCCAATCTGGACACGATCGTCGGCGAGGCCGCGGGGGTCGTGCGACACCTCGCGGGTACGAAGACGCCGCCGACGCGGGTCGGCGCGATCGGCTTCTGCTGGGGCGGAGCGTTGGTCAACCGGGTTGCGCTGCGCGCCGGCGACCGGTTGAGCGCGGGTGTCGCTTACTACGGCCCGGCACCCGACCCGGCGGAAGCGGCGAAGGTCGCAGCCCCCCTGATGCTGCACTATGCCGGCAAGGACGCTCGCGTCGCGCAGACCGGCGAACCATGGGTCGCCGCGCTCAAGGCCGAGGGTAAGCGGGTCGAGGCCTACACCTATCCGGGCGTCGACCACGCGTTCAACAACGACACCTCGGCGCAGCGGTACAACAAGGCCGCGGCCGATCTCGCCTGGTCACGCACCCTCGCTTTCCTACACCGCTACCTTGACGGCTGAGCGCGCACGTGTTCTCATCATGTTCCGACCAGGGGGATGATCAATGCTGACCTTCTTCACCAATCCAATGTCGCGCGGGCGGATCGTGCGCTGGATGTTGGAGGAGGTCGGCGCGCCGTACGAGACGGTCGTGACGCAGTGGGGGCGCGGCTCTACCCGAACTGCTCGCCGCCAACCGCTTGGCAAGGTGCCGACGATCGTTCACGACGGCGCCGCGGTCAGCGAAACGGCGGCGATCTGCGCCTATCTGGCTGAGGCGTTCCCCGACGCGGGACTGGCACCGCGCGCCGACGCGCGCGGGGCTTATTATCGCTTGCTGTTCTTCACTGCCGGCCCGATCGAGGCGGCGATGATGGACAGCCACTTGGGCGTGACCCTGCCGCCGGAGAAGGAAGCGATGATCGGCTACGGCAATCTCGCGCGCGCGGTCGACGTGCTCGAAGGTGCCGTGTCGGCGCACGACTATATCGCCGGCCGCGCTTCACCGCCGCCGACGTCTACGTCGGTAGCTCGATCGACTTCTTCACGCAGTTCGGCATGCTGGAGAAGCGCGAGGCGTTTGCGCGCTACCTCGATCGGCTGCGCGATCGTCCCGCCTGGGTCCGCGCGCGCGCGATCGACGACGCACTCATCGCGGCGGCGCAGCAGTAAGCGCGGCACGTCGGCGCGCGACGCGCGCGAGGATCGCGTGTCTCTCGTCCACGCTCGCGCCAGACCAGCCGGCAATCTCGTCCAGGGTGCGCTGACAGCCCAGGCACAAACCGCTCGGGCGATCAATCGTGCACACCAAGGTGCAAGGGGAGGGCGGATCGTCGGTCATTACGCCTGCCGATAGCAGGTCAGCCGCGCGCCGCCATCTCGTCGGATGTACCATCCGCCAGCTTGAGCGGGGGTAGCGGCCGCAGCGCGTCCGATGCCGCGCGCTGCTCGGTCAGAATCTGCCACGCGGTGATGAACAGAGCAGCGACGACCGGGCCGACGACGATTCCGCTCAGTCCCAGCAGCTCGATGCCGCCCAATGTGGTGACCAGCACGACCCAGTCAGGAATGCCTGTGTCGCGTCCGACCAGGATCGGGCGCAGCACATTGTCGGCGCTGCCGATCACCAGCACGCCCGACACGATCACCACCGCCGCCTGCCAGATCGCGCTGGTGGCGAGCAGGTAGATCGCGACCGGCGCCCAGACGATCGCGGGACCGATCGCGGGCAAGAGCGACGCCACCGCCATCAGCAATCCCCACAGCAGCGCGGCGGGCAGGCCGACGATCGCGAAGGTGATGGCGCCGAGCGCGCCCTGAACAAGCCCGACGATCACCGATCCCTTGATCGTCGCGCGGGTCACCGCGACGAACCGGTCGACCAGCCGCGTCGTGACGCCGCGCTCGAGCGGGATCGCGTGGCACACCGCCGCGCCGAGCCGCTCGCCGTCGCGCAGCAGGAAGAAGGTGACGTACAGCGCGACACCGAAGCCCAGCAGCGCGGCGAAGGCGTCGCGTCCGATCGACAGCGCCTGGCTGGCGATGCCGCTCACGCGGCTGCCGATCACATTGGAGAAGCGCGCCTGCGTGCGCTCGAAGCTATCGAGGCCGGCGCGGTCGGCGAGCTGCTGCAACCGGTCGGGCAGCGCGTCGTGCACCTGTCGGAAATAGGCGGTAAAGTTGATCTGCCCGGTGCGGACCTTGGCGTAGACGCCGCTCGCCTGGTCGACCACCAACGTGCCGATCACCATCGCCGGGATCACCACCGCGACGGTGATGATCAGCAGCGTCAGCAGGGCCGCGGTGTTGGCGCGTCCGGGAAGGTGCGAGAAGATGCGATTGAAGAGCGGTTGAAACAGGATCGCGGCCAGCATGCTCCACAGCAGCGCCACCGCGAACGTCGACACCACGGCGCCGAGCAGCAGCGTTATGAGGAAGACGAACAGCACCAATCCGCCGTTCTCGATACGTCGCCCGTTCATCATCGCTGCCTGTGATCCCCCCGTGCGCCGATCGATCCACCGGCACGATCGGCATCTGTTGTAGCCGTTCAACCGTCACGTTAGCGCGACGGTTCCGGTGCGGTGGCACGAAGGGCCGCCACTCGACCGGTTATGATCCTGATGCCAGGAGGACGATTGTCGCACTCGCGGATCGGCCCCGCTACGCGATCGCCGCGGATCAGACGGTCAGCGTCATCTGAAGGAAGTCGGGGATCGGGCCGTTCCAGCCCTCGTCCGGGCCGTCGTCGGGGTCGTGCCGCGCGGGGCCGCGGCGCTGATCGCTCCGGCCGTCACGGGTGTCGCGGCGCCGGTCGTGCCGTTCGTCGCGCGCCGTGGCGGGGAGCGCGGCACGCGTCGGCGCGGCCTCGACCGGTTCGGCCGGTGGCTGCGCGGCCTGCTGGTCGGTGTCGTGCGCCGCCGCCTGCTCGGCACGCGGACGACGCTCACCGCGGTTGCCCCGCTCGCGGCGCGGCTCACGGGCGGGCCGATCCGCCTCCGGCTCGCCGGGCAGCGCGTCGAGCGTCTTGATCTTCTCGCCGGTCAGCTTCTCGATATTCTGGATGTTCTCCGCGTCATCGGGGGCGACCAGCGTATAGGCGATGCCCGTCGCACCCGCGCGGCCCGTGCGGCCGATGCGGTGGACGTAATCGTCGGGATGCCACGGCGCGTCGAAGTTGACGACGTGGCTCACCCCCTTCACGTCGAGCCCGCGCGCCGCGACGTCGGAGGCGACCAGAATGTTGACGTCGCCGTTCTTGAACCGCTCCAGTTCGGCGATGCGCGCCGACTGATCCATGTCGCCGTGGATCTCGCCGCTCTTGAACCCGTGACCCTGCAGGCTCTTGTTGAGCTCGCGCACCGTGGTCTTGCGGTTGCAGAAGATGATCGCAGTGCGCACGTCCTCGCCGCGAAGTAGCTGCCGCACGACCTTGCGCTTCTCGAACGCCTGACCCTTCACGGGTACCACCCACTGCGTGATGTTGGTGTTGGTGGTGGCGGGGCGCGCGACCTGGATCGTCTTGGGATTGGTCAGGAAGCGATCGGCGAGCTTCTTGATCGGCGCGGGCATCGTGGCGGAGAACAGCAGCGTCTGTCGCTGGGCCGGCAGCTTGGTGCAGATTTCCTCGATATCGGGGATAAACCCCATGTCGAGCATCCGGTCGGCCTCGTCGATCACCAGCATCGAACAGCCCGTCAGCAGGATCTTGCCGCGCCCGAACAGGTCCATCAACCGCCCCGGTGTGGCGATCAGCACGTCGACGCCCTTTTCCAGCGCCTTGACCTGGTCGCCCATCTGCACGCCGCCGATCAGCAGCGCCATCGATAGCTTGTGGTACTTGCCATACTGCTCGAAATTGTCGGCGACCTGCGCGGCGAGTTCGCGCGTCGGCTCCAGGATCAGGCTGCGCGGCATCCGCGCGCGGCTGCGGCCGTGCGCCAGGATGTCGATCATCGGCAGCACGAACGACGCGGTCTTGCCCGTGCCCGTCTGCGCGATCGCGACCATGTCGCGCATCATCAGCACAGAGGGGATGGCCGACGCCTGGATCGGGGTCGGCTCGGTATAGCCGGTGTCGCCCACCGCCCGGAGTAGTTCGTCGGAAAGGCCGAGGTCGGCGAAGCTCATGCAGGTGTCCGATTGGGCGCCAACGCGATATTGGCCGACTTCCACCCCGCGCGCTCTCTTATCGGCGCAACAAAGTCAAGGAAAAGCACTCCTTGGGAGTGTGAGGCAGCCGCTAGAACGATCGCGGCATGCCCAGCACGTGCTCCCCGACGTAGCTGAGGATCAGGTTCGAACTGATCGGCGCCACCTGGTACAGCCGGGTCTCGCGAAACTTGCGCTCGACGTCATATTCGGCGGCGAAGGCGAACCCGCCGTGCGTTTGCATGCAGGCGTTCGCCGCCTTCCACGATGCCTCCGCGGCGAGGTGCTTGGCCATGTTCGCCTCCGCGCCGCACGGCTGTCCGGCATCGAACAAGCGGCACGCCTCGTACCGCATCAGGTCGGCGGCGCGGGTCTCCATGTACGCCTGCGCGATCGGGAACTGAACGCCCTGATTCTTCGCGATCGGCCGATCGAACACGACCCGCTGCGAGCCATACGCCACCGACCGCTCGACGAACCAATAGCCATCGCCGATACATTCCGCCGCGATCAGCGCGCGCTCGGCATTCAGCCCGTCCATGATGTAGCGAAAGCCGCTGCCTTCCTCGCCGATCAGGCTGTCGGCCGGCAGGTGGAGGTCGTCGAAGAAGACTTCGTTGGTCTCATGGTTGACCATGTTGCGGATCGGCCGCACCGACATGCCGCGTCCGATCGCCTGGTGCAGGTCGACGAGGAAGATCGACAGACCGTCCGCCTTCTTCGCGACCTGATCGAGCGGGGTGGTGCGCGCGAGCAGGATCATCAGGTCGGAATGCTGGATACGGCTGATCCACACCTTCTGCCCGTTGACCACCCAGCCATCGCCGCGCCGCTCAGCGCGCGTCCTGAGCTCGGTGGTGTTGGTGCCGGTGGTCGGCTCCGTCACCGCCATGGATTGCAGGCGCAGGTCGCCGCGCGCGATGTCGGGCAGGAAGCGCCGCTTCTGTTCCTCGCTGCCGTGTCGCAGCAGCGTGTTCATGTTGTACATCTGCCCGTGGCACGCGCCGGAATTGCCGCCGGCGCGGTTGATCTCCTCCATGATGATCGACGCTTCGGTCAGGCCGAGCCCGGCACCGCCGAACCGTTCGGGGATCAGCGCCGCCATCCACCCGGCGCGGGTCAGCGCGTCGACGAACGCCTCGGGGTAGCCGCGCTGCTCGTCCACCTCGCGGAAGTAAGCGTCGCCGAACCCGGCAACGAGCTGACGCACTGCGTCGCGGATCTCGGGGTAGTCGGTGCGGGCGGCGGGGATCATGCGCGAACCTTCGTGACCACGCCGATGGAGCGCGTGGCCACCCGCTCTAGCACAAAGTCTCGACGTCGGCGGTGCGCGATGTTGGGGCGATCAGAAACCGAAAACCCCGCCACTCTGGCGAGCGGCGGGGCTTTAATGGTGGGCGTGGCAAGGATTGAACTTGCGACCCCTGCGATGTCAACACAGTGCTCTACCACTGAGCTACACGCCCGAGGTGAGCGCCTCTAGCGGGGGGCGCCGGGTAGCGCAAGCACTCAATTCAACTCGTTCAGCACGTCGACGCTGAACAGGCGATCGACCTCCAGCACCAGGTCGCGCAGGTGGAACGGCTTAGACAGCACGCGCGCCTGCGGCATCGCGCTGCCGGCCTTGAGCGTGACGGCCGCGAAGCCGGTGATGAACATGACGCGCAGCGCGGGCACCAGTTCGGACGCCTTCTGCGCGAGCTCGATCCCGTCCATTTCGGGCATCACGATGTCGGTCAGCAGCAGGTCAAATGCTTCCTGCTCCAGCAGCGGCAGCGCCGCGGTGCCGCGGTCCACGGCGCTGACCGAATAGCCCGACCGTTCCAGCGCGCGCGTCAGATATTCGCGCATTACCGCGTCGTCCTCGGCCAGCAAAATCTTGATCATATCACCCTCGATCGAACGGCTGCGACTATGGCGCGAAGAGCTGAAACATTCCACCGCCGGAAATGGTGAACGCTGTCGCAATGCGGCACGCGGTGTTGCCCCTGCGGCGAAGCTTCCATAGGCTGGCCGGGCATGTCCGCATCGTTTCGCATCATCGGCAGCGCGGTGCCCGAGACGCCGGTGGTGCTGTCGGTGCCGCACGCGGGGCGCCTCTATCCGCCCGCGATCGGCGCAGCGTTGCGCGCACCCCCCGCGAGGCTGTCAGCGCTGGAGGACCGCTACGTCGACCACGTGGCGCTCGGCGCGCGGCGGCACGAAACGCTGCTGTTGCAGGATGCGCCGCGCGCGTGGATCGACCTGAACCGCGCCGAGCATGAGCGTGACCCGCTGCTGGACGACGGCGCGAGGCGGACGAACCTGTCGGCGAAGGTCCGCGCCGGTCTGGGCATCGTGCCGCGGCGGACCGGGGCGACGGGCGACATCTGGCGTCGGCGGCTGCGCGCGGAGGAGGTCGAGGCACGGATCGCGTCCGATTACAGGCCCTATCATCAGGCGCTGGGCGAGGTGCTGGCGCGCGCGCGCGACCGGTTCGGCATCGCGGTGCTGCTCGATCTCCACTCCATGCCGCCGCTGCCCAGCGGACGGACGCGGATGGTGGTGGGAGATCGCTTCGGCCAGGCGGCGGCGAGCCGCTTCGTGGAGCGGGTGCAGGCGGAGATCGAGGCGCACGGCCTGATCCACGCGCTGAACAGCCCCTACGCTGGCGGACATATCCTGGAGCGTCACGCGCGACCGACCGAGGGCGTTCACGCGGTGCAGCTCGAGATCGATCGGTCGCTCTATCTCGATGGGCGTCTGGACATGGTGGGCGCGGGGCTGGCGCGCACGACGGCGCTGGTCCGCGCGATCATCGACGGGCTGTCCGAGGAGGCGATCGGCGACGCGAACGCGGTGGCGCAGGCCGCCGAATGAAAAAAGCCACCGTGCTGGAAGCACGGTGGCCGAGGTTCAGGGAGGAGACACATCCAAAGATGTGTCATACGGCCTTGCGAAAGGGGGGACACAAGAACCGTACGCTTCAAACATAGGAGTGTGGTCAAAGGTTTCAAGCAAATGGCGGGAAATTTAGCGCGCGATTGCGGCGTCCCGTCGCGATCAGCGGCGTAAAGCCGGCGCCATGCGCGCGAGGACGTGATCGCGCAGGATCAGGTGGTGTCGCAGCGCCGCCGCGACATGGAGCACGACGAGCGCCAGCATCAGCCAGCCGAGCAGTCCGTGCACCTTGTCCGCGACATCGGCGGTCGCGCTCGTCACCGGCAGCAGCGGCACGTCGAGGAGGCCGAACCACGACAAGGGCCGCTTCGCCTCGGGGCCCGACACCAGCGCCCAGCCGGTCAGGGGCATCGCCAGCATCAGCGCGTAGAGGGACCAGTGCGTTGCGTGCGCGGCGACGCGCTGCCACACCGGCGTATCTGTGGGAAGCGGCGGCGGACGGTGCGCGAGGCGCCACGCGACGCGGGCCAGCGTCAGGGCGAGCACGGTGATGCCGATTGCCTTGTGCGCGCCCATCCAGGCGCGCAGCGCGGGGACAGACTCGTGCCCGAGCCCGATCACCAGATTGGCGATCACCAGCACCGCGATCGTCCAGTGAAACGCGATCGCGACCGACGAGTAACGAGCCGTGTCGGTGCGTGATCGCGTCATGACCTATCCTTCGATCAGAAGGAGAGCTGCGGCTGCGGCATCTTGCCCAGATTGACCTGCCGCGCGAAGATCTCGCGCATCAGCGCCAGCGAGAACAGGTGCGCGTAGATCAGCGGCAGCATGCCCGACTGCGAGATCTTGCGCAGCTGGTCGCCGCGCAGGTCGGACAGCTTCTCCTCGTTGATCATCTGGAAGCCGCGGTACACGAACGGCTGCTCGACGCCTTCCTGCTGGATCGACACCTCGCCGTCCATCAGCAGCTCCATCTCGCGCAGCTCCTTCATGAACTGGCTGGTGCGGGCACCCGCCTGCTCGAACTGCTCGGTGAACTGGAGCACGTTCTGCACCAGCTGCGTCGGCTTGCCGTCCTCGAACATCGGCTCGCCGTCCTCGAATGGGCCGATCGTGTCGGAGGTGGGATCGAAGCACAGCGACAGCTCCTGCGCGTCGGGGCTGAGGCGCGCGAGCATGTATGGGTAGCGGCGGATGTAGGCCGGCACGTAGAAGTTCTGGTCGAGCAGCTTGCCTTCCTCGTCGACGAAGACGTTGACGCCCTCGTTCAGCCCCATCAGTCCAATCGGGATCGCGTCGTCGCCGACCGAGAAGACGATCGGCATAAAGCGCTGCACCAGCGGGAATTCCTCCACCGTCAGCGGCACCGCGTGCTGCTGGACCAGGAACGGCGCGACGTTCGCCGGGCGGATGCGATAGTTCGCGTGAGCCTCGCTCGAGAGCGGCTCCAGGCCATTGTAGAAGAGCGGAAGCTGCGGCGCGCTGGCCATGAACATATACTCCGGATCAGGTCGTTACGAATGTGCGCGAAAAGTTCCTCGCGCCCGGTTCATGTTCGGCAGGTATTCGGTGGCGCTCGCGCGCGCAAGCGTCACGAGGTCGCGAGCGGTCAGCCAGCAATTGGCGAATCGACGCTGACGAGCTTGCCGGGATTGAACAACAGCTGCGGGTCGAGCGCGCGCTTGATCGCGCGCAGCGCGCCGATCCGCGCAGGCGAGGACAGGCGAGCGAGTTCGGCAAGCTTCATCTGCCCGATGCCGTGCTCGGCCGAGATCGAGCCGCCCGCCGCGACGACGAGGTCGTGGACGAAGGCTGAGACGACCGGCACCTGCTCGCCATACCATCGCGTGGGGTCGGCACCTCTGGGCGCGCGGACGTGGAAGTGGACGTTGCCGTCGCCGAGATGCCCGAAGCCGGACGCGCGGGTGCCGGGGAAGCGCGCCTCGCACGCGGCCGCCGCCTCGACCATGAAGCGCGGCATCGTCTCGACCGGCACGGAGATGTCGTGCTGCGCGGCGGGGCCGGTCGCACGCTCCGCGTCGGAGATCGACTCGCGGATACGCCAGAAGGCATCCGCCTGCGCCTCGCTCTTGGCGATCGTCGCGTCGCGGATCAGGGCGTCGTCGACTGCCGCGGCGAGCACGTGCTCGACGAGTGCGGCGGGATCGGCGTCGGGATTGTCGGCCGTCACCTCGACGAGGACGTGCCAGGGCGCGTCGGTGGAAACGGGCGCGCGGGCGTCGGGCAGGTAGGCGAGAACGGCGTCGAGCGACTCGCGCGGCAGCAGCTCGAAACTCTCGACCGCCTCGCTCGCCCCCTGGAACCGCCGCAGCAGCGACAAGGCGTCGTCGGGCGACGCGAGCGCGACCCACGCCACCGCGCGCGCCGCGACCGTGGGTACCAGCCGCAGCGCCGCAGCGGTGACGATGCCCAACGTGCCTTCCGCGCCGATCAGCAGCTGGTTGAGGTCGTAGCCGCGATTGTCCTTCTTGAGCGGTGACAGACTGTCGTGGAGCGAGCCGTCGGGCAATACCGCCTCCACGCCCGCGACCAGCCCGCGCATCGTGCCGAAGCGCAGCACCTGCGTGCCGCCGGCGTTGGTCGACACCAGCCCGCCGACGGTCGCCGAGCCGCGCGCGCCCAGCGTCAGCGGGAAGCGTCGACCGGACGACAGCGCCGCCGCGTGCAGGTCTGCCAGGATCACGCCGGCTTCCGCGACCGCGAGGCCGGCGGCGGCGTCCAGCCTGCGCACCCGCTTCATGCGTCGCAGCGACAGGATGGCCGCGCTCCCATCCGCGGGCGGGGTGGCGCCACCGACCATGGAGCTGTTTCCGCCCTGCGGCACCAGCGGTACGCCGTGGCGCGCGGCGGCGCGCACCACCTCCTGTACCTGCGCGCTGTCTTCGGGCTCGATCATCAGTTGGGCCTGCCCGTGATAGCGGCGGCGCCAGTCGACGAGCCAGGGGGCGATCAGGTCGGGGTCGGTCACCAGCGTGCGGGGCGGCATCGTCGCAGACAGCTGGTCGATTAAGCGGGCGAGAACGGGTGTCATGCGGCTGACGTGGGATGAGTTCATCGCGCGTTCAAACAGGTCGAGGCACTTTTACCCAGTTGATGTCCACGCGCGTATCCTCCGTCCGACCGCTAGCTTCCGCTCTGTTGCTCGTCGCCGCGCCGGTGCTGGTGTCGGCGCAGGTGCCCAATTGGGCAGGTGACGAGTACGCGCAGCTGACCATCCACGAGCGGCTGATCGTCCGTATCCCGCACGTGCCGATGTCGCGGTCCGCGTCCGCACTGAACGCTCGGGCGGTCGCGCCGGCGTGGCGGGAGAAGAAGGGGCCGCGCTGCCTCGAGATGAAGTCGCTCACCGGAGCCGCGATCGGCGGCGAGGGCGAGGTCGACCTGATCGTGGAGGGCACGCGGCGGTACCGCGCGCGCCTCGACGGGCAATGTCCGACGCGCAACTTCTACTCGGGATTCTACCTGAAGCCGACCAAGGACGGGAAGATCTGCGCCGGTCGCGACATCATGCGCTCACGCTCGGGTGCGCGGTGCGCGATCGATCGGTTTCGCAAGCTCGTTCCCGATCGTTGAGCGGAGACGCGCGGTCCGCGTCCCCGCCGATATCCTCGGATCAGCCGATCACGCGGCCGTCGACTACGCGGGGCTGTTCGGCGCGCGCGGTGGTGGACGCGTTCGCCATCGCCGCGGCGGTGCCGGTCGCGGGACGGACCTGGAACCACTCGGGACGGTCGATCGCGATCAGGAACGCAAGGACGCTGAGCCCGAAGGCGAGCATCAGCAGCGAGGCACGCGCCGATTCGATGAGGCTGCGGTGCTGGGTATGCGGATCGTGCATGCGCGGACCTTCTCTCAATGACCCGCGTGATCTAGCCCGCCGCATTCGAATGGCGTGTGATTGTCGCGTGACATTTGCTTGCTGCAACGCAGCGTTACAGTCGAGCAGCAAGCACGCCGTCCGGCACGAGCGCGCGATACCAGTCGGCGGGTGGTCAGGCCTGCTTGCGCGCGACGCGGGCGGCGGCGATGCTGCCGAGCATCGTCTCATACTGCGCCATGGTGTAGCCGGCGTCGGTGAAGGCGGTCAGCGCGCTGGTCGGGACGGTGTAGCCGTGGTGCCAGCTGAGCACCGCCATGCGGCGCAGCGCCTCCAGCTGCGGGTCGGCGAGCCGTGGGTTAGGACGCGACCCGAACAGCCCGCCCATCGCGACCGACAGGCGCGAGGGCGCGCGCAGGCTGGACAGGCGATCGCCGCGCGCGACCGCGACCACCGACCATTCGAGCGCGCTCAGCTGACCCGCGGGAGCAGGGGCGTCGGGCGCGGTCGCGGGGACGGGATCGTGGCGCGGGGCAGGGGCGAGCAGCGGGTCGTGCGCGGCGGCGAAGTCGATATAGGCCATGACGGTAACTCCCTGACACGTGCGGGCGTGCGGCCGCGATCATGGAACCATGGTCGCGCTCGTTGGTGGTCGCGGTGCGTGGGGACGTACCGCGGGATCGGCGTTGCTGGTGGACGGCGAACCGGCCGGGGTTGAACTGATCACCCCGGGGTCGAGGTGAGTACCTTTGTATACTCAGCGGTATATAAACACGCCAGGATCAGGTCAACAGCTTTCTATACCGGCCGGTAAAATAATTGTGGAAGGCGAAGAACGGCGCGGCGATCAGCGCGTCGGCCACATCGCGAGGCTGGTGTCGACCACGCGTTCCAGATCGGCGCGGGTCGCGCCCGAGCCGGCCTGCACCGCCATGCCCTGCAGGATGGCGTAGAGGTAGGCGGTCAGCGCCTCCGGCTCGAGATGCGCGGGCAGGTCGCCGTCGCGCTGCGCCTGGTGGAAGCGCGCGACCAACGCCGCCTGCGACGAGGCGCGGCGCTTCATCACGTCGGCCTTGATCGATTCGCCCTCCGCGCCGCACGCGCTGGAGGTGATGACGCGCAGGCAGCCGCCGGGGCCGCAGTCGTTCGCCTGCGCCGCGATCGCGCCGCGCATCAGATGCTCGGCCACCGTGCGCGCGGTCGGCTGGTCGAGCGCCTCGCGCGTGTAGGCGAGCTTCTCCGCCTCGTAGAGGTCGAGCGCCTTGTGGAACAACGCCTCCTTGTTGCCGAAGGCGGCGTAGATGCTGGGCTTGGTGATGCCCATCGCCTGCGTCAGGTCGGCCATGGTCGCGCCCTCGTAACCCTTGGCCCAGAACACGCCGAGTGCGGCGGTGAGCGCGGCGTCGACGCAGAACTCGCGCGGGCGCCCCTTGGGCGCGGGGCAGGCGGTGGCGGCGTCGAGGGCGGGATCGCTGGTCAGGACTTCCATAACGTCCGGTATATAATTGAAAGCGCGCGAAAGTCCACCGGTGCGGCGGCGGGTCGGCCGAGGTAATTCGGCGGGGTGGCGGTGGAAGGTGAGGCTAAGGTGAGGCCAAGGCGCGCGGCGACGGCGGAAGGTGAGGCTAAGGTAAGGCCAACGCGTGTTGTCGTCAGTCGCCTGCTCGCGCGGTGGGGAAGAATCCGGTTCGGGGTGTCGCGGACGTGGACGCACATGGGGCCGGGCGTAGCGGACGTGCGATCGTGTAGGACAGTGTGGATCGGGCAGGAGCAGCCGTGGGGTTCTGGACGCGCGCGGGTTGCGGGAGGGCCGCGGCGGTAGCGCGCTCTCGCGGTCGTGAGCGGCGTTTCTGGGAGGAGCCGTGCCGGGTCGGGTAGGTATGCTCGGGTCGGAACGGGGTTGGGGATGTCGGGCGGGCGTCTTGTGTCCGCCACGGCGTCAGACAGTGCCGGCTACGCCGGCGCTGCTGCCCGCCGTGGCGAGTCGCGGGATTGCTTGAGCAATCCCGGGCCGCCCGCACCGAGCCCTGCCGTGGCATCTCCTGAGATTGCCTGGGCAATCTCAGGACTGCCCGCTTAATGACAGGCGAGAGTGCCGAGTGCGCAGTCAATGATCCGGGGGATCATTGACAAGCCAGGCACTCGTCATAATCGGTCGTCTCGCCGAACTCGTACTTCGGCTTCTCGATCGTATTGTCGTTCTCAACGCCGCCCGCGAAACCGGCGCGCTGCACCGACTTGGAGCGGAGATAGTAGAGCGACTTGATGCCCAGTTCCCACGCGCGGAAGTGGAGCATTAGGAGGTCCCACTTCTCGACGTCGGCCGGGATGAACAGGTTCAGCGACTGCGCCTGGTCGATATAGGGCGTGCGGTCGCCGGCGAGTTCGAGCAGCCAGCGCTGGTCGATCTCGAAGCTGGTCTTGTAGCAGTCCTTCTCGTCCTGGTTAAGGAAGTCGAGGTGCTGGACCGACCCGCCATGCTCGAGGATCGAGCTCCACACGGCTTCCGAATCCTTCGACTTCTCGGCCAGGATCTTCTTGAGGTACGGGTTCTTGACCGCGAAGCTGCCCGACAGCGTCTTGTGCGTGTAGATGTTGGCCGGGATCGGCTCGATGCACGCGCTGGTGCCGCCGCAGATGATCGAGATCGACG
>NZ_JBELMJ010000036.1:0-33959 GCF_042095875.1 Sphingomonas sp.
GCGGCGTCGACGAGCGGCCGGTGCGCTCCAGCCGCGAGAGCAAGTCGATCGGGGCGGAGCGGACGTTCGAGACCAACCTGTCCGCGCCCGAAGAGATCGACACCGCGCTGGCGCACGTCGCCTCGGCAGCCTGGACGCGGATCGAGCGCAAGCAGGCGCGCGGGCGGACGGTGACGCTCAAGCTGCGCGACAGCCAGTTCCACACCATAACGCGCGCGCGATCGGTGAGCGATCCGGTGGCGAGCGAGGCGGAGATGCTGGCGATCGGCCGCCTGCTGATCGCGCCCGAGCTGCCGGTCGCAGGCGGCATCCGGCTGCTGGGGCTGACGCTTTCGAGAATCGTGCGCGGGCATGAGGAGGTGCAGCCAGGATTGCCGCTGGTCGCCTAGCCGCGCAATAGCCGAAGCTATTGCGCGGCTAGGCGACCAGCGCGGCCGGCGGCGCACCGCGCCGACCGACGACGCGGGCTTCGCCCGCGGCGCTGCCCACTCAGATTGTGGCCGATCGTCAGGCTGAGATCGTTTATGGCCCACGCGTTTAAGAGTGCGCCGCCGCTCAACCCAGCGTAAGCGTCACCGATCGGGCATCACGGTCAACCCGCAGCGTGACGTCGCCGACCGTCATCGCGAACCCCGCGCTGCTATCCCAATCCGCCTGCGTCATCTCGCCGCCGTCGAGCCGGCACCAGCGCGCGTCGTGTCGGATCGTCGGGTCGGACAGCGCGGGCACAGCGCGGCGCTGTCGCGAGAGGCCGGCGACGTAATCCTCCAGCTGCCGGTCGCGCGCGTGCCAGTCGAGCCAGGTGGTCGCATTGTCCTGCGCGTAGGCGTTGTTGTTGCCGCGTTGCGAGCGACCGAACTCGTCCCCCGCGGTCAACATGATTGTGCCGCGGGTGGCGAACAGGGTGGCGAGCAGCGCCCGCTGGTCGGCGTGGCGGCGCTCGGTCACCCCGGCGTCGTCGCAGGCACCTTCCGAGCCGTTGTTCCACGATACCTCGTGCGCGTGGCCGTCACGGTTGTTCTCGCCGTTGGCGTGGTTGTGGCGCTCGGCGTACGCGACCGTGTCGGCGAGCGTGAAGCCATCGTGCGCGGCGACGAAGTTGACGCTGCGCGTGGCGCTGTCGCCGAACACGTCGCTCGACCCCGACAGCCGGGTCGCCAGCGCGCCGCTGTTGCCGTCGCCGCGCCAGAAACGGCGCACGTCGTCGCGGAAGCGGTCGTTCCACTCGAGCCAGTCGGGCGGGAAGGCGCCGAGCTGATAGCCGCCGGGCCCCGTGTCCCACGGCTCCGCGATCAGCACGCGGTCGGCGAGCAGCGGGTCGGCGGCGATCTCGGCGAAGATCGGCGCCTGTGCGTCGAAGCCGGGACCGCGTGCCATCACGGTGGCGAGGTCGAAGCGGAAGCCATCGACGCCGCAGGTCGCGACGAAGTGGCGCATGCTGGCGAGCGTCAGCTCGCGAACCGCTGGATAAGCGAAGTCAAGCGTGTTGCCGGTGCCCGCGTCGTTGATGAGGCGCCCCTCGCCGTCGCGCGCGTAGGCGGCATCGTCGAGACCGCGCAGCGACAGCGTCGGGCCGAACGCGTCGCTCTCGCCGGTGTGGTTGAACACGAGATCGAGGATCACGCCGATGCCGGCCTGCCGCAGCGCCGCGACCGTGTCGCGCAGCTCGGCGACGCCGCCCGGCGCGACGCGCGGGTCTAGCGCCATCGGCACGACGGGGTTGTAGCCCCAGGCGTTCGCGAGGCCGAGCGGCGCCAAGTGCCGCTCGTCGATCCAGGCGACCACGGGCATCAGCTCGACCGCGTCGACGCCGAGCTTGGTCAGGTGCGCGATCACCGCGGGATGCGCGAGCGCCGCGATCGTGCCGCGCTGCGCCTCGGGCAAGTCGGGGTGCAGCATGGTGAAGCCGCGGACGTTGAGTTCGTAGACGAGGCCGCCGTGGCGGAACACCGGTGAGGCGGGCGTCACCGACGACGGCGCGCTCACCACCGCCTTGGGTACGAGCGCGGCGGTGTCGACGCCGCGCTCGCCCAATCTCGGGTGGTAGGCGAAGGGGCGGTCTAGCGTGGTGGCATAGGGGTCGACCAGCAGCTTGGACAGGTCGTGCGGCGGTGGGCCGTCGGCGCGGTAGCCGTAGCGGGTGCCCTCGCCCGCGCCCATCACGTCCGCGCGCCAGATCGCGCCGTCGCGCGTCATGGCGACGCGACGCTCCGTCTCGCCGTCGAACAGGCACAGCCACGCTGCGTCTGCCGCCGGCGCACGGACGGCGAAGCTGGTTCCGTCCGGCCCGACGCGCGCGCCGAGCTCAGGTGACGACATCGGGCTCGTTGCGACCGGTGTGGTGGCGGATGCCGGCGAGTTCGTCCGCGGCGGCGACGATGTCAGCGAGCATCGCGCCCGTGTCGGCGTCGAGGTCGCCGTCCACGGACTCGTAGCGTTCGAGGTAGACGCGCAGCGTCGCGCCGCTGGTGCCGGTGCCCGACAGGCGGAACACGACGCGGCTGCCGCCCTCGAACAGGATGCGGACGCCCTGGTTGGCGCTGACTGAGCCGTCGGTCGGGTCGGTGTAGGCGAAGTCGTCGGCCTCAGCGATCGTCAGCGCGCCGATCGTCGTACCCGGCAAGGTCGCGAGCTTGCCGCGCAGGTCACGCATCAGCGCGTCGGCGGCATTGCTGTCGACACCCTCGTAATCGTGGCGGGCGTAGTAATTGCGTCCGAAGCGCGCCCAGTGATCGCACGCGAGTTCGTCCACGCTCTTGCCGGTCGCGGCGAGGATGTTGAGCCACAAGAGCACTGCCCACAGCCCGTCCTTTTCGCGCACGTGGTCGCTGCCCGTGCCTGCACTCTCCTCGCCGCAGATCGTTGCCATTCCCGCGTCGAGCAAATTGCCGAAGAACTTCCACCCCGTCGGCGTCTCATAGGCCGGGATGCCGAGTTCGGCCGCGACGCGGTCGGCGGCGGCGCTGGTCGGCATCGAACGCGCGATGCCCTTCAGCCCGCCCGCGTAGCCGGGGGCGAGATGCGCGTTGGCGGCGAGCATCGCGAGGCTGTCCGACGGCGTCACGAACCGCCCGCGCCCGATGATGAGGTTGCGGTCGCCGTCGCCGTCCGAGGCGGCACCAAAATCGGGCGCGCCCTCCCCCATCATCGTGTCATAGAGTTGGCGCGCGTGGACGAGATTGGGGTCGGGGTGGTGGCCGCCGAAATCGGGCAAGGGCGTGCCGTTGCGCACCGTGCCGGGCGCGAAGCCGAGCCGGCGCTCGAGGATCTCGGTCGCGTAGGGGCCGGTCACCGCGCTCATCGCGTCGAACGCCATCGTCAGATCGGCCGCGCGGATGGCGGCGAAGTCGAACAACGTTTCCATCAGCTCGGCATAGGCGGCGACCGGGTCGACCACCTCGACCGTCATGCCGGCGACGTCCACCGCGCCGAGCGCGTCGAGGTCGATGTCGGGAGTGTCCGCGGCGTACCAGGTGTCGATCACCTTCGTGCGCGCGTAGATCGCGTCGGTCACACCCTCGGGCGCGGGGCCGCCGTTCGACACGTTGTACTTGATGCCGAAATCCTCGTCCGGTCCGCCGGGATTGTGGCTGGCGGACAGGATAAGGCCGCCGAGAGCGCCACGCTTGCGAATCAGGTTGGACGCGGCGGGCGTGGACAGAATGCCGCCCTGCCCCACCACGACGCGCGCGAAGGTCGCCGCCGCCGCCATGCGGATCGCGACCTGGATCACCTCGCGGTTGAGGAAGCGGCCGTCGCCGCCGATCACCAGCGTCGCGCCGGCGCGCTCGCGCTCGATC
This sequence comes from Sphingomonas sp., assembly GCF_042095875.1. Lineage (GTDB taxonomy): Bacteria > Pseudomonadota > Alphaproteobacteria > Sphingomonadales > Sphingomonadaceae > Sphingomonas. The sequence continues at coordinate 3,801 of NZ_JBELMJ010000036.1, forward strand.
ACGTCGAACACTGACTGGATGAAGTTCTCGGCGTAGTTGGTCTGCTGGAACACGCGCACCTTCTTGCGCAGGCCCGAGGTGCCGGGTTTCTGGTCGGGAAAAGGCGTGGTCGGAACGGCGCGGATCATGTGTCGAGGAGCCCCCGGTAGAGTTGGGCGTAGCGAAGCCCGCTACGATCCCAGGAAAAGTCGCTGCGCATCCCGCGCTTCTGGATCGTCGTCCAGGTCGCGCGGTCGGCGTAGAGGCGAACGGCGCGCGCGATGGCGGCGGTGAGTGCGTCGCGCGAGACGCCGGTGAACTGGATGCCGGTCGCGACGCCCCCCGTGACCGCAGCCTCGTTCGCGTCGATGATCGTGTCGGCGAGCCCGCCGGTGCGCGCGACGACCGGCACGCAGCCATAGGCGAGGCCGTAGAGCTGCGTCAGCCCGCACGGCTCGAACCGCGACGGGATCAGGATTGCGTCGGCGCCGCCCTGGAGCAGGTGCGACACCGGCTCGTCGTAGCCGATGGTCACGCCGACGCGGCCGGGGTGGCGATCGGCGGCGAGGCGGAACGCGTCCTCCAGCGCGGGGTCACCCGAGCCGAGCAGCGCGAGCCGCCCGCCCGCTGCGACGAGATCGTCGACGCACTCGCCGAGCACATCCATCCCCTTCTGCCACGTCAGCCGGCTGATCACGGTGAAGATCGGGCCGTCACCGGGTTCGAGCCCGAAGCGTGTCTCGATCGCGCGCTTGTTCGCGACGCGCTTGCCGAGTGTGCGGTCGGTGTAGCGCGCCGGCAGCGCGGCGTCGGTCGCGGAATTCCAGATCGCGGGGTCGATGCCGTTGACGATCCCCGAGACGCGGTCACGCCGCGCGGCGACGAGCCCCTCCAGCCCCATGCCGAACTCCGGCGAGAGGATTTCCTGCGCGTAGGACGGGCTGACCGTGGTGATCGCGTCGGCGAACTGCATGCCGCCCTTCAGATAACCCACACCGCCGAAGAACTCGATGCCGTCGAGCGTGAACAGATCGTCCGGCAGTCCCAGCCACGGCAGGATACCGGGATCGAACCAGCCCTGGAACGCGATGTTGTGGACCGTGATCACCGATCGCGCGACCGTCTCGCCTGCGGGTGCATGGCGCAGGTAGACGGGCGCGAGTGCGGCCTGCCAGTCGTGCGCGTGGATGACGTCGAAGCTGCGCCCCTTCACCGCGCCCGAGCCGAGGTCGGCCGCGGCGCGCGCGAGCGCGGCGAAGCGGCGCCAATTGTCGTGCCAGTCCTTGCCGCCCGGGTCGGCGTAGATATTGCCGTCGCGCGCGAACAGCTCGGGCGCGTCGAGCACCAGCAGCGGGTGCCCGTCGATCTCACCCGACAGCAGCCGCGCGGGCGTGCCGACCAAGGCGGGCCAGCGGTGCACCGCGCGCGCCTTCCCGAGCGCGGCCGTGACCGCGGGATAGCTCGGGATCAGCGTAGTCGTCTCCACGTCGTGCGCGGCGAGCGCGGCGGGCAGCGCGCCGACCACGTCGGCGAGCCCGCCGGTCTTGACCAGCGGATACGCCTCGGAGGCGACGGAGAGGACGCGCATCGTCATTCCCAGAGCAATCCTGCCGCTTCAGCCCAGCCGGTCGATCATCGGCTGGGTAATTAGGCAGATGCCCTTGTCGGTGCGGCGGAAGCGGTGCGCGTCGGCGACCGGGTCCTCGCCCACCACCAGCCCGTCGGGTATGTGGACGCCGCGGTCGATCACGACGCGGTTCAGCCGCGCGCCGCGACCGATGTGGGTATAGGGCAGCACCACCGCTTCATCGAGGCAGGAATAGCTGTGCGCGCGCACGCCGGTGGACAACAGCGAGCGGTGGATGGTCGAGCCCGAGACGATGCAATCGCCCGCGATCAGGCTCGACACCGCCGACCCGCGCCGCCCGTCGAGGTCGTGGACGAACTTGGCCGGTGGGGTGATCTCCGAGTAGGTCCACAGCGGCCAGCTGCGATCGTAGAGGTCGAGCTGGGGCACGACATCGGTCAGGTCGATGTTCGCCTCCCAGTAGGCGTCCACGGTGCCGACGTCGCGCCAGTAGGCGGCGGGCTCCTCGGCGGTGCGGACGCAGCTGTCGCCGAACCGGTGCGCCTGCGCGTGGCCGTGCTCGACTAGATAGGGGATCAGGTCCTTGCCGAAGTCGCGGTTCGACCCCGGCGTGTCGGCGTCGCGGCGCAATTGCTCGATCAGCAGCCGGGTCGAGAAGACGTAGATGCCGAGGCTGGCGAGCGCGACGTCGGGCTGGCCGGGGATCGCGGGCGGGTCGGCGGGTTTCTCGACGAAGGCGATGATGCGGTCCTGCTCGTCGACGTGCATCACGCCGAACGCCACCGCCTCCACCCGCGGCACCTCCATGCAGGCGACGGTCACGTCGGCGCCGCTGTTGCAATGCTGCTGGAGCATCACTTCATAGTCCATCTTGTAGATGTGGTCGCCCGCCAGGATGACCATGAACTCGGGCGCGTAGCTCTCGATGATGTCGATGTTCTGGTAGACGGCGTCGGCGGTGCCTTCGTACCACTGGAACTCGCTGACGCGCTGCGAGGCGGGAAGGATGTCGAAACTCTCGTTGCGTTCGGGGCGCAGGAAGTTCCAGCCGCGCTGGAGGTGGCGGATCAGGCTGTGCGCCTTGTACTGGGTCGCGACGCCGATGCGGCGGATGCCGGAGTTGATCGCATTCGACAGCGCGAAGTCGATGATCCGACTCTTGCCGCCGAAATAGACTGCGGGCTTGGCGCGCGTGTCGGTCAGCTCGGCCAACCGGCTGCCGCGTCCGCCCGCCAGGACATAGGCCATCGCGTCGCGCGCGAGCGGGTGGCTGCGTCGATGATCCCTCTCCGTCATTCCGCCTGTCCTTTCTTTTCGTTGCGCGCGTTCGTTGGTTAACGTACTTTTGTGTATCTCGCCCGCGAAGAGGTGAGCGACACAAGGAGCGGATCGCGCTGGAACAGGTTCATTCGGACGTCTTGTCCTTACCAGAAACCCCATCGACCACGCCGTCAGAGGCGGCACCCAGCGACCCGATCCGCGGCATCGTCGTCGCGACGTTGCTGTCGCTCGCCTTCTGGCTGGTGTCGTTCATTACCTGGGAGCTGGTGGCGTAACGGCGCGCGGTCATGCGGCATATTCCAGCATGATCGTCGCGAGCGGGGGCAGCGTCACGTTGGCGCTGCCATCCTCCGCGATCACACCGCCGAGGTTGCCGAGCCCCGAGCCCCAGTAATCGTGCGCGTCGGAATTTAGGATTTCGCGCCAGCGGCCGTCGTGCGGCAGCGGCACCGGATAGGGCATGCGCGCGACCGGAGTCATGTTGGCGATCACCGCGATCGTCGGCGCGCCCGGCGCCTTGCGCAGCCACACGAAGACCGAGTTCTCCGCATCGTCGGCGACTGCCCACTCGAACCCGTCCATCTCGCAGTCGCGCGCGTGGAGAGCCGGCTTCTCGCGATAGAGGCGGTTCAGGTCGCGCACCAGCTTGCGCACCCCGTCGTGCGCGGATGATTTGAGCAGGTGCCAGTCGAGCGCGCGCTCCTCGCTCCACTCGCGGCGCTGCGCGAACTCCTGCCCCATGAACAGCAGCTTCTTGCCGGGATAGCCCCACATTATCGCATAATAAGCGCGCAGATTGGCGAACTGCTGCCAGTCGTCGCCCGACATCTTGGTCAGCAGCGAACCCTTGCCGTGGACGACCTCGTCGTGGCTGAGCGGCAGGACGAAGTTCTCGCTGAAGGCGTACATCAGCCCGAAGGTGAGGCCCTCGTGATGGTGTTTCCGGTGGACCGGCTCGCGCGCCATGTACTGCAGCGTGTCGTGCATCCAGCCCATGTTCCACTTGAACCCGAACCCCAGGCTCGCGCGCGCGCCCTCCTCGAACGCGGGCTGGCTGACGCCGGGCCAGCTGGTCGATTCCTCGGCGACCGTGAACACGCCGGGGTGCTCGGCGTAGACCGCGCGGTTGACGCCGCGCAGGAAATCGACCGCTTCCCAATTCTCGCGCCCGCCGGCCTCGTTGGGGATCCACTCGCCGGGTTTGCGGCTGTAGTCGCGGTAGAGCATCGAGGCGACCGCATCGACGCGTAACGCATCGACGTGGTAGCGCTCGGCCCAGAACAACGCGTTGTTGGTCAGGAACGACGCGACCTCGCGCCGACCGTAATTGTAGATCGCGGTGTTCCAGTCGGGGTGGAAGCCGAGCCGCGGGTCCTCGTGCTCGTACAGCGCGGTGCCGTCGAAGCGCGCGAGCCCGTGCGCGTCGATCGGGAAGTGCGCGGGCACCCAGTCGAGGATGACGCCCAGCCCGGCGCGGTGCGCGCCGTCGACGAAGCGCGCGAACCCCTCGTGATCGCCGAAGCGCGCCGAGGGCGCGTAGAGCCCGGTCGCCTGATAGCCCCAGCTGGGATCGTAGGGGTACTCGCTGATCGGCATGAACTCGATATGGGTGAACCCCATCGAGACGACGTAGGGGATCAGCCGGTCGGCGAGCGCGTCCCACGTCAGGAACCAGCCGTGCTCGTCGCGGTCCCACGATCCGGCGTGGACCTCGTAGATGCTGATCGGCACACGGCGCGCGTCGACCTGACCCCATGCCTCGCGGTGCGCATCGTCGCCCCAGACGTGGGTCGGCGCGGCGGTGGTGATCGACGCAGTGGCGGGGCGCAGCTCGGCGGCGAAGGCGAACGGATCGGCCTTGAGCGGCTGCGTCAGGCCGTCGGGGCCGACGATCTCGTACTTGTAGGCGCGCCCGGCGCCGAGATCGGGAACGAAGATTTCCCATGCGCCGGCGTCGCCGCGGCGGCGCATGGTGTGGCGCGCGCCGTTCCAGTTGTTGAAGTCGCCGACGACCGAGACGCGCTGCGCGTTGGGCGCCCAGACCGCGAAGTGGATGCCGCTCGCCCCTTCGTGCTCGATCTCGTGCGCGCCGAGCTTGTCGTAGAGCCGCTTGTGCGTGCCCTCGACCATCAGCAGGTCGTCGACCGGGCCCAGCACGGGGCCGAAGCTGTAGGGGTCGCCGACCCACCAATCGCCCCCTGCCCCGCTCGCGCGGTAGCGCAGCGGTTGCGGGTCGCCCGCGATCACCCCCTCGAACAGCCCGCGATCGTCGACGCGCGCGAGCCCGCCGAGCGGCTCGCCCGCGAGCGTGTGCGCGACGGCGCGGTCGGCGCCCGGTATCCAGGTGCGCGCGAACGTGCCCTCGGGTCCGGCGTGGGACCCCAGCAAGGCGAAGGGATCGTCGTGCCGCCCGTCGAGCAGCGCGGCGATCGCCTCGTCGGGCGGGGTCACATCACGTTCCAGATGTCGCGCGCATATTCGGCGATGGTGCGATCGGACGAGAACCAGCCCATGTTGGCGACGTTGAGCACCGCCGAGCGGCCCCAGGCGTCGCGGTCGCGCCAGCGCGCGTCGACGTCGCGCTGGGCGGCGGCATAAGCGTCGAAGTCGCCCGCGACCATGAACCAGTCGTGATCGTACAGACCCTGCATCAGGTCCTTGTACCGGTCGGGATCGTCGGGCGAGAACACGCCCGAGGCGATCGCGTTGATCGCCTGCGACAGTTCGCGCGATGCCTCGATCACCTGGCGCGGATCGTAGCCGTTGGAGCGCTTCGCCGCGACCTCGTCGGCGGTCATGCCGAAGATCACGATGTTGTCCGCGCCGACATGGTCCCTGATCTCGACGTTGGCGCCGTCCAGCGTACCGATGGTGAGCGCCCCGTTCAGCGCGAACTTCATGTTGCCCGTGCCCGACGCCTCCATGCCGGCGGTCGAGATCTGCTCGGACAGATCGGCCGCTGGCACCATCTTCTCGGCCAGGCTGACGTTGTAGTTGGGGACGAACGCGACCTTGAGCAGCCCGCCGATCGCCGGGTCGGCGTTGATCCGCCGCGCCACGTCGTTCGCCAATTTGATGACCAGCTTGGCATTGTGATAGCTCGATGCTGCCTTGCCCGCGAACAGCTTGACCCGCGGGGTCCAATCGCGGTCGGGATAGCTGCGGATCTGATCGTAGAGTGCGACCGTCTCGACGAGGTTGAGCAGCTGGCGCTTGTACTCGTGGATGCGCTTGATCTGGACGTCGAAGATCGCGTCGGGGTCGAGCCGGAGCCCCATGTCGGCGCGCAGGTGCTGCGCCAACGCGACCTTGTTGGCGCGCTTGACCGCGGCGAAGCGCTCGCGAAAACCTGCGTCGTCGGCGAACGGCGCGAGCTCGGACAGTGCGGTCGCGTCGTCGAGGAAGCGGTCGCCGATGCTCTCGCGGATCAGCGTGGTGAGCGCTGGGTTGCACTCCTGCAGCCACCGCCGGGGCGTGATGCCGTTGGTCTTGTTGTTGATCCGCGTCGGGTAGAGCCGGTGCAGGTCGGCGAACACCGTCCGCTTCATCAGGTCGGTGTGGAGCGCGGCGACGCCGTTGACACTGTGCGAGCCGGCGAAGGCGAGATTTGCCATGCGGACGCGACGCTCGCCCCCCTCGTCGATCAGGCTGATCGCGGCGATCGCGCGGTCGTCGATGCCGTCGGTGCCGCGCGCCTCACGCAGCAGCCGGGCGTTGATCGCGTAGACGAGTTGCATGTGGCGCGGCAGCATGCGCTCGAACAGCGGCAGCGGCCAGCTCTCCAGCGCCTCGGGCAACAGCGTGTGGTTGGTGTAGCCGAAGGTGGCGCGGGTCACGTCCCACGCCTCGTCGAAGGTCAGTTCGTGATGGTCGATCAGCAGCCGCATCAGTTCCGCGACGGACACGGCGGGATGAGTGTCGTTGAGCTGGATCGCCGCCTTGTCCGGAAGCGTGTGGACGTCGCCGAAATACTGGACGTGGCGGCGCACGATGTCCTGGATCGAGGCGGAGGAGAAGAAATACTCCTGCCGGAGCCGCAACTCCTGCCCCGCGGCGGTGCTGTCGTTGGGGTAGAGGACGCGGGTCAGCGTCTCGGCGCGCAGCTGGTCGGCGAGCGCACCCTGGAAGTCGCCGGCGTTGAACGCGTCGAGCTTGATTGGGTCGAAGGCGCGCGCGGTCCATAGCCGGAGCGTGTTGACGCGGCGGCCGCGCCAGCCGACCATCGGCGTGTCGACCGCCACCGCCTCGACGCCTTCCGCCGGGTGCCAGTGGACCGCGCCCTGCTCGCTGCCGGTCACCTCGCCGCCGAAGCCGATGAAGTAGGCGCTCTCGCGACGCTCGAATTCCCACGGGTTGCCGTGGGCGAGCCAGGTCTCGGGCAGCTCCATCTGCCAGCCGTTGTCGATCCGCTGGCGGAACATGCCGTTGACGTAGCGGATGCCGTAGCCGTAGCCCGGCAGGTCGAGCGTCGCCATGCTCTCCATGAAACAGGCGGCGAGCCGGCCGAGACCGCCGTTGCCGAGCGCGGCGTCGGGCTCGATCTCCTCCAACTCGGCGAGCGAGACGCCGAGTTCGGACAGCGCGGAGGCGACCTCGTCGGTCTTGAGCAGGTTCGACAGCGTGTCGCGCAGCAGGCGGCCGATCAGGAATTCGAGGCTGAGATAATAGACGCGCTTGGCACCGGCGGCGTGCGCGGCGCGGGTCGAGTCCATCCAGCGCTCGATGATCTCGTTGCGCACGGTCAGGATGGTGGCCGCGAGCCAGTCGTGCGGGCGCGCGGCGTGCTCATCCTTGCCGATGCGGTGGACGAGCGTGTCGAGGATGGCGGACGCCAGGGACCCGCGCTCGGTCGATGGCGCGGCGACGACGGTTGGAGCGTTCAAGCAGGACCCCCGATTAGTGCTTGAAGACAGGATTAGGAGGGACAACGCCCACTTGTCACGTCCGGTCGCACCGACCCGAAGGAATTTAGCTCAAACGGTGAAGCTCTCGCCGCAGCCGCACGCGCCCTTGGCGTTGGGATTGTTGAACACGAAGCCGGCGGTGAAATCGTCCTCGACCCAGTCCATCGTCGAGCCGATCAGGTACAGGATCGAGCCGCCGTCGACGTAGAGCGTACCGCCGGGCGTCTCGATCTTCTCGTCGAACGGCGTCGCCTCGGTCACGTAGTCGACCGAGTAGGCGAGGCCCGAGCAGCCGCGGCGCGGGGTCGACAGCTTGACGCCGATCGCGCCCTCTGGCGCGCGCGCCATCAGTGCGGCGATGCGTGCCTCGGCAGTCGGGGTGAGGTTGAGCGCGGCGGGGCGGGCGCGGGTACGGACATCGATCATCGCGTCATCCTCATAGCATGCCGAGTTCGAGCTTGGCGTCGTCCGACATCTTCTGCGGGTCCCACGGCGGGTCCCAGACGAGGTTGACGTCGGCGAAGGCGATGCCGGGCACGGCGGCCACGCGCATCTCGACCTCGGCGGGCATCGACTCGGCGACCGGGCAGTGCGGGGTGGTGAGCGTCATGGTGACGATCGCCTGCCCCTCGTCGGTCACCTCGACGCCGTAGATCAGGCCGAGGTCGTAGATGTTGACCGGAATCTCGGGGTCGAAGATGTCCTTCAGCGCGTCGATCACGCCCTCGTACAGCGCGCCGCCGGGCTCACCGGGCTTGTCGCCGGCAGGCTTCTGCTGGAGGAAGCCGGTCAGGTAGTCGCGCTCGCGCGGCTGGTCGACCGCGTCCTCGACACGCGCGCGCGGCGGTGTGGTCACCGCCGCCACCTCCTGCACTTCGATCCGGTCGGCGTCTTCGCTCATCCGAAAATCCTTTTCACCCGTTTCATGCCGGCGACCAGCGCCTCGACATCCCTGGGTCCGTTGTAGACGCCGAAGCTGACCCGCGCGGTGGCATCGACGCCCAGGCTGGCCATCAGCGGCTGCGCGCAGTGATGCCCGGCGCGGATCGCGACCCGGCTCTCGTCCAAGATGGTGCCGATATCGTGCGGATGCACCCCCTCCATCGCGAAGGAGACGATGCCGGCAGACGCGGCGGGGCCGAACACGCGGACCGAGTTGAGGTGCGACAGGGCGGCGCGGGTGTCGGCGACCAGCGCCGCTTCGTGCGCGTGGATGCGCTCCAGCCCGATCGCGGCGACGTAGTCGATGGCGGCGTGCAGGCCGAGCGCGCCGACGATGTGCGGCGTCCCCGCCTCGAACCGGGTCGGCGCGGGGGCGTAGGTCGAGCGCTCGAACGAGACGCGGTCGATCATCGAGCCGCCGCCCTGGTAGGGCGGCATTGCGTCGAGCAGCTCCGCCCGGCCCCACAGCACGCCGATGCCGGTCGGGCCATAGAGCTTGTGCCCGGAGAAGACGTAGAAGTCGCAACCGATCGCGGCGACGTCGACCGTCATCCGCGGCACCGACTGGCAGCCGTCGATCAGGATCTTCGCGCCGACCGAGTGCGCGATCTCGCTGGCGCGGCCTGCGTCGAGCACCGAGCCGAGCACGTTGGAGACGTGCGCGAGCGCGACGAACTTGTGCGCCGGCGTGATCATCGCCGCCATCGCGTCGAGGTCGATGCGGTGATCCTCCGTCAGCGGGATCACGTCGATCGCGGCGCCCACGCGCTCGGCCGCGATCTGCCACGGCACGATGTTGCTGTGATGCTCCAGCTGCGACAGCAGGATGCGGTCGCCGGCCTTCAGTTGCTGCGACACCCAGGAATGCGCGACGAGGTTGATCCCCTCGGTCGCGCCGCGGACGAAGACGATCTCGTCAGGCTTGCCGCCGATGAACGCGGCGACGCGGTTACGCGCAGCCTCGTAGGCGAGCGTCATGTCGGCGCTGCGCTGGTACACGCCGCGGTGGACGGTGGCGTAGGTCTCGTCGTAGCCGCGGGTGATCGCGTCGATCACCGCCTGCGGCTTCTGCGAGGTGGCGGCGGTGTCGAGATAGGCCCAGCCGTCGGGAATCGCGGGGAAGTCGGCAACCGTGTCGAGCGGGCGCTCCATCGTCGTCTGGGTCATGCCGGCACCTGCTGAAGGGTCGCTGAGGTCGCACCGCCACGCGTGCTCGGGCACGCGGACAAGCGGAAGGTGAGGCTAAGGTGAGGCCAATGCGCGCCGTCGCGGTGGGTGGATCGGGCCGGACGGGAGAAAGAACGACGCGCCGGCGTGACCGGTCCGCGCGCACGGTAGCGCTCGGTCGGCGTGTAGGACAGCGGAGCCGGCGCGCGCGTTCTCACAACGCCGCGTCCAGCCAGGCGCCGGCGTCCGCCTCGAAGGCGGCGCGGACGGTGTCGTTGCCGATGCGTTCGAGCACGTCGGCGACGAAGGCGTGGGTCAGGATCGCCTGTGCGCGCGGGCGCGGGATGCCGCGGCTCTGCATGTAGAAGAGCGCACGCGGGTCGAGTTCGCCGACGGTCGCGCCGTGCGCGCACTTCACGTCGTCGGCGAAAATCTCGAGCTCGGGCTTCAGGTTCACGGTCGCGGTGCGGTGGAGCAGCAGCCCGCGCAAGGACTGCTCGCCGTCGGTCTTCTGCGCGTGGCGCGCGACCTCGACCGCCGCGGCGAGGCTGGCGCGGCTGCGGTCGGCGGCGACCGCGCGCCACACCTGACGCGAGGAACCGTTGGGTTGCGCGTGGTTGACGCGGACGGCGCACTCCTGCGCCTGCTCGCGGCTGGTGAGCAGCGCGCCGCCGTACTCGGCGAAGGCGCCCTCGCCCGACATCGTCAGCTGCGCGTCGATGCGGCTGCTCTGCCCGCCGACGCCGAGGAAGGTGGTGACGAGGCTCGCTGCCTCGCCGATGTCGGCTTCCTCGCGCAGCGACACGAAGCCGGCGGGTTGTGCCAGACGGACGCTGCGCATCAGCCGCGCGCCGCGCGCGAGGTTGGTCCGGGTGTAGCGGTTGGCCCAGCCGGCACCGACGAAGGTCTCGACGACTTCGCCGACCGTGTCCTCGCCGAGGACGATCTCGGCGGCGAGGTGGTTCTCCGCGCCCATGGCGATGTGGACGATCTGCACCGGGTCGGCGGCGGCGCGCGCGTCGAGGCGGAGCGACCAGCCGGCGCGCGCGTGGCGACCGAGCGCGTGGTCGCTGCCCGCGACCTCACCGAGCCTGACCGCGCCGAGCGTCGAGGCCCCCTCGTCGAGCTGGCCGTCGACGAACAGCAGCCGCGCACCGGGCAGGTCGAGGAAGTCGTGCTCGGGTCGCGCGACCGGGGCGAGCGCCGCAGCGGCGGAGAGCGCGCCGAGGTCGGCCCAGCGCCACGCCTCGGCGCGGGTGGAGGGGAGTTCGAGCGTGGTCATCGGGTGGTCTCCGCTGCAGGGAGCGGGTTATTAGCTGAGGCTTTAGGCACGTGGTGCGCTTGGGGCGCTCCCCCTCCACCAGCTTCGCTGGTCCCCCTCCCCGTTCCGGGGAGGATAGTCATGCTGCCACCTCGGCGTAGCCTTCGCGCTCCAGCTGGTGCGCGAGTTCGGCGCCGCCGGTGCGGGTGATGCGGCCGTCGGCGAGGACGTGTACGACGTCGGGCTTCACGTAGTCCAGCAGCCGCTGATAATGGGTGATGAGCAGCACCGCCTTGTCGGGCGCGCGCATGATGCGGTTGATGCCGTCGCCGACGATGCGCAGCGCGTCGATGTCGAGGCCCGAATCGGTCTCGTCGAGGATCGCGAAGCGCGGGGCGATGATGCCCATCTGCACCATCTCGTTGCGCTTCTTCTCGCCGCCCGAGAAGCCGACGTTGACCGGACGCTTGAGCATCTCGGCGTCCATCTCCAGCCGCGCGGCCTCGGCGCGGGCGAGCTTCAGGAACTCGGCGCCCGACAGCGGCTTCTCGTCGCGAGTGGCGCGCTGCGCGTTCAGGCTCTCGCGCAGGAACTGGACGTTCGAGACGCCGGGAATCTCGACCGGGTACTGAAAACCGAGGAACACGCCCGCGGCGGCGCGCTCGTGCGGTTCCATCTCGAGCAGGTCGTGGCCGTCGAAGGTGATCGAGCCTTCGGTCACCTCGTAGCCTGGGCGACCGCCGAGCACGTAGCCGAGCGTCGACTTGCCCGCGCCGTTCGGCCCCATGATCGCGTGAATCTCGCCCGCGTTCACGGTGAGCGACAGGCCCTTGAGGATCGGCTTGCCGTCGATCTCGGCGTGTAGGTTTTCAATCTTGAGCATGTGCTTCTCGGTTCGGAAATAATGCGGATGGTCGGTGCAGAAGTCGTGCGCCTACCTGATTGGCGTCACCCTGAACTTGCTTCAGGGTCCATGCTTCCTGATGCGGCTTGGCCGCCAGAGGCACGATGGATGCTGAAACGAGTTCAGCATGACGGCGGTGGGTGTAGGTCACCCAACGCTCCCCTCGAGGCTGATGCCGAGCAGCTTCTGCGCCTCGACCGCAAACTCCATCGGGAGCTGTTGCAGCACCTCGCGCGCGAAGCCGTTGACGATCAGCGCGACCGCCGCCTCGCTGCCGAGGCCGCGTGACTGGGCGTAGAACATCTGGTCGTCGCTGATCTTCGAGGTGGTCGCCTCGTGCTCGATCTGCGCCGAGGGGTTGCGCACCTCGATATAGGGGATGGTGTGTGCGCCGCACTGGTCGCCGAGCAGCAGGCTGTCGCACTGGGTGAAGTTGCGCACGCCCTCCGCGGTCGGCGCGACGCGGACGAGGCCGCGATAGGTGTTGTCGCTGCGACCGGCGCTGATCCCCTTCGACACGATGGTCGAGCGGCTTCCCTTGCCGAGATGGATCATCTTAGTGCCGGTGTCGGCCTGCTGGCGATTGTTGGTGACCGCGACCGAGTAGAATTCGCCGACGCTGTTCTCGCCCGCCAGGACGCACGACGGGTATTTCCACGTCACGGCCGAGCCGGTCTCGACCTGCGTCCACGACACCTTGCTGTTCTTGCCCTGGCACAGCGCGCGCTTGGTGACGAAATTGTAGATGCCGCCGACGCCGTTCTCGTCGCCGGGGTACCAGTTCTGCACGGTCGAATATTTAATCTCGGCATCGTCAAGCGCGACGAGTTCGACCACCGCGGCGTGGAGCTGGTTCTCGTCGCGCATCGGGGCGGTGCAGCCCTCCAGATAGGAGACGTAGCTGCCCTTGTCGGCGACGATCAGCGTTCGCTCGAACTGGCCGGTGTTCTCCGCGTTGATGCGGAAATAGGTCGACAGCTCCATCGGACAGCGGACGCCCTCCGGAATGTAGACGAAGGTGCCGTCGGAGAAGACCGCGCTGTTGAGCGTGGCGAAGTAATTGTCGTGCTGCGGCACGACCTTGCCGAGCCACTTGCGGACCAGATCGGGGTACTCGCGGATCGCCTCGGAGATCGAGCGGAAGATGACGCCGGCGGCCTCCAGCTCCTTGCGGAAGGTGGTCGCAACCGACACCGAGTCGAACACCGCGTCGACCGCGACGCGGCGCTTCGGCTGGCCGTTCTCGTCGAGCTCCTCGACGCCCGCAAGCATCTTCTGCTCGGCGATCGGGATGCCGAGCTTCTCGTAGACGCGCAGGATCTCGGGGTCGACCTCGTCGAGGCTGCCGAGCTTGGGCTTTGCTTTGGGCTCGGCGTAGTAGTACGCGTCCTGATAGTCGATCGGCGCGATGTTGAGCTTCGACCAGTCGGGCGTCTCCATCTCCAGCCAGCGCGCGTACGCCTTCAGCCGCCAGTCGAGCATCCACTGCGGCTCGTCCTTCTTGGCGGAGATGTAGCGCACGGTGTCCTCGCTCAGCCCCTTGGGCGCGAAGTCCTGCTCGATGTCGGAGGAAAAGCCCCACTCGTACGTCTTGGAGACGGCCGCGTAGGCTTCGGCGTTCTTGGTGGCCATTATGCCAGGACCTTTGTCGGAGTTCGGGGAGCGGGCGGGGTGCCGGGGGTGACGGCGAGCTGCGCGAGCGTGACGCCCGCGAGTGCGGCCCGGACCGCTTCGTTGACCGCGTTCCAGTGCGGCTTGACGCGACACGCGCCGGAGAGATTGCAGTCGTGGTCGCTCGCGTCGACGCAGGCGGTCATAACGATCGGCCCCTCGACCGCCTCGACCACGTCGGCGATGGTGATCGCGGAGGGCGGGCGCGACAGGCGGAAGCCGCCGCCGGTGCCGCGCACACTGTCGATCAGGCCCGCGGCGGAGAGACGGCTGACGAGCTTCTGCGCGGTCGGCAGCGGAACACCCGTTTCCTCCGCGAGCATGGTCGCGTTGAGCCGTGCCACGCCCCCGCAGTGCCGCGCGGCCGCAGTGAGCAGCACGACGGCGTAGTCGGTGAGTGATGACAGGCGCATGTTGCGAGTAATTCTCAAATCGGATCAGTTTGTTCCGATTGGCAGATGGCGCGCGCGGACGCGGAAATCAAGCGCGTGCTGCACTGCGGAAAGCTCGATCAGGCTGATCGGAGGCGTGGACACGAAAAAAGGCCCGGCGGGAGTGCCGGGCCGTGAGTGAAAGAGCCTCGCATGGAACGAAGCCCTTCGGGTCGCAAGCACGATCAAGCACGCGGCGCGGCGGAAGTATTGGACGGAAGGAGCGTGGTGAGACCCGTTTCTTACAAGTCGCGCGGCAAATGCCGGTTTGATCGCGGCGGTGCGATCGGCGAAGAAGCGCGCCATGCCCGACACGATGCGCCTGCTCCGCTCGCTCGACCCCGAACGCGCCCACAACATCGCGATACGGCTGCTGTCCGCCTGGGGCGCGGCGGGTGCGCCGATGCGGCCGCGCGTGCCACGGCTGGAGACGCGGATCGCGGGGCTGACCTTCGCCAACCCGCTCGGGCTCGCCGCCGGGGTCGACAAGGACGCGCGCGCGATCGCCGGCTGGTTCGCGCTCGGCTTCGGCGCGGTGGAGGTCGGGACGCTGACCCCGCTGCCACAGCCGGGGAACGCCAGGCCGCGATTGTTCCGGCTGCACGAGGACGCGGGCGTCATCAACCGCTTCGGGTTCAACAACGGCGGGCAGGCGGCGGGGATCGCGCGCGCGGCTGCGGCGAAGCGCGTCGGCGTGCTGGGCATCAACGTCGGCGCGAACAAGGACGCGGCCGACCGGGTGGCGGATTACGTCGCGGGGGTGAGCGCGGCGGCGCGGGTCGCCGATTACGTCACGATCAACGTCAGCTCGCCCAACACGCCGGGGCTGCGCGTTCTGCAGGAAGGCGCGGCGCTGCGCGAGCTGCTCGCCGCGGCCAGCGCGGTGAAGGGTGCGACGCCGCTGTTCCTGAAGGTCGCGCCCGATCTGTCGCCGACGCAGATCGACGACGTCGCGCGCGCCGCGATCGAGGGCGGGGTCGACGCGCTGATCATGGGGAACACCACCGTGTCGCGGCCCGCGCTCAAGTCGCGGCACAAGGGCGAGGCGGGCGGATTGTCGGGTGCGCCGCTCAGACCGCTGGCGCGCGCGCGGCTGGCGGATTTCCGCCGCGCCACGGGAGGTGCGCTACCGCTGATCGCGGTCGGGGGCGTGGACACGGGCGCGGAGGCCTATGCGCGCATCCGCGCCGGGGCGAGCCTGGTGCAGGTCTATTCCGCGATGGTCTACGGCGGGCCCGGGCTGCCCGCGCGCATCCTGCGCGAGCTGGACGCGTTACTGCGCCGCGACGGGTTCGCGCGCGTCGCGGACGCGGTCGGGGCCGCGTGACCTGATCCGCGGCGCGGGCACCGCCTCGACCACCACCTTGCCCTCGCGGCGCGGGTCGTAGCCACCGTCGTAGCGGCCACCGCTGCGCACGATCATCGCGTGGACGCCCGAGTCCTCGCCCTGCCCCGGTCGCAGCGCGACGCCGCGCGCGGCCAAGCCGGCGAGCACCGGCGCCGGGAACTTGGTCACCTCGCCCCTGAACGCGTCACCGCGCGCGACGAGGTTGGGCTGCGCGAGCGCTTCCTGCGTCGGCAGGTTCCAGTCGATCGCGGCGACGAGCGACTTCGCGACATAGGCGAGGATCGCGTTGCCGCCCGCCGAGCCGATCGCGCCGGCGAAGCGACGGTCGCGGTCGAGCAGGACGAGCGGGGTCATCGACGAGCGCGGGCGCTTGCCAGGCGCCACCGCATTGACCGCCGCGCGCCCATCGGTCCCGCGCGGCGCGAACGAGAAATCGGTCATCTGGTTGTTGAGGAAGAAGCCGTCGACCATCCGGCCCGATCCGAAGATCGATTCAACCGTCGTCGTCATCGACACGACGTTGCCCGCGCCGTCGCCGACGATGAAGTGCGAGGTGCCGGCGGGCTCGCGCGTGGCGTCGGGGCCCGCGGCGGGGGCGCCGGGCGGCGTGCCCGCGACCGGCGCGGGGCCGGCGCTGGCGCCGATCAGCCGCGCGCGCGCGTCGAGATAGGCGGGGTCGATCATGCCCGCGACGGGGACGCGCACGAAGGCGGGATCGGCGACGTAGCGGTCGCGGTCGGCGTACATCAGCCGGCTCGCCTCGGCGAACAGGTACCAGGCCTGCGGATCGGCGGGACCGCGCTGCGCGATGTCGGTGCGTTCGAGCAGGCCGAGCAGCTCGATCAGCCCGACGCCGCTGGCGGGCGGCGGCGCGGCGCAGACGCGGTACACGCGCCACGCGCCGCACACCGGCGCGCGCGCGACGGGCGCGTAGGCGGCGAGATCGGCCTCGGTCATGCTGCCGGACAGCGGATCGGCGTGGACGCGCGCGACGATGCGGCGCGCGGTCTCCCCGCGGTAGAGCGCAGCCGGTCCCTGCGCGGCGAGGCGCGAGAGGAAGGCGGCGTAGGCGGGGTTGCGCAACCGGTCGCCGGCCTGGAGCAACCCGCCGCCCGGCCGCGCGAAATAACGCCGGACGTCGGGCGCGGACAGTTCGGCGAAGCTGCCGCCGAGCATGTGCGCGAGCCGCGGCGTGACGACGAAGCCGTCGCGGGCGGTACGCTGCGCATCGTCGAACAGCGTGTTCCACGCGAGCGCGCCGTGCAGTTGGTGCGCCTGCGCCAGCATCGCCACCGCGCCGGGGACGCCGGTCGCGCGTCCCGACAGCACCGCGCGCGCGAACGGCAGCGGCTTGCCCGTGGCAGGATCGAGGAACATGTCGGGCGCCGCACCCGCGGGCGCGACCTCGCGGCCGTCGTAGACGGTGACGTCGCGTTTGGTGCCGTCGTAATAGGTCATGAACGCGCCGCCGCCGATGCCCGAACTCTGCGGCTCGACCAGCGACAGCATCGCCTGCACCGCGACCGCGGCGTCGACCGCGCTGCCGCCGCGGCGCAGCACCGCCATGCCCGCGTCGACCGCGAGCGGATTGGCGGCGACGACGAAGCCCGGCGTGCGCGGCGCAGCCGCCGTGTCTGGAGCGGCGCGCGGACCGGCTGGCGGCACCTGCGCGCAGGAGGAGAGAAGGAGAGCGGCGGCGGCGAGCAGGCGGATGCGCATGGCGATGCGATAACGCCCGCGGGTGAGCGCGTCCACGATCCGGCTTGCGCGTTCATTCCAGCGCATCACCCAAACCGAACAGGTCTCCATCGTCACCCCGGACTCGATCCGGGGTCCCGCTCTCTCTCTCTCTCGGCGCGAGAAAAGGAAGCGGGATCCCGGATCAAGTCCGGAATAACGGTGCGTTAGTTCGGGTCAAACGTCATGGCTTCGCGTGTCAGATGCGGCGATCGGCTTCTCGACACAATCAAGCGTCGCTGTCACGGGCTAGCGTCCCCTCGCCCCTGCCCCTAGAGCAAGGCCGAAGCGCGGCGCGATCACGGCCGCGCGCGGGAGGATGATCGGTGACACGCAGGCTGGAACATTTCCCCAATCTGGTCACGATGTTCTTCACCCGCGCCGCCGAGAAGGGCGACGCGCCGTTCCTGTGGGCGAAGCGCGACGGGGCATGGGCGCCGATCACGTGGCGCGAGGCGGCGGAGAAGGTCGCGCGTTTGGCCGCCGCGCTGACCGCGATCGGCGTGGAGCGCGGCGACCGCGTCATGCTGGTGAGCGAGAACCGCCCCGAATGGTGCCTGTCCGACCTGGCGATCATGGCGGCGGGCGCGGTGACGGTGCCGACCTACACCACCAACACCGAGCGCGACCACACGCACATCATCGAGAATTCGGGCGCGAAGGCGGTGATCGTCTCGACCGACAAGCTCGCGCGGACGCTGATGCCCGCGATCCTGCGCTCGATCCAGCCGCAGATCCTGATCGGGATCGATCCGGTGCGGCTCGGGCAGACGCCGTTCGACGTCTACGACTGGCAGACGCTGATCGACACGCACCCGGCGAACGTGGCGGAAGCGCGCGCCGGGGCCGATTTCGCGCGCGAGGATCTGGCGTGCATCATCTACACCTCAGGCACCGGCGGGGCTCCGCGCGGGGTGATGCAGCACCACGGCGCGATCCTGCACAATGTCGCGGGCTGCTCGGCGGTGGTCGCGGAGGATTTCGGCTGGGGCGACGAGGTGTTCCTGTCGTTCCTGCCGCTCAGCCACGCGTACGAGCATACCGGCGGGCAGCATTTCCCGATCGGGATGGGCGGGCAGATCTACTACGCGGAAGGGATCGAGAAGCTCGCCGCCAACATCGAGGAAGTGCGCCCGACGATCATGTTCGTCGTGCCGCGACTGTTCGAGGTGCTGCGCACGCGGATCAGCAAGGCGATCGAGAAGCAGGGCGGCATGTCGGCGCGGTTGCTGTCGGCGGCGCTCGACATCGGGACGAAGCGCTACACCGGTACGCTGCGCCTCGCCGATCGGCCCAAGGCGTTGCTGGTCGACGCGCTGTTCAAGCCCAAGATCGCCAAGAAGTTCGGCGGGCGGATCAAGGCGATGATCTCGGGCGGGGCGCCGCTGACGCCCGAGGTGGGCGTGTTCTTCCAGTCGCTCGGGCTCACCTTCCTGCAGGGCTACGGCCAGACCGAGGCGGCGCCGGTGATCTCGTGCAACCGGCCGTCCGCCGGCGTGACGATGGACGGGGTCGGCCCCGCGCTGGACAATACGGAGGTGCGGATCGCGGGAGACGGCGAGATCCTGGTGAAGGGCGAGCTGGTGATGCATGGTTACTGGCGCAACCCGGCCGAGACCGCGCGCGTGCTGCACGACGACTGGCTCCACACCGGCGACATCGGCGAGATCGACGATCGCGGGCGCATCCGCATCACCGATCGCAAGAAGGACCTGATCATCAACGACAAGGGCGACAATGTCGCCCCCGCCAAGGTCGAGGGCATGCTGACCCTCCAGCCCGAGATCGCGCAGGCGATGATCACCGGCGACCGCAAGCCGCACATGGTGGCGGTGCTGGTGCCCGACGCCGAGTGGACGCAGGATTGGGCGCGCGGCAACGGTGTGGCGGGCGGCTATCGCGGGCTGGTCGGCAACCAGGACTATCGTGCCGCGCTGCAGAAGGCGGTCGACCGCACCAACCGCGAGCTGTCGGTGGTGGAGCGGGTCCGCCGCTGGATCATCGCCGACGAGCCGTTCGCCATCGAGAACGAGCAACTGACGCCGAGCCTGAAGATCAGGCGCCACGTGCTGCGGCAGATCTACGGCGAGCGGCTGGAGGGATTGTACAAGGGCGCCTAGCCGCCCTGCCCGCTCCACGGATCGAAACTGCGCTGGCGTATCCAGCGCGTCGCGAGCCATTTCACGCCCGCGGTGACCGGCAGTCCGGCATGTTCGGTGCGGCGGTCGACGTGACCGTCGTCGGTCAGGTTGCGGAACACGATCGCGTCGCCCGCGCGACCGCGCAACGTGAGCCCGTTTTTGAACCACGTCTCCCCGCCGGCGAAATCGTCGTTGAGGTAGAGCAGCACGGTGATCGAGCGCTGATTGTCGACGCCGGGCAGCGCGTCGAAGTGCGGCTTGTACTGCTGCCCGACCGCGTAGCGCAGCAGGTGGAGCGGCTCGCCCTGCGCCCAGTCGGTCCCGGTCGCGGCGGCGACGCGGCGGTTGATCGCGTTGACGACCATGTCCTCGTCGACCGGCGACACGTTGGTGCCGTGCGAATCGCGGACCGGGTTGGGGATGCGCCGCCGCGTGGCGGGGTCGACCACCATCGACGGCTGCACGCGCGGGCCGACCGTGTCGATCAGGTAGCGGCACTCATCGGCGCTGAGCAGCCCGTCGATCACCGCGACGTGAGGGTCGGCCTGGACGACACGCGCCGCCGGTGGCACGGGCTGCGTGTCGAGCAACGCCAGCTGCCGCGCGGCGAGCGGCGAGCGATCGGCGACGGTGCGGACGACCTCTGCCGCCGCCGCCACGTTCACCGCGACGCCGGTGCCGGTCGCGAGCAGCGCGGCGCGCGTCAGCGCCGCCTCGGTCGAGCCCAACTCCGCCGCGCGGGTCAGCACGGCGTAGCCGGCCGCCGGGTCGCGCGGCACGTAGCTGCCCCACAGATGCCAGTGTGCCAGCATCTCGAGCGCGGGCAGCTCGCCCGCCTCGGCGCGAGTGCGGAGCAGCTCGACGGCGGCGGGCAGACCGCCGCGGCGCGCCGTCGCCTCCAGCTCCTGCCGCAGCGCCGCCGCCGACATGCCGCCCCCCGCTCGCTTACTTGCCGGCGGCTGAGCCGGCGGACCCGGCGGGAGCCTTCGGCATCACCGCCAGCGTCCAGTCCTTCTCCGGGCGCAGGTATTTCGCCGCGGTGGCTTGTAGCGACTCGGGGGTGATCCCCGTCATATCGGTGACGAGGCTCTGCGTCGCCTCGACCCGCTTGGGATCGAAGCTGCCGCCCTGCAGCTGCGCGAGCCAGAACTGATTACCCGACGAAGCGCGCGCCATGTACTGGAGCATCGGCCCGATCGTGCGCCTGAGCTCGTCGGGGCCGATCGGGGTCGACACCAGCTCGGCCGCGATCTGGCGCGAGAGCTGGAAGAACAAGGGCACGCGGTCGGGGGCGACCTGTCCCAGCGCGACCAGGCGCCCGCCGCCGGGCAGGCCGGTCGGCCACTGGCTCTGCGCGCTCGGCGAGTAGCTCGCGCCCGCGACCGAGCGGAGCCGCTCGAACAGGCGGTCTGAGAAGACCGCAGCGAGGACATCGAGCCGGCGCGCCTCGGCGTGGTCGGCGGAACCGCCGCCGGTCGGCCAGGCGATCACCGCCGCCGCCTGCGTGTCGGCGCCGTCGTGGGTCAGGAGCACGGGCGTCGCGTTGTGCGCCGGGAATCGAACGGCCGCGCTGCTGGTCGGCGCGGGCGTGCGGGGCTTGAGCGCCCCGAAGCTCTTGGCGATCGCGGCGATCGCCTCCTCCGCCTTGACGTCGCCGAACACGTCGACCTCGATCGGACCGGTGGCGAGCAGCGGCTCGAACAGGCGGCGGAAGTCGGCGGCGTTCAGCGCCTCGATCTGCGAAAGCGTCGGCGTGCCCCAGCGCGGGTCGCCGGCGCGCAGCAACCGCTCCAGGTCGCGCGACAGCACGCCGTCGGGCGACGACGACAGGCCGGCGTAGCCAGCGAGTGCCGCGGCGCGCGCGCGCGCGACCGGTTGCGGGTCCCAGCCGGGAGCGGCGAGCTTCGCCGCCATCAGCGTCAGATTGTCGGCGTAATCGCCCGGCGTGGTGATCGCGCTCAAGGTGAAGGCGTCGTCGCCGATGTCGAAGTCGAGCCCCATGCGGCGCCCGGCGGTGAGCTGGTCTAGATCGCCCTGGCGGAGCTTGCCGATGCCGCTCGCGACCAGCGCGTTGTCGCCCGCCCAGGCGACGGTGGGCTTGTCGCCGGGCAGCGCGAGGTTCCCGCGCCCGAAGCGCACGCGCAGGTAGACGCGGCCCGTCTCCGACGAATTGGGGTAGAGCAGCGCGCGCACGCCGTTGGAGAAGGTCACCTGCTCGATGCCGGGATCGGCCGAGACGGTGACGCGCGCGGTTACCTTGCCCGGCGTGCCGAGCTTGGGCACCTTGGAGAAGTCGACCGCGGCCTGCTGGCTGCGCTTGCCCGCTAGCTTCGACACGTCGGCCTTGAGCGCAGCGGCGAGCTTGGCCGCGGCGCCGGCGTCGGGCGTGCGGGTGTTGAGCAAAGCGCGGGTCGCGTCGCCCTTGAACAGGCGGTTGGTCGATTCAAGCATCGCGGCGGGGGTGAAGAAGCCCTTGGCGCGCGCGTCCTGCAGGATCTTGTACGAGGTTTCCGGCCCCGCGACGGTTTCGCGGATGTCGAGCGCGCCGACCATGTCGTCGGCCTGCTTCGACCCGGCCTCGACGCGCGCGGTGGCGACGTCGTTCTTCATCGCGGCGTCGAACTCGGTCAGCTCGCGGTCGATCTCGGCCTGCGTCGGAGGGTTCGCCATCGCGTCGGCGATCACCGCGCGCACGTCCTTGAGCGCCGCTTCCCAATCGTCGCCGAGCGGCACGATGTTGGTCAGCGTCGCGTTGGCGGAGCGCGAAACGTCATCGAGGCTGACCGACGCCTGGAGGAAGCTGCCGCCGGCGCGCGCGCGCGTTTCCAGCCGGCGGTTGATGACGCGCAGCGCGACGAAGTCGACCAGCCGCTTCTGGTTGAAGATGATCGTGTCGTCGCGGTACTCCCACGGGCGCAGCACCGCGGTGGCGACGATCGGCGGCAGCGAGGGCTCGACCACCGTCTTCGTCGGCGGCGCGTTCGGATCGGGCTTGCCGAAATCGGGGGCGGGAACCGCCGGGCCGTGGCCGGTCCAGCTCGCGAAATTCTTGACGATCAGCGACGCGGCGATCGCGGGATCGATATCGCCCGACAGGATCACCACCGTGTTCTCCGGCCGATACCAGCGATCGTGGAACGCCTGCACCGCCGCCGGGGTCGCCGCCTCAAGCGTCTTGATCGTTCCGATCGGCGAGCGGTCGGCGAGCGGTTGCCCGGCGAAGAAGGTCTGGCGCAGCGCGTCGCCGTAGCGGACCTGCGGCCCCGGCGCCTCGCGCTGCTCGGCGAGCACCGCCGGGCGCTCGGCGGCGAGCCCCTGCGCGGTGATCGCCGGGTCGGCCATCATGCCGGCGAAGATCTTGAGGCTCTCGTCCAAGTTCGCCTGCGTCGCGCCGGGCAGGTCGAGCTTGTACACGGTCTGCGTCGGAGTGGTGGAGGCGTTCGAGTCGGAGCCGAAGGTCGCGCCGAAGCGCTGCCACACGCGCTTCGCCTCGCCATCGGGGACGTATTTGGAGCCGCGGAACGACAGATGCTCGATCAGGTGCGCGAAGCCCTGCTCCGAATCCTTCTCATACAGCGAGCCCGCGTCGATGCGGACGCGCACCGCGACCTGGCCGGGCGGCACGCCGTTCTTGCGCACCGCGTAGCGCAGCCCGTTGGGCAAGCGCCCGAAATACCACGCCGGATCAGGTGGGATGTCCGATCCCTTGAACAGCCACGGCGCGGTGTCGACCTTGACCGAGGCGGGATCGACCGGCGTGGCGTCGGGCGTCGACGCCTTTACCGCGGGAGCCGGCTTGCCGTTCCCGACGCGCTGCCCAGCGGCGGCCGGTACGAGCGCGGTGGCGAGGAGAAAGGCGACGAGCGGCTTCGACAGCGCGCGTGCGGAAAGATTCATATGCGCCTTCTGTAGGCGTCGCGCGGCGGCTCCGCAACGCCCGCCCGTACGCTGACGGACGGGAAAGGCTCAGGGAAACACTCGCTTACCCGCGCACCCTCACCCATTCACGCTTTGCCCGACGAGTGCCATCATTTCGTCGCGATACGCCGCTAGCGGCGACGCTGCCGCTCGGGATGGTGCACGCACGTCGGGCCGGGTGAGGCAAGCACGGGACGCAGCGATGATTGCAGAAAAGGTCGCCAATCCACGCATGTGGCGCAGCGACGCGGACGATGCCGCGATCGTGCCCGACCTGAACGTCATCTCGGGCGCGCCGGTACCGGGGGCTGCGTTGAAGGCGGAGGGCAACCGCCCGCTGATCATCCGCGTCGGCAAGCATCTGCGCGGGATCTTCGACCGGTTGATCGCGGGATCGTCGCTGGTGCCGAACGACCCCGTGCTGGACGTGCGTGATTTCGCCTGGACGCAGAGCCTGCGGGACGAGTGGGAAGCGATCCGCGCGGAGGCCACCGCGGTCGCGCTGGTCGGCCATGCCGCGCCGAGCTTGGCGACGATCTCGCCCGACCACCGCTCGATCGCGGAGGTCGACAAGTGGCGGTCGTTCTTTCTGTGGGGCTACGGTTACCCGATCGACGACAATCTCGCGCGCTGCCCGCGGACCAAGGCGGCGATCGAGGCGATCCCGGGGTTGAATTCGGCGTTCTTCTCGATCCTGGCGCCGGGCACGCACATCCCGGCGCATCGCGGCGTCACCAAGGGGCTGATCACCTGCCACCTGGGATTGATCGTGCCGCGCGACGGCGACGTGCGCATGCGCGTCGACGACCGCGTCGTCCGCTGGTCGGAGGGGCAGACGCTGGTGTTCGACGACACCTACGACCACGAGGTGTGGAACGACACCGAAAGCACGCGCGTCGTTCTGTTGATCCAGTTCGAGCGGCCGCTGCGGCAACCGGGCCGGTGGTTCGCGGACCTGTTCCTCGGCTTCGTCAAGCGAAGCGCATTCGTGCAGGAAGCGCGCGACAACGTCGCCAAGTGGAACGCGGCGGTGAAGCAGCTGGACGTGTGAAGCGCGGGTCCGCGCGCCGATACGATCGCTTTCGCGCTACCCGCTTGATCCGACCGCCCACGCGCGCCACATCGCGGCGATGCTGATCGAGACCGAGACTACGCCGAACCCGGCGACCCTGAAGTTCCTGCCCAACCGCATCGTGATGGACGCGGGCACCCGTGACTTCGCAACGCCCGAGGAAGCGGAGGCAAGCCCGCTGGCGCAGGCGCTGTTCGACCTGGGCGACGTAACCGGCGTATTCTTCGGGCGCGACTTCGTGTCGGTCACCGCGGCGCCGGGCACCGCCTGGGCGACGCTCAAGCCCGACGTGCTCGGCATCCTGATGGATCATTTCGCAGCGCAGATGCCGCTGTTTCGCCCGGCTTCCGCCGACTTCTCGGTGCCGGCGGAGGAGGAAGCCTTCGCCGACGATCCCGCCGACGCGGACATCGTGGCGCAGATCAAGGACCTGATCGACACGCGCGTGCGTCCGGCGGTGGCGAACGACGGCGGCGACATCGTCTATCGCGGCTTCGACAAGGGGAAGGTGTACCTGCGGATGCAGGGCGCGTGCGCGGGCTGCCCGTCGTCGAGCGCAACGTTGAAGAACGGCATCGAGCAGCTGCTACGCTACTACGTGCCGGAAGTGAGCGAGGTACGCGCGGTCTGATCCGTGGCTCTGCCCTGCCTGCCCTGACCATCCGGAGTTATGATGCCCCAGCCGCTCAACGACACCGCGCTCGATCAGCTGTTCCGCACCGCCCGCAGCTACAACGGCTACAACGACCAGCCGGTGAGCGAGGACGATTGCCGCGCGATCTGGGATCTGGCGAAGATGGGGCCGACCTCGGCCAATCAGCTGCCCGCGCGACTGGTGTGGTGCACCTCTGACGCGGCGAAGGCGAAGCTCGCCGACTGCTGCTCGGAGGCAAACAAGCCCAAGGTGCTGGGTGCGCCGGTGACGGTGATCGTCGGCATGGACACCGAGTTCCACGAGCATCTGCCAGAGCTGTTCCCGCACACCGACGCGAAGAGCTGGTTCACCGGCAACCGCGAGCTGCGCGAGGCATCGGCGTTCCGCAACTCGTCGCTGCAGGGCGCGTATCTGGTGCTGGCGGCGCGCGCGCTGGGGTTCGACACCGGCGCGATGTCGGGGTTCGACGCCGGCGCGGTCGACCAGGCGTTCTTCACCAACAGTCCCGCGGTGCGCACCAACTTCATCATGACGATCGGCCACGGCGATCCGTCGTCGGTGTACGGGCGCAGCCCTCGTCCGGCGTTCGAGAAGTTCAACACGGTTGCATGAAGCCGCGCGGGCGGCGAAAGCCTGCGCAATGGTTCCGCTGTTTCCCGAGCCGCTGACGTGAGCTGCGCATCGCGCCTGCTCGTCATCGACACCGCCACCGCCGCTTGCTCGGTCGCCCTGTTCGAGGACGATGTGCTTATAGCGCGCCGCCACGACGTGGTCGGGCGCGGCCACGCCGAACGATTGCTGCCGATGATCGCCGAGCTGCCGGACAACGGACGCGCGTCGCATATACTGGTCGATGTCGGGCCGGGCAGCTTCACCGGCATCCGCGTCGGGATCGCCGCGGCGCGCGCGCTGGCGCTCGGCTGGAGCGCGCAGGCGCGCGGGTACAGCGCGCTGGCGCTGATCGCGGCGGCGGCGCTGGTCGGGGACGAGGCGGGCGGGGTCTCGCCCGAGCTTGCGGTGGTGACCGAAGGCGGGCACGGTGAGGTCTTCATGCAGGCGTTCGCCGCCCCTTTCCGCGCGCTGGGCGAGGTGCAGTCGCTCCGCCCCGACGCCGCGCTCGCCGCGCTGGCGGGTCGCCGCGCGATCGGCAGCGGGACGCGCTGGCTCGCCGACGTGGAGCCGGGTTTGCCGGTGGTCGAGGCGTGGCCCGACGCCGCGAGCGCGCTGCTGCTGCCGCCCGACTATCGCGCGCTGCCCCCTGCCCCGCTCTACGGCCGCGCGCCCGACGCGAAGCTGCCCACGCCCAAGGAGCCGCGGTGAGCACGCAGCTTCACCTGGTTGAGCTCGCCAGCGGGCGCGTCAGCGACGCCGACGCGGTCGACCGCGTGATGCAGGCGGCGTTCGAGCCGCGCTACGGCGAGGCGTGGACGCGCGCGCAGTGCGTCGGCATCCTGACCATGCCCGGCGTGTGGCTGACGCTGGCGAAGGCGGCGGGCGAGGTGGTCGGCTTCGCGCTGGTGCGCGGGATCATGGACGAGGCAGAGCTGCTGCTGATCGCGGTCGATCCCGCGCACCGCCGCCGCGGCGTGGCGGGCGCGCTGATGCGCTCGATGCTCGCCGAGTGCCGCGGGCGCGGGGTTCACCGAGTGCACCTGGAGGTGCGCGCGAACAATCCCGCGGTCGCGCTCTACGTGGCGCACGGCTTCGCGAAGGCGGGTGAGCGGCGCGGCTACTACCGCGCCAAGTCGGGTGAGAGTTTCGACGCGCACACCTACGCGAGAGACGTGTAGGCGCGCGAAACGTCTGAGCTTGTTGCGAGTCGCTAGCGCTTTTCGCAACAAGCCTGACGCACTAAGAGCAAAGCCATGCCCCGTAACATCGATCTCGAAGCCCTTTGCCACCAGAAGGGCCTGCGCATCACCGAGCAGCGCCGCGTCATCGCGCGCGTCCTGTCCGAAGCCGACGACCACCCCGACGTGGAAAAGGTGTACGAGCGCGCGTCGAAGATCGACTCCGGCATCTCGATCGCGACCGTGTACCGCACGGTGCGCCTGTTCGAGGAGGCCGGCATCCTCGACCGCCACGATTTCGGGGACGGGCGCGCGCGGTACGAGCCGAGTCCGGAGGCGCACCACGACCACCTGATCGACGTTGAGACGGGCAAGGTGATCGAGTTCGTCGACCCGGAGCTGGAGCAATTGCAGAAGGCGATCGCGGAGAAGCTGGGCTTCCGCCTGGTCGATCACCGGATGGAATTGTACGGCGTCAGCCTCAGCCGCAAGGATTGAGGACGCCGGGGAAGGCCCCACGCGTGACCGGCGCGTTATGGACGGCGGCGCGGCTGGTGCTGCTCGTCGTCGCGCTGCTGGCCGGGCTGCTGCTGCACGGCGCCTGGCGGCTGGTGCGCGCGCCCTCCCGCTGGCCGCGGCGCTTCCTGGGGACGGTGGCGCGGATCGTAGGCGCGCGGGTGCGCGTCGTCGGGCAACCGCTGCGCCGCGACGTGGTGGTGCTGTCCAATCACCTGAGCTGGATCGACATCCTGCTGCTCGCGGGCAGCAACGGCACCGCGTTCGTCGCCAAGGCCGAGCTGCGCGACGTGCCGCTGATCGGCTGGCTGTGCACGCTCAACCACACGATCTTCGTCGCGCGCGGCGAGCGGATGAACGTCGCGGCGCAGGTGGCGCAGTTGCGTGACGCGCTGGCACAGCCGTGGCCGGTGACGATTTTCCCCGAAGGCACGACCGGTGACGGCGTGACGCTGCTGCCGTTCAAGGCGGCGCTGCTCGGCGCGCTCGATCCGGCACCGGCGGGGCTGATGGTGCAGCCGGTCAGGATCGATTACGGCGCGGCGACGGCCGAGCTCGCCTGGGTCGGGGACGAGCCCGGCATCGACCACGCGCGCCGCGTGCTGGCGCGCGCCGGGCGCTTCACCGCGACGCTGCAATTCCTCGAACCTTTCGCGCCGGTCGGCGACCGCAAGGCGATCGCGGCCGAGGCGCGCGCGCGGATCGCTGCCGCACGGTAGCGGTTCGCAGCGCTTTGCCCTATGCGCACGCGCATGAAATCGCCCCCGAAAACCTTTCACGTCAAGTCGTTCGGCTGCCAGATGAATGTCTACGATGGCGAGCGCATGGCCGAGTTGATGGCGGCCGACGGCCTGGTCGCGACCGACGACGCCAACAACGCCGACCTCGTCGTGCTCAACACCTGCCACATCCGCGAGAAGGCGACCGAGAAGGTCTATTCGGACATCGGCCGCATCCGGAAGCATGCCGGCAAGGACGGGCGCGCGCCGATGATCGCGGTGGCGGGCTGCGTCGCGCAGGCCGAGGGCGCGGAGATCGTGCGCCGCGCCAAGGTCGACGTGGTGGTGGGGCCGCAGGCGTATCACAACCTGCCGCGTCTCGTCGCCGACGCCGCCTCGGGTACGGCGGCGCTCGACACCGACATGCCGCTCGCCTCCAAGTTCGGCGCGTTGCCCGCCCGGCGAAAGGTCGGACCGAGCGCCTTCCTGACCGTGCAGGAGGGGTGCGACAAGTTCTGCACCTATTGCGTCGTGCCGTACACGCGCGGCGCCGAGGTCAGCCGCTCGTTCGCGCAGGTGCTTGATGAGGCAAAGGCGCTGGTCGACGCGGGCGCGCGCGAGATCACGTTGCTGGGGCAGAACGTCAACGCGTGGGAGGATGCGGACGGCCGGGGCCTGCACGACCTGATCCGCGCGATGGACCGCATCCCGGCGCTGTCGCGCATCCGCTACACGACGAGCCACCCCAACGACATGCGGCAGGGATTGATCGACGCGCACCGCGACGTGGAGTCGCTGATGCCGTTCCTGCACCTGCCGGTGCAGGCGGGGGCGGACCGGGTGCTCAGGGCGATGAACCGCAGCCACACGCGCGACAGCTACTCGCGCCTGCTCGACCGTATCCGCGACGCGCGGCCCGACATTGCGCTGTCGGGCGACTTCATCGTCGGCTTTCCCGGCGAGAGCGAGGTGGACTTCGCCGAGACGCTGAGCCTGGTGGACGCGGTCGGCTACGCGCAGGCGTTCTCGTTCAAGTACAGCCCGCGGCCCGGCACGCCGGCGGCCGACATGACCGGTCAGGTCGCAGCCGATGTGATGGACGATCGCCTGCAACGCCTGCAGGCCGCGCTCAATCGCGATCAGGCGGCGTTCAACGTGGACACCGTTGGGCGGACGTGCAGCGTGTTGGTCGAGCGGCGCGGCAAGCTGCCCGGCCAGTGGCTCGGCAAGTCGCCTTGGCTGCAATCGGTGCATCTGATCGGCGATTACGCGATCGGCGACGTGGTGGAGGTCGTGCTGACGCAGGCGGGGCCGAACTCGCTGGCGGGCGAGGCACGCGTCGCGGTCGCCGCCTGACCGCAATTCTTCACGCGTCGCGCACGCGATAGTTGCGCGCGCGCCCGCGAGTGCTCACCTTGGGCAGGTGAGTGAAAGGACCGCATGAGTCGCAAGCCTGCCCCCGCCCAGATGGGCGATCGTTCCCGCGTCGAACTGTTGTTCGACAAGCCGCAACTGCTGGTGCAGCTGTTCGGACAATATGACCAGCATCTGGTCGCGCTGGAGAACCGGCTGGGGGTGTACATCACCGCGCGCGGCAACCGCGTCGGACTGGAGGGCACCGCCGAGCAGGTCGCGCTGGCGCGCGACGTGCTGAACGACCTGTACCAGCGGCTGCAACGCGGCGAGGAGGTCGACACCGGCCTGGTCGACGCGTCGATCGCGATGGCGGCGGAGCCGGTGCTGACCGGCATCATCCGCGCCGACGCCGGTCCGGGTGCGCCGTCGGTGATGATCCGCACGCGCAAGAAGACGATCGTGCCGCGCACCGCCGCGCAGGCGCATTACATGCGCGAGCTTACCACGCACGACATGATCTTCGCGCTCGGCCCCGCCGGCACCGGCAAGACCTATATTGCGGTCGCGCAGGCGGTGGCGCAGCTGATCACCGGCAGCGTCCAGCGCCTGATCCTGTCGCGCCCCGCGGTCGAGGCGGGCGAGCGGCTGGGCTTCCTGCCGGGCGACATGAAGGAGAAGGTCGATCCCTATCTTCGCCCGCTGTACGACGCACTGTACGACTGCTTGCCCGCCGAGCAGGTCGAGCGGCGGATCGCGAGCGGCGAGATCGAGATCGCGCC
>NZ_JBELMJ010000037.1:0-33883 GCF_042095875.1 Sphingomonas sp.
GTGTAGCCCGCGTCGCGGATCCAGGCGTAGCGATAGTCCCAGTTCTTCTCGCCCCCGATCCCCTCGGGCACCGAGGTCGTCGCCGCCGCCGCGATCGCGCCCGAGGGCGAGTAGAGCAGCAGCTTGAGCGCCAGCGCGCTGCGCAGGAAGGTGTCGCGATCCGCGCCCGAATAGGACACGCGCGCGCACCAGTCGCGCCATTCCTGGTCCGACACGTCGATCCGCTCGTCGATCTGGCGGATGTCGGGGGCGACCAGCGGCTCGTCGCGACCCGCGACGATCGCCACGGTGCAGCGCTCGCCCGGCCCGACGGTCAGCTCGCCGGTGATCCCCTCGTCCGCCCAGTCGCAGGTGAGCAGGTCGTCGTGGACGAACAATCCCAGCACGCGCTCGACGTGGAACACGATGTGCTCGCCGATGGTGGAATGATACGGGTTGACGGTGTCGCCGCGCCGGCCGAGCCGCATCACCAGGTCGAAGCGGACGCGGCCCTCCAGCCCCTCGACCCGCCGCGCCAGCTCGGCCCAGGGCAGCCGCCCGGCGGTGCCGCTGTTCATCGATTCGGTGAGCCGCGCGCGGCCCGAGGCGGTGGTGAACACCGTGTCGAGCACGTTGCTGCCGTCGCGGTAGCGGCGCTCGACCGTGAACGGCTCGCGCGGTTGCAGCACGAAGCGGCCGCCGTTCTCCGCGTCGAGCAGCCGGTCGAACAGCGGCGCCGAGTCCATGTTGGGCACGCACCACCAGTCGATCGACCCGTCGCTGCCCGACAGCGCGACCGAGCGGCCGTCGCCGAGCGCGCCATATTGCTCGAGCGGGAGATAGCCGTCGATCCGTTCGGCCGAGGAAAGCGCGGTCTGCCGCGATGACAGGGTGTCGGGCACGGTCACCGGCACGCGGTTCGGGTGGCGCGGTGGCGCTGGGTGGTCTGGGTCATGGCGACATAATGTTCCTGATCTGGGTTGGTTCGCTCGGCGCGACGACGAAGTGCGATGAGTTCTGGCCGGTGGTTGGACGGCGCGGGCTCGGAGCAGATCGCGCGTTCGACCGTTTTACCGCCGCGCGCCAGAGCGGCGACGGCGACGAGGAGATGGAGCATGATGCCGGACGAGACCGAGACGCTGGTGACGCGTACCGGCTTCCGCTTCTTCCTTCGCCCGGTCAGCCGCCGCGACGAGGACATGCTGGTCGAGCTGTTCCGCCAGGTGTCGAGCGACGATTTGCGCTTCCGCTTCCTGTCGGGCGAGCGCGAGACGAGCGAGCAGCGCTTCGCGCAACTGCTGTCCGATCCGGCGGCACGGGTCACCAGTTTCCTCGCGTTCGACGAACAGCGGCAGGTGATCGCGTCGGCGACGCTGAAGGGCGACGCCGCGGGCGAGCATTGCGAGGTCGCGATCATGATCCGCGCCGCGTCGAAGGGGCGCGGCATCGGGTGGACGCTGCTCGATTACCTCGTCGGCTATGCGGAGAATGCTGGGTACACGTCGCTCGTGTCGATCGAGGACCGCGACAATCACGCGTCGATCGCGCTGCAACGCCAGATGGGCTTCGCGACCGAGCCGGTGGCGGACGAGCCGACGCTGGTGCGCGTGTGCCGGCGGCTGCGCTGAAGGGGCGGCGGTGGGCGCCGCCCGGCGGGATCAACCGATCACGCCGCCCGCGATCAGCAGCATCGACAGCGTCGCGACCAGCAGAAAGGCGAGATAGTAGAGGCCGACGCTGATCGGCACCTCCGACTGTCCGTGGAAGGCTTCGTCGTCCATCTGCTCGGCCATCGCATTCCGTCCCGTCGCTACTCTGTTGTTCCTCAACCGGCGGGGCGCGCTAACGATCCGTTTCGCCTGCCATGGGCGGGGATGGCGCGCTGTTTCGAACGTTTAGCGAGATGCTCTCCTACCGGGGGGCGGAGCCGCGCGCGTCGCCGCTCGTTCGACCCGCATGGCATTGGCGACATCACCGGTCGAGCGGGCACCACGGGCGTGGCGGCCGCGCCGCGTCCTCGTCACGCGCGCGGCGCGCGGCTTCGCGCACGGGTGCGAGATCGCGGCGCGCGCCGCGGCGCTGGGAATCGAGGTGGTCGAGCTGCCGGGCGACAGGCTCAACCTCGCGCTGTCGGACGATCCGCGCCGCGCCTATGCCGAGGCGAAGAACACGCTGGCGGTCACGGTCGCGCCGCCGTCCAAGCGGCGGCTGCAGCCGATCGCGCCGAGTGCCGACTGGCGCGTCGACCTGGCGGAAGGGTGCCCGGCGCATTGCAGCTACTGCTACCTCGCCGGGTCGCTGAAGGGACCGCCGATCACGCGCGTCTACGCCAATCTGGACGAGATACTGGGCGTGCTGCCCGACTATCTGGGGCAGGGCACGATCACCTCGCGCTCGACCGCGCGCGCGCACGAGGGGACGACGTTCGAGGCGTCATGCTACACCGATCCGCTCGCGCTGGAACCGCTGACGGGGTCGCTGTCCGCGGCGGTGACGTGGTTCGGGCGCTGGCAGGCGGATGCGCAGCTGCGGTTCACCACCAAGTTCGCCGACGTGACGCCGCTGCTCGCACTCGACCACGGCGGCCGCACCCGGATGCGCGCGTCGGTCAACCCGCCCGCGTTCGCGCGGTTCGAGGGGGGCACGTCGCGCGTGCACGATCGGCTGGTCGCGCTGCGGCTTATGGCGCAGGCGGGCTATCCGATCGGGCTGACGATCGCGCCGATCATCGCCGCCGACGGCTGGGAGGAGGCGTACGGCGCGCTGATCGACGACGCGGCGGCGCAGCTCGGCAACCTCGCTAGCCTCGACCTGACGGTGGAGCTGATCACCCATCGGTTCAATACGGGATCGAAGGCGGTGCTCGACAGCTGGTATCCCGGCTCCGCGCTCGACATGAGTGCGACGAACCGCGTGACCAAGCGGACCAAGTTCGGCGCGGAGAAGCAGGTGTACGACGCCGCGACGATGCGCAGCCTGCGCGGCTTCTTCGAGCGCGCGATCGGCGACGCGCTGCCCGCGGCACGGATTCTCTACTGGACCTGAGCGCCGAGGGCTCGCTCGAACTACCCAGGCCGTGGTGCATCTTGGCCGGGTTGTGCGCGTAACGGGGCTGAGCCATCACCGATCGGTGAGGAATTGGGCGGCAAAATCGGATGGACGCGCCGCTGCGGCGTGTCCGCGATCGGCGGAACGTCCGCGACCGACCGACCGCCGCATCGCTGCGACGGCCGGTGGTCGAGAAGGCTTACTTCTTGGGCGAGCTCAGGTGCGCGCTCAGGAACTTGTTCATCTCGAACATGCTGGCCGACTTCTTGCCGAAGATCTTCTCCAGCTTGTCGTCCGCGTTGATCTGGCGGCGGTCCTTGGCGTCCTGCAGGTCGTGCTTCTTGATGTATTCCCACACCTTGCTGACGACCTCGCTGCGCGGCAGGTCGTCCTTGCCGACGATCTCGGCCAGGTCGTCGGACGGGGTGACGGGAGCGGTGATGCCGCCGCGCGCGCCGCCCGCGGGCTTGCCGGTCGCCTTGACCTTCTTCTCCGCGGCTGCAGTTTCGTCCTTGCCGCGCTTCTCTGCCGAACGTGCCATCATCTACTCCCTGTGTGTCGACGACCGCCCGAGCGGGAAGCCGTCCGAAAACCGTGCGATCGTCGTGGCAACGCCCGAGAAACGCTGCCGTAATGACATGTCGTCGTACCGATTGCCGAGCAGGTCAACATCCCGCGTGATGGCGTGTTCCGCTTTTCGCGACCGAACGACGCGGCGAAGAGGGTTAACGCGCGTGCGCGGCGGCGAGCGCGATCCCCGCAAGGTTCTGCGATCGCTTGACATAACGCGCGCGCAGCGGGCTCGCGGCGTCACGCAGCGCGAGGAAGTCTGCGAGGTGCGCGACGTGCGCGGCGGGGCAGCGAACGCGCCCGTTCGCCTGCGCGACGACCGCAGCGGCGTCGCCCAGCAGCACCGCGCCCCCGAGTCCCAGCGCGACCGCGCGCCGCGCCGCCTCGATCAGCGCGAGCCATTCCGCGGTCATGCTGGTACCCGCGCCCAGGCCGCGCGCGACGAATGCCTGCCCCGCGATCACTACCGCTGTTTCCATCCCGGCGGGCAGCGGGCGCAGCCCGCCGTCGAAGAAGATCTTCACACCCGGGCCCAGGTGCCGGGTGCCAGATCGCCCAGTGTCCACTCGCCGATGCGCCAGCGCACCAGGCGGAGCGTCGGCAGCCCGATCGCGGCGGTCATGCGCCGCACCTGGCGATTGCGGCCCTCGCGGATGGTCAGGCGCAGCCAGCAGTCGGGCACGCTCGCGCGGTAGCGGATCGGGGGATCGCGCGGCCACAGCTCGGGCGGTGCGATCGCCTCGACCTCGGCGGGGCGGGTCGGGCCGTCGTTGAGCGTCACGCCGCGGCGCAGCGCCTCGAGCGCTCGGTCGCTCGCCTCACCCTCGACCTGGACCAGATAGGTCTTGGGCAGCTTGAACCTGGGGTCGGCGATCCGCGCCTGCATGCGGCCGTCGTCGGTCAGCAGCAGCAATCCCTCGCTGTCGCGGTCGAGCCGGCCGGCGGGGTAGACGCCGCCCACGTCGATGAAGTCGGACAGCGTCGCGCGTTTGGTGGGCGATTTCGCGTCGGTGAACTGGCACAGGACACCGAATGGCTTGTTGAATGCGATCAGCGTCACGCCGCGCGGCGTCCGACCCCGACGGCGCCGATGGCGAGCGCGACCGCCTCCGCGACCTTGATCCCGTCGACCCCGGCCGACAGGATGCCGCCAGCGTAGCCCGCGCCCTCGCCGGCGGGGAACAGCCCGGTGGTGTTGAGGCTCTGCATGTCGTCGCCGCGCGTGAAGCGGACGGGGGAGGAGGTGCGCGTCTCCACGCCCGTCATCACGACGTCCGGGTGGTCGTAGCCCTTGATCTGGCGCCCGAACACGGGGATCGCCTCGCGCATCGCGGCGACCGCGAAATCGGGCAGGCAAGATGCGAGGTCGGTCGGGGTCACGCCGGGCTTGTACGACGGCACCACCGTGCCGAGCGCGGTCGAAGCGCGCCCGGCGAGGAAGTCGCCGACGCGCTGTGCGGGCGCGTGATAATTGCTGCCGCCCGCCACGAACGCCTGTTCCTCCAGCCGCCGCTGGAGCGCAATGCCGGCGAGCGGGTCGCCGGGATAGTCGCGCGCGGGGTCGATCGCGACGACGAAGCCCGAGTTGGCGTTGCGCTCGTTGCGCGAATACTGGCTCATCCCGTTGGTGGCGACGCGGCCTTCCTCCGAGGTGGCGGCGACCACGGTGCCGCCCGGGCACATGCAGAAGCTGTAGACCGTCCGCCCGTTCGAGCAGTGATGCGAGATATGGTATTCCGCCGCGCCCAGGATCGGGTTGCCCGCGTCGTGGCCGAAGCGCGCGCGGTCGATCCACGATTGCGGATGCTCGATGCGGACCCCGACCGAGAAGGGCTTCGCCTCGGCATGGACGCCGGCCTCGTGGAGCATTTCGAACGTGTCGCGCGCGCTGTGCCCGATCGCCATCACGACGTGGCTCGCCTCCAGGTAGCTGCCGTCCGCCAGGTGGAGCCCCTGGACGCGTCGCGCGCCGCCGGCGCCGTCAGTCGCGATGTCGAGCCCGTCGACGCGCGTTCCGAAGCGATACTCGCCGCCCAGCTGCTCGATCGTGGCGCGCATGCTCTCCACCATCGTGACGAGGCGAAAGGTGCCGATATGCGGGTGCGCCTCGGTCAGGATCTCGGGCGGGGCGCCCGCGGCGACGAACTCGGTCAGCACCTTGCGCGCGAGGTGTCGCGGGTCCTTGATCCGGCTGTAGAGCTTGCCGTCGGAGAATGTGCCGGCGCCGCCTTCGCCGTATTGCACGTTCGATTCGGGGTTGAGCACGCTGCGGCGCCACAGCCCCCAGGTGTCCTTGGTCCGCTCGCGCACCACCTTGCCGCGTTCGAGCACGATCGGGCGGTAGCCCATCTGCGCGAGGATCAGCGCGGCGAACAGCCCGCACGGCCCCGCGCCGATCACCACCGGGCGCATCGCCCCCGCGGGCGCGGTCGCCACCGGCTTGTAGCGCGTGTCGGGCGTCAGGCCGACGTCGCGGTCGCGGCGCAGGCGGGCGAGCACGGTGCCCTCGTTCTTGACCGCCACGTCGACCGCGTAGACGAGCGCGATGTTGCTGCGGTCGCGCGCGTCGTGCCCGCGCCGCGCGACCGAGAAGCGGATCAGGTCGCGCGGCGTGATCTTCAACCGCTTTACGATTGCGGCGGGCAGCGCCTCGTCGGCGTGGTGGAGCGGCAGCTTGAGCTCGTTAACGCGGATCATCGCGATGCCTTACACCGGACCGGCGCGGCCGGGAACCGCGCGAGCACCGCGCCGCGACGTGGGGCGCGCGCCCATCTGGTCGAGCGCGTCGGCATTGTCGCGCCCCCAGCCGTAGAGCAGCTCCACCGGCTCGACGAAGCGCTGCCCGAGCGGGGTCAGGCGATACTCGACCGCGGGCGGGATCGTGCCCTGGACGTGGCGCGAGACGAACCCGCTCGCCTCCATGTCGCGCAGCGTCTGCGTCAGCATCTTCTTGGAAATGCCCGGCAGGCTGCGCTGGAGCACGCCGGTCCGCGCCGCGCCGGCGTGGCGCGCGTCGAGCGTGTGAAGGATCATGCTGGTCCACTTGGTCGCGAACAGTTCGAGCACGCGGCGCGGCGCGCAATCCTCGCGCCACTCCTCCTCGTCGGTGCTGGTCGTCACTGGTTACCTCACGGTGCCTATGTCCCCGAACGGTGCCGTCTAGAAGCGGGCGCGCGCGCTGCCTAGCTCGGGCGTCGACATTCGGGAGTTTGCGTGATGGCGAAGACGGCATTGGTGGTGGGCGCGAGCGGGATCGGCGGCAGCGCGACCGCGGCGCTGCTGGTGGAGCAGGGCTGGACCGTCCACGGCCTCGCGCGGCGCGGCGTCGAGCAGGACGGCGTGCAGCCGGTCGCGGCCGACCTGCAGGACGCCGCGGCGACGCGCGCCGTGCTGGCCGGGGTGAACCCCGACGCGGTGTTCATCACCACTTGGGCGCGGCAGGACAGCGAGGCGGAGAACATCCGCGTCAACTCGGCCATGGTGCGCAACCTGCTGGACGCGTTGCCCAAGCCCACCGGCGCGCGCCACGTCGCGCTGGTGACGGGGTTGAAGCATTACCTCGGCCCGTTCGAGGCGTACGGCAAAGGCACGCTGCCGCAGACGCCGTTCCGCGAAAAGCAGGGCCGGCTCGATGTCGAGAATTTCTACTACGCGCAGGAGGACGAGCTGTTCGCCGCCGCCGCGCGCGACGGCTTCACGTGGAGCGTGCATCGCCCGCACACCGTGATCGGCCGCGCGATCGGCAACGCGATGAACATGGGCACGACGCTCGCGGTCTACGCCACGATCTGCCGCGAGACGGGGCGGCCGTTCACCTTTCCGGGCTCGGCGGCGCAGTGGAACGGGCTGACCGACATGACCGACGCGCGCCAACTCGCGCGGCACCTGCTGTGGGCGGTGGAGACGGAGGCGGCACACGACGAGGCGTTCAACATCGTCAACGGCGACGTGTTTCGCTGGAGCTGGATGTGGGGCCGCATCGCCGACTGGTTCGGGGTCGAGGCGGCGCCGTTCGACGGAACGGTCCGTCCGCTGGAGCAGCAGATGGCCGACGACGCGGGCGTGTGGCGCGAGATCGCGGCGCGCGCGGGGCTGGCCGAGCCGAACCTCGATCGGCTCGCGTCGCCGTGGCACACCGACGCCGATCTCGGTCGCCCGATCGAGGTGGTGACCGACATGGGCAAGAGTCGGCGACTGGGCTTCACCGCCTATCAGCCGACCGACGACGCGTTCTTCGACCTGTTCGCGCAGCTTCGCGCCGACCGGCTGATCCCCTAGCGCGCCGGCTCTCCGCGATGCCGGCCGCTTTGACTTGGGTGCCCCGCGCTCGTTACAGCGGCGGCCGAGCGAAGGGGATGCGATGCCGGGCGAGTGGCAGTTCTGGATCGACCGCGGCGGTACCTTCACCGACGTCGTCGCGCGTGATCCGGCGGGCAGGCTGACCACCGCCAAATTACTGTCGGAAGACCCCGGCCGCTACGACGACGCGGCGGTGCACGCGATCCGGCAGCTGACCGGCGTGGCGGAGGGCGACCTGCCGCCGGCCGACATCCGGCTGGGCACCACGGTCGCGACCAACGCGCTGCTCGAGCGCAAAGGGGCACCGACGCTGCTCGCGATCACGCGCGGTTTCCGCGACGCGCTGGTGATCGGATACCAGGACCGGCCGGACATTTTCGCGCGCCACATCCGCCGCGCCGACCCGCTCTACGCGCGGGTGGTCGAGGTGGACGAGCGCGTCGACGCCGACGGCGGCGTCGTCCGCGCGCTCGACCGCGACGCGGCGGCCCGCGCGTTCCAGGCGGCGTACGACGACGGACTGCGCGCGGTCGCGATCGTGCTGGTCCACGGCTATCGCTACCCCGCCAACGAAGCGGCGCTGGCGGATATCGCGCGCGCGATCGGTTTCACGCAGGTGTCGGTCAGCCATCAGGTATCCCCGCTGATCAAGCTGGTCGCGCGCGGCGACACCGCGGTGGTCGACGCCTATCTGTCGCCGGTGCTGGGCAGCTACGTCGATCGCTTCGGCGCGGCGCTGGGCGGTGGGCAGGCGCCGCTGTTCATGCAGTCGAACGGGGGGCTGATCGACGGCGCGGCGTTCGGCGGCAAGGACGCGCTCCTGTCGGGCCCGGCGGGCGGGATCGTCGGCATGGCGCGCACCGCCGAGACCGCGGGCTTCGACCGCGTCATCGGCTTCGACATGGGCGGGACCTCGACCGACGTGTCGCTCTTTGCCGGGCGCTACGAGCGGCGCAACGACGCGGTGATCGCGGGCGTGCGGGTGGCAGCGCCGACGATGCGGATCGACACGGTTGCGGCGGGGGGCGGTTCGATCTGCGCGCTGGTCGGCGGGCGTCTGGTGGTCGGGCCGGAGTCGGCGGGCGCGGTGCCGGGGCCGTCTTGCTATCGACGCGGCGGGCCGTTGACCATCACCGACTGCAACCTGATCCTCGGCAAGCTCCAGCCCGATCATTTCCCTAGCCTGTTCGGTCCCACGGGCGACCAGCCGCTCGACCGTTCCGCCGCCGAGGCGCAGATCGACGCACTGCTGGACGAGGTGGAGGCGACGACGGGCGCCCGACCCGATCGGAAGCAGGCGGCCGAAGGACTGGTCGCAATCGCGGTCGCCAACATGGCCAAGGCGATCAAGGCGATCTCGGTCGCGCGCGGGCACGATCCGGCCGATTACGTGCTCGCCTGTTTCGGTGGCGCGGGCGGGCAACACGCCTGCCTCGTCGCCGATGCACTGGGCATGGATCGGGTGATGATCCACCCGCTCGCCGGCGTGCTGTCGGCCTATGGCATGGGGCTGGCGGACCGGCGCGTGCTGCGCGAGGCGACGTTGTCGGTGCCGTTGTCGGACCGCGGCGCACTCGACACGGCGGTGGCGGCGCTGGAGCAGGAGGCGATCGACGCGCTCGTCGCGCAGGGGGTCGAAGCGCCCGGAGTGCGGACCGAGGTGCGCGTCGAGCTGCGTCACGCTCGCGCCGATTACGGGATCGAGGTCGCGCTATCCGCATCCGAGGCGATGGCCGATGACTTTCAGAGCCAGCACCGCCGGCAGTTCGGTTACGCGCGCGAGGGCGATCTTGTCGCCGAGTTGGTGCGTGTCGAGGCGATCGCGGACAGCGGTGCACACGCCGACGGGGTGGTATCGCTGCCGCAAGAAAGCGGGCCCGCGATCGCGCAGGTCGCGGTGCATCTCGCGGGCGAGACGCGCGATGCCGCGCTTCACGACCGCGCTCATCTAGGCGTCGGCGCTACGATCACGGGGCCCGCGTTGATCGTCGATGCCGTGTCGACGACCGTGGTGGAACCCGGCTGGACCGCCCGCGTCGACGGCTTGGGTAACCTGATCCTCTCGCGCCACGCGCGGCGCGAAGCCGTCGCGCAGGACGATCGGGTCGATCCGCTGCGGCTAGAGATTTTCGCCGGCCTGTTCATGGGATTGGCGGAGGAGATGGGCGCCGCGCTCCAGCGCAGCGCATCGTCGGTCAACATTCGCGAACGGCTCGATTTCTCGTGCGCGATCTTCGATGCCGCGGGCAATCTCGTCGCCAACGCGCCGCACATCCCGGTGCATCTCGGCTCGATGGGGGAGAGCATCCGCACCGTCATCGCGCGGCGTTCGCCGGCGGCGGACGGGCGCGGGATGCGCGCGGGCGACGTCTATGCGCTGAATGCGCCCTATCAGGGCGGCACGCATTTGCCCGACATTACCGTCATCATGCCGGGGTTCGCGGGCGCCGACGACCGGAAGGGAGCCGAGCCCGCCTTCTTCGTCGCCGCGCGCGGGCACCACGCCGACGTCGGCGGCACCAGCCCCGGATCGATGCCGCCCGACAGTGTCAGCATCGAAGAGGAGGGCGTGATCCTCGACAACGTGCTGCTGGTCGAGGACGGCGCGATGAGGAGCGAGAAGCTGCGCGCGTTGTTAGCGTCGGGGCCGTGGCCGTCGCGCAACGTCGAGCAGAACCTCGCCGACCTCGCCGCGCAGGTGGCGGCGTGCGCGCGCGGTGCCGACGGGCTGGCGCGCATGGTGGAGAGCTACGGCCGGTCGACAGTGTCGGCGTATATGGAGCATCTGCAAGCGCACGCCGACGCCGCCGTCCGCGCGATGCTGCCCGACTTGCCCGACGGCGACTTCGCCTACGCGATGGACAATGGCGCGGTCGTGCGCGTGTCGTTCCGCGTCGACCGGGCGGCGCGCACCGCGACCGTCGACTTCGCGGGCACCAGCGCGCAGCTGCCGAGCAACTTCAACGCGCCCGTTTCCGTGGTGCGCGCGG
Source organism: Sphingomonas sp. (assembly GCF_042095875.1). GTDB lineage: Bacteria > Pseudomonadota > Alphaproteobacteria > Sphingomonadales > Sphingomonadaceae > Sphingomonas. The sequence continues at coordinate 10,887 of NZ_JBELMJ010000037.1, forward strand.
CCGTTCTCTACGTCATGCGCACGCTGATCGACGCCGCGATCCCGCTCAACGACGGCTTCCTGCGCTCGGTCGCGATCAACGTGCCCGAAGGGTCGATGCTCAACCCGCGGCACCCCGCCGCGGTGGTCGCGGGCAACGTCGAGACGAGCCAGGTCGTCACCGATGCCTTGCTCGGCGCGCTGGGCGCGCAGGCGGCGTCGCAGGGGACGATGAACAACTTCACTTTCGGCGACGCGGGTCACCAATATTACGAGACGATCGCGGGCGGCACCGGCGCGGGCGCAGACTTCCCCGGCACCGCGGTCGTGCAGAGCCACATGACCAACAGCCGCCTGACCGATCCCGAGGTGCTGGAGGTGCGCTTCCCGGTGCTGTTGGAGGAGTTCTCGATTCTAGAAGGCTCGGGCGGTGCGGGCGCGCGGCCCGGCGGCGACGGCGCGACGCGGCGCATCCGCTTCCGCACGGCCATGCGCGCCGCGATCCTGTCGAATCGCCGCCGCGTCGCGCCGTTCGGGCTCGCGGGCGGGGCGGACGGCGCGCCGGGCGCGAACAGCGTCGAGCGCGCCGGTGGTTGGGTCGAGCAGCTCGGATCGACCGCCGCGGTCGACATGTGCGCGGGCGACGTGTTCGTGATCCTGACGCCGGGCGGCGGCGGCTATGGTGCGCCGCATGGGGGAGAACGCTGATGCTGGTGCTCGCCGGTATCGTGGTGATCGCATTGGGGTTCCTGCTGCGGTTCAACCCGATGCTGGTGGTGGTCGTCTCCGCGCTGGTGACCGGGCTCGCCGCCGGGCTTGATCCCGTTCGCGTTCTCGCCACCTTCGGCCGCGCGTTCAACGACAGCCGCTACGTGTCGGCGATCTACATCGTGCTGCCCGTCATCGGCGTGCTGGAGCGCTACGGTTTGCAGGCGCGCGCCCGCGCGCTGATCGGGCGAATGCGCGGCGTGACCGCTGGGCGGCTGCTCGTCGGCTACCTGCTGTTCCGGCAAGTCTTCGCGGCGCTCGGCCTCACCTCAATCGCGGGCCACCCGCAGACCGTTCGCCCGCTCGTCGCGCCGATGGCGGAGGCGGCGGCCGAGGTGCAGGCGGGCGGCGCGGGCGAGAGCGAGCGGGTCAAGGCGATGGCGGCGGCGACCGACAATGTCGGGCTGTTCTTCGGCGAGGACATCTTCCTCGCGATCGGGTCGATCCTGCTGATGAAGGGCGTGCTGCAAGGCTACGGCATCGAGCTGGAGCCGTTCCAGCTCTCGGTCTGGGCGATCCCGACCGCGATTGCGGCGTTCGGGGTCCACGGCGCGCGGCTGCTGCTGCTCGACCGGCGGCTGGCGCGGCGCCGGGGGGCGGAGGCATGATCGGCCTCAACTTCGTCTACGCGGTCGCGGGTGCAGCCTTCGCCGGCTTCGCGCTGCTCGCCGCGGTCGAGCGCCCGCGCCGGCTCGCCAACGCGGCCTTCTACGCGCTGATCGCGACGAGCTTCTGGTTGGGCGACCGGTTGGGCGACGTCGGCAACGGAGTGCTCGTGCTGGCGCTCGTCGCGGTCGCGGCGTCGGGGCGGATGACGCGCGGGCAGGGCGGCGGCGAGCGGCCAAATCCGCGCGGGGCGGGGCTGTTCGTGCCCGCGCTGATGATCCCCGTCGCCGCGCTCGCCGGCACGATCGCGTTCAAGGCGGTGCCGACGCTGGTCGACCCCAAGCAGGCGACCCTGGTCGCGCTGACGATCGGCGTGCTAGCCGCGGTCGCCACCTGCCTCGCCTGGCTCCGCCCCGGCGTGACCGCGCCCTTGCGCGAGGGACGCCGGCTGATGGACGATGTCGGCTGGGCCGCGGTGCTGCCGCAGATGCTCGCGAGTCTGGGCGCGGTGTTCGCGGTGTCGGGCGTGGGCGAGGTCGTCGGGCGGCTCGCCGCCTACGCGATCCCCGCCGACAGCCTGTTCGGCGCGGTCGCCGCCTACGGGATCGGCATGGCGCTGTTCACGATGGTGATGGGCAACGCCTTCGCCGCCTTTCCGGTGATGGCGGCGGCGATCGGCGTGCCGATCCTGATGCAGGGTACCGGCGGGGGCGGGATCGGCAACGCCGCGCCGATCGCCGCGATCGGGATGCTGGCGGGCTTCTGCGGCACGTTGATGACGCCGATGGCGGCGAACTTCAATCTCGTCCCCGCCGCGCTGCTCGAACTCAAGGACCGCAGCGGAGTGATCCGCGCGCAGGTGCCGACCGCGCTGCCGCTGCTCGCGTTCAACATCCTGCTGCTCTACGCGGTGCTGCGATGACCGTTCTCACCGCCGCGCACGCCGCGACCTTCGCCCGGCTGACGCTCGGCCACGTGGGCCAAGAATATCCGCACAAGCTCGACCAAGTGCTGACCGGCGACGCCGACCTGGCACCCCCGCGCGTGCTCCACCCGATCTTCTTCGGCAGTTTCGACTGGCACAGCTGCGTCCACGGCTGGTGGCAGCTGCTTACCCTGTTGCGGCTCCACCCCGACATCGCCGAGGCCGCGGAGATACGCGCGCGCGCCGATGAGGCGTTCATGCGTGAGAAAGTGGCGGGCGAGCTCGCCTTTCTCGATCGCGCGTACACCGCGGGGTTCGAGCGGCCCTACGGCTGGGCGTGGCTGCTCGCACTCCACGGCGAGGCGGTGCGCCACGACGCGGCGTGGGGCAATGCGCTGGCGCCGCTCGCGCGCGCGTTCGCGGTGCGGTTCGCGGAGTTCCTGCCCAAGCTGACCTATCCGCTGCGCGTCGGCACGCACTTCAACACCGCCTTCGCCCTCACGCTCGCGCACGATTGGGGGCGCGAGCACGACCCGGCGCTCGCGCAGTTGATCGAGCAGCGCGCGCGCGACTGGTTCGTTAACGATCGGGGGTGCCAGGCATGGGAGCCGGGCGGCGACGAGTTCCTGTCGCCCGCGCTTGGCGAAGCGCTGCTGATGAGCCGCGTGCTGCCCGCGCCCGCGTTCCGCGACTGGTTCGACGCCTTCCTGCCCGACCTCGCGCATGGCGAGCCCGCGACCTTGTTCACCCCCGCGACCGTGTCCGACCGCAGCGACGGCAAGATCGCGCACCTGGACGGGCTGAACCTGAGCCGCGCGTGGTGCTGGCGCGCGCTCGCCGCCGCGCTCGGCCACGCCCACCCGGTCGCGGCACCGGCGCGCGACGCGGCCGAGCGGCACCTGGCGGCGAGCCTGCCGCACCTCGCCGACGATTACATGGGCACGCACTGGCTCGCGAGCTTCGCGCTCCTCGCGCTCACCGCCTGACACGCGGAACGATCGCTGCGCGGGGCGTTGAACGTGGCTGGTCCGCTGAGGGAGACGAGATGGTGAAGCTGATGTGGGGCGCGACGATGCTGGCGGCGCTGGCGGCGAGCGTGCCCGCCGCGGCGGCGGCGCAGGGGAGCGTCGTCACCCCCGTTACGGCGCCGCCGGTTACGCCGACGCGCGCGTCGCGCACGATCCTGTTCATCGGCAACAGTTTCACCTTCGGCGCCAACTCGCCGGTGCGCAACTGGCACGCGAACACCGTCACCGACCTGAACGGCGCGGGCTACGGCGGGGTGCCCGCCTTGTTCAAGGCGTTCACCGAGCAGGTCGGGCTCGATTATCAGGTGAGCCTGGAGGTGCAGGGCGGGCGGACGCTGGGCTTCCACTACGAGCAGCGGCGGCGACTGTTCAACCGCGCGTGGGACGTCGTGGTACTGCAGGAATATAGCACGCTCGATCCCGATCGCCCCGGCAACCCGCGCGCCTATATCAACGACATCGCGCGGCTGTCACGGCTGTTCGCGCGCGCCAATCCGCAGGTGCAGATACAGCTGACCGCGACCTGGTCGCGCGCCGACCAGGTGTATCGCACCCCCGACGGGCCGTGGTCGAACAAGCCGATCACGCTGATGGCGCTCGACCTGCGCGCCGCCGCCGACCGGGCGCGCGCGGTCAACCCGCTGGTCACGGGCGTGCTGCCGGTCGGGCAGGCGTGGAATCGCGCCTTTCTGACCGGGGTGGCCGACCCGAACCCGTACGACGGGGTCAATTTCGGTCAGATCGACCTGTGGAGCTTCGACCATTACCACGCCAGCACCGCGGGCTATTACCTGGAGGCGCTGGTGGTGTTCGGGCGCGTGACCGGGGTCGATCCGACGACGCTCGGTGCGGGCGAGCAGGCCGCCGACGCGCTCGGCCTGTCGCGCGAGCAGGCGAGCGCGCTACAGCGCGTCGCGCGCGATCAGCTCGCGGCGGGGTAGAAATCTCTCCCACGTTCATACGTCACCCGGACTTGATCCGGGGTCCCGCTTCTCGGAGGGAGAGAAGACAGCGGGATCCCGGATCAAGTCCGGGATGACGTCGGGTTGAATTAGCCCGTGAACCAATCCGCCGATCTAAGGGAAAGAGGCGGGGGAGGCACGACACCTCCCCGCGACCCATCAAGCCACCGCGGGCAGCTTCTCCAGGTGCTTGTCGAGCGTGATCGGGTAATCGCGCACGCGCACCCCGGTCGCGTTGTAGATCGCGTTGGCGACCGCCGCGCCGACGCCGCACAGGCCGAGCTCGCCGACACCCTTGGCCTTCATCGGATTGGCCTTGTCGTCCGCCTCGGGCAGGAACACGACTTCCTGGTGCGGGATGTCGGCGTGGACCGGCACCTCGTAGCTGGCGAGGTCGTGGTTGATGAACAGGCCGAAGCGCTTGTCGACCGCCAGATCCTCCATCAGCGCCGACCCGACACCCATCGTCATCGCGCCGATCACCTGGCTGCGCGCCGACTTGGGGTTGATGATCCGCCCGGCCGCGCACACCGCCAGCATGCGCCGCAGTCGCGTCGCGCCGGTATAGGCGTCGACGCCCACCTCGACGAAATGCGCGCCGAAGGTCGACAGCTGATAGGTCTTGTCGAGCTTGCCGAACTCGATCTTGTCCTCCGCGACCAGCTCGCCGCCCTGTGCCGCTTGCGCGAGGTCGGCCGAGCGGTTGCCGCTCGTCACCTTGCCGCCCTGGAACACCGCGTCGGCGGAATTGTAGCCCAGCCGCTGCGCCACCTGCTCGCGCAACTTGACGCACGCGGCGTAGACGCCCGCGGTCGCGTTCGCCGCGCCGAACTGCCCGCCCGACCCGGCCGATACCGGATAGGCCGAGCTGCCGAGCTTCACGACGACCGCCTCGGCGGGTACGCCCATCATCTCGCCCGCGGTCTGCGCGATGATCGTGTAGCTGCCGGTGCCGATGTCGGTCATGTCGGTTTCGACCGTCACGACGCCACCTTGGCCCAGGCGCACGCGCGCGGCCGAGGGCATGTTCATGTGGTTGCGGAACGCGGAGGCCACGCCCATGCCGACCAGCCACTTGCCGTCGCGGACCTGCCCCGGCGTGGCGTTGCGGCGCGACCAGCCGAACCGCTGCGCCCCGTCGTTCAGGCAGCGCACCAGCTCGCGCTGCGAGAAGCGGCGCTTCGGGTCCTCGGGGTCGACCTGCGTGTCGTTCTTGATGCGGAACGCGATGGGGTCCATGCCGAGCTTCTCGGCCATCTCGTCCATCGCCATTTCCAGCGCCATCATGCCCGGCGCTTCACCCGGCGCGCGCATCGCGTTGCCCTCCGGCAGGTTGAGCACCGCCAGCCGCATCGCGGTCATGCGGTTGGCACCCGCGTAGAGCAACTTGGTCTGGTTGACCGCGGTCTCCGGGCTGCCGCCGGGCTGGTCGCCCGATCCGCTCTCGTGCGCGATCGCGGTGATCGTGCCGTCCTTCTGCGCGCCGAGACGGATGCGCTGGCGCGTGGCCGGGCGGTGCGTGGCGTTGTTGGCCATCACCGGACGCGACAGCGCCAGCTTGACCGGACGGCCCGCCGCCTTCGCGCCCAGCGCCGCCATGACCGCGTCGGTGCGCAGGAACAGCTTCCCACCGAACCCGCCGCCGACGTAGGGCGACATGAAGCGGATCTTCTCCTTGGGCATGTTCAGCGTCTTGGCCAGATCCTCGTGCCCCCAGTTGATCATCTGGTTCGAGGTCCACAGCGTCAGCTCGTCACCGTTCCACGATGCGATCGAGGCGAACGGCTCCATCATCGCGTGGCTGTGGTCGGGCGTCGAGTAGTTCGCGTCGAGCGTGACCGGCGCGGCGGCGAACGCCTGCTCGAACTGGCCGACGCGGTCGACCGGCGGCGCGGCGCTGCCCTCGTCGCTCGACCCGCCGGTCAGCGGCGCGGTCTTGAGCGCCTGGTCGAGGTCGAACTGCGCCGCGCCGCGGGAGTAATCGACGCGGACGAGCCCAGCAGCGGCGCGTGCCTGCTCGAACGTCTCGGCGACGACGATCGCGACCGCCTGGTGGTAATGGTCGACGTCGGGGCCGGCGAGCAGCTTGACCGTGTTGTACTTGCCCTTGCCGAGCGGCCCTGCGTCCTGCGCAGTCACGATCGCGAGCACGCCAGGCGCCGCCTTCGCCGCGCGCGTGTCGATGCCGGCGATTCGCCCCTTGGCGATCGCGGCCGGGACGAGATAGCCGTAGGCGGCGTTCGGCACCTCGGCATGGTGCTCGTAGGCGTAGGGCGCGGTGCCGGTGGTCTTCACCGGACCGTCAATGCGGTCGTGCGCGCGCCCCACGACCTGCATCCGGTCGATCGGGTTCTGCCCGGCGGGTGTGTCGAACTTCATGGGATCAGGCCCCCATCTTCTGGTTGGCTGATTGGGCAATGACGGATGCGAGCGCGCGCGTGGCCAGCGGCAGCTTGAACGCATTGTCCTTGGTTGGCGTCGCGCCCTGGAAGGCGCGCGCGGTAACGGCTGCGGCACCTTGCGGAAGCAGCGCCTCGGCCGCCTCGACGCGCCACGGGCGCGGTGCGACGCCACCGAAGGCGACGCGGCCGGTGCCGTCTGGCTGGATCACCGCGGCGACCGAGACGAGCGCGTAGGCGTAGGAGGCGCGGTCGCGCACCTTCTCGTAGAAATGCTTGCCACCGATCGGTTTGGGCAAGGTCACCGCGGTGATCAGCTCGCCCGGTTTCAATACCGTGTCCTGCTCGGGACGGTCACCCCACAGGCGGTGGAAGTCGGCAATCGGGATCGCGCGCCGCTGTCCGCCCGCGTCCACCGTCTCGACGTAGGCGTCCAGCACGCGCATCGCCACCGCCATGTCGCCGGGGAAGGTCGCGATACACTTGTCGCTGACGCCGATCACGCCGAGCTGGCGCGAGTAGCCGCCGATCGCGGCGCAGCCCGAACCTGGCTTGCGCTTGTTGCACGCCATGTTGGTGTCGTAGAAATACGGGCAGCGCGTCCGCTGGAGCAGATTGCCGCCGGTCGACGCCTTGTTGCGCAGCTGGCCCGAGGCGCCTGCGACGATCGCGCGCGTCAGCACGGCATAGTCGCGTCGAACGCGCTCGTCCGCGGCGAGATCGGTATTGGTGACCAACGCGCCGATTCGCAGCCCGCCCTCGCGCGTGCGCTCGATCTTGTCGAAGCCCAGGTCCTGCACGTCGACAAGGTGCGTCGGCGTCTCCACCTCGATCTTCATCAGGTCGAGTAGGTTGGTGCCGCCGGCGATGAACTTGGCGCCCGGCTGCGACGCGGCGCGCGCCGCGGCCTGCGCGTCCTTCGCGCGCTCGTAGGTGAACGCCTTCATGCCCGCGCCTCCTCGACGCCCGCGACTTCGGCCATGGCCTCGGCGATGTTGGAATAAGCGCCGCAGCGGCAGATGTTGCCGCTCATCCGCTCGCGCATCTCCATGTTGGTGACCTGCGGCTTGGCCGACACGTCCGCCTGGACGTGGCTGGGGACGCCGCGCTTGATCTCGTCGAGCACCGCCACTGCCGAGCAGATCTGCCCGGGCGTGCAGTAACCGCACTGGTATCCGTCGTGCTTGACGAACGCCGCCTGCATCGGGTGCAGCTTGTCGGGCATGCCCAGCCCTTCGATCGTGGTGATCTTGTCGCCCTGGTGCTGAACCGCGAGGCTAAGGCAGGAATTGATCCGCACGCCGTTGACCATCACGGTGCACGCGCCGCACTGACCGTGGTCGCAGCCCTTCTTGGTGCCGGTCAGGTGCAGATGCTCGCGCAGTGCGTCGAGCAGCGTCGTGCGCGTGTCGAGCGACAGTTCCTGACGCCGGCCGTTGACCTCGAACGCGACCGGCATCGTCGGGACGGGCCGGGCCACGGGCGGTTGCGCCTGCGCCAGCGCGGAGGGTGCCGCGGTCAGCGCGGCGGTGGCAGCGCCGCCCGCCAGCACACCGCGACGCGAGACTTCGGGGGAGCTCGCTTCAATCTTGGACATGGGTTCTTTCATCTCGGGGTGTATCCAGCCAAGTCGATCGTCCGGGAACGACGGCAAAGCTCTGGTTCTTCCTAACCAGAACGGGCGAAACGGCAAATCGTTTCCTGATCCATGTTGGCCTACGGGGTTGGCGTATCGACCAAACGCGCCGCCGATCTCAGCGGCGCGGAACAACGCCGATGCGCCCACCGGCACGCTGCGCCGCGCGCGCGCGCAACTGGTCGCCGAGCGACGCGGTGCGCGTCTCGCGCCAGACCAGCGCCACCGCGAACAGCATGACGACGTTGCCCATCGCGTCCTTGTTGAACAGGTTCGCTTCGGTGAAATTGTGCCCGAACATGAAGAACAGGATCGACGCTGACCACACGCCCAGGCCGCGCCGCTCGGGCGCGAGCCGCAGCAGTCGCGCCGCGGGCCAGATCAGCGTAGCGAAGAACACCAGCACGAAGCCCAGAGCCCCCAACTGGATCATCATCTCCAGGTAGCCGTTGTGCGCCTCGCTCACCCCCTCGATCCAGCTGCCGGGCGGAATGTAGCGCAGGATCGGGCTCGCGTCCCCGATGTTCCAGAACGATCCATAACCGCTGCCGAGCAGCGGATGCTCGCCGAAGTAGCGGATCACCGCGGTCCAGATCGCTGCGCGCCCGGTGAACGCCTCCGGATCGGAAGCGAGCTGGAGCGCGGGCGAGATGTCGATGCTCAGGTAGCCGACGACCGCGGCGATGATAATTGCGCCGATCACCTCGACGCGCAGCGGCAGCGCGGGACGTCGCGCCGCCGCGGCCTGGAGCGCCGGATAGGCGCGCGCGAACACGGCCATGAACACCAGCGCGGCGATCGTCATGCCGATCGAGGTGCGCGAGTCGGTCAGTACCAGGAACCCGGCGCCCGCGACGATCAGCGGCAGGTAGGCGACCCAGCGCGTCGCGTACCAGCGCGCGGCAAAGGTGACGATCGCGAGGCCGGCGATCAGCCCGGCCTGGTTCTTATCGCCGGTCGCACCCGACAGGATCGCGCTGCCGGTGGATCCCAGCCTGTCGCTCGCGGCGACCTCGGGCGCGAAGAGCGCGAAACCGATGTTGACGACGAGCGCGAGCGCCAGCGTCGCGTCGAGAATCAGCGCGGTGCGCCTGGGGTCGAGCGCGCGCACCAGCACGAAGGTCGGCCAGGCGACCAGCGTCAGCAGCAGCGCTGCCTTCGCCGCGGTGACCGGTGCCAGCGCCCAGGTGACGCTCAACCAGCACCAACCGAGCGCCGCCAGCATCGGCCACGGCAGCACCAGGCTGCGCCACCCGCCGATCAGATAGGCGGCGGGGAGCGCGACCGCGAACACGACCGGATATCCCGCCTGGCGGATCGTGCCGAGCAGCCCGAGCTTCGCCGACAGGTCGCTGTTGATGTACGGACCGGCGAAGCACAGCAGCAGCAGCGCCGCCGTCGCGAACGCCGCGGCCAGCGATGCGGCGCGAACCAGCGCGTTGTCGCTGCCGCCGCGCGCGCCGATCGATCGTCCCGAACCTCGTTGCGCCACCGCTCGCTCCCGCCTGCCCGCGTTCCGCTCTATCATCCCGCGCGTCCTTGCCTAGCGCGCATCGAGCCCCCGCGCGTGCTTGCTTAGCGCGCAGCGAGCCGCGCCTCGATCCGGCGCGCGACGCGGATCGCGGGCCGCTCAACGTAGCGATAGACCAGGCCGGACATGCCGATCGCACCGGCGAAGACGAACACCGTGCCCAGCAGCGCGGCGACCCGCCACTCGCCCGGGCGCGGCCACAGCGCCTCCCAGCACTGGATCACCGGGATATGGAGCAGGTAGAGCGAGTAGCTGATCGCCCCGGCGTAGACGAGCGGACGCTGCGCGAACGTGCCGCGCATCACGCACGAGAGGAACAACGCCACGCCAACCAGATAGCCGGTGTTCGTCGCGATCCACCCCATCGCCTCGTCGCTGGCGTGCAGATAGCCCGCGGTGTTGGTAACCATCGTGCCGACGATCAGCACGACGAGCAGGGGGGCGAACAACCGTGCCGCGCGCGGATCACGTTCCAGCAGGTGCAGTCGCGCCAGCGTGCCGAAGTGCATCGCGGCGAGATAGGTCGGCACCCCGATCGGCAGATTGGCCGCGTGAAAGAAGCGCCAAACGCCCGCGACCACGCCGACCGCGGTGTAGCAGCAGATCAGCGCCGCGTTGACGCGCGCGTCGTGCAGTCGCCTGGCGGCGAACAGCATGAAGCATGCGGCGTAGAAGACGAGTTCGATGTGCAGCGTCCAATAGACGCCGATCACGGGCGCCTGGCGCAGGAACAGCGGCACCATGGTCGCGTTGGCGGCGATCTCGGTTCCGGAGAAGAACGATCCGGTCACCAGCGGCACGGTGACGAGTCCGATCAGCAGCGACAGCCAGTAGGCCGGGTACAGGCGGAAGAAGCGGCTGACGATGAACGCGCGCTTGGGCCACGTGCCGCGGAAGCTGAACGGGATCACGAACCCGCTGATGCAGAAAAAGGCGACGATGCCCGCGCGGCCGAAGCTGAAATAATCGAGCAGCGCCGCGCGCAGCACGTCGCTGACCGCCCTGTCGCGCGCGTGGTCGGCAATGAACTCGCCCCAGTGGCCGGCGATGACCAGCAGCGCCGCGACGCCGCGCAGGCCGTCCACGTTGTTCAGCCGTCCCGCCACCGATCGTCCCCCTGTGCCCCGCTGTTGCACGCCGTGTGGCAGGTCGGCAAATCGCGCGTGACGGCTCCATCGGCTGTCGCACGTGCTGCACCCAGCCGCCTGATCGCCGGGGCGGAGTTCTTGCTGCTGGTCCACGTGCAGGATAGGGCAGGGACAAAAGTACGGTAGCGCTCACAGGTCGCCCGTGGAGAGGATGCATGAAGCCGATCAAGCTCGCTGGGGGACCAACGAAGTCGCTCTGCATCGCGCTGCTGGCGGTCTCGACGATCGCGGCCGAGCCGGCGGTGCGGGTCGAGCGGGTCGATGGTGCGCCCGGGGCGAGTGTGCCGCTCTTGATGCGCGTGGTTGGGCGCGCCGAGCCGGCCGTCGCGCGGATGATCCGGCGGCAGTGGCCGGGCAGTTACGTCGAGACGCGGTTCCGCGGCACGCAGGCGTTCTTTCGCGTTGGGGCAGGCGAGGTTTCGCTGCGCGTGACGGTCGATGGGAGCGCGCCGGTCGCGCTCGTCCGGCCGGCGCCGGGTGTGTACCGCGTCGGTCCGCTTGAACGCGGCGCGCACCACCTGCGGGTGCAGGTCGTGAGCGAGAGCCAGGCCGGCGCGACCGAGCTGGGTGACTTCACCGCCGCCGCGGGCAGCCGCGCGCTGTCCGTCGACGTGCCCGCGCGCCAGATCGAGTTCATCGGCGACTCGCACACGGTCGGCTATGCCAACCAATCGAGCAAGGCGGCGTGCACCGAGCGCGAAGTGTGGGAGACCACCGACACCGCGGCGGGGCTGCCGGGCCAGCTCGCCGTGCGCTACCACGCCGATTATCAGGTCAACGCGATCTCGGGGCGCGGGGTGGTGCGGAACTATGATGGCAATCCGTGGGACACGTTGCCGGCGGCTTATCCCTACACGCTGTTCGACAAGGCGCGGCGCGCGGGTGATTCGGGGTGGCACCCGCGCGTGATCGTGGTCGCGCTCGGCACCAACGATTTCACCACCGCGCTGCACCCGCGTGAGCGCTGGGCGACGCGCGACGCGCTGCACGAGGATTTCGAGCGGAGCTACGCGCACTTCCTGTCGGGGCTGCGCGCGCGCCACCCGCGCGCGCTGATCGTCGTCTGGGCGAAGCCGATCTCCGGGGGCGAGGTGATCGCGGAGGCGCGCGCGGCGGTGGCGCGGCTGACGCGCGCGGGCGAGCGCCGCGTCGCGTTCGCCGCGGTCGACGGGCTTAACTTCCGCGCCTGCCACGGCCATCCCGACTTGGCGGACGACGCGCGGATCGCGCACGCGGTGGCGGCGCAGATCGACGCGCGCGGCGATATCTGGGGGGATGGCAAGTGACGGTCGGACGGTTCAAGCGTATCGTGAGACTGGCGGCGGCGGCGCTGACGCTGGTGCTGTCGCCAGGCATCGCGCAGGCGCGCGGCACGGTCGTGCTGACCTACGACGATGCGCTGCCGTCGCAGCTCGACCACGCGCTGCCCGCGCTTGATGCGGCGGGGTTGAAGGCGACCTTCTTCCTGTCCGGCGTGCGCGAGGCGGACGTGCCGCGCTGGCGCGCGGCGGCGCAACGCGGACACGAGCTGGGCAACCACACGATCTTTCACCCGTGCGCCGCGGCCAAGTTCCCGGCCGATCCGCGCTTCACCAGCGAGGCGTACACGCCCGCGACCATGCTGCGCGAGATCGCGCAGCAGAACGTCCTGCTCCGCGCGCTCGACGGCCGATCGCGCCACGGTTTCGCGACGCCGTGCGGCGAGCATCTGGCTGGCGGGAAGGATTACCTGGAGCCGCTGCGCGCGGCGAAGCTGGTCGACTACGCGCGCGGCGTCGACATGAGCGATGCCGAGGTGCGCGCCGGTGCCGCGCGGGTCGACGCGATGCACGTCCCTGCACGCGGGTTCGGCGAGAACACGACGCTCGAGCAGCTGATCGCCTTCGCGCGCGAGGCGGAGGCGAGCGGCGGCTGGGCGGTGTACCTGTTCCACGGCATCGGCGGCGATTACCTGAGCGTCGACGCGGCCGTCCACCGCGCCTTTATCCGCTGGCTGCGGCAGCATCGCCGCACGATCCGGGTCGCGACCCTGCGCGACGCGCTCGCCGCCGCGCGCTGACCGGGTGATGGCCGGGCGCGCGGCGGGGCTGCGGGATCAGCGGTAGAGCGCCCGCGCGTCGTTCTTGAACGCGGCGCCGCTGTCGTTCCGGCTGTAGAACATGTGCCCGCCGGCGTAGACCTTGAGCGCGACGCGCTCGGCCGCGCCGAAGGCGGGCATCTGGTCGACGATCAGCCGCGAGGCGAAGAACGGGCACGACAGGTCGTCCCAGCCGTGGACGATCATCACGCGCATCTTGGGGTCGTTGGCGATCGCCTTGCGCAGGTCGGTGACGGGCGTGTCGCTCGGCTTGCCGCGGTTCCACGCCGCATTCACCGAATAGGACAGCGCGTTGTAGCGCGCGTCGGTCTTCCACCCGACCTCGCGCGTGACGAAATCTACCATCGCGCTGGTGGTCGGCGCGATCAGCGCGTCGAGGATCGGGTCGTTCGACTGCTGCTGCGGCGACCAGGGGAAGGGGTCGAACGCGGTGACGTTCGGATCGTACACGCTGCCGATCGTGCCTTCGCTGCGGTGCACCTCGCGCAGGAAGGTGCGGCTGTCGACGCGCCCGCCGAGCCGCTGGACGAGCGCGGGATCGAGCCCGGTCAGCTGCGTGACGCGCGTGACGATCCGCCCCGTCGCCTGCGGGTCCGACCGCCCGCGTAGCAGGTCGCGCGCGAAGTCGCCGCGGCTGTAGTCCTCGACCTCTTGCATCGCCGCCGGGGTCAGCCGGCCCTGCCGCTCCAGGTTCGCCGCCGCCATCGAGGGCAGGTCGATCATCCACGGCAGCGGCGACAGCGCGGTGGCGTCGTCGCCGACCGCGGGGTCGAGATAGGGCGACACCATGATCAGGCCGTTGACCCCGACGCCGATCTGCGACTGGAGTTCGTAGGCGATGCGCGGCGCGCGGTACCCGCCGTAGCTCTCCCCCATGACGTATTTGGGCGAGCGCAGCCGGCCCTCCTTCACCAGCCAGTCGTAGACGATCTTGGAGAGGTATTTGATGTCGGGATCGTTGGCGTAGAACGCCTTCTTGGTCGCCTCCGCGTCGACCAGGCTGCGGCTGAACCCGGTGCCGATGGGGTCGATGAAGACGAGGTCGGTGAAGTCGAGCCAGGTGTTGGGATTGTCGGCAGCAATCGGCGCGTCGGACGGCGCGTCGCCCTGCGCGCCGAACTGGACCCGCTTGGGGCCGACCGCGCCCATGTTGAGGTAGACTGACGCCGCGCCCGGCCCGCCGTTGAACGCGAAGGTGACGGGGCGCGACGGATCGCGGCCGGGCACGGTATAGGCGGTGTAGACGACCTGCCCGATCTCCTTGCCCGTCTCGTCGCGCACCGGCAGCGTGCCGACGGTGGCGCGGTAGCCGAGCACGCGCCCGCCGACGCGGACGCTCTGCGCGATCGTGCGGTCGGCGGGCAGCGGCGGCAGCTTGACGCCGTCGTCGGTCTTCTTCTCGATCGTGGTGGTCGTCTTGTCGCTCTGCGCCAGCGCCGGCGCGGCGGACGCGAGCATGGTACCTGCGGCAAGCAGGAGGACGAGTGGTGACACGGTGCTTCCCCTTTTTGCGGCAGCTTAGCCGCTGCGCCGCGGGGGGCAAGCCGGGTCAGTCGACGCGCAGGTGCGCCTCCACGCAGTCGATCTTCTGCGCGAGCCCGGGCACCTCGTTCAGGTGGCGCAGCGCGCCGAAGCGCCCGCGCTCCTCGCGGTAGCGGACGATCTCCGCCCCGTGGCCGGACAGCTGCGGCACGGTGTTCAGTTCGTCGGCGGTGGCGGTGTTGAGGTCGATCATGGCGCCTCAACCCTGCCCGCGGCGCGGCGTTCCGGTACCGATCGCGCCGACGCGCGTTGTGGCACCATGCTGGTGTTCCTCGATTTCGAAGCCTCGTCCTTGTCCAAGCGGAGCTACCCGATCGAGGTCGCCTGGGTGTTCGAGGACGGACGCAGCGAGCGCCACCTGATCCGCCCCGCGGCCGCGTGGGACGATTGGGACGCGGCGGCCGAGGCGATCCACGGCATCGCGCGCGCCGAGCTGGTCGCCGACGGCGAGGATCACGCCCAGGTGGCACGGCGGATGCTGGATCAGCTGACCGGCCACGACCTGCTGGCGAGCGCGCCGTCGTGGGACGGCAAGTGGTTGAGCGCACTGCTGCGCGCCGCCAAGCTGCCGCGCCACAGCCTGCGGCTGCGCGACAGCGACGACGCGCACCGCGAGCGCGCGCACGCGATCCTGTCGCGCGTGCTCTCGGGCAATGCGCTGGCGTCCGCGGTCGCCGACATCCTAGAGCAGAGCGAGCCGCGCCGCGGGGGCGAGCCACCCGCACACCGCGCGCTCGCCGACGCGGAGGAGGAGCACGCGCGCTGGCTAGCGATCGGTCGACTGGCGCAGGCGCGCGTCGCGGCGCAGTCGGCCTAAGCGACCTCGGCCTAGTCGATCTCGCCGCGCGCGAAGGCGGCGGCGTGCGCGACGTCGTCGTCGCCCGGTCGCGCGCCGGTGTAGAGGATGAACTGCTCCAGCGCCTGCAGCACTGCGACGTCCGCGCCCGCGATCGTCGTCTTGCCCGCAGCTCGGGCGTCGCGCAGGAACGGCGTTTCTGCGGGAAGCGCCACCACCTCGAACGCGACCCGGCACGCTTTAATCGCCGCGTGCGGGAAGGCGAGCGCCTGCTCATCCCCGCCGCTCATCCCGATCGGGGTTGCGTTGACGAGCAGGGCGGCACCGTCGCCCACCTCGGCGCGCCAGCTGAACCCGTAGCTTGCCGCCAGCGCGCGGCCCGCGCCCTCATTACGCGCGACGATCGTGCCGGTGCGGTGCCCACGGTCGCGTAGCGCCGCCGCCACCGCCTTCGCCATCCCGCCCGACCCGCGCAGCGTGAAGGGCAGGGCGGTATCGACCCGCGCGCGGTCGAGCAGGTCGCGCACCGCGCTGTAGTCAGTGTTGTATCCGGTCAGCCGCCCATCGTCGTTGACGATCGTGTTGACGCTGTCGATCGCCGCCGCGGAACCGGCCAGC
Source organism: Sphingomonas sp. (assembly GCF_042095875.1). Classification (GTDB taxonomy): domain Bacteria; phylum Pseudomonadota; class Alphaproteobacteria; order Sphingomonadales; family Sphingomonadaceae; genus Sphingomonas. The sequence goes on from NZ_JBELMJ010000037.1 coordinate 26,922, forward strand.
CCGTCGAGCAGCGGGATGACCGCTTCCTTGAACGGCATGGAGATGGCGCAGCCGCGCACGCCCAGCGCGCGCAGGCCGCGCACCGCGCCCTCCAGGTCGTCGGTGGTGAATGCCTTGTAGACGTAATCGAGCCCGAGCCGATCGTAGAGGCGATTGTGGAAGCGCGAGCCGAAGTTTCCCGGTCGCGCCGCCAGCGACATGCACAGGGTCGTGTCGCGCCCGATTGGCGGCTTGGTCGCCGCGTTCACGGCAGCGCTTCGTCGGCGTCGGCGCGCGCGATCGCCGCATCCTCCCGGCACAATGCGTCGATCTGCGACTCGATGCAGGCGATAAGCGGGGTGAACACGGCATGGTCGACCTGGCCCGGCCACAGCACGCGGCGCTGCATCACGCCCCAGGACACCGTCAGGATCAGGTTGGCGAGCGTCACCAGCCGCGCGTCAGGAATGCTGGGCGACACGATGATGCGCAGCGCCAGCACCAGTTGCTGCCGCAGCCGTTCGTCGATCATGTGGAAGATCGCGGCGATCCGCTCGTTGCGTGCGGCCTCTGCAGTGATCTCGGCGAAGATGCGCGCGTCGTCCACCTCCTGGCAGCCGACGAAGTCCGCAATCCACGCGCGCACCGCGGCATGGTCGCCGGTCGTGCACGCGTTGCACAGGACGCCGTCGTACAGGAACTCGTCGAGGTCCTGCTCGACCATCGCCGCGACGATCGCTTCCTTGTTGGCGAAATCGCGGTAGATCTGTCCGACCAGCACCCCCGACTCGCGCGAGATCTGCGCCATCCCGGTGTTGTGGAAGCCCGCGTCGGCGAACAATTTTCGGGCGGCTCGGATCACCTTCGACCGGCGAGCATTTGCTTTCTCGTTGCGAAGGCACGTGACGAGCGCCGCTTCGGAATAGGTCATCATCTCCTTCCCATATTGACGCTGCCGCATCTTCGCAGTAGCAGCATTCGTGAGTGATCGTTCATTCACACAATTTTTCCGGGAAGTCCATGCTGATCAATCGTTTCGCGGTCGCCGCGATGCTGGTGGTGCCGCTCGCCGCGTGTGGTGGGGGCCAGGAGCAGGCGCAGCAGCCCGCCGGTCCGCCGCAGGTCGGCGTGGTCGCGGTCAAGAGCGAGTCGGTGACGCTCACCACCGTGCTGCCCGGTCGCACGGTGGCGTTCGAGACGTCGGAGGTGCGCCCGCAGGTCAACGGCCTGATCCAGGCGCGGCTGTTCACCGAGGGCGATCAGGTGCGCGAGGGGCAGCCGCTCTACCGCATCGACCCGCAACCCTATGTCTCGCAGGTGGCGAGTGCGCGCGCCGCGCTCGCCCGCGCGCAATCGGCGATCGCGTCGAGCGCCGCGCTCCAGCGCCGCTACGGCGAGTTGGTCAAGATCAACGCGATTGCCAAGCAGGATTACGAGAACGCGATCACCTCGGCGGCGCAGGCGCGCGCCGACGTGGCGGCGCAGCAGGCGGCGCTGCGCTCCGCGCAGATCGACCTGTCGCGCACCACCATCCGCGCGCCGATCTCGGGCCGGATCGGTCGCTCGATCGCGACCACGGGCGCGCTCGTCACCGCGGGGCAGACGACCGCGCTCACCACCATACAGCGGCTCGACCCGATCTACGTCGACGTGCCGCAGTCGAGCGCCGATCTGCTGGCGCTCAGGCAGAAGATCGCGTCGGGCGACCTGACGCGCGGCAATCAGGCCGCCCGCGTCCAGCTGCGGCTGGAGGACGGGTCGGTCTACCCGATCGAGGGCACGCTCCAGTTCGCCGACGTCAGCGTCGATCCCGCGACCGGCACGCAGACGATCCGCGCGCGTTTCCCCAATCCGCGCAGCCTGCTTCTGCCGGGCATGTACGTGCGCGCCGAGTTGATCGAGGGCACGCAGGGCGACGCCTTGCTGGTGCCGCAGCGCGCGGTGCAGCGCGACGAGAAGGGTAACCCGACCGTGATGGTCGTGGGTGCCGACAACAAGGTGCAGATGCGCACGCTGACCGCGCCGCGCACGATCGGCGACAATTGGCTCGTCACCGCCGGGCTCAAGGCCGGCGAGAAGGTGATCGTCGAGGGCGGCATGATGCTGCGCCCCGGCATGCCGGTGAAGGCGGTCGCGTGGAACCCCAACGCGAAGCCCGGCGCGCAGCCGGGTGCGCCGCAGGGGCAGGGCGCGCCGCAGGACGGGGGCGGCGGCGCCGGCCAGCCGCAGCAGGAAGCGAAGTAACCGCTCATGTCACGCTATTTCATCGACCGGCCCATCTTCGCGTGGGTGTTGGCCATCGTTGTGATGCTCGCGGGCGTGCTCGCGATCCGCAGCCTGCCGATCGCGCAATTCCCCGCGATCGCGCCGCCCGCAGTGTCGATCACCGCGACCTATCCGGGCGCCGACGCCGCGACGCTCGAGAATACGACGACGCAGATCATCGAGCAGCAGATGAAGGGGATCGACCACCTTCGCTACTTCTCGTCCTCGTCCTCGTCGGCGGGCACCGTCACGATCACGCTGACGTTCGAGCAGGGCACTGACCCCGACACCGCGCAGGTGCAGGTGCAGAACAAGCTGCAGGCGGCGACCCCGCTACTGCCGCAAGAGGTCCAGCGCCAAGGCATCATCGTCGCCAAGGCGACGCAGAACTTCCTGCTGTTCGTCGGCCTGTATTCCGAGAACGGCCAGCACGACGCGATCGACCTCGCCGACTATGTCGCGTCCAAGATGCAGGACCCGCTGTCGCGCGTGACCGGCGTCGGCGACACGCAGATCTTCGGCTCGCAATATGCGATGCGCATCTGGGTCGATCCGCTCAAGCTCAACAATTATTCGCTGACGATGGCGGACATCACCAACGCCGTCACCGCGCAGAACGCGCAGGTGTCGGCCGGGCAGTTGGGCGCGCAGCCCGCACCCAAGGAGCAGATGCTCAACGCCACCGTGTCGGTGTCGTCGCGCCTGACCACCCCCGAGCAATTCGGCCAGATCCGCCTGAAGAGCAACACCGACGGCTCGGTGGTGCGGTTGAACGACGTCGCGCGCGTCGAGATCGGCGCGGAGAATTACGGCTTCTCCGCGCAGTGGAACGGCAAGCCCGCGTCGGGCATCGGCGTCAAGCTGGCGCCGGGCGCGAACGCGCTCGACACCGTCGACGCGGTGAAGGAGCGGATGACCGAGATCGGCAAGCAGCTGCCGCCCGACGTCAAGGTCATCTTCCCGTACGACACCTCGCCGTTCGTGCGCCTGTCGATCGAGCAGGTGATCCACACGCTGGTCGAGGCGGTGGTGCTCGTGTTCCTCGTCATGTTCCTGTTCCTGCAGAACTGGCGCGCGACGATCATCCCGACGATCGCGGTGCCGGTGGTGCTGACGGGCACGTTCGCGGTGCTGGCGATCGCGGGCTACTCGATCAACACGCTGACGCTGTTCGGCATGGTGCTCGCGATCGGCCTGCTGGTCGACGACGCGATCGTCGTGGTCGAGAACGTCGAGCGCCTGATCGTCGAGGAGCATCTCTCGCCCAAGGACGCCGCACGCAAGTCGATGGACGAGATCTCGGGCGCGCTGATCGGCATCGGACTGGTGCTGTCGGCAGTGTTCCTGCCGATGGCGTTCTTCAGCGGCTCGACCGGCGTCATCTATCGCCAGTTCTCGATCACGATCGTGTCGGCGATGGTGCTGTCGGTCGCGACCGCGCTGATCCTGACCCCCGCACTGTGCGCGACGATCCTGAAGCCGCACGACCCCGACAAGAAGCAGGGGAACGGGCCGCTCGCGCGCTTCTTCCGCTGGTTCAACGACCGCTTCGATCGCGGGCGCGACCGGTACGAGAAGGGCACGCGCGCGACCGCCAGGCGTTGGGGTCGCTCGCTCGTGGTGTACGCGCTGATCGTCGGCGGCATGGTGCTGCTGTTCACGCGGCTGCCGTCGGGGTTCCTGCCCGAGGAGGACCAGGGCGTGATGATCGCGCTGGTGCAAGGGCCACCCGGCGCCACCACCGAGCGCACGCAGAAGGGTCTCGACCTCGTTAGCGATTACTTCCTCAGCAAGGAAGGCGACGCGATTCGCGGCGTGTACACGATCAACGGCTTCAGCTTTGCCGGAACCGGTCAGAACAGCGGCATCGCGTTCATCCCGATGAAGGAGTGGAAGGATCGCTCCGGCGCCGAGAACCGCGCGCAGGCGGTGGTCGGGCGCGCCATGGCGGTGCTCGGCCGCTACGCCGACGGCATGATCTTCGCGGTGATCCCGCCCGCGGTGCAGGAACTGGGCAATGCGTCGGGCTTCGACCTGCAACTGGTCGACGAGGCGGGCATCGGGCACGAGAGACTGCTCGCCGCGCGCAACCAGATGCTGGGCATGGCGGCGCAGGACAAGTCGCTGGTCGGCGTGCGTCCCAACGCGCTCGACGACGCGCCGCAGCTCAAGATCAACGTCGATCAGGACAAGGCGCGCGCGCTCGGGCTCGACCTTGAATTGATCAACAACACGATCTCGACCGCCTGGGGCGGGGCGTACGTCAATGACTTCATCGACCGCGGTCGCGTGAAGCGCGTGTATCTGCAGGTCGACGCGCCCTACCGGTTGCGCCCCGAGGACGTGGCGAGCCTCTACGTGCGCGGCACCGACAATGCGATGGCGCCGTTCACCGCCTTCTCCACCACCTCGTGGCAGCAGGGCGCGACCCAGCTGACGCGCTACAACGGTCAGCCGTCGATGGAGATACTGGGGCAGCCGGCACCGGGCGTGTCGTCGGGCACGGCGCTGAAGGCGATGAACGACATCCACGCCAAGCTGCCGCCGGGTACCCGGCTGGAGCCCACCGGGCTCAGCTACGAGGAGCAGCTCTCGGGCGGGCAGGCGCCGGCATTGTACGCGCTGTCGCTGCTGATCGTGTTCCTGTGTCTCGCCGCGCTGTACGAGAGCTGGTCGGTGCCGATCTCGGTCATGCTGGTGGTGCCGCTGGGCGTGGTCGGCGCGTTGCTGGCGGCGTGGTTGACCGGGCTCAACAACGACATCTACCTCCAGGTCGGCCTCATCACGACGATCGGCGTTTCGGCCAAGAACGCGATCCTGATCGTGGAGTTCGCCGAGGAGAAGATGCGCGACGGGCTGTCGGCGTTCGACGCCGCGATCGAGGCGGCGAAGATCCGGTTGCGACCGATTCTGATGACCAGCCTCGCCTTCGTCTTCGGCGTGCTGCCGCTCGCGATCTCGACCGGTGCGGGCGCAGGTGGACAGAACGCGATCGGCCGCGCGGTGGTCGGCGGCATGCTGACCGCCACGATCTTCGCCATCTTCCTAGTCCCCATGTTCTTCGTCGTCGTCCTGCGCCTGTTCGGGCAGGGCGGCCACGCGGAACCCGCCGCACCCGACGCGCCGGACGGCAGTGACGGGAACGATCGCGGCCGCGACCACCATCCGAACCAGGGCCGCCCCGCGGTCGAGGGAGCCTGACCTGTGACCCGCTCCGTTACCTTCGCCGCGCTCGCGCTGTCGACCGCGCTCGCCGGGTGCAACCTCGCACCCAAGTATGAACGCCCGACCGGCGCGGTGCCGGCCGCGCTGCCGCAGGGCGGCGTCTACCCGCGCGCGGCGAGCGACGTCGCCGACGTGTCCGCGATCGGCTGGCGCGACTTCTTCCTCGATCCGCGGCTCAGACAGGTGATCGACACCGGGCTGGCCAACAACCGCGACCTGCGGATCGCGGCCGGCAACGTGCTCCAGGCGCGCGCGCAATACCGCATCCAGCGCTCCGACCTGGTGCCGACGACGACGCTGTCCGGTTCGGCGACCTATACCAACAACATCTTCGGCGCGACGGGTGCCAACGCTGGCGCGGGAGCGGGCGGCGCGACCGGCGGCGGCGCGGGGACGGGCATCGGCGGCGGCACCGGTGCGGGTGGTGGTGTCGGCGGCGGCATCGGCGGCGGTGGCGCCGGAGCAGGGGTCGGCGGTGCGGGCGTCGGCTCGTCCTCGTCCAACATCGAATTCTACTCGGTCAACGCCGGCTTCTCCGCGTTCGAGCTCGACCTGTTCGGCCGCGTCCGGAACCTGAGCCGCGCCGCACTGGAGCAGTATTTCGCGACCGAGGAGGCGCAACGCTCGACCCGCATCAGCCTGATCGCGGAGATCGCGACCGCGTGGCTGACGCTCGCCTCCGACCAGGAGCAATTGCAGCTGTCGCGCCGCACGCTCCAGACCTTCGGCGAGACGCTGCGACTGACGCAGGCGCAGTTCCGCATCGGCGTCGCCTCCGAGCTCGAGGCGCGGCAGGCCGAGACGAACTACCAGTCGGCGCGCAACGACATCGCGACGCTGACCACGCGCGTGACGCAGGACCAGAACGCGCTAAACCTGCTCGTAGGCACGACCGTACCCGCCGAGCAGCTGCCCGCCGGTCTGGGGCAGGTGGCCTACACGCGCGACGCGCTGCCGGGCGATGTCTCGTCCGAAGTGCTGCTGCGTCGCCCCGACGTCCTCCAAGCCGAGCATCAGCTGATCGCGCAGAACGCCAACATCGGTGCGGCACGCGCGGCGTTCTTCCCGCGCATCTCGCTCACCGCGACGATCGGCACGATCTCGACCGCATTGTCGGGGCTCTTTGGCGGCGGCAGCTTCACATACACGGGCGCGCCCTCGGTCGGCCTGCCATTGTTCGACGGGGGCGCGGTCAAGGGTAACCTCGACTACGCCCGTGCATCGCAGCAGGTGGCGGTGTCGACCTACGAGCGCGCGATCCAGACCGCGTTCCGCGAGGTAGCCGATGCGCTCGCGCAGCGCGGCACGATCGGCGAGCAGGTGGCCGCGCAATCGGCGCGTGCCAATGCCGCGCAGGTCGCGGCGCGCTTGTCGGAGGCGCGATACCGCGCGGGAGTCGACTCGTTCCTCGTCTCGCTCGACGCCCAGCGCGTATCCTACGCGGCGCAGCAGCAGCTCGTCACGACTCGCCTCAACAGCGCCAGCAACCTGGT
>NZ_JBELMJ010000038.1:0-32410 GCF_042095875.1 Sphingomonas sp.
TGCTGCGGATCTCGACCGCACCGAGGTCCGTCGAGGCGCGCGCAAGCTGCGCCTGCGCGGTGCCACGCTGCGCCTCCGCCTGGCCGATGCGAGCCGCTTGCGTCGCGACACTACGACGGGCGGCGAGGTAGGCGGCTCGCTGCGCGCGCAGCTCTGCGGCGGTTCGATCACGCTGAAGGACAAGGTTTGCCAGACGCTCACGCGATTCCGCTCCTGTCCGAGTAAGGGGTTCGTAGCGTCTTACCTCGTTCTCTGCCGCTGCGGCGGCAGCCTCGGCGCTCGCAACCTGGGCGGCGGCCTGAGCGACAGTGGCCTGTTGTTCGTCAAGCGTCCGGCGCGCAGTCGTAATGTTGGCGCCGGCGGCGGCGATCTGAGCTTGCGCCTGTTCGACATTGGCGCGGTAGTCACGAGGATCGAGGACGGCAAGCAGCTGGCCGCGGCCGACAGGCTGGTTGTCGGCGACGAGCACTCGCTCGACATAGCCGCCCACCTTCGGTGAAACGGTCACGAAGTCCGCGCGCACATAGGCGTTGTTGGTCGACTGCAGGTATTGGCCGCTCGCGCGGTAGTTCAGGTACCAGACGACCGCCGCGAGGATGCCCGCAACGAGCGCGGCGATGAGGACGTAGCGGATGATCGGAAAGCGCTCGAGAAGCGAGGGCTTCTTTTCGCCATTCTTCTCCTCGGAACCGTCCTCTGACCCGGCTTTTTGCTGGGAATTTGCGTCCGAGTGGTCATGCGGCGCGTCGCCGCCTCGATCTTCAGCCTGCTCGTCAGCCACCCAGCAACCCTATCGTATGTAAACTAAGCCGTATCATAGTGTGTGTCGGTCGGCATTGCCACCCACTCTGATGGGCTCGTGCACAGCAAACTCAAGCTGCGCGAAGCATACAGCCGCGGGATCTCCGCGGCGGAATGCTTCGGCGTGAACGACTGCGATCCGACGCCCGACACGCCTGACCTTAGGCGTCGTGACAAGGGCATCGGGCCGAGCAGAGGCAAGGAACTGGAGGTTCACGCTGATGAGCTTCGGGACGTGCCCATGCGGAAGTTGGCGTGCAAGGGCACGCTTCGCTGCCACTTCGAGAAAGGATGCCACAGCTCCGCCATGCAAGGCGGGAAGGAGGGGGTTGCCGATCATGTATTCCACTGGCGTCAAAACAAAGGCGTCACCGCTCTCCGAAATCGTGGAGCCTAGCAGCTGCGCGAAGCCGCTCATGACCCGACAGCCCGATTGATCGAAAAGACGCCTTGGGCAGTCGCGATCAGGTGAGAAGGATCGGTATCCCAGACTTCGGTCCGTACGAACGCACGGTGCTCGGTGGCGTCGTAACAATGCGCCCACGCTGTCGCGGAGCATCTCGCCTCGGGGGACCGCACATGGTCCACCTTCAGGTTGAGAGTCGAGATTGCCAATCGCCTTCCCAGTCGGGACATTACAGCAACGCCGCAGGCCTGATCGATAAGGCTCGTCAACACGCCCGTTGCTAAAGTCTCGTCGTCGTCCGCCAGCTCCTCACGCCAACCGACACGTAGCGAGCTGAGGCCATCGCCGATCGAAACCAGCTCCAGGCCAAGCCTGTTGCCCCACGGTATGTCGCCTGGTTGCAGGCTCCAGTCTCCAGCCACGATTCCATCCTCGTCCTGATCAGGCCTTGCCAGCTTAAAAGGCCGCCTTTGCTCCAGCCACCTGGGAAACGGTACGGTTTACATATATGGTCCTGCTTCTTAATGGTTATGGTCTCGCATGGAAACGCGGTCGAACAAATTCCTGGTGCTCGTAGTGACCGGCTTTCTGCTTGGCACGCTCCTGATCTTCACCCTGTGGCTGTTTGATGCACGCGATGGAGACGGCAATCCCTATATGATCCGCTTCACCGGGAGCGTTGCCGGCCTGGAGAAGGGGTCGCCGGTGACCTTCTCGGGCGTACCGGCCGGTCATGTCACATCGATACGGTTCGATAAGGATGACCCGTCAGCGGTTCTCGTCACCGTCAGCCTTGACCCGCGGATCCCCATCGTCGCAGGCGTAAAAGCGTCGATCGCAAGATCGGCACTGGCCGGCACCGCGAACATCAGCCTCGACGGCGCTACATCTGGTGCGCCCCCGATCGTTGCGGCGAGCGACACCGAGCTTCCCGTCATTCCCGCCAAGGAAGGCGGGCTCCTTGGCGGCGGAGGGGACCCCGTCGCACTGGTCGAGAAGATCAGCCGCACCGTGGATTCTGTTTCTCGCGACCTCGACGCCGCTCAGCAGCAGCGGGCCAGCGATCGACTGGCGGCGCTTGCGGAAAGTTCCGCCGGTTGGGCAGACAAAGCCGGAGCAGCGTCCGATGCTCTCACCGGTGCGCGCGGCCGCGTGATTGCCGTGGGCGACGCCTTGCAGCGATCCCGCGACAGCGCCCAACAGCTGAGAGCGGCAGTGGACGAACGCAGCGCGACCGTTCTCGCGAGAGCGAACCGCACGTTGGTGAACGCTCGAGACGGAGCCGAGCGATTTGTGGCGCGCGTTGAGGCGGTTCGACCCGCGATCCGCGGCACGACTGCCAAACAGGCTCAACTGCGTGAGACCATTCGTTCAGCAAGGAACAAGGTCGGTGCTGTCAGGGATACGGCCGTTCGCATCGATCAGGAGGGACTGGGCGTGGGTGCTGCGTCTCTTCCCGTCTACAAGCCAACGTCACAGGATTGAGCGACGGCGATACAAAAGCACAGCCTTGGGCTGAGATCGAGCTGGCAGGCGAGCAAGCGACCCTCTCGGCGTGATTTCTCGTCAACCTGTCCGGATCAGGCTACCGTCGATCCAGGAGAACGAGATTGAGCGACAACGAAAAGAAAGGTCGGCCCAGGAAGATGGGCAGACCCACGACCGAGGATGCGCTTCGCCTGACCTCGCATATCCTCAAGAGCGCCCGCGAGATGTTCTTCGCACACGGGTTTGACGGCGCCAGTGCCGACATGATCGCCGAACAGGCGCGTATCTCCAAGCGAACCCTGTACGCGCGCTTCGGCAGCAAGGCCCGCGTGTTCGAGGCGGTGATCCTCGACGAGATCGATACGCAGCTGCGCGCGCTCGAACCTTCCGGCAGCGACGAACCCGACATCCGATCGCGGCTTCGCGTAATCGCCGATCGTCTGCTTGAGTGGCTGCTGACGCCGCGGATCACCTCCATGGAACGCGTCGTCATCGCGCAGGCCGTGCGCTTTCCAGCGCTTGCGGCAAACATCCACGACTTCGGCTACCAGCGGGCCGTGCAGTGGGTGGCCTCGATCCTCGCCCATGCCGATGCAAAGGGTGAGCTATCGCTGGCAGACCCGGTGTTTGCCGCCGAGCAGTTCGTCACCCTCGTAGTGGTCGCACCCATGCGCCGCGCAGCGCTCGGGCTGTCTCCTCCCGCGTACGACGATGCCGCACGTGATCGTATCTCTCGCGGTATCGACCTGTTCCTCGATGGCTGCCGTCCGCGCGAGGCGGATGGTTGCAGCGCCTGATGCCCACCACCGACGACGAACCTCAGATCGGTGAGCGCGCGCGCCTGGCCGAGCTCCTCCAGATCATGGGGCGCCATGGCTTCAACGGGCTCGCCTCGCGCCTGGGCCTGCTGCCCGGTCGTTCGGAGCAGCCGGTGGACGTCGGTACCCCCGAGCGGGTCGTCGCGCTGCTGCGAGACCTTGGACCCGTCGCGGTCAAGCTGGGGCAGGTGCTCGCGACCCGTGAAGACCTGCTCGGGCCGGAATGGGTGCGCGCGTTGTCGACGCTGCAGGACCGGGTGACCCCGCTGCCGTTCGAGGCGCTGGAGCCGACGATCCTGACCGCGCTTGGCTCCCCGATCGCGGACGTGTTCGCGAGCTTCGACCGCGAACCGATCGCCGCGGCCTCGATCGCGCAGGTTCATGGCGCCATCCTGCGCGACGGAACCGAGGTCGTGGTAAAGGTACGCCGACCGGGGATCGCGGAACGCGTCGATGCCGACCTGAGGCTGCTTCGCCGCATTGCGCGGCTCGCCGCGAGACACTCACCGGAGATCCGTCGCCTCAAGCCTGACGAACTGCTCCGGTTCTTCGCTGAGAGCCTGTCGCAGGAAATGGACCTCAGCGCCGAAGCGGCAGCCTGCGAGAGCATCGGCGTGTTCCTGCAGCCGCTCGGCGTTCGCACGCCCGGCTTCTACTGGGATCAGGTTGGTCGCCGGATCAACGTGCAGGAACGGCTCGACGGCGTGCCGGTCCGCGCGATCCTCGACCGAGCGGGTGAGGACGGGGCGGGTCAGGGCGCTGCCGACGTCGCCGGCAGATATGCCGATGCGGTGCTGCGGATGATCATCTTCAACGGCCGGTTCCACGCGGACCCCCATCCCGGCAACGTGTTTGTTCTGGCCGACGGGTCGTTGGCGTTCATCGACTTCGGGGCGGTCGGCGTGCTCAGTCCCGCCCGGCGGAACGAGGTTGTCACGCTCGTCCTTGCCATCGCGGGTGAGGACACACGATCGGTGACGGACGTACTGTTGCAATGGTCGGGCGAGACCGACGTCGATCGCCCGGCACTGACCCGCGACCTCGACGCGCTGATCGACCAGTTCCGCGGGGCGGTACTCCAGCAGATCGAGCTCGCCGACATCTTCGGCCGCGTGTTCGCGCTGCTGCGCACCTACCGCCTGGCGCTGCCACCCGACCTCGCCCTGCTGCTGCGCACCCTGCTGATCGCCGAAGGATTCGTGCGACGGCTTGATCCCGGCTTTGACATTGCCGCGCGCGCGGCACCGATCGCGCGCGAACTGCTGCGGGAGCGGATCGGCCCAGCCGGCCTAAAGCGTGGCGGACGCCGGCTGGCGACGAGCCTGGGCCGTCTGGCCGCCGCCTCGCCCGAGCTGGTGGCCTTCGCCGAGCGGGTTGCGCGGTCGGGTGCGCTGCCGATCGAGTTGCAGGGAGGCGCGGTTTTCCCAACTCCGGCATCGCCCTGGCGCGCCGATCCCAACATTCTGTCCACCGGACTGCTTGTCGCGGGCGCGATCCTTCAGCGCGACCATGATGTTGTCGGCGCGATGTTGATGGCGTCTGCGGTGCTGCCTGCAGGCTGGGCTTGGTTTTCGAGCAGGCAGAGGCGCTGACTTCCTGCTGCCCGACCTTCCCACACCCGACTCTCCACCCTTACCCTTTCGCGCGCTTGTTCGGGTATCCGGCTCCTCGCTGAGAAGTGGAACAACCCACGAGAGGGGGCGTTTCCGAACAAGTAAACCAGGCGGTGTATAAACCGCACCCTGGTTCGATCGAGCGAGGGCTTTTGCGTGTCGGAACAACCGGATCACGAAGCGCATGTACCGGCTGAGGAGTTGTCTGACTTCGGTGCTGCACTGAGCGACTTGATGCCCAGGCTGGCGAGCTATGCGCGATCGCTAACAAGAAATCCCGATGCTGCACAGGATCTCGTTCAGGATACCGTGCTGAAAGCCTGGCGCAGCCGTGCGTCCTTCGAGGCCGGCACGAATTTGAAAGCTTGGACCTTCCGTATCCTTCGCAACTCCTTTTTGTCGCAGGTTCGTCGTAAAGGTGCGGGACAGGCAGGCGAGACCGCCGAACTCATTGATGTTCCGGTGGCGTCAAATCAAGAATCGGTCGTGACATTGGGCGATGTTCGCCGCCTGTGGCCGCGCCTGACACCCGAGCAGCAGCGGTGCATCCAATTTGTCGGGATCGAGGGTTTGAGCTACGAAGAGACAGCCACGATCGAACAGGTTCCTGTCGGTACGATCAAGAGCCGCGTGGTGAGAGGGCGGCAGATGCTGCGCGCACTCCTGGATCAAGCGAACGTCGTGCCAGCCAAGGGGACAGCATCCCGGATCCTGTCGGTCGATTCGTCCCCTCGGTATGAGCCGTCGCGCGTTGATGATGAACACTCAAAGCAGATCGAACTGCTGCGAAGGTGGCGCGCGGAGCGTGCGGCCGCTCGCTGCGCCGTCGGATGACTTTCTTAGGATCCACCAGATCCCGTTTGTGTCCCTTCCGTTTCAGACCCGCGATGAGCCCCCGTGGCGCCACGAGTTAATGATGGCGCGATGGAGTCGTCTCGCGAGTTTGCCCGTTAATCGCTGCCAAACAGGCGATTTTCCCTGGATCATGTATTTTCGTTAGCATTCACCTCTGATCGTTGCGCCCTGGTTACAAGCGAGCAGGTGCTACGGGAACAGATCGTCCACGTTTCGGTTCGACGGTCGATCCTGCAGCGACCGTCGAATCTCGCTCGCGATCGTTACCGCGGAGTTATGCCTCGTACCTCGACGAGCTTGATGCCCACAGAAACCTCTTCGCGGTCGAGCTCAACGCCATCACTGTCCGGGAGCAGCAGCTGAACGCGCTGGTTCGCGTCTGGGCGTCGCTTGGGGAAGGTGGGGCGATCGGACGATTGCGGATCGTTCGGCGCTGCCACGCTGGGCACTACGCGTCTGGACGACGCTGCGATCGTGAAAGGACGCGGTCTCGGCTGGTCAGGCGAGTTCTGCCCCGTGGCTGTCCTGCCAGGCGGCATCCTCGATCGCGTCATGCCCCGGCTCGCCCGCCGACTGCGCCCCCGTCCACCGCCAGGCATCCAGCCGTTTGCCCGTCACCGTCGCGGCAGCGTCGGAGCAGAGCCAGAGCAGCGGCGGGACCACGATCTCGGGCGACAGCAGCCCGGCGCGGGCACTGTCCGGCAGCCCTTCGGGGATCATGCCGGTCAGCGTTGCGCCCCCTGGCAGCAGCGCGTTCACCGTGATGCCGCTATCAGCAAGGTCCTGCGCCCAGATCGCGGTTTCTGAATCCAGCGCCGCTTTGGACGGGCCATAGGGCGAGAAGCCTCTGCGCCGCATCGTCTCGCGGTTCATCGAGACGTTGACGATCCTCCCGCTGCCTCTCTCCAGCATCGCCGGGACAGCCGCGCGCGCCATCAGGAACGGTCCGTTGACGTTGGTGTCGATCACCAGGCGCCAGGTGTCGGGGGCGACCTCCCAGAATCGGGTCGGTTCGGTCAGGAAGGTATCGCTTACATACTTCATGCCGCGCCCGGCGTTGTTGACGAGGATGTCGAGCCGGCCGAACCGCGCGACCGCTTCGCGCACCGCCGCGGCACAATCCGCCGCCCGGGTCACGTCGGCGAGCAGCGGCCGCACCCGATCGTCGCCGCATTCACGCTCTGCCTCCTTTGCGACCGCCTCGACTTCGGCAAGCTCGCGTGCAGCGGTGGCGATCACCCGCACGCCGGCCTGCGCTAGCCCCAGCGTCATGGCGCGGCCCAGCCCGCGACCGCCGCCCGTGACGATCGCGACTTGGCCGGCGAGCCCGTGCTCCTCGGGCGCGCTCACCTGTTTAGCGCCTGCATCTGAGGTGCCGCGTAACGCTCGCCCGCGGCAGCCCCCCTTGGCGCCGCGTAATCAAGACGTTCCAGTTCTTCCCGGCTCAGCATGACGTCGAGCGCGGCGACATTCTCCTCCAGATAGCGGCGGCGCTTGGTGCCCGGGATCGGAACAATGTCCTCGCCTTGTGCCAGCACCCAGGCGAGCGCGAGCTGGGACGGCGTACAGCCCTTTTCCCGCGCAAGCGCCTCGACCGCGGCGACAAGCTCCAGGTTACGCTGGAGATTGTCGCCCTGGAATCGCGGACTGTGCCGGCGATAATCATCGGGTGCGAGGTCCTCCACCCGCCGGATTGCGCCCGTCAGGAAGCCTCGGCCAAGCGGGCTGTACGGCACGAAGCCGATCCCCAGCTCCCGAATGGTTTCCAGGATCTCGCCCTCCGGGTCACGGCTCCAAAGCGAATATTCGGTCTGGAGCGCCGCGATCGGATGAACGGCGTGCGCGCGCCTGATTGTTGCGGGCGCCGCTTCCGAAAGGCCGAGGTGGCGCACCTTGCCCTCGCGGACCAGATCGGCCATCGCACCCACCGTGTCCTCTATCGGCGTGTCGGGGTCCACACGGTGCTGATAAAAGAGATCGATCACCTCTATTCCTAGCCGGCGCAGGCTCGCTTCGCAGGCCGCTCGGACATAATCGGGTCGCCCGCACACGCCCCTGAAGCTCCCGTCCTCGTCCCGGACATTGCCGAACTTGGTCGCAAGCACGACCTTGTCACGACGATCGCGGATCGCGCGCCCGACCAGCTCCTCGTTACGGCCGACGCCATACATATCGGCCGTGTCGAGAAAGGTCACGCCGAGTTCGATTGCCCGGTGAATCGTTGCTACCGCCTCGGCGTCGTCGGCCTGTCCGTAGAACTCGGACATACCCATGCATCCCAGTCCCAGCCCCGACACGCGCAACTCACCGCCCAGCGTTCGTTGTTTTACCGTCATTGTTGATCCTCTCGTCTTCGGGCGAGTGTGCCAAGTCTGGGCCCGCTTCCCATTGTGCAAATCAGCGATTGTGGCGAACTCAGCGGCGCCGCTCACTTCTTGTTCCGACCGGGACTCGGCCGTCCTGATACCGACATGCCACACGAGCCGGCCGACTGGCGGCGCGCCCTCGGCCTGTGCAGTTCGTGTGGTACAACCTAGCGCGCAGTCCTGGCTTCGAGGCGCTTACCAGCCGTATCCATGATCATTGCGTTCCAGGCGAAAGGGCAGGGGCACAATCACCCACTGCTCCTTCGCCTTGCTGAAACCGTTCGATCCCGGACGAGTTCTGAGGCCGTTCGAAACGCTTGTCGCTCAGTTCCCGCTTAGCAGCTGTTCGGCGAGTTCGGTGTGCTTGGCGTCCGCCTCTTTTGCCTCGTCCGCGCACGCCTTCATGTCACGCGCCACGTCCTCCATCCCAAGGTGTCCGCAATAGCTCGCCATCGTGCCGAAGGATGCGACCCAGTAGTGCAGCGCCAACTGTCCGCTTGCAATAATGCCGAGGTCCCGTGAGGTGTCGTCCGCAGCCTGTTGGCGGATCCTGCGACTTACTTCGTAATGGGCTTCGAGCACGGGGTTGTCCTGCTGCTCACCCGACCCCGTCTGCTGGACAGCACGCTCGATCTTATCGGCCCACTGCCGGGATGCCCGGTTTCCTTCCTCGAGCGCCGCTTTCAGGGCCGGGTGGCGGGCATCATTATTGACCTCGTCGGTTGCCTTTGCAGCCACATCACTGCCGGCCTTCATCGCAGCCAGTCCCTGAACTACGAGCTTCTGCAGATTGTCTTTTTCCATGGAGCCTCATCCTCATCCTGCGGCCGGCTCGAACGAAGAGCGGCTTGTTCATTAACCTTGAAGGCGATTGAAGTTCCGTCGGAACACGAGGCGGGAGTATGGACTATACCCTTTGTCGATCGCGGATGATCGCCTGGGGAAGGCACCGGCGTCGGAATGAGTTAGGAACCGCGCGCCCACCTGAGCAATCGTCGCCAACGTGATCGTGGAAACCTTGGCAAGAGCTCTTGCGTTCCCACTTGAGAGGAGCAGAACTATGAAAGAGGTACACGACGCCCCTTCGGAAGCGGAGGCGAACCACGGCCTGGTCGCAGTTAAAGGCCCGGATGCCGTCGACGTCGTGATGACGCCAAAAGCAGCGTTGCGTACGGCCGAGCGGATCAGCAGTGCTGCGGTCGAGGCGCTTGTCGAACAGAACCTCAGCGAACCGGGCGACCGTCACTAAAGCAGTTCAGGCCTGAAGCGCAGCGACGGGTGCATGAAGCGACCAGATCAGCCCGGTTGGGAGGTCATCGACGCCTCCAACACCGCCTAGCCGCTTTGGGGTGGCGACCTCGAGCAAGCGTTCACTCCATGTGCAAAGCGGCGTCCTTACTTGCGGACCGTCACGTTCTGCCCATTGAAGCCAGATGTGCGGCTGGTCCGTGACGTTGACCTCCCAACGTAATGACACGTATCCGTCTTTTTCACTTAAGGCGCCGTAGCGCAGCGAATGCACCTCCAGCTCGTGAACAGCGAGCGCAAGGGCCGCCGCCGTGCTCGGTCCTACCGGAACAGGTGAGCCGACGATGCGAACGCGACTACGACCCCCTTCGGCAAGCGCCAGCTCGACCAGTGTCTGAAGATCGGTGACGTGGGCCTCGGGTTGCACGATCAAGTCGCTGATCCTGCTGAGCATCGCCACCCGGGCTGACAGCTCTCGGCCCTTCTCAAGAAGAGGCTCGTCGCCGTCCAACACCTGATTGGTCGTCGCTGAGACGATGGTGAGCAGGTTTCGAAGAACATGGCGAGCGCCATTGACTGGCATGAAGCCATTTGCTGGCGGCTGACTTTTGGAGGGCAGACCGAGCCCCATCACGACCTTTTCGTACGGAACCTTGAGCTGCACCTGCGAGCCATCAAGGAAGCGAATTGTCGTCGCGAAATCGTCGCTGCACAGGTGCGACACGGTAGCGGGATTGATCGCAACGACTTGGCCATCAGCCAAGCCAAAGGTGGCGAGCGGCGTAGCCGCGTGCGGGCCGGGAGAGACCAGCTCCATCATTGAGGACCGCGGTGCCATGTCGGTCGCATTCGGTACGGCGACATCCAGCGCCTCGGAGAGACGACAAGCAAAGAGGCTGCCGCCGGCGTCAACGCCGTCCAACAAGCTCAGCGCTCTCCGAGCAAGAACGGCCGCCGTTCGCTCCGCTGCCTCTTTATCCACGACGATCCTCTTCCATTCGATCTGCTCTGTGGCCCCGCTTGTAGCCCCGAGCTTCGTTCCGCGCTCAGGTCTCAATCAAATCGCCTGCTTCGCTCCCTGCCGGCATTCTCCGCGCGAGCAGAGGCCATAGCTTTCGAGAAGAGTTCCCGGAACACTCGCCCGGCGAGTGCCGGATTGTGCCGGTTCATGTTCTCTGACATTCTCTTGATCAGGCCGCATTGTCGCACCTGCGGGATAGAGGAGAAGCGCAACAAAAGGAAACCGTTCCGTTTCAACGTGGTTCCCGCCTTACGCAGCCGACGGGTGTGCCGCGACGAGGAGGCGCTCATAAGTGCTGCGCTGTCGCGTCTCTTAAATCTCGTGCAGGAACTGGTCTGTGCGTCCGTCAACGCGGCTGAGGTTCAGCCGACGACCAGCGGATTTCCTCGCCGGATCCTCCCTCTCACACCGCACAACACGCGAATTTAACATAATCTATGTTATCGATCTTGCGCGTTTGCGCTGGTGCATTCTAAATTGAAGTGCGAAAACCTAGCTTAAGTGCGGGTTCCACCCGGCTGAGGGTTGCGCATGGGCAGCTACACGCATCTGGATCTCGACGAACGCCGAAAGCTGTATCAGCTCACAAGCGCCGGCAGAAGTCCGCGCCAGGCCGCGGCCGAGCTCGGGCGCCACCCGTCCACGATCTACCGCGAGCTGAAGCGCAATCACCGGTTTGACGAAGAGCCGATGTTCCGCGGGTATTTTCCGCTGACTGCTCAATCGATGGCGGCTGGGCGACGGCTTAGGGGCGCGAAAATCAGCCGATATCCCGAACTCGCCAGCTACATCGTCGATCGGCTGGAAGCCGCCTGGTCGCCGGAGCAGATCGCCGGCTACCTTCGGCACCGTACCGCAGGCCCGCTGCGGGTGAGCCATGAGACGATCTACCAATTCGTGTATGGGCGCGACGGTCAGGCGGCCAAGCTGGCACGGCTGCTGCCCACCGGCAGGCGGAAACGCCGACGTCGCTACGCTCGCAAGCCACGCGGCCTGAACATACCGCCCGCTCACACCATCGCAGCTCGACCGCCAGACATCGCTGAGCGGGCCGACTTTGGGCATTGGGAAGGCGACCTCATCGCGTTCAAGCTGCATCACGGCAAGGCCAACCTCACCTCGCTGGTTGAGCGTCGAAGCCGCTTCACCGTGCTTACGCCCAACAGCAGCCGTCACTCGGCCGGCATCATGGAAGGCATCGAGCGCCACCTCGGCACCCTCCCCCCTTCCCTCCGTCGCACCATCACGCTCGACCGGGGCACCGAGTTCGCCGGGTATGGGCGCCTACGGGAGAGCCTAGGCATGACCGCGTACTTCTGCCAGCCCTCGGCGCCATGGCAGAAGGGCAGCGTGGAGAACAGCAACGGCAGGATACGGCGCTTCCTACCCTCCGACACGGACATCGCACAGGTACCGCCAGGCGAGCTCGAGCAGTTGGTAGACCGCCTCAACCGAACGCCACGCAAGTGCCTTGCGTACCGAACGCCGGGCGAGGTCCTGGCCGAGCAGGTCGCCCTCGTGCTTGAAGCGGAACCCTGACGATCCGGCATGTCCGCAAGCCGCCCAGTTGCGAACATTCGTTTGCTCGGCGGATATGGTACCCAGCAGCTATGACTACGTTGACCGATTTGGAGGTAGCGGCACTTCGGGCCATCTTCTTGGAGACGCCGGAGCTTGCGCTAGCGCTCGAGCGCCAGCTTGAAACGTTGGCCGTCATCAAACGCGAGAACAGCGGCCATGGCTTCTTCACGACCATGAGGGTCGCGGACAATGCTCTTGCCGTAGATAGCCCGTCAGTGCTGGGCCTTGCTACCCATGCCCGCATTGGCGGTTTGGAGCACGGCTTCGGGTTCATTCTCTTCATGAGAGGTGGCAAGCTGCACATGCTGGAAGGCTTCGCGTACAGCCCGGAGAGCACCCACGAACTCGACCTCGCCGCCCTACAGTTCGAAATATATAATCAGCCGGTGCAACGCCTCGGGTGAATGTTTACTTTCTGCCAATCTCGGCCGTTTGCAAACGTCGCCGTACCGGCAGGCATCGAGCGTCTGAGATTGGCAGGAAAGCGGACAGGCGGCTTTTCGTCTAGGAGGTCGGAAAGCGGCCATTGCTTGAATAGTCCTGTTCTGCAAACCTCGGGAAATGAAGTTCAAGCCAGCCGCATTGTGGGCATTCGTCGCCGTGTCGTCGCTAGATGCATGCCGACGCGCTGATCGCCTGCCGGAGGTAGGCTCTGGGCTGACACGGCAACCCGTCCAGATAGTCCACTATGGCGACGACGGTCCGTTGGCCCGCATTGAGGGAAAACCCGGCCTTTACGGTGTGGTCTTCGATCCTGACTGCCAGAGTTGCAAGATTGCCGAAGAAGTCATTCAACCGGCATCCACTACGGACATAAGCCTTTGTGAATTTGGGATGGTTGTATCAGGCGATATCGAGAAGACGACCCGGCAATTGAAAGGAACACTCAGGGTAAGGCGCGTTGATCAGCAACCCATTAGCAAGGCTGGTCACCAACAGGGCACGCCTGAGCAGCCTTGCGGACGACCGCTTTCGGGTAACGCCGCGACAAGACGCAACGTCTAATATTGGGCGATCACCGCCGGTCGAACGCAATCGTCTCGGCTCTAGCGAACGGCGGGCTGACCACGGCTTCATACCAATCGGCACGGAAGCCCGGCAGTGCGGATAGGTGCGCAATTAGGTCTGGCCAGCCAGCCGCTTCCTCGTGGAACGACCATACATGCCCAGCGACCTCGACATCGCAGCATACCAAATCCGTCATAATTTCATCCCGTTTGTAAAAGATCACCGCACGGACGTCGGGCAGCGGTAACTGGGCAAGAACGGCTGGCGTGATCGTCATCACACTATGATGCCCTGCTGCACGAAAGGCGGCAATCGGGAAGCACCAAGCCTGCCTCGAACGACCGGGTTTGGGCGCTTGCGGACGTGAGCGGCCGTTCGCCAAGGTGACCGAGCCCGCTGCTGTCGCAGCGGGTCCGAGGGCGCAAGAGCCCAGAGGCCATCGCATCAGCGGGGGCAGCGCTGCGCTGCTTGGGGGCTACACGCTGCCCCCGCTGCCACGAGGCGTGTCGCACTTCGGCTTGAAACCGCAGCTTGCCAGATCGTTTACCAGAACTCTCGACCGCCGCGTATTTCACGCCACGCATTGTCCCACTTCACTCCAACCTCGCTACTGACAGGTCGAGATCCAGGCTCAAATTCGGTCATCGCGTCATCGATGTGCTGCGATGGCGCTCCTGAATTAAACGGTGCGATCCGGTGCCGTCGAAGGTGCCAGACATAGGCCTTCTCGTGTTCGCTTGCCGGCTCGGCCCGTCCCCAAGCCACGTCCTGAAATTGGCGCTGCGCAGCGCTCCTGGGTCGCCGCTCGCGCAGTCGCAGCGCCTCGTAGAAACCGAGATGCGCTGCCAACAGCTCCTCGTACCGAGCAGCGATGCGAGGATCCTCTACTGCCTCCTTCGCCGTCATCGCGCGTCCTGCAACGTCGGAAAGAACAAATACGGAAAACCGCTCGCTTAGTTCAATACGGTCTGCTACGCTTTGCAAGCGTAAATCGCGCCTGGTTAAGCCGATTGGTGCAGGAGAAGCGGCCATGTTGAACCATGATACTGGTCAGATGGACTGGGATGCCGGCCGCGCTCAAGGGCCAGCATTCCCCGCCTCGTCCTTCTCGGTGAATCCAGACAATCTTTTCGACCCCTCTACCCCTCGTGGCAGAGAGCTACTGGACGAGGTTTACCCATCCAGCACCGCTGATGTGGAAAACGAAGTGTCGCCGCACGCACGTTGGATCGTTGCTGCCGTGCTGATCGTCATGTTTATCGGCCTATTCCTTATTCCTGGGCATTCCTAAGCTGGAACCGCTTGGGGTCGACCGGCCTGCCATCCTTCCAAAGCTCGTAATGAAGGTGCGGGCCGGTCGACTTGCCCGTGCTTCCCACCCGACCAAGAACTGAGCCCGCCTCAACGTTACTACCTACCGGAAATGCCGACCGGTCCTGCATGTGGAAGTATTTGCTTTGCGACCCGTCGCCATGCTGCAGAACTAGGTAGTTCCCAGCACCGCCTCCTTGAAAGTCATTCTTCACCACTCGGCCGGACGCTGGCGCACGGATTTCAGTGCCCAGCGCTGCCGCGATATCGACGCCGCGGTGATGATGCCCCGGCTGCCCGGTTACCGGGTCGATGCGCCCCCCCATGTTCGAGCTCAACCGTCCGGAGATCGGCAGCGTTGCCCGCTCTCCCCGCGGCAGCTCGTAAACGTGGCTTGTTCCCTGGCCCATGCCTAGCGTGTCGCGCGCCCAATCACGCGCCCCCTCGACGCCGGGGAGCGTCGTCGGGATCCACGCGTCATTCCGCTCCCGAACGTGGTCGCCCAGACGTCCGGCCGTATCC
This sequence comes from Sphingomonas sp., assembly GCF_042095875.1. Classification (GTDB taxonomy): domain Bacteria; phylum Pseudomonadota; class Alphaproteobacteria; order Sphingomonadales; family Sphingomonadaceae; genus Sphingomonas. Next base: position 15,039 of record NZ_JBELMJ010000038.1, read on the forward strand.
CTGGCGTCGTCGACCTGGTTTCCAATCTCGAAGGCCTGACGAGTGATGCGTGCGGAGGCGTTCGGGATCGCGTCTGAGACCTCGCCGGCAAGATCGTGATCTCGCGAGCTGTCACGGATCGAGACATCGGGTCCCTGAGCAGCCACGCCAGCAGCGCGATGTCCGCCCCACTGACGAACACCAGCCGCAGTCGTCGACGCGGGACCATGCAAGGTTCCGCGCAGATGCTCCGGAACGCTGACGCCGAGCTCGTCCCGCACCTCGGCAACGCGACGCTCCATAAAGTCGCCAAGAAGGATGTCTCGAACCTGCTCCTGTTCCCGGGTACGCGGCATCACCATGCCGGGGGTCCAACCAGACTGCGAAAGATTGTCATCCTGCAGCAGCCGCTCCTGCGCGTACGTGACGAACTCCTGGGTCTCGTTACGGCTGAGCGACCAGCCCCTCGACGAGGCTTCACGAACGTCGTTGCTGACGCGCTGGAATGTCTCCTCCGCGCGGGTCGCCTCGAGCGAAGCCGACCGCGATTCACCAACGCTAACCCCGAGCTTTTGCGAAAGCGATCGTACTTCGCTGTCGCCACTCGAACTTGTTTCACGGAAGAAGTCGTCCCGTGCTGCCTTTGCCTGAGTAGAATTGGTCTCTCTTGTGAGATATTCCTTCATTTCGCCGAGAGCTTGATCACCGCTTACTGTTCGGCCGGTATTTTCGGAGGCTATCGAGGCAAGCCGCATGGCGAGGCCACCCTTGGCACTGACGTCAGCAAACCTATTCTTCCAAACCTTAGCGAGTGCTTCAATGCCTGCATTAGCGTCGCCGGTAGTTTGAGTCGCGCGCGAAACCAGCTGACTGTCTGCCTCACTCAAGCCAAATCGGCTGGTGAGACCATTCGCCATACCCCTGGATACGTCAGTCATTTTAGCGACGCTATTGTTGAACCCCGAGCCGGTCTCAGTCGAACTGCCGCGACGGCGTTCAGCCGCGCTCAGCAGGTCGGTTGCCGTCGTAGCGGTCGCATTCCAGGACTGCGAAGCCGTGGTGCGCAACGAGTCCGTATGAGATTGACCGTCCGATAGAGCCCTGCTCATCTGGCTATCGAACCCGGCCGTGCGCGTCGGCGTAAACCCGAGACGCGAGATCCCCTGAGACGTGTCGAAGGCGTTGGACCCGTCCGAGAAGCCGTACGTCACGCCACCATCGGCGTTCGTGAAGGAGCTGACGGCATAGCCCGAGTTGAACTTCGGCTGATCGTCGAACTTGTTGGCCTGCGTGTTGTTGGCCGTGAGGTTCTGGAACGAGGTGTTCCCGTACGAATAGTTGCCCGTCGTCCGCTCGGTCGCGGCCTGCTCCGCGGCGCTCTGGGCGGGCTGCAGCATCGACGTCGCGTGCCCGGCGATCGCCATGGCGCCGCGGGCCATCCCGCCGGCGATGAAAGGCACGCTCATCATCAAGAAGCCGGCCAGCGTCGTGATGGACTCGTTCACGCTCGCCATCCCGTCGACCACCAGCAGGCTCGGCCCGGTTGGCGAGACGGCGTGGTAGAGGCTGGCTGCCCTGCTCATCACAAACATGTGCAGGATGACGTAGAGCGGCCCCCAGGAGGCGAGATAGAAGAAGCCGGTCGCATAGCCCTTCAGCGTCTGCACGCCGGTGCGCGGGAACAGGAACAGCGGGAAGAGCACCGGGAACATCGCATAGAAGACCACGGTAAGGACGATCCCGAGGAGCGGCACCCAAGTCATCGCCTGCTGCGCGATAGAGGTGTAGGTGTTCTTCGCCTGAGCGTCAGCGCGCTGCGCCGCATAGGCGTCCCAGCCGGCCTCGGAGAAGCTCTCGCGCGCCGCAAGGAAAGCATCGATCATCGAGACTTGGCGTAGATAGCTATACGCGTCGCCGCTGGATCCATGCATCTCCTTCGCGACGATCGGCAGATCGTCCTTCAGGCGCTGTGCCGCGATCTCATCAACAACGCCTGGATAGGCGCTCTTGGCGAAGAAGGGTATGTCGTTGTCGTACTCCGCCTTCCACTGGTTGGACATCCGCGTGTAGGCTTCGTTGCACGGGATGATCGAGTTTTCCGTCGTGTCGGTGCCAGTCGACGTTATCCAACGTTGGCTGCGCGCCGGCGACCCCGGCCCGATATCCTCCCAAAGATGGTTGGACTTCGTCAGCTGGTTCATCGATTTGAAGCCCAGCAGCACGTCGTAGAACGTACATTGCTTCAGGTGCTCGTCGATGTTGGCGCGGAATACGCTGTTGGTCAGCTCGAAGGTACGCGCCTTGTCCATCAACCGCGCGCCATAGATCATGCCGTTGGTCGACAGGGCGAGCGCGTTCGGCATGACGAAGACCGTCTCGGCCGACCGAGTCAGCCAGTCGCCGGCCTGGCTCGTGAAAGATGCCATCACGCCGAGACCAAGCGGGACGTTGTCGACGACGGCCGGCGCAAGCCCCGGGTTGATCCGGTCGGTGACCTTGATCGTGACGGTCGGCACCATCAGCATCATGTAGATGAGGGTCGACTGCAGGAACCAGTTGAACCAGGCGCGCCAGTCCAACGAGAAGGCGACCACGAACAGCGAGTAGGTGAGCCCCATCACCATCACGACCTGAAGCATCGAGCGGTAGCCCCCGCCCCCGCACCACGCCGCGACCGCGTTCAGCACATTGACGATGAACTCGCCCCCGCCGATCGTGAAGACTTCAAGCGCGCCCATCGTAGTCGCTCCCTGCCCTGCTGCTTACCGAAGACCCTGCGAGCTCAGACCGCGCCCGAAGCGGAGCGAGGCGGTCATCTGCGGGCTCATGGTGTTCTTCAGCGTCGATTCCAGGAATTGCGTTTGCTGGATGACACGGTAGGTGTTCTGCACGTCGGCCGACATCTTCGTGCTTCGGCGCGCCAACTCGGTCTTCACGTTGTCGACCTGCTTGCGCCACGTCTCGAACTCCGTAGTGGAGACGTAAGCGGCACCCTGTTGCGACTGCGAGATGACGTCGAGCATGCGGTCGAGCATCGAGATGAGCATATCGATTGCCACCATCTCGGACAGGGTAGCCTTGTCGCCCGAGCCCAACCCCATGTGCGCTGCCTCGTTGACCACGAGGATCTTGTAAAGCGGGATCGACGTCATCCCGAGGAGGTTGATCTCGTCGCCGGACAGCGCGGCGTTCGAGCGGATCTTCGCGCTCATGCTGTCCATCATCTTCAGCACCCGGGTGCGCAGCGCCACTTCGGTAGGGATGCTGAGCTTGGTCGACGTCGGGCTGATGCACCCCTTTTCATCCGTCGTGTCACACGACCACACATCGGTCGGCGCCGATGCCGTGCCGTCGAGAAGAGCCTGGTACGTGTCCCAGCTTGCCGGAGCGATGAAGCGGAAGCCGCCCATGCTGTCGGCCTTCTTGGTGGAATCGTAGATGATCGTGCCGACCATCGTCATCAGGAACTCGGCATATTCTTTCGACGGCTTGGTCGCGCTTTTCGCGTTGAGCGCATACCAGGTATAATTCTTCGACTGGACCAGCTCGGCAGCATCGCCGGCCTTGGCGATCGTGTCCTCGCGCTCGCCCTTGTTCGTGCAGCCGTGACGGGCCGACGCGGCATCCGAGAAGAAGCCTTTGGCGCCGCCCACCTGCTGGCAGATGGTGGAGCTAGCGCCGTCCATCTTGGGCCAGATCGATCCGATCGCCTGTTGCGCGGCCTCGCAGCTCGACATGTTGAAGGCGTTGAGCGCCTGAACGCGCTGGCTCATGTCCTTCATCACCCCGCCGATCTGCGCGGAGATGCTGTCGATCGCGAGCTGGAACGCGAAGCCGATCGCGTTGTTCGCCGTCGCCTTCAACGTGGCGACCATCTCGTCGGCGTTGATGAAGCTGAAGCTGCCGGCGAACAGATCGATGCCGCCGCATCCTGCGCGCGCCGATGGCAGCGCCACGCTTACCGGATTGATCGACTTCTGGGGGAACCGGCTCCACACCGAGCCGCCCGAGTAATAGCCAGCCGATTGGCCGTTGAACGCGGTAGGACCGGTGACGTTCGCCGACGCGCCCGCCGAGTTGAAATAGCTGTTCATCTCCTGCCCGACGTCGGCCATGGCGGGCTGCGAGACGAGACCGAACACCGCCAGCAACATGGTCAGCTGCGCGAAGGTCGCTGCGGTGACCCTCGCGAGGCGGCGCGGGGTGAGGCACTGGATCAGCCGGCGCATCAGAAGTCACTCCCGGGTTCGACGCTGGTGAGGGTGAAGATGCGGTCCATCACCTCGTCTGCGGCCATGACACCGTACCCGATTGGCATCGGACGCTTGGTGACGGTGTCGAACAGGACGAGAGCAGGCACCTGGCCGCCCTGCATGCCCATCGCGCGGTATTGGCCTGTGTCGACGGTGAAGTTGGGGAACGTCTTGGACGGTCCCCCATCGAGCGAGACCGCCATGACCGTCAGGCCGAAGCGATCCGACACGCTTCGCATGATCGGCCCGAACACCTCGCACGCCGCGCAGGCGGACGAGTAGAAGTAGAACACGCCGTAGCGCTTAGAGATCGATCCCAGCACGCGGTTCTTGTCCGCGGTGCGCGTGTCGAGCCATGTCCGCTTGCCCAGCTGATTGACCGGGCGCTGCAGCGTGTAATCCAGCTCGGGGTTCTGCCAGATCGAACGGCGCCACATGTCCGCGAACGACGAAGCCCGATTGAGCTGCTGCCGCTGGTAGCTGATGTACGAGGAGACGTTCTCCGGGGTCGGGTCCAGGATCGCCCTCGCCTTCTTCTCGTCCAATTCCTTGCCGATCGCCGCCAGCTGCTCGGCCGCGGACTGCGCCGGCTGCGCCGCCTTGCGATCCGACGGGTTGGGCTTCGGCTTCTCACAGTAGAACCACGTTCCGAGCTTACGCTCCCCGCAGTAGAACGCGTCGCCCATTTGGCTGGCGACGCGGCGGTCATCCTCGTCGCGGACGGCGTCCGGCCTACCCTGCCCGCGCATCGTCACGCTGTCGGATAGCTCGGACGTCGCTTCGTCGCCGGCGATCGGCTCTTCCGCATACCGAGCCTGGGCGATCGCCGCTGGTGGCACGATCGCGCCAGCGGCAAGCGACGCGACGAGAGCGAGCGTGAGTGTGGTGCGCATTATCGGTCCCCGTCCTTGTGCTGGTTTCCCTCCTCACTCGCCTTGCGATCGAGGTAGGCTTTCATCGTCGAGAGCATGTTCGGCTCCTGGGCCGAGACGAGCTTGGTCACGTCGTCGGCGAGGATCCTGAACAGCGAGCCGTAGAGACCCATCACGATCCTGGCGGTGTGCCGGCGCGGGTAGAGCGTGTCGCCACGCCGCAGCACGTAGTTCGCGCGCACGAGCCGGCCCGCAGTGGGCTCGAGATCCGAGACGCCAAGCTTGCAGTCGAACCAGGCGTCTAGGGTCGGAAGCAGGAAGGCCAGCGGGTGCGGCCCGGCACGCATGAGCGCGATCAGCAACGCGAACTCCATGACCGACATGTCGGTGAAGCGGCGATGACGGTCGAAGGGCGCGACATCGCTCATTACGGCTTCCTCGTTTCGTAGTAATCCTTGATCCGCTGCTGGATCATGGTCGACGTCGCGAGCTCATCCGGAAGCTTCGCGGCGTCGGTGAACTCGGCAACGACCTCGGAGAAGTCCATCACCGAGAGGTTGAGGCGCGAGAACTCGTCGATCGTGAACCCTTCGCACGTGCCCTTCTTGGCGCTCCCCCAAGGCTTGCCGAGCTGCGGTCGGCCCTGCTCTTGGAGGATGCGCGTCAGCTTGGATGCAAAGCAGCAGTAAGCATCCTTCGACGTCACGCAGATGCCGAGAACCTTATCCGAGCAGTAAGACCCAAGCTTGTGGCAGAGACCCTTGTCGTCCTTCTCGTCCAACTGCTTCTCGGCCGAGCTGCATAGCCAGGGGGTGAGCAGCGGCACGCCCTTGCCCGAACAGCAATTCGAGGCACCAAAAATCTTCTTGTTGCAGGTCTCTCGGGTGCCCGAGAACAGCGTCAGCGTGTTCTCGTTGAACTCCGCATTGGCCTGACCCAGCGCGTGAAGCCCGACGACCGCGTCCTCGAACTCCGTCGACGCCTCACGCTCGACCGGCTCGCAGTCGCCGTTGATGCAATAGACGTCGTCGCCGCAGATATACTGCTTGGCGTCGTCCTGCTTATCGGGGAGCGGGCATTTGTAGACCTTGGTCGAAACCTTGCACGGCCCGTCCTGCGGATCGTCGAGGCACTCGTCGCGGACGTAGCTGCACTTCGGATTGCCGGCGAGGCTGGCACAATCCGAGGTCTGGATCATGCTCGTGCAGGTGTAGGTGCGCTCCCAGTTCCAGCACGCGCGGGTGACCTGAACCCCATTGATCGTCCGGGTGGTCGGATCCGTATCGACACAGGTCTCGCCCTTGAGCTCGCACGTCTTGCCGCTCGTCGCCGCGTTGCACATGGCCTCGTTGCGGCGCTCATTCACGACCTGACCGGTCGTCTCGGTTGCGTAGTAGCGCTGCACGGCCGGGGAGTCGCACTCGTACGTGATCTCCTCGCCCTCTTCGACGTCGGGCTCGTAGCACTTGGTGATCGTGCCTTGACGACAGACGTTGTAGAGAACCGTGGCGCGTGATCGCTCGCGGCAAATGCCTTGGGCGACTGGCTGCGTGAAAGCCGGCGTGCAACGCCGAGCGGTGTTGTCATTGGACATCGGGCGGCGACCCACCCAGTTCTCGCAGGTATAGATGTATTTGGTCGAGCCCGGGATCACGTCGACGACGAGGGGCGTGCGGCAGATCGCTTCGCCTTCCTCGACCTTCGTGCCCGAGTTGCAGCTCGCCTCGTAATAGCCGGTGCTGCCGCTCGGCGGGAGCGGCTTGCAGCTGCCGTCGGTTGCGCCCATCGATTGTCCGTCGAGGTAGCTGTTCGGATCCTTCTCGACGTCCTGCGCACGGGTGATCTCGTTTGGTGCGAGCGTCACCTTCACCCGATCCGGATCGGTGACCATCTTCCAGGCCTCGTTGCTGCCTACCGCGGCGTTGCCGGCTGCGGTCAGCCCGTCGGGATCGTCCGCATACGCCTCAGCGGGGTTCGCAGCCGGCGAGTAGCCCGGGACACTGGTCAGAGGCGTCGACGTGGGGAGACTGGCGGCACTAGCGCGCGCCGGCTTCGCGAGCGCCTTCGCATCTGCGCGGGCTTTGTCGAGGTCGCCTTTGGGGAAGACATAGGGCTGACCCTGGATCTGCGCGCTGGGCTGCTGAACCGCCTGCGCACGGACAGCGGCCTGAGCGGTCGACTGGGTCGGCGCCTGGGTTACCGACAGCGCCGGTGCCGAGGTGACACTAGGCTTCGGTGTCGGCGTGGGCGTCGGCGTCGGGGCGGTGGGCTGGTTGAAGTAGGTGTAATCGCCCATGTCATAATAGCCGCCGCCCGATTGGGTCTGCGCCTGGCCGCTCGTCTGAGCCTCCAGCGCGACCGGCACCGCGAGCAAAGCGGCGAAACCGGCGAGGATGGCGCGGCCCCCAGCCATGGTCAGGGTGCCCGGCCGAGGTTGGCGAGCGCGGTCTTGGCGATCAGCGCGCCCGGCCCGTTCGCGTCCGCGAAGGTCTCGAGCGCATAGCGGACCGTCACGTTTCCGACGATCCGGTCAAAGGGTGGCGGTTCGCTGCGACAGGTGAGCCCATCGCAGGGCGTGAAATCCGTGGAGGTGACGACCATCGCCGGCACCGCATCGACATTGAAGGCCCGGAAGAGCCGCGGATCGATGCCGATCGAGGCGAACTGCTGATCCTTGGTGACGACCTTGGAGAGCGCGGCGATGAAGGCCTTGCCGGAATTGCCTGGAAAGCCGCGAAAGACCACAACGCCTCCCGCAGCCGACGTGTCGGCGATGATCTGCTTGAGCGCCTGCTCCGGCATCGAGGTCGAGACGAACACCATGAACTGCGGGGCGCTCCCGCGATTGTCCTTCATGTTCGCCGAGGCGGTCTGGATCATCTCGTCGAAGTCGACGGCACCCGCCGGCCCCTTGGGCAGGTTCGCGCGATCGATCGTCCGCACCTGCTCCATCGCGACCGCGTGGACCGTCTCCGCGTCCTTCCGGAACGCATCACCGCGCCGCTGCACTTCGGTCGAAAGCGCCTGCGTGTCGGCCGCCATCGTCTCCGAGCGCGCGCGGATCGCGTCGAGGTTCAAACCTTCCACGGTCTGCCCCAGCACCGCCGCACCGGTGCCCAACGTCGCGAGAGCCGCAGCTGAGAGAAGGAGCTTGTGCATGGGGACTATCCTCACAGCATGCAGCAGTTGCGCTTGCGCCAAAGCAGATACCCAAAGTCCTCTCCCCCTACAGGGAAGGCACGGCCGGCATCCGGCGGAAGCGTTGAAGCGCCGATCGGCGAGCAGGCATATTTCCCACTGACAGTCGGTGTCGGGTTGGTCATCTGAATCCGATATTGCGACTTCTTCAGGATCGGCATGATGTACTTGTTGCAAAGGGCCTTTGACCCTGCCGTGCCCCAGGCCAGACCCTGGCGGTGCATCTTGAACAACAGCCGCTCCGCGGCGAGCCGTGAGGATTGAACGGGCGAGTTGTGGGCAGCCACATTGCCGTTCATCGGGAACATCGAGCCGTTGCACCCATCGCACCAGAACATCTGGTCGATCGGCAGCTTGGCAGTCGCCGCGGCGCAGTCGGCCGCGCAGGCGGCCACCGCGATCGGATTGTTGAACAGCGCCACTTCCGGATTGATGACCGTGGTCAGGGTGTCATCGTTCCAGAGCGGATCGATCTCGGTGATGTAGGCAACGTCGAAGGTCGTCTGCTCGAAGCAGGCGAAATCGGTAAGGATCTCGAGCCAGTAGAGCAGCGGATAGACGTAATAGTGCGCCTGCCAGTTGGCCGAAGCTTGGGTCGCCCCACCCTTGATCAGCGGCCCGGTATATTGGCCCTGCCCGATATCGAGCCCCGGGTTGAGCCGCAGACCACCAAGATTCGGAAAGCACCACGGCTTGGTCGTCACATCGACGAGACGAGCGGGCTCCCAGAAACCGATCGCGATGCCGATCCGCGGCACCGGGCTGCCGCAGGCGCAGACCGGCAAGTCAGGGTTCTTGGTGTCGGGACGCGAACCCGGCCAGATATGCAGCCCGCCCACCGACAGCGGGAACAGGCACGACCAGCAGACGTCCGTGATGGGATTGACGAACTTGCCGGTGCAGTTCGACGGGCCTGCGCTCGCCGGCGCCGGCAGCAGCGCGAAAGCTGCAACGATGCCGAGGAGTGCAAGCAGCCGGCGGATCATGCGACGTCGCCCCCTTCGCGAACCGCGACGAGTTGGTCGAGATAGGCGTTATCCGCTCGGTTCTTGGTCGTCGCGTAGATCGGCACCAGGATGGCGAGCACGCCGATCAGCAGCGCCGCGATCCCCCCTGCCCCGTTGCCGATCACGCTGCGCAACGGAGCCAGCGACACGATGGTCAGCACCAGCAGCGCAGCGCATACGAGGATCGTCAGCCGCATCGCCTTGAGGCGTGGCGTCTCGGGAGCTGCCATCGGTGTGCGGAGCATGTCGAGCCACATCATGACGCGCCTCCCGGCAGTTCGACTTCGCTGACCCGCATCGCCTGACCTTCCGGCGCGACGATCGCGGGGACATGGGTGATGCCGAAATGGCCGCTGAGCCGGCCCTGCTGGTCGAAGAAGAAGCGACGCTTCTTCTCGCCCATGCGCTCGAACGGCGAGCCGGCGACGAAGATGATCTTGGCGGCGGTCGCGCTCCAGCGCTTCAGCGCCCAATCGACCTGAGCGTCATCACGTCCGTCGATGAACACGAGGTCTGTCTTGAGCGACACGAACGCGAGCGGATTCACTCGGGTGCCGGCCGCAGCGACCAGGTTACCCTTCACATCGCGCAGATCCCGATCGAGGACGATCGAGGGATCGAAGGTCCAGCTCTTCGCCTCGCGGACTGGCGTGATGCCGCTCACCGGTAGCGGGTTTCGCACGCGGTTCTCGGCATTTGCACGCATGGTCGCCTGCATGCGCTCGATACCCCCGTTCGCCTGCAGCGCCTTGAGGCGACCATCGATCGTCGTCAGGAGATCGGGCTCAGCAATGCCCCAGGTCTGCCCCATGACGCCATGGTCGCGCGCGAGGGCGCCTTGCAGGAGCGGCCAGGACGAACTGGCGACGAGCGCCGCAGCGAACGTGCCCGCGGCGAGCAGACGGCGCGCGGTCATAGGATGGGTGTCCCGGTGCCGATGATCTGGCTCGCGCAGGCGAAGCCGATCTCGGCGTAGCGGCTGTCGAACCCGTCGGGATGCCGCGTGCCGACATAGTAGCAGCCACGCGGCACTCGGCCGACTGGTCCGGGCGTAAGCGGCTCGCCGGTGCGGGTCAGCGGCTTCATGTGCGCGACGCGAACGCCGTCGACATAAACGTCCGATCCGCGGTGCTCGACGAGCGCACCGGGCATGCCAATCACGCGCTTGCCGAAGGGCCCGGAGGTCGGGCCGAAATGGCGCTGCACGAGCGGGTTCGCAGGCGGTGCGAAGAAGACATAGTCGTCTTTCGCGGGTGTATGGTGGAGGTGGACGAAGAAGGCCCAGTTCGGGAGGCTATCGCTGGCGTTGATGAGGAAGGCGTTGTTCTTCTGCCAGTCCGCGATCGTGTTGTAGGAGGCCCAGGCGACAGCCATCAGCGCCACCGCGCTCCACTGCCTCACGCGCTTGGTGAAAAGAGCGCGCCGGTCGACCGCTACCGGAGCAGCGGTTTGCCCCGATGCGGTCTGTTCGAGCAGAGCGGCCTTACTGGCCACTGGTCGACCCGGTGACCGAGGGGGCGATCGCGGCGTCGAGTACTGAGCCCTGCGCCGGCGGTGCGAACGGTGATGCGGCCGGCGCGATCGGCGCGGCTGCCCCGGAGGCTGATGGGGCAACCGCGCCAACCGCGGGACCTGCCGGCGATGCTGGGGCGGCCGCGGGAAGCGGGACCTTCGCATAGACCGCACGGCGGATCTGATCGGTGATGTCTGGTACGTTCTTGGAAAGAATGGCCTCGCCGACGAGAACGGTCGTGCCCGACGCGCCGATCTTCTGCAGCTCCTGATCGAGCGCGCCCATGAAGGCGCGAGTCTGAGCCGCCACGGCTTCGGGCTGACCGTTGCTGTGGCTCTGAGCATGGACGTACTCGCTGACGATCGTCTCGAGCCGGACGCTTGCCATCGGCACCGCCGCAGCCGGGCTGGCGATGTGCTTGGTGACCCAAGCGCCCCACAGCAGCATGACGATCGCGATCGCGGCCATTGCCCAGGTGATCGGCGGCAGGCCCTCGGCTTTCTTGACGGCCGGCGGTGGTGCACCAGGCGCCCGGCGCGAAATCGGCAGCTCGCCGCCGGAGAGGTCGAACCGATCGGTAGGTGACCCGGTCGGGTGAGCGGCCGCGGCCGGCGCGGGCGTGTCGAGGACGTCAACCATGACGGGGGCCTTTCGAGGGAACGAGGATCGCGATGAGCAGCTGCCAGCGCAGCAGAGCGATGACCCCGAAGATGAGGATGGCGACGATCCGCAGCTCGCCGACGAACGTCGCCCGCCGAACGGCATCGGCCGAGACGAAGCGCGATCCCAGGTTGGCGATCTGCGAGAAGAAGCCGATGGGGGTGAAGTTGCCCAGCATCAGGAAGAGCAGGACGGTCACGCCCATCGCCGCGAGCGTCGTCATCGCCAGCCATCCTGAGAAGCGCAGCGCGACATAGCTCGTGTCAGCAATCGCCCCGCGGAGGTCGCGCTGCCAGCGGCGGGGCACTCGCCGCCGCGTCGCGACCTGCCAGTCGCTGTCGAAGCCGTAGCCTTCGGTCGCGCTCATTCTGCGGCCTCCAGATACTGCTCCGGAAACGCGACGCGCTCGATAGCCTCGTCCATCGAAAAGCCCTGCTCGATCAGGTGCTCGATCGCGGCGAACGTCTGCGGGCTCGAGGAATAGAGCGTGGCCGAATACTTATCGAGGACGAGCCGGCCGACCGCCTGGCTATCCGGGCCCTTGATCATGATGTCGGAATATTCGGCACCATTGCGCTTCAGCGACCGAAGCAGGCTCTCGGTATAGGGATCCATGTCGAACCGCCCGTGCTTCTGGAAGTCTGAGATCGTGTCTGGCTTCTGCATGAGAATGACCGACCAGTCGCTGTTCTCCAGCGCCGCAAGGCTGCCCTCCGACTTGTAATAGTCGTTGAGGCTCTGCGTCGCGGTGATGAGCGAGGCGCCGTATTTGCGGCACGTGCGGCTATACGTCTCGACGAAGTCGGCCATCGATCCGCCGCGCAGCATCTGCCACGCCTCGTCGATCAGCAGCGCCTTGGGGATCTGGCGATCCATGCGACGCATCGTCTGGCTCGACATGAACATGATTGCGGTGAGCACGACGGAGCGGAGCTCCTCGCGACTGGCGAGGTCGGACAGCTCAAAGACGGTCAACGCGTTCGACATGTCGACCGACGCCTCACCGACGAAGAACTGGCCGTAGGTGCCCTCGGAGGAGAACGGGAACATGGCGATCGCGAGATCGGTCCCCTGCGGGCTGCCATCCGTACGCAGCTCCTGCACCACGTCGTCGACGCTGCCGCTGCGCCCCTTCGCCTCCCACACCCGATTGACGGCTCGGTCGATAAGGCCGCGTTCGGTGTCGTTGAGCTTGTCGATATGGCGGCCCATCTGCCCGATGATCGACTTGAGCATCGCCAGGGCGTCGACGAGATAATCCTCGTCCTGCGCCACAAGGGTCTCATCGATCATCGAGAACGGATTGAGGCTGAACCCGTCGCGCAGGCGGAACTCGACGAAGTTGCCACCGAGGCTCTTGGCCATGTGCTCGAACGAGCGGCCGTCGTCGATCACGATGATCTTGGCGCCGACGCCGGCAAAGGCGGCGCACAGCTCCTGCAGGGCCACCGACTTGCCCGACCCCGACTTGCCGAACACCGCGACGTTATGGTTGCCCGCCTTGTTCTCGAAGGGCGACCAGAAGAAGGGCTGGCCACGCCGGCCGACGAACATCAGGTGCGGGAGGTGCCCGCCGAGATACTCACCCTGGATGGGAAGCATGTTCGCCGTCGTGCTGGTGAGCATCGTGCGCAGCCGCTTCATGCGCTTCAGGTCGCTGTCGATGCCGTTGCCGAGCGTCATCGGCAGGCACGACATGAACGCCATGATCTGGAGGAACCGCTCGTCCAGCAGGTCCCAACCCGCCGCCTTGTACATCGATTTGACGGTGCGCTCGTTGGCATCGCCCTGCCCTTTCGGGCTGATGATGCCGACCGAATAATAGGCCTGGACGAGCTTCTTGCCGAGCCTGAGCTCTTGCGTCACGTGCTCCCATTCGCGGCTCTGATCCTTGAGCTGCGGGAGGAGCCGTGCCGACTTGGAGTCCGCGAGGCTCGAGGTGCGCATGAACTTGTAGCCGGCCTTGGATGAGGCAGCCTGCTCGTCCTGGTAGCACAGACACAGCGAGGTCAGCGTAGGACAGCCCGGGCGAAGCTTGTCGGAGAACATGTCACCGATCAGCTTCTGCACGTCCCAGGGCGCCCAGCGATTGGGCAGGTTCCGGACGGAGAAGAAGCGGTAGTCGAACGTGTCCGGGCGGATCTCCTCATAGGCCGTCTCGCCCGAAAGATTGGTGACCGCTCGCAGCGGCTCGACCGAGACGAGCAGGCGATCCGCCTGCACCACCGTCTGTACGTCGCGACGCATGCACTGATCGGCGATGGGGTCGAGCTCGGAATATTCGAGCACCTCCTCCGCCACGTTGAACGCGGGAGCGGTGATGTCGTCGATCAGCGAGATGAGGTCGACCGGCTTCATGCGGGCCGACGGCATGTCGATCGACTGAAGCGTCGAGACGATGCCGTCGCGCACGCCGACAAGCTCCTCGGGGCTCGACTTGCCGCTGGCGATAGACACGGACAGGAAGATGCGGTGATTGCGGACGTGGAAGGGCCCGTCCTTCGACATTGACACCCACGCACCCTGGCGGAGGAAGGCTGAGCGATGCTCGGCGATCTTGCGGTGGACACCGCCGGCCTTGAAGCGCGGGAGCGCATATTGCGCGATCAGCTTGCCGACGCGCGGGCTCTGAAACGCGAGGATCTGCACGCGCGCATTGGCGGGGATACTTTCCGAAAGGAGCTGCGCCAGGATCTCGCCTGTTCGCTCGTCCGCGCCCATGAGCGGCGCGAGCTCGAGTGCGAAACCGATCGAGTTGGTCTGGTAGAAGATGTCGTGTCGCTGATCGTAGCTGCGGTACGGCAGCCAGTTCGAGAGCATCGGCGCGTCGAAGGCCGGCGTGCCCTCGTCCGTCCCGCGCGTATCGCCCAGCATGCGAGCGATGAAACCCCTCTTGGCTGCCATGTGATCAGTCCTCCACGTTCGGGCTGAAGCGTGCGGGCCGGTTGGCCGGCGACGACGAGGCGATCCGCTGTCCGGCAGGCGATGCCGCCGCGACGGGAGTCGACACAGGCGTCGGCGCCGGCGCGGCCGGCCTTGTGGCGGCGAGCGGGCGATCGCCCTTGGCCTTGGCTCGCGCGGCAGCGACGGCGCCGACGGTCGGCGCGGCCGCGCTCGCAGGAGGCACGGCTACCGGCGTCGTATCCGCGGCCAAGCGCTCTGCAGTCGCCCGCTCGTTGGCCGTCACGGCGTCGATCGGCGCACCGAGCTGCGATAGGATCTCGGGGCTGACGTTGAGCGTGGTTGAGGCGGCGAGGCCCGGGCCATGGCCGTTGGTGGCGGCGACCCACTGGCTACTGTCGACCATCGCCTGCACGACGCTTGTCTCGTGATACCGGCCGGCGCCGTCGGTATGCGCCGGGAAGACGATACGAAGGACCTTCTGCGGCCGAACCCCCACCGTGCCGGTCGCGGCGATCGCCACGCTCTCCGGCGCGGAGCGGACGGGTGCCCGCTGGTATTGCACCGCAGGCCGGAAGCTGGTGTCGCCGGTGATCTCGGCCAGCGCCTTATCGTCGATCACGGTCGCCGGGGCGCAGCTGCCGCCTGCCGGCGCGCCGCAACCGAACTTGCCCGAGATGTTGGTGCCGAACGTGGTGCAGCTGGTCATTGCCAAGCCGGCGACAGCGAGCGCGACGATCGTCATCAGCCGAGTGCGGCGGGGACGCAGCGTCGGCACGGGACCTGCCGGCAGATAGATGACATCGCTCTTCACGACCTGGCTCCCTTCAACCATGCTTCGAGCTGCGGCTTCGGTTTGAAGCCTTCCATCACGGCGCCGTCAGAGCGGACGATGACCGGCGTGCCGTTGAGCCCGTGGGCCTTGGCGAACGCCTCGTTCTCATCGAGCCCGCTGGTGTCGCACTTTGGGCCGGTGCGGATCTCGTCCTGCGCATACGCGGCGCGCACCGCTGCATGCTTGTCGCGCGCGCACAGCACGAGGTCGGCGACCTCGCGGCTGCCGAGGACCGAGATCGGTCGCTCGATCACCGTGACGTTCATCGTCTCGAGCGACTGGCTGAGCGCGCGGCAATACCCGCAGTGGAAGTCCGAGAAGACGGTCACTGTCTGCGACCCCGAACCCCAAACGATCGCACCCTTCTTCGACAGCCGTGAAAGGTCGAGGCGTTGCGGGGACGCCGCCTGGGTCACCCGCGTGCCTGCGCCCACCGATGGCGGCGCGGCGTCGGGAGCATCGGCCGCGCTGTTCGCCTTCGCTGCACCGCCCACCAGCATGTCTGGGTTGAGCGCCAGCAACCTCGCGGCGGTGAGGTCCTGGCGCGTCTGCATGTCGTAGACGCGTCCGATGACGAGGAAGCGCGCGGACTTGTCGACGTAGAAGAGGTTCGAGCCGGCCACGACCTCGCACAGGCCGTCCACCTTGGAGCAGTCGACCGAGGTCACCTGCGTCTTGGGCAGTCGCTTCGTCAGCGCGGCCTTGACGATCTCGCCGTCCGGGGCCGCTGCGCTCCCGGTGAGAAGCGCCGCCATCGCTGCCAGCGTTACCGATCCCAAACCCTGCATCATAACTCTTCCCGCCTTTCCGACCTGGTCGAGGCCGATCAATTCTGGATGAAGACGCCCTCGAGGAAGACGATCTCGACATCGATGCCGGTGGGCATCTCGATGATCGGCTGATATTGCTCGGCACGCTCGATCAGGTACTTGCTGACCATGTCGCCGGCCTCTGCGACACCATTGCCGATGCCACCGGTCGCCAGTTCGCCGACGCCGAGCATCTGGCGCTTGCCGTTGACGGTGATGTTCGAGCCAAGGAGCGAGGAGTTGGCGTTCGCCGCGAAGCCGCGGCCGATGCCACCTGCGACGCCGGCGAGGAACGCCTGCCCGACGAGGCCACCCTCGCGGCTTACGACGCGACCGCGGACACCCGTCTTGCCGGCGAAGCTGATGAAGCCCTTCACGTCGGACACCGCGTAGCGGCCGTTCGACTGCGGGCACGTCATCCGCTGCAGCTTGACGTAGACCTTCTCGGACGAGAGGTCGCCGCGCGCCGCGCCGTTGATGAGACAGCCTTCGATCCGCGTCGTGAGCAGCTTGCCGTCCCGGTAGACCGACCGCGCGGGCCCGGTGATGCGGAGCACCACGGGAAGCGGGTCCGACTGCGACTGGACACCGGCCGAGGCGTCGACACCCACGATGACCTTGGCCTTCGCGATCGAGTTGGGCGGCAGGTAGTTGGGGCTATCCGTGTAGCTTGTCGTGCCTCCCGAGATCCGCGTGGCGGTGCCGGCGGGACCGCCCTCGAACGAGACGAGCTTGATCTGGCGCGAGGCGACGGCAGCCGCGGCCGCTTCACCCGCCGTCATCGGTCCCCCTGCCCCGCCCGGCCCGCGGTAATTCGGCTGCGCCGCGCCGTACATCTGGGTCGGCAGGGGTGCAGGCGCGGGCGTGCTCGAGCGGTCCGAGAGCTGCTTGCGCAGCTGATCGTTCTCCTGCTGATAGGCGCTCATGACGCGCTGGCCGTCCGAGGCCATTGACTGGTTCTGGCCCTGCAGTGCCGCGACCTGCTCTTGGAGCGCCCGCATCTGCGCGGCCTGGCCGTCGACCGACTTCAGCTGGTTGTTGATCGACTGCATCTGCGCCTCGGACGAGGCCTGCCATTCGCGCTGCGACATGTTGCGATTGACCATGTCGTCGGTCGCGATCGTCACGTCCTTGCCGTCGGTCGGCGCGATGGCGGCCTTACCCGACGGCTTGAGAATGTACCAACCGCCGAGCAGCACGATGAAGCCGGCGATGACGGCCAGCCACATGGTCTGCTTCTTCCGCACGGCATCGTTGCCGGCCATCATGCCGGTGTCGTCGCCCTCCTCGGGCTCGGCATCGAGCTGCTTGGCCTTGTTGCGATTGAAGATGTCCCTGAGGCTCA
>NZ_JBELMJ010000039.1:0-31635 GCF_042095875.1 Sphingomonas sp.
GCGTGACCTCGCTCGACAGCCGCGTGCCGACCGCGCGGTGGGTGTTGCGCACCGAGTAGGTCAGCTGCATCTTCTCGCCGCGCGAGAAGACGGGGGCGGCGTCCTTGACGATCTGCGCGTCGAGGCTGTCGGGTACCTCGTTGCGGAAGGCGTTGAGCGAGAAGCGGCGCTCTGCGTCGGACGCGTCGACCTTGGCGAGGATCGGATTGAGGTCGAGGTCGTCGAGATGCTCGGCACCGCGGCTGACCTGGCGCAGGAATTCGGTGCGGCCGACGATCTCGTCGAGGCTGCGGACGCCCAGGCGCGCGAGGATGTCGCGTACCTCTTCGGCGATGAAGGTCATCAGGTTGATGACCTTTTCCGGCGTGCCGACGAACTTGTCGCGCAGTTTCTGGTCCTGCGTGCAGATGCCGACCGGGCAGGTGTTCGAGTGGCACTGCCGCACCATGATGCACCCCATCGCGACGAGGCTGAGCGTCCCAATGCCGAACTCCTCCGCGCCCAGGATCGCGGCGATGACGATGTCGCGCCCGGTCTTGAGGCCACCGTCGGCGCGCAGCTTGATGCGACCGCGCAGGCCGTTGAGAGTGAGCACCTGGTTGACCTCGCTGAGGCCCATCTCCCACGGCGTGCCGGCATATTTGATGCTGGTCTGCGGTGAGGCGCCGGTGCCGCCGACGTGGCCCGAGACGAGGATGACGTCGGCGTGCGCCTTGGCGACGCCCGCGGCGACCGTGCCGATGCCCGCCGAGCTGACGAGCTTGACGCAGACGCGCGCGCGCGGGTTGATCTGCTTCAGGTCGTAGATAAGCTGCGCCAGGTCCTCGATCGAGTAGATGTCGTGGTGCGGCGGCGGCGAGATGAGCGTCACGCCCGGCGTCGAGTGGCGCAGCCGCGCGATGAACTCGGTCACCTTGAAGCCGGGGAGCTGCCCGCCCTCGCCGGGCTTGGCGCCTTGGGCCACCTTGATCTCGATCTCGTCGCAGGCGTTGAGGTACTCGGAGGTGACGCCGAAGCGCCCCGACGCGATCTGCTTGATGACAGAATTGGCGTTGTCGCCGTTCTCGTACGGCTGATAGCGAATCTTGTCCTCGCCGCCCTCGCCCGAGACGGCCTTGGCGCCGATGCGGTTCATCGCGATCGCCAGCGTCTCGTGCGCCTCGGGCGAAAGCGCGCCCAGCGACATGCCGGGGGTGACGAAGCGCTTGCGGATCTCGGTGATCGCCTCGACCTGGTCGACCGCGACGCCCTCTGCGGGAAAGTTGAACTGGAACAGGTCGCGCAGGTAGATCGGCGGCAGGTCGGCGACCCCGCGCGAGAATTGCAGGTAGCTCGAGTAGCTGTCGGTCGCGACCGCGGTCTGGAGCAGGTGCATCAGCTGCGCGGAGTAGGCGTGCGCCTCGCCGGTGTGGCGCTGGCGGTAGAAGCCGCCGATCGGCAGCGTCGCGACGCCGGCGTCGAACGCCGCCTCGTGGCGCTCGGTCGCGTTGACGTGAAGCGAAGCGTAGCCCTCGCCGCTGATCTTCGCGGGCATGCCGGGGAACAGGTCGTTGACGAGCGCGCGGCTGAGACCCACCGCCTCGAAATTGTAGCCGCCGCGATAGGAGGAGATCACCGCGATCCCCATCTTCGACATGATCTTGAGCAACCCCTCCTCGATCGCCTTCTTGTGGCGGGCGAGACAGTCGTCGAGCGCGAGGTCGCCGAACAGGCCGCGTGCCTGGCGGTCGACGATCGCGGCCTCGGCGAGGTAGGCGTTCACGGTGGTCGCGCCGACGCCGATCAGCACGGCGTAGTAATGCGTGTCGAGGCACTCGGCGGTGCGGACGTTCACGCTCGCGTAGGAGCGAAGCCCGCGGCGGACGAGATGGGTGTGGACCGCGGCGGCGGCGAGCACGCTGGGGATCGCGACGCGGTCCTCGGAAATGTTCTCGTCGGTCAGGAACAGCTCGCTGCGGCCCTCGCGCACAGCCTGTTCGGCCTGGTTGCGGATGCGCTGGATCGCGGCGCGCAACCGTTCCGCGCCGCCGCCCGCCTCGAACGTGCAGTCGATCTCGGCCGCGCTCGACCCGAAATAGGCCTTCAGCCGGTGCCAGTGCGCGCCGGTCAGCACGGGCGAGTCGAGCACCAGCACGCGCTCGCGCCGGTCCTCGGTATCGAGGATGTTGGCGAGATTGCCGAAGCGCGTCTTGAGCGACATCACGTAGCGCTCGCGCAGGGAATCGATCGGTGGGTTGGTGACCTGAGAGAAGTTCTGGCGGAAGAACTGGCTGATGAGGCGCGGCTTGTCGGAGATGACCGCGAGCGGCGTGTCGTCGCCCATCGAGCCGATCGCTTCCTTGGCGGTCTCGACCATCGGCGACAGGATCAGCTCCATGTCCTCGAGCGTCTGCCCGGCGGCGACTTGGCGCCGGGCGAGCTCGGCGCGGTCGTAGCGCGTGGTGCTGTTCTCGGGCGCGGGGGGCAGGTCGTCGATGCCTGAGAACTCGCCGATCATCGCGGCGTAATCGTGCTCGGCGGCGATGCGGTCCTTGACCTCGCGGTCGCGCAGCACGCGGCCCTCTTGAAGGTCGACCGCGATCATCTGCCCCGGACCGAGGCGCCCCTTGGCGATCACGCTGCTCTCGGGCACCACCACCATGCCCGCCTCGGAGCCGATGATGAGCAGGCCGTCGGCCGTCTGCGTGTAGCGCAGCGGGCGTAGCGCATTGCGGTCGACGCCGCCGACCGCCCAGCGCCCGTCGGTCATCGCGAGCGCGGCGGGGCCGTCCCACGGCTCCATCACGGACGCGAGATACTGGTACATCGCGATATGCGCGTCGGGGGTGTCGCCGCCCGATTGCCACGCCTCGGGCACCAGCATCAGCTTGGCGGTAGGCGCGTCGCGGCCCGATCGACAGATCGCCTCGAACGTGGCGTCGAGCGCGGCGGTGTCGCTGGCGCCCGCGGGGATCACCGGCTTGATGTCCTCCGAATGCTCGCCGAACGCGATCGAGGCCATGCGGATCTCGTGCGAGAGCATCCAGTTCTTGTTGCCGCGCACCGTGTTGATCTCGCCGTTGTGCGCGAGGCAGCGGAACGGCTGCGCCAGCCACCATTGCGGGAAGGTGTTGGTGGAATAACGCTGGTGGAAGATCGCGACCCGGCTCTCGAACAGCTGGTTGGTGAGGTCGGGGTAGAAGACCGACAGGCTCTCGGCGAGGAACAGCCCCTTGTAGATGATCGAGCGGCAGCTGAGCGAGCAGACGTAGAAACCCTGGATCTGCGCCGCGATCACGCGCTTCTCGATCCGGCGGCGGACGAGGTAGAGGTTCTTCTCGAACTCCTCCGCGCTGACCGCGTCGGGGAGCGGCCCCGCGATCATGATCTGCTCGATCTCGGGCCGCGTCAGCTGCGCCTTGGCGCCGATCACCGACACGTTCACCGGCACCTGCCGCCAGCCGTAGATCGTGTAGCCGGCCTCGATCATCTCCGCCTCGACGATCGTGCGGCAGGTCTCCTGCGCGCCCAGATCGGTGCGCGGCAGGAACACCATGCCGACCGCGAGCCGGTTGGGAAGCAGCTTGTGCCCCGAGGCGGCGACGCAATCATCGAAGAAGCGCACCGGCAGGTCGACGTGGAGTCCCGCGCCGTCGCCGGTCTTGCCATCCGCGTCGACCGCGCCGCGGTGCCACACCGCCTTCAGCGCGTCGATTGCGGACTGGACGACGCGGCGCGACGGCTTGCCATCGGTCGCGGCGACGAGGCCCACGCCGCACGCGTCGCCCTCGAACTCGGGACGGTACATGCCGTGCTCGGCGAGATAGGCGCGCTGATCGGTCAGACTGGGGGCGGTCATGATCGGGGCTCCAGCATGTGACGATCCGCAATCACGCGCTCGGCACGCGCGGCGGCATCGGTAAGAAACGGAATGGATGTGAGCGCAGCGACGACACGCCCGAAGCGCTCGGTCGATCCGAGCGGGTATTCGTGCACGAGTTCGTTTCGCAGCTTGACGATTGTCACCCAGCGCTCAGGCTCGTCGATGACATCCAAATCGACCATGTGGTTGCCGATATCGAGCGGATAGAGGCCCTTCAGCCGGATGCCCAGCATCCGCAACATGGCACGGAACAGGCTGTGCAGCGTGCCTTGGAGTTGCTCGAACTCCTTCAACAACGCGGTCGATGCCACGCGTTGTACCGAGGTCATCGCCTCGAACGCCTGTTCGGATGAGGGTGGTTGCCCCATGAGCGGCTGCGTTTCCACGACCGAGCGGATCAGCGCGCGGGTCGAAAGCAGCAAATCCTCCAACACCTCCTGCTCGGGCGTCACAGCACGATCCCGTCGCGGTAGGCGATTCGTTCGAACCCGCGCGGGATCGTGCCACGGCGCGACAGCACCAGATCGATCTTTCGCGGTTCGATCTGGCGAAACAGTCGATCTTCGAACAGGCCCCGTGCCTGCCATTCGTCGGTCGGCGGAGACGCCTCCACGTGCAGGTCGATGTCGCCGCCGCGCAGGTCATCGTGGACGCGGCTGCCGAACAGGCGCACGACCGCGTCGTCGCCGAACGCCTCGCGCGCGGCCTGCTTGATCGCGGTGACTTCGTGCTCGGTCAGCCTCACGCCGCCTGCCGCTCCGCCGCCGCCTTCGCCTTCAGATACTTGTGCATCGCCGCCGACACGTCGCGGCCGTCGCGGATCGCCCAGACGACCAGGCTCGCGCCGCGGACGATGTCGCCGGCGGCGAACACGCCGTCGAGGCTGGTCATCAGCGTCTTAGCGTCGACCAGCACCGTGCCCCAGCGCGTGACGCCGAGTTCGGGCGCGCCCCACAGGTGCGGCAGGTCCTCCGCGTCAAAGCCGAGCGCCTTGACGACCAGGTCGGCGGGCATGTCCTCGGCCGCGCCCGGGTCGATCTCGGGTGCGCGGCGACCGCTGGCGTCGGCCGCGCCCAGCCGCATGCGGTTGGCGCGGACGTGGGTGACCCGGCCGCCGTCCGCGACGAACGCGGCGGGGGCGGCGAGCCAGACGAACTCGACGCCCTCTTCCTCCGCGTTCGCGACCTCGCGCTGGCTGCCGGGCATGTTGGCGCGGTCGCGGCGGTAGAGGCACTTGACGCTTCGTGCGCCCTGGCGGATCGCGGTGCGGACGCAGTCCATCGCGGTGTCGCCGCCGCCGATCACGACGACGTCCTTGCCCGCCGCGTTGAGGCGGCCGTCCTCGAACTCGGGCACCTGGTCGCCGAAGCTCTTGCGGTTGGAAGCGGTGAGATAGTCGAGCGCCGCGACCACGCCCGCGGCGTCGTGACCGCCGACGTCGATCGCGCGCGCCTTGTACACGCCAGTCGCGATCAGGACCGCGTCGTGGCGGGCGCGCAGCTCGTCGAGCGTCGCGTCCTCACCGACCGCGAAGCCTTCGTGGAAGACGATGCCGCCCGCGCGCAACCGCTCGACGCGGCGGGTGACGACGGGCTTCTCCAGCTTGAAGCCGGGGATGCCGTAGGTGAGCAACCCGCCGGCGCGGTCGTGGCGATCGTAGACGTGGACCTCGTAACCGTGCCCGCGCAGATATTCCGCCGCCGACAGCCCGGCAGGACCGGCGCCGATCACGCCGACCGACTGGCCGCGGGCGGGACCGGGAACGAGCGGCTCGACCCAGCCTTCCTCCCACGCCTTGTCGGTGATGAACTTCTCGACCGAGCCGATCGTCACCGCGCCGTGGCCGGTGAACTCGATCACGCAATTGCCCTCGCACAAGCGGTCCTGCGGGCAGATGCGGCCGCAGATCTCGGGCATGGTCGAGGTGGCGTTCGACAGCTCGTACGCCTCGCGCAGCCGCCCTTCCGCGGTCAGCCGCAGCCAGTCGGGGATATGGTTGTGCAACGGGCAGTGGACCGAGCAATAGGGCACGCCGCACTGCGAGCAGCGCCCCGACTGGTCCTCCGCCGACTGCACCGCGTAGCGCTCGACGATCTCGCGGAAGTCGTCGGCGCGTGCCTCCGCCTCGCGCTTGGCGGGGTACGCCTGAGGGCATTCAACGAAACGAAGCATGTCGGCCATCGATAGTCTCCGATCGCCGCAATTTCATATCAAGCAGGTGCTGTCACGCGAAATCAAACAATATAGATATCAACTCGGACCTAGTGCTATCACTTTCTGCGCTAGTCGCGCGCTCACGGCAGAGATCGTCATCGTAGAAGGGCCGGAACAAACCCTATCCTTGCGCCAGCAGCACCAGCGCGAGCGCACCGGCGACGATGCGGTACCAGGCGAAGGGCGCGAAGCCGTGGCGGCCGACGATGCCGACGAACCAGCGCACCACCAGCAGCGCGACGACGAACGACACGACGAAGCCGACCGCGATCGCGCCGAGACCCGCGCCCTGGCCCATCATCAGCTCGCGGTGGTGCCCGGCCAGCTCGACCACGCTCGCGCCCAGCATCGTCGGGATCGCGAGAAAGAAGCTGAACTCCGCTGCGGTCCGCCGCTCCACCCCGAGGCTGAGCGCGCCCAGGATCGTCGCGCCCGAGCGGCTGACGCCCGGGATCATCGCGAGGCACTGGATGAAGCCGACGCCCAGCGCGGTGCGCGCGGGTACGGCGGCGATGCCGCGGGTGGTGCCCGGCTTCACCACGC
This sequence comes from Sphingomonas sp., assembly GCF_042095875.1. Lineage (GTDB taxonomy): Bacteria > Pseudomonadota > Alphaproteobacteria > Sphingomonadales > Sphingomonadaceae > Sphingomonas. The sequence continues at coordinate 6,620 of NZ_JBELMJ010000039.1, forward strand.
GCTCGATCACCAGGATCGCGACGCCGCCGACGATCAGCGCGACGGCGACCACGCGCGGTTGCAGCAGCAGCGCCTCGATCTGGTCCTTCAGCGCCAGGCCGATGACGGCGGCGGGGATGAAGGCGATCAGCAGGTTGCGCACGAAGCGCACCGCGCCCGCCTCACGCGCGAACAATCCGGTAAGCACGGTCCAGAAGGTGCGCCAGTAGAGAACCGCCACCGCCAGGATCGCGCCCAGCTGAATCACGATGCTGAACAACCGCCAGTGCGCCTCGTCGTAGCCGAGCAGCGCGCTCGCCAGGATCAGGTGACCGGTGGAGGAAACGGGCAGGAACTCGGTCACCCCCTCGACGATGCCGAGGAGGACGGCGGTGAGCAGGTCGTTCAAGCACGATCTCCCGAGGAGAAGGAAGGGGGTAGGCGGGTTAGCCCGAGAGTCAGTCTGACGCGCGGTTGAGCAGTGAGAAGCGGCCCGCCTTGCGGTAGCGCACCAGCCAGCCCGGCGCGACCGCGTCGAACGGCGTGCGCGCGACGCCCAGCGCGGTCAGCCCGTCGTGGCCGGCGGAGACGACCGAGTCGCGCTGGAGCAGCAGCCACTGGTCGCCCGTCAGCGGACCGCCCGGTACCTTCGACAAAATAGCGCCTGCCGCGTCGGGCAGCGGCAGGAAGGTCGGCGCGCGACCGACGTGGGTGGCGATCCGCTGCTGGATCTCGAGCATGGTCAGCACCTCCGGCCCGCCGAGCTCGAACATCCGGCCGCCGAAGCGCGCCGGGTCGCCGAGTGCCGCGACGACCGCGCTGGCCACGTCGCCGACGTAGACCGGCTGGAAGCGCGCACCGGCGCGCAGTACCGGCACCACCGGCAGGCGCGACACCATGCCGGCGAAGCGGTTGATGAACTGATCCTCGCGTCCGAACACGGTGGAGGGGCGCAGGATCGTGGCGTTCGCGAACGCGTCGCGCACCGCGGCCTCCGCCTCGCCCTTGGTGCGGGCGTAGTTGGAGGCGCTGTCCGCGTCGGCGCCGATCGCGGACACGTGCACCAACGCCGCCGCGCCCGCCCCTTGCGCCGCCTCGGCCACCGCGCGCGCGCCGTCGACGTGGATGCGCTGCAGGTCGCCCGCGAAGCTGCCGACCAGGTTCACGACGGCGTCGGCGTCGGCCACCGCGCGCGCGATCGTGTCGGGGCGCGTCACGTCGGCGGCGACGAACTGCGTCTGGCCGAGCCCGCCGAGTGGTTTGAGGAAGAACGCCTGCCGCGGATCGCGCTGCGCGATCCGGACGCGCGCGCCCGCCTTCAGCAGGCCTTGCGCGACGTAGCGGCCGAGAAAGCCGCCGCCGCCGATCAGGGTCACGAGCTTGTTGTTCACGCCGATCATCAACGAAGTCCCTGGAAAGTCGCGCCACGCCCTACGCGTCCGCCCTTAGCCGTCCGCGCCGCCCAATAACAAGGCTGCGCGCGGGCGGGGGCGCACCGACGCGATTTTTCGCGCCGGAAAGCGTTGACAAGCCTCCGTGCGCTCCACTAGAGGCGCCGGCCTACCCGAGAGCTTCTCAGCTCTTCCCGTGCCCAGATGGCGGAATTGGTAGACGCACCAGCTTCAGGTGCTGGCGATCGCAAGGTCGTGGAGGTTCGAGTCCTCTTCTGGGCACCATTTCTTTGTACGTAGACGTCCGTCAACGGTTGAAAAGCCCCCGAAAACCCTCCTAAGCGGAAGCCGGGCCATTCGCCGTCGTTCACCCGTGTTCGCCCCTAATCGGGGCCTCGCGGGGGCCTCAGGCGGGGCCCCCAGCATCTGGTGAAACGAGAGGCCCCCATGCCGCTTTCTGACACGGCGATACGATCCGCGAAGCCTGGCGCCAAAGACACCAAGCTCTCCGACGAGCGGGGTTTGTACCTGCTGGTCGCCAAGAGCGGCGGTAAGCTGTGGCGGTTTAAATATCGCTTCGAGGGTAAGGAGAGAAAGCTGTCGTTCGGCAGCTACCCTGACGTGCCGCTCAAGGAGGCGCGCAGGCGCCGCGACGAAGCGCGAACGCAGCTGGCCAACGGCACCGATCCAAGCGCTCTCAAGAAGGCGGAACGGGCTGCCAAGGGCGAGCGCGCGCGCAACACGTTTGATGGCGTCGCCGAAGAATATCTGACCCACATGGAACGCGACGGGCGCCAAGCCAATACGGTCTGCAAGGCGCGCTGGCTGTACAGCCTGATGAAGGATGGTCTGGGCTCGCGTCCGATCGCGGACATCACGCCGGTAGAGATACTGGCGGTGCTGCGAGTAGTGGAAGCTAAGGGCAACCACGAGACGGCGCGTCGCATGCGCTCGCTCGCCAGTCGTATATTCCGATTCGGCGCTGCCACGTCGCGGGTGAGTGCTGATCCCACCAGTCTGCTAAGAGGCGCGCTGATCGCACCCAAGGTCAAGCATCACAGCGCGATCGTCGACGTTAAGGAGGTAGGGCCGCTTCTGCGCGCGATCGACGGCTTCACCGGTCAACCCCTCACAAAGCTCGCGCTTCAGCTCACGCCGCACGTGTTCGTCCGACCGGGCGAGCTACGGCGTGCGGAGTGGCAGGAGTTCGATCTAAGCGCAGCCGTCTGGACGATCCCGGCCGATAAGATGAAGATGCGGCGTCCGCACCGCGTGCCACTGTCGCGCCAATCGCTTGTCATCCTGGACGCAGCATTCAGCATCAGCGCCAAGCAGCAGTTCGTGTTTTCATCCTTGTACCCCGGAACTCGGCCTATGTCGGAGAACACGATCAACGCTGCCCTGCGCCGGCTTGGCTATAGCGGTAAAGAGATGACCGCTCACGGCTTCCGGTCGATGGCGAGCACGTTGCTGAACGAGTCGGGGTTGTGGCGGGAGGATGCGATCGAACGTGCCTTGGCACACCAGGAGACGAATGCCGTACGAGGCGCTTATCACCGCGGCCAGCACTGGGATGAGCGGGTCGACATGGCGCAGTGGTGGAGCGACTTCCTCGACGAGCAGCGTGGTGTACCCGTCAGCTCTTCGTCGAGGGCCTGATCGCGCGACGCGATTACGAGGCAGCGCAGATCAAGGCGGAGAGCCACCGCAGCAAGCTCGCGGTCGTGCGCGCGAAGCTCGCCCAGGTCGACGTGTCGCTCAACCGTCAGGCGACCCAGGTCGCCTACGCGCCGCGGGCAGGGCGCATCCAGGGCATTACGGCGGCCACCTATTCGACCTACGTGAGCGCGGGCGATCCGCTCGCGACCATTGTTCCGGTGCAACCCGTGCGGGTGCTCCAGATGTACGTCGACGGGCGTGACGTGGCGCTCGTCCATCCCGGACGCCCGGTCCGCATCGCCTTCGAGGGCTGGCCCGCGATCCAGTTCAGCGGCTGGCCGGTGCTGGGCGGTGGGCTGTTCGACGGACGGGTGCGCGCGGTCGATCAGGCGACCTCCGCCAACGGCCTGTTTCGCGTCCTGATCGATCCCGCGTCCAAGAAGCGGCCGTGGCCCAGCACGGAATATCTGCGCGTCGGCGCGAAGGCGCGCGGCTGGATCAGGATGGAGACGGTGTCGGTCGGCTATGAATTGTGGCGTCGTCTGAACGACTTCCCGCTCGAATACCCCGACGATCGCTCGCCGCCGGTCTCGAACACGTCGGGTCAGAATGAGCCGACGCGGAGCAAGACCTGAGGCCATGCGACGAATAACCGTTCTCCGGGGCTGCCTGCTGGTAGCGCTGTTTTCTGCGGTCCCGGCCGCGCACGCGCAGCGGCCATTGGAGGAGTTGAAGGCGGAAGGCCGGGTCGACGACGACACCGTGCGCGGCGAGGCCGAGAACGTCCTGACGCTGCGGCGCGTCCTGCAGGCATCGGCGCGCAGCGCGCCGGAAATCCTCGCGGCGCTGGCGCGGGAGCGGCAGGCCGACGGACGGCTGCTGTCCACGCTGGGCGAGTTCGATCTGCTGTTCAACGGCAGCGGGTTCAGCCGCGTGCTGGGCTATTACGACGGCAGCCATGCCGAGATGCGCGCGTACCAGCCGCTGAGCAACAACGGGGGCCAGGTCTATGCCGGCTACCGCGTGTCGCGGGGCGACTTCCCGATCTACGAGGACCAGTATTTCACCAACAAGCTCGGCGAGGTGAAGGTCGGCGGCGTATTCTCGCTGCTGCGCGACCGGCTGACCGACAGGCGTCGGACCGACCGCGCGCTGGCGCGCAACGACGTCGAGATCGCCGGCCTGGAGCGGCAGATGGTCGCGATCGGCGTGCAGCAGCGCGCGATCGACGCGTATCTGACCTGGGTGTCGTCAGGTCAGCGGCTGGCGGTGTACCGCGACCTGCTCGCGCTGGCGACCTCGCGACAGGGCGGGATCGAGCGGCAGATTGGGTTGGGCATGCTCCCGGCGATTGTCGCGGTCGAGAATCGACAGAACGTCGTTCAGCGGCAGGTGCTGGTCGTGCAGGCCGAACGCACGCTCGACGTCGCGGCCAACGACCTGTCGTTCTTCCTGCGCGACGCGGACGGCCGGCCGATCCTGCCCCGGTCGACCCAGCTGCCGCGCGACCTGCCGGCGATCGCCAATCCGCTGCCGCGCGTCGGCGGCGTCGACCGCATCGAGCGCCCCGACCTCGCCGCGATCCTGGTGCGCGTGGACAAGGCGAGGGCACAGCGGCTGCTGGCAATCAACGACATGCGTCCGCGGCTCGACGTCAACGGCGAGGCATCGAAGGACCTGGGGTCGGAGGGGCTCGGCGGGCCCAGCCGCACGCCGTTCGAGACCAAGGTCGGTCTCACCTTCTCCCTGCCGCTCCAGCGCCGCGCCGCGCGCGGTCGCGCCGCCGAAGCCGACGCGAAGATCGACGAGCTCGGGCGCGAGCGCGGGCGGCTCGAAGACAAGATCGTTATTGAGATCAATCGTTTGGGCGTTCGCACCGCGGCGGCGGACCGGCAGATCGAGCTGGCCGGGCTCGATGTCACGCTGGCCGACCAACTGGCGGAGGCGGAGCGACGGCGCCTCTTTCTGGGCGCCAGCGACCTGCTCAAGGTCAATCTCCGCGAACAGTCGGCCCTACAGGCCCGCATCAACCTGCTCGACGCGCGCTACCAGTTTGCCGCACTCAGAGGCGAGCTCATCGCCGCGACCGCGGACGAGCAACAGCTCGGACTTGAGACGCCGACGAGGTCAGGCGTCGCTGACGCGTCTCCTGACCGATTTTCCGCCGACTCTCCCGTCTCCCAAGCCTCGATCCGTCTATCTCGCGAGCGAGCGGCGCTGATCGCGGCGGCCTGACGCTGCCACTGCTGTCAGGCGATCACGCTGTCTTGACCCTCGTCATCGCGGCGGCGGCGACCAGCATCGTCGCGGCGGCGAATGCCATCGTCCAGACCGGCTCGGTCGGGAAGAAATACTTGGTGATCGACCCCATCACGGTCGCGACCAGCAATTGCGGCACCACCACGAAAACGTTGAACAGCCCCATGTAGATGCCGAGCTTGCGCTGCGGCAGCGCGGAGGCGAGGATCGCGTAAGGCATGGCGAGGATCGTCGACCAGGCGATGCCAATCCCGACCTGGCTCAGCAGCAGCCAGTGATAGTTGGGCACGACGAAGATGCTCGCGAAACCCGCCGCCCCGCATACTAAACCGAAGATGTGGGTGCGCGCCTGTCCGATCCGGCGCGCGAGGAACGGGATCAACAGCAGTGCCGACGCCGCCGCGACCCCGTTATAGGTCGCGAACAGCACGTCGACCCAGCTCGCGCCCTCCTGATATGCCGCACTGCCCGCATCGACCGCGCCAAAGAAGCGACCGGTCACCACCGGCGTCGTGTTGATCCACATGATGAACAGCGCCGACCAGCTGAAGAACTGCACCAGCGCCAGCCGCTTCATCAGCGGCGGCATGCCGGCGAAATCGCCGACGATATGCCCCAGCATCCCCGCGCCATGCCCGCCGCGCGCGCGCCGGACCGCGATCAGGCTGGCGAGGCCGTAGCCCGCCAGCAGTCCGCCGAGCAGGTAGACCTCCTTCTCCAGCCCCGTCGCGGCGACCAGCGCGACGACCGCCGCTCCGCTCGCGATCCAGCCGAGGCACGCCGCGTCGCTGCGCGCGGCGAGCACGCGCATAACGTGCGCCTCCTCGCCCGCATCCGCAACGCCATCGAAGCGTGCGAGTTCGTCGGGTGAATATTCGCGCGTCGACACCACTGTCCAGATCACGCTCGCCAGCAGCGCCGCGCCGCCGAACCAGAAGGCGTAGCGGACCGAATCTGGGATCGCGCCTGCCGCGGCGGCGTTCGATACGCCCAATTGCTCGAGCGCCCAGGGGAAGATCGATCCCACCACCGCGCCCGCACCGATGAACGCGGTCTGCACGCCGTAGCCCGCGGCGTGCTGATCTTTGTCGAGCATGTCGCCGACGAAGGCACGGAACGGCTCCATCGACACGTTCAGCGACGCGTCGAGCACCCACAGCATGACCGCGGCGACCAGCAGAACCGGGCTCTCCGGCATGATCAACAGCGCGAGCGCGGCGAGCAACGCGCCGGCGAGGAAGTACGGCCGCCGCCGCCCGAGCCGACCGAGCCAGGTGCGGTCGCTCAGATGGCCGATTACCGGCTGGACCAGCAATCCGGTCAGTGGTGCGGCCACCCAGAGCGCGGGCAGATCGTCGAGGCTGGTGCCGAGCGATTGAAAGATCCGGCTCATGTTCGCGTTCTGCAGCGCGAAGCCGATTTGGATGCCGAAGAAACCGAACGAAATGTTGAGCAGCCCCGCCAGGCTCTGCCGTTCACGCCGATGCAGCGCACCCTCCGCTTCGATTGCTGCCGCTACGCTGGCCATCCATTGTCTCCGTTACGGGCGCGCGAGCGCCGCGGCGTGGTCGCCGAAATTGAGCAAACAGCCGTCCAGCAGCCGGTCGATGCCGGCCATGTCGACCCGGGATGGCGCAGGCTTGAGCCGTGCCTCGTCCGGATAGGTGCCGTAGCCCGCGAACAGTATTTCCCACGACAGCGGCGCGTAATAGCCCGCGAGGTCGCGGCGCATTACCTCGGCGGCGACGTCGCGCCCGGTGAACCACGCGGTCATGATCGCCTTCAGATCGTCCGACAGGTGATCGTTGGCGGCGTTGGCGCGCCAGAAGTCGGTGTCGCCGCGCTGGTTGAGACGGTAGTGCGCGACGATGTAGTCGCGCACGCCCTCGAAGCGCCGCGCGATCTCGGCGTTGAACGCGTCGCTCCGCGCGGGCGTGCCCTGCCCCTCACCGTACGCCTCGATGAAACGCTCGATCGTCGTCTGCGTCAGGTGGAGCGCGGTCGCCTCCAGCGGCTCGATGAACCCCTGCGCCAGCCCGATCGCGAGGCAGTTGGCGTGCCACGCGCGCTCGACCCGCCCGACCTTCATCGTCAGGTGCCGCGCCGCCACGTCGGCGTTGAGCAGCCCCAGGTGGCGGCGCAGCTCGGTCTCCGCCGCGTCCGGCGACAGGTAATCGGACGCGTAGACGTAGCCGTTGCCCGTCCGGGCGGTGAGCGGGATCGCCCAGGCCCAGCCGCTAGACAGGGCGGTCGCGGTAGTGTGCGCGTCGAGCGGGGCGCCCTCCGTACGCGGGGTCGGTAGCGTCACCGCGCGGTCGCAGAACAGGTTGCTCGCGAACGGCACGAAGCGCACCCCGAGCGCGCGTTGGGCGATGACCGAGCGGAACCCGCTCGCGTCGACGAAGATGTCGCCCGTCAGTCGCTCGCCGCCCGCGAGGACCAGCGCCGCGACGTCGCCGTCGTCGCTCAGCTCAACCGTGTCGACGCGCGCTGCGATATGTATGACACCCTGCGCCAGCGCGTGGTCGCGCAGCACCGCGCCGACCTTGTGCGCGTCGAAATGGTAGCCGTAGCTGACCTCGAACGGGAAATTGTCAGGCGCGAGCGGCGCGCGGTGCGCCTGCGCGAGCCGCGTGTTGAGGAAGAAGCGGTCGGGATGCGCGTCCACCGCGCGCCCGGTCCGCCGCGCCAGCGCACTCGCATGGAACGCGCCCGCGGTATGCAGGTCGATTGCGCTCGCGAAGGTATGGAAATAGCTGGGATAGCTCGCGCGGGCCGACCAGCCGTCGAAGCGGATGCCGGTCTTGTAGGTCGCGTCCGCCGCGGGCATCCACGCTTCCTCGGCGATGCCGAGATGTGCGAACAGCGCGGCAAGCTGCGGGGTCGATCCCTCACCGACCCCGACGATGCCGATCTCGGGCGCCTCGACCACGGTCACGCGCGCCCGCGGCCAGGCTTGCGCGAACAAACACGCCGCCATCCACCCCGCGGTGCCGCCGCCGAGCACGACGATGCGCGGGGACAGAGGCGGCGCGCCGTTCATCAGCGACGGATACGCCCGCCCGGCGCGACGAAGCGGATCGCCTGTCCGCCGCCCGGCGCCAGCTTGATCGTCAACGTGTCGCCGCCGCGCACCTTGATCGTCTCGATCTTGATCGAGTGGCGCGCCTCGGTCTTGTAGTCGGCGTCGTCACCGTCGCGGTACACCTGCGCGGTGTAGGTCTTGCCGCGGTCGAGGAAATCGGTCGGAACCGTCAGCGTGCGCGCATTCTCGTCGGTGATGCTGCCCAGATACCAGTCGTTCGATGCGCGGTCCTTGCGTGCGACCGTCACGTAATCGCCGACCTCGCCGTTCAGCACGCGCGTGTCGGACCAGTCAACCGGCACGTCGCGGATGAACTGAAACGCGTCCATGTGCTTGGCGTAGTTCTCGGGCGTGTCCGCCGCCATCGTGACCGGCGAGTAGATCACAACGTAGAGCGCGAGCTGCTTGGCTTCGGTCGATTCAAGCGGGCTGCCGTTCGACCCGGTCAGGCTCAACACGCCGGGCGTGAAGTCCATCGGACCGCCCAGCCACTGCGTGAAGAACATGTTCGCCTCGTGCTCGGGCGGGTTCTTGCCCGGCCAGGCGTTATATTCCATGCCCCGGCCGCCCTCGCGGCTGAGCCAGTTGGGGTAGGTGCGGCGCAGGCCGGTGTCCTTGACGGGTTCGTGGCTGTCGATCCCGATGCGGTATTTGGCGGCCGTTTCCACCACGCGGCTATAGTGGTTCACCATCCACTGCCCCTCGTGCCATTCGCGGTGCTTGGAGCCGTCGGCATCGACGCGCTCGATCTCGCCCGCGTCGGTGACGTAACCGGTCTTGATCGCGGGGATGCCGTGGTCCTGCGCGTACTTGAACGCGCGGTCGAGCTGCGCGTCATAGTGGCTGACCGAGCCACCAGTCTCGTTGTGCCCGATGATGTAGACGCCCTTCGACTTGGCGTAGCGCGCAAGTTCGGCGGCGTCGAAGTCGGGGGTCGGCTGATCGAACTGCATGCCCGTGCCGTCGCCGAACCAGTCGCCGTTCCAGCCGACGTTCCACCCCTCCACCAGCACGCCGGGGATCTTGTTGGCCGCGGCGAAGTCGATGTAGCGTTTGACGTTCGCGGTGGTGGCGCCGTGCTTGGGACCTGTCGCCCAGGTCCAGTCGCCCTTGATCATGTTCCACCACACGCCGACGAACTTGCCTGGCTTGATCCAGCTGACGTCACCCAGCTTGTTGGGCTCGTTCAGGTTGAGTTCGATGTGGCTCATGTAGAGGCCGGGTGCATCATCGGCGATGATGATCGTGCGCCACGGCGTCGCGAACGGCGCGTCGCGGCTCACCTTGGGGGCGCCCGACCCCGGCGTCAGCACCGCCTTCAGCGTCGTCGTGCCCGCCACCTGCGCCAGGTTCATCGCCGAATAATCAACCAGCGCCGCCTCGTGGATCGCGACGTGCGTGCCGCTCGCCAGCTTGGCGGTGAACACCGTCTGCGCGGTGCCGACCGCGCTGATGGGCGTCTTAGCGTAGAGATATTCCTCGCGGTTCCACTCGAATGCGGGCTTCCACCAAGCGGTGCCGTCCTCCGCGAGCGCGAACTGTGTCAGCTCCTCCGCGACATTGGCATGGTGCAGATTGGGCTGGTCAGGGAAGGAGTAACGGAACCCCACGCCGTCGTCGAAGATGCGGAAGGTGACCACCATTTCGCGGTTCAGGTTCTTCGTTTCACGCAGGCGGACGACCAGCTCGTTGTGATGGTCGCGGATCGTCTTCCACTCGCCGAACGGCTGCGTCCACGACGTGTCGCTCTTGGACTGCGAGGTCGAGGCGAGCGCCAGGTTGCGATCGATCTTGCGCGCGTCGGTGAACAGGAAGCCGAGCGCACTGGGCGCGATCACCGGCTTGCCGCGGCGCGCCACCGCGTAGGTCGCGCGCCCGTCGCCGTCGATCGCGACCGACACGGTGATCGAGCCGTCAGGCGAGCTGCCGCGCGCGACGACATTGTCGCCCGGTGAGGGCACGCCCGCGCGCGTGTCCTGCGCGAGCGCGACCGCGGGGGTCAGCGCGGAGGTGGCGGCGGCGAGCGCCAGCAGCATGGTCTTCATTGGGTCAGTCCTTTCGCGCAATCAGCGCGCTGTAAGGGGCGAAGTCGGCGCCGCTGACGCCGATCGAGAGCAGGGGAATGAGGTCGGTCGCGTCCGCCCAGACCTGCGGCGCGGCCGACAGGTTGAAGGCGCAGACGACGCGGTCGTTGCGATGATTGCGCGCGAACACCAGCAGCGCGTCGTCGGCGTGGAGCACCTCGAAGTCGCCGAGCCGCAGCGCCGCCTCGTCGCGCCTGAGCGCCAGCACGCGCCGCGTCCAGTGGAGCAGCGACCCCGCGTCCGCTTCCTGCACGTCGACCGCGAGGCTCGCGTGATCGTCGCCGAGCGGCAGCCACGGCGGGGCGGTCGAGAAGCCGAGCTGCGGTGCGTCCGAGCGCCACGGCATCGGCGTGCGCGCGCCGTCGCGGGACAGCGTCAGCGGCCAGTTGGCGATCGCCTCGGGGTCCTGCAGCAGCTCGAACGGCACGTCGACCTGCGTCAGCCCCAGTTCCTCGCCGTAATAGAGGATCGGATTGCCGCGTAACGACCCGAGCAGCAGCATCTTCATCCGCGCGAACGCGTGCCGGACCTCAGGCGCGTGCTCGGGCGCGCACCAGCGCGAGATCGCGCGCGGCGCGTCGTGGTTCTCGAACGCCCAGCTCGGCCAGCCGACGCCCGGCTCATCGGGCCATTTCGTCACCGCCTCCGCCACCGCCGCCGGCGTCAGCGCGGGCGCGTAGAGGAAGTCGAAGCCGTAGGAGCTGTTGAGCCGCCGGTCGTCGGCGGTGAACAGCTTGCGCTCGCGGTCGCTGTCGGGGCCGCCGACCTCCGCCACGGTGAAGCGGTCGTCATACTCGTCGAACACCGCGCGAATGCGCTCGATGAAGGCGGGTATGTCGGCGTGGCTCTGGTTGTAGCGGTGCTCCTGGAAGTCGAACGGGCGCGTTCGCGGCTTGCCGTCGTCGGCGGCGGGCGGATTGTCCGGGAAGGCGGGGTCGTACATCAGGAAGTTGAGCGCATCGAGGCGGTAGCCGTCCGCGCCGCGGTCGAGCCAGAAGCGCGCCACGTCGAGCAAGGCTGCCTGCACGTGCGCGTTGTGGCCGTTGATCTGCGGCTGTTCCTTCAGGAAATTGTGCAGGTAATATTGCCCGCGCCGCGCGTCCCACGTCCACGCCGGGCCGCCGAACACCGACTGCCAGTTGGTCGGCGGGCTGCCGTCGGGCTTGGCATCGCGCCACACGTACCAGTCGGCGTGCGCGCCCGTCCGGCTGGCGCGGCTGTCCTTGAACCATGGATGCTGGTCGGACGTGTGCGCCCACACCTGGTCGAGCAGCACCTTCAATCCCAGCGCGTGCGCGCGCGCGACCAAGGCATCGAAGTCGGCCAGCGTGCCGAATACGGGATCGACGTCGCAGTAATCCGAGACGTCGTAGCCGAAATCGGCCATCGGCGAGGTGAAGAACGGCGAGATCCACACCGCGTCGACGCCGAGCGCGGCGACGTAATCGAGATGCGCGGTGATGCCGGGTAGGTCCCCTACGCCGTCGCCGTTCGCGTCGGCGAAGCTGCGCGGGTAGATCTGGTAGATGACCGCGCCCTTCCACCAAGCGCCATCCGTCTTGTTCGTCATCATATCGGTCATTGTGTCGCCCCCAGCGCGCACACGGCGTAACCGAACGCGGGCAGCGTGACACGCAGCGATCCGGGTGCCGCGACACGCGCGGCGCACCCGCTACCCGCCAGCACGCGCGCGGTGTCGGCGCCGGGCTCGACCTCGATCAGCCGCTCGATCGCGGCGCCGCTCGTGTTGAAGGCGAGCAGCACCTCGGCGTTCGTTGTCGGATCAAAGCGCGAGATCGCAAGCAAGCCCGGCTTCTCCTCGCGCGCGCGCAACACCTGCCGCCCACGCGTCAGCGCCGGCGTCTGGACGCGCAGCCGCGCAAGTGCCGCGATCTGCTTGAACAGCGGATTGTCCTGCCCGAAATGCGCCATCGCGGTGGTCGTCGCCGTGCCGAGCAGGCGATTGTCGTTGTAGCTCGCCACCTTGCTCGCAAACATGTCCTCCCGCGCATCCTGATCGTTGCCGTCGCCGGTGAACCCCTGCTCGTCGCCCGAATAGACAGTCGGCACGCCGCGAAGCGACAGCAACATTGCGTTGCCCAGCATCACGCGGCGCATCACCTCATCGTCGCTCGCCTGCGGGAATGCCTGACGGACGTAATAAGCGAAACGGCCGTTGTCGTGGTTGCTGACGAAGGTCGGCAATTGCTGCGCAGCATCCGCGCCGCCTTCGTAGAGCGGATCGCCCTTGAACAGCACCTCGAACGCATCGGTGCCGCGCTTGCCCGCCACCGTTTCGATCACCGCCTGACGGAATGCGAAGTCGAGCACCGCGGGCAGCTTGTCCACGCGAGTGTGCTCGGCGAGCGCGCCGGCATCGACCGAGCCATGCGAGACTTCACCGAAGATGTGGAAGTTTGAGATACCCTTCGCCTTGGCGCGCGCGCGCATCGCGGGGACGAAGGCCTGCCAGAACTCGGGATTGACGTGGCGCGCGGTGTCAATGCGGTAGCCGTCGACGCCGAACCGGTCGATCCAGCCGCCGAAGATGTCGATCATGCCGGAGACCACGCGCGGGTTCTCGGTCATCAAATCGTCGAGCCCGACGAAGTCACCCATCGTCGAACTCTCGTTCTCGAACGTGGTGTTGCCGCGGTTATGGTACAGATTGATGTCGTTCAGCCAGTCGGGCGATTTGGCGTGCTCGTCCCCCTTCGCCAGATACGGCGTGTAAGCGTAGGTCGGGTCGGTCAGGTGCGCGAAATTGTCCGCGGTCTGCACGGCGTCACCCGCGAAGCCGGCGTTGATCGCGGGGCCGTTCACGCCGCCGCGGCGCAGATAGGGGTAGTCGGCGCGGCTGCGATAGGCGCACGCGCCGCACTCGCGATACTGGATCACGTCGGCGGTGTGGTTGACGATGATGTCCATGTACACCTTGATCCCGCGTGCGTGCGCGGTATCGACCAGCGCCTTGAACTCGGCGTCCGTTCCCAGATGCGGATCGACGTGGTTGAAGTCGGTGATCCAGTAACCGTGGTAGCCGGCGCTCTCCTGGCCGGCCGCGCCCTGGACAGGCTTGTTCTTGAAGATGGGGCCGACCCAGATCGCGGTCGCGCCGAGCGCCTGGATGTATGGCAGGCGGCGCATCAACCCCTTCAGGTCACCGCCGTGATAGAAGCCTTTCGACGTCGGATCATAGCCGGTGCGCAGGCGGTCGCCGGTCAACCCGCCGCGGTCGTTCTTGGGATCGGCATTGTCGAACCGGTCGGGTAGCGCGAAGTAGATCACCTCGTCCTGCGGCAGCCTTTCCCGCAGCGCCTGGAGCGTCGCTTGCGCCGGTGCGACTTGCGCCAGCGCGGGGGCTCCGGCCGCGAGCATCGTCGCCGCGAGCACCGCCCGTATCATCCTGCCCCGCATCGTCTTGTCCCCTCCCGGCTTGGCCGGCGGTTTGCGGCGCACGAGGGCGAATGCCAAGCGCGCAGCATACGTATTCACACGGCGGCCGGCCGGGCCTACACTGCCGGCAATGATTTGAGAGGATTGATCTTCGCCGTTATGGCGCGCCCCGCTTCCCCCTCCGGCTCCCGCCTTTCGTCCGCCGACCGACCGACCTCGTTCGACATCGCCGAACTCGCGGGCGTTTCTCAGCCAACGGTTTCGCGTGCCTTGCGCGGAGACAAGACAGTCAGCGAGCGGACGCGGATGCGGATCGAAGCGATCGCGCAGCAGCTGAACTACAAGGTCGACCGCGCCGCCTCGTCGCTACGCCGTGGTGAGGTGAAGACGCTCGCACTCCTGTTTTTCGAGGACCCGCTGCCCGACGGGTCCAACATCAACCCGTTCTTCCTGGCGATGCTCGGCTCCATCCTGAAGACGTGCAGCCAGCGCGGCTACGATCTGCTGACCTCGTTCCAGCGCTGGTCGGCGGACTGGCACGTCGATTACGAGGACACGCGCCGCGCCGACGGGCTGATCCTGCTCGGCTACGGCGACTGGGAGGATTACCGCGCGCGCGTCGAGCAACTGTTCGCGCAGGGCACGCGCTTCGTGCGCTGGGGTGCGCCGAGCGAGGTCGGCACGACGATCGGCTGCGACAATGTCGCGGGCGGGCGCGCGGCGGGCGAGCATCTGATCGCGCGCGGGTGCCGCAGCATCGCCTACATTGGTGAGGCCAGCGAGCGTTATCCCGAGTTCCGCGACCGCTACGCCGGTCTTGCCGACGCCTTGCACGCGGCCGGTCTGCCCGTCGATCCCGGCCTGCACGTCGACGCGCTGTCGGTCGAGCAGAAGGGTTACGAGGCGGTGCAGCGGTTGCTCGCGCGTGGGATCGCGTTCGACGCGGTGTTCTGCGCGTCAGACCTCCTCGCGCTTGGCGCCCTGCGCGCGCTGAGCGAGGCGGGACGGTCGGTGCCCGATGACGTTGCGCTTATTGGATTCGATGACATCCCCGCCGCCAGCCACACGCACCCGCCACTGACGACGGTGGCGCAGGATTACGGCCGCGGTGGCGCCGAACTGGTCGACACGTTGATCCGGCAGATCGCGGGCGACGCCACGCACGACCTGTTGCTGCCCTCGCGCCTGGTGGTGCGCGCCTCCGCCTAAACCGGCGCGCGTGCTGCGCAATGCTGCGCAACGAAGCTGGCGTGTGACGGCATCTGTGCCGCTTCGCGCGCGATCAGCTGTCGCATCAGCTCGAGGTATTCGTCATTGTCCGCGCGGGTCTCCGCGTCGGCGATGGGATGGTAGCCACGCGGGATCACGCTTTGTCCGATCAGCACTTGGATCCAAGCCACCTCGGTGAACAGCTCCTCGTGCTCGCGTGTCACGTGCGCCTGCTCGCGCCAAACGTCCAGCTTGTGGCTCAGCGTGTCGGGCAGATCGGCGGCACGGCGATCTCGCCAGAATGGCTCGTCGCGCGCGTTCGCGTGATAATGCAGGATCAGGAAGTCGCGGATACGCTCGTATTCGAAGTCGGCTTGAGCGTTATACTCGTCGCGCTGCGCCTGTGCCGTTGCGCGACCCGGCAGCATCTTCAGCAGCCGCGCGATCGCGGTCTGGACTAGGTGGAGGCTGGTTGACTCGAGTGGCTCCATGAACCCGGCAGCGAGTCCGACCGCGACGACGTTGCCGCGCCACATCTCGCGTCGTTTTCCGGTCGTGAAGCGGATCGGGCGTGGATCGGCCTCCGTCGCACTATCGAGATTGGCGAGCAGGTGCGCCGCCGCTTCATCGTCGGACAGGTGGGCGGAGGAGTAGACGATGCCGTTGCCGGTGCGGTGCTGCAGCGGGATGCGCCACTGCCACCCGGCGCGATGCGCGGTCGCGCGCGTGTACGGCGTCAACGCGGCCGCGCGGGCGGACGGCACCGCCAGTGCGCGGTCGCACGGCAGCCAATGCGTCCAATCGTCGTAGCCGACGCCCATCGCTTCGCCGATCAGCAGCGCCGCGAAGCCGGTGCAGTCGATGAACAGGTCGCCCGTCACGCACGCGCTGTCCTCCAGTGTCAAAGCGGAGACATCGCCCGTCTCGCCGTGGCGCTCCACTGACACGATCCGCCCTTCGACCCGCTCGACTCCGCGCGTTTCGGCGAAGCGGCGCAGCAGGCGGGCGTAGAGTGCCGCGTCGAAGTGGAAGGCGTAGGGCATTGCCGGCAGCATCTGCGCCGTACGGGCCGGGCCGCGCTGCATCCGATCGGCGCGGGCAGCGACCTCGTTAAGCGAGAAGCTGCCGAGCGGGGCGACCGTCCCATCCGCGCGCGCGCGCAGCCAACGATGGTGGAAGCCGAGCAGCCCGGACTCGCGCCCGACATCGCCGAAGGCGTGCATGTATCGCTCGCCCGGGCGCGTCCAGCCAGCGAACTCGATCCCAAGTTTGAAGGTCCCGCCCGTTGCGCGCAGGAATGCGTCCTCGTCCAATCCCAGCGCCTGGTTGAACAGCTGGATCTGCGGGATCGTCGCCTCGCCGACGCCGATCGTGCCGATCGTCTCCGATTCAACCAGGCGGATGCGATAAGCGTGGCCAGGGAGGAAGTGCGACAACGCTGCCGCGACCATCCACCCCGCGCTGCCGCCGCCGGCGATGACGATGTCGGTCTGGGTCATGGCGCCTCCTAGCGCGCGGTGGTGCACGCTTCAAAGAAAAGGCCGCCGGCATCGAAGGCGATGCAGGCGGCCAGTGATCCGATCGGGGAGGATCAGAACGTTACCCGAGCCGGACGGCTCAGAACTTGTAGGTCAGGCCAATGTAGTAATCGCGGCCGTAGCGCTGGTAATCGATGACCTGATCGCGCTCACCGGTGTTGTAGGTGATGAACGGCCGATCGGTCAGGTTCTTGCCCTGCGCCATGATCGAGAAGCCGCGCAGCGGCCCGTCCTGGAACTCGTACCCGATCTGCGCATCGAGGATCGCCTCGGCGCGCGCGGTGCGGAACGTCGGGGCGGCCGATAGACCCGCGACCTCCGCGAGGAAGGACGAGCGGTAGCGGTAGTTGGCGCGCGCCTGGAAACCCCATTTCTCGAAGAACACGGTACCGCTGCCGGTCCACTTCGACAGGCCGGGCAGGGTGATCGGATCGGGATTGTTGGCGTAGCGGATCGTCGACTGCGTGTAATTGCCGGTCACGAACGCGCCGAAACCGTCGAGTGCGCTGGTCACCATGCGGAACGGCAGCGACAAGGTCGCTTCCGCGCCGAGAATGTCGCCGCGGCCCGAATTATCGGGGCGGCTGATGGTGCCGATCTGCTGACCGTTGGCGATCGCCTGCGCCTGCTGCGCCGGGGTGAGGGCCGAGAGCAGGGGCGAGAAGTCGAACGGGATCGTCGTCGCCGGGTTCACGAAGTCGTCGAGCTTCTTGTAATAGCCCGACAACGCGACGTAGCCGCCGCCGCTGCCGAAATACTTCTCCAGCGACACGTCGACGTTGGTCGACTGGTACGGGCGCAGCGAGGTGTTGCCGCCGTTCGAGCTGAACACCGGGTTCACCGCGATCGGCTGCACGCCGATGTTGCCCGGACTGATGCTCACGTCCTGTGTCACGCGCTCCTGGTCGAGGCGCGGGCGCACCATCGTACGCGAGGCGCCCAGCTTCACGTAACCTCCGTCGATCAGTTCGACCGAGAAGGTAGCGGACGGCAGCACGCGCCAGAACTTCGCGCCCTCGTTCGCGGGGGCGATCGTCACCACGCCGCCGGTCAGGCCGGCGATCTGCCCGTCCGAGCTCTGGTCGGTGTAGATCGCCTGGACGCCGAGAGCGCCCTTCAGTGCCTTGCCGCTCACCTCGCCGTCGACGGTCAGCTTGGCGTAACCGGTGTAGACGTTCTCGGTCACGGTATTGTCGCGCACCAGCGAGCCTGGGCGTCCATCAAAGGCGGCGTTCAGCGAATTGTTGTACAGGTACAACGGATCGAGCGTCAGCATCGCCGGAATGCCGAGATAGGTGAGCGGGATGTTGCTGTTAAGCTGCGCTTCGGCGGGCACGTTGGCGCTGGTCGGCGTGCCGCTCGCCAGCGTGCAGTTGGTGCCCGCACCGCGCGGGCACAGGAAGAACGATGTGTATTCGCTGGTCTTCTTGCGGCGGCTGTAGTTGGCGCCGACCTCCCAGCCCTTAACCACACTGCCCTCGAACTCGCCGTTCAGGCTGGCGCGCAGCGACTTCAGATCATCCTTGAACTTGGGCTGGTTGAGGAAGCCCGACTGCACGACCTGCTGCGTGCCGTTGTTGCCCCAGCCCTGCGGATCGGTCAGCTTGAAGATGCTGGTGTTGGTGTAATCGAGCGTCGGCGCGAACGAGAAGGTGCCGTCGCCGTTCTGCGTGACACGAACGGTGTCGGCCAGCCCGCTCTTGGCGAAGCCGGTGCCGGTGTTGGTTTCCAGCAGAAAGTCGGTGCGCGTCGCGCGGCTCCAGCTCGCGTCGACGTTGAAGTGCGTCGTCTCGCCCAGCGTGAAGTCGTTGTTCCAGCCGAGCGACAGGTTCTCCGCGTCGCGCCGGTTATAATCGTTGCGTTGCACCGCGAATACGTTGCTGAACGTGCCCGCGGTGAGGAAACCGTTCTCGACCGTCGTGTTGCTCAGCACGGTGCCGGTCGGGTTGTCCGCGTTGCGCGCCTGGCCGTCGAGTGGGAACTCGATGCCGCGCAGGACCTGCGTTTCCTTGAAGTTCGAGTAGAGCGCGTCGAAGGTCGAGTGAAAGTTGTCGCTCGGCTGCCACTCCAGCGTCGCGACCGCACCGTAGCGCTTGAGCTCGTTCGACTGGACGTAAGGCTTGGCGCCGCTCAGCCGGTACGGGTCGGCGGCAGTGCCGGTACCGTTATAGCCCCATGCGTTGTAACGCTCGTTCTGCGATGGCGTCTGCGTCGCGGACACGCCCACTGCGATGCCCAGCGTGTCGTCGGCGAACTTGTCGACGTAGGTCGCCGAGGCACGATAACCGTAGCGCGAGCTGTCGGGGTTGAGGTTGTCGATCCCGTTCATCTGCCCGCGCGCGTTGATCGCGAACACGCGCTGCGACTGGTCGAGCGGGCGCAGCATGCGCAGGTCAACAGTACCCGAGATGCCGGCGGCGATCAGCGACGCGTCGGCCGACTTGTAGACGTTCACGTTGCGGAAGAATTCGGACGGATACTGGTCGTACTCGACGCCGCGGTTGTCGCCGACGGTCACCTGCTCGCGGCCGTTCAACAGCGTGGTCGAGAAGTCGGGGCCGAGGCCGCGGATCGACAGCCGCTGGTCGCGGCCCTCAAGCCGCTGCGCGGTGACGCCGGGAATACGCGCGAGCGAGTCGGCGATCGACACGTCGGGCAGCTTGCCGACGTCCTCGGCCGAGACCGAGTCGACGATCAGCGTCGAGCGGCGCTTGATATCGGCCGATTTGGCGAGGCCGGCGCGGATGCCGGTGACGACGATGTCGGTACCTTCGCCGACATCCGTGCCGGTCGCGGTAGGATCGGGGTTGGCATTGGCGTCCGGCGTCGGATCGGCGGGCGGCGTCGGCTGCGTCGCGGTGACCGCGCCCGTGGGATTGGCGGTCGGTGCGTTGGGGTTCGGTGTCTCTTGCGCAGCAGCAGCGCCGCTGGCGAGCAGCATGACGCCGGCGATGGCGAGCGTGCTGCTACGCAGGCTGAGGTGCGTGCGAGCGGACAAAGATGGCGTGAATGACGTGAACAAAGGAAACCTCCCCCGAAAGCCGCACCTGCCGCGCGCGACGCGCTAGGTGTCTATGTGGCGTGATGGAGGCGACCTACGGCTGATGCGGGCCGTGTCACAAGAAAGCTACATACGTATTCACCGGCTCGGCAACGCGCTCTGTGTCGCTGCTGTGGCCGCGAAGTCACATCCGCGCCGGCACGCCCGCGGCCCTTTAACCCAGCGCGTCGAGGAAGGTGTTGACGGTCAATCTGCCGTCATACGGGTCGGGGCTGAACGACATGTCGGGCGGTATGTCGGCACAATGGAGGGTGTTTGAGCGGTAGAGGATCGCGCGGTTGAAGCGTGCCTGATGACGCGCCACGCGCTCGAACACCGGTGAGTCCGCGCCGATATAGCCGGCATCCGGCAGGCCGTGGCGCGCGAGATCGTCGGCGAGCGCGGCGCGGTAAGCGGCCAGGCGCGCGGCATCGACCGACTCGTAACCGGTCGAGCGCTGGCGAAAAAAGGCGGTGCCGCTCCGCTCGTCGGGCGACAGATAGTGGAGCAGCGCGAGCCGGGTGGGGGAGACTTCGTCGAAATGCGGGAGGCGCTGGATCGGCGCGAGGTCGGACGGCGGTGTCGTGACGACCGAGTAGAAGCTATCGACGATCGACAGGTCGGCGAGCCCGAACACCTCCCGCATGATCGGCAACAGCGCGGTAATGAACGGGCGCAGCACCGCCTGAGGCACGAGTGCGCGGACGCCGGGGTAATGTGCGCCGATCCGCGAGAAGGAGAGAAACGTCGCGTCCTCGCGCAGCACGTGCGGGTCGGGCGCGAAATCGTCGATGACGACGACCGGCTGCGCTTCATCGCCGTGCGCGTGGACGCTGAACTGCCAAGTATCGCTGATCGCCATGTCGCGTTCGCGATGCCATAAGATGCGGGTAGAGGTAAGCCGGGGAAGGGATGGCCGGCAGCAGCCACGCGGCGCCATGCCGTTGTTCTGAGCAGCAGAAGCGCTGGCCCATACGCTGAGATCGCGGCGCGCATGGTCCCGGTCACGTGACCGGCGTCGGCGCGAAGGCCCGCGGCTGGCTTCGGATGGAACCGGTGTCGGTCGGCTATGAGGTTTGGCATCGCTTGGAGGACTTCCCGGTCGAATATTAAGACGAGCGCTCGCCGCCGATCTCGAACACGTCGGGCCAGAATGAGCTGACGCGGAGCACGACCTGAGGCCAGAGGCGAGTTCATCGCCGCGACCGCGGACGAGCAACAGCTCGGACTCGAGACGCCGACGAGGTGAGGCGTCGCTGGCGCCCGTCCTAACCAGCCTTCCGCCGACTCTCCCCTATCCCGAGCAAGGTTTACGGGCAGATCGCGGCTTCGTCATATTCGAGGCATGCTTCGGAGATGGCGTTTACCATGATGGCGGCTAGAATAGCAGCGACATTGTATAGCTTAAGTTAGCCGCTCAACTGTTTAGGAAGGCGGTATTGCCTCGCGCCTCGCATAGGTCATGTTTTCGCCGACCTGCGTCCGATGGTTGGAACAATCGACACGGCACTTATAGCGCCCACATCTATCATCGGCGTTAGTGGAAGGCTAAGCATGACTTGCAGGCCACCGGCACCTGCGAGCGAAACGTCACCACCGTGTAGCCGCGCAACCGCCGCAACAAGCGACAGACCCAGTCCCGCTCCCGTTCCACCGCGTGCTTCTTCGATGCGTCCGAAGCGGCGAAGCGCGGTAGCGCGGTGCTCTGGTGCGATGCCGGCCCCTTCGTCGGTGACCGACAGACAGGCCCATCCTCCGCGAGCTTCAACCGACAGCGTAATGGCGCCAGCGCCGTATTTCAGCGCATTGTCGACCAGGTTGGAGAGCGATTGCGCGACGAGTTCGCGGTGAAGCGGCAAGATCAACGTTGCATCACCGGCGACGCGGATCGTGCGCCCCGCTTCCTCGACCAGAGGTTCATAGATGTCGGCGATGTCGCGTAGTTCGGCGGCGAGGTCGGTGGCGACGAAGAGGTCGCGACCGATCCCGGCCTCGGCTCGGGTGATGGAGAGTGCGGTTTCGACCATGTGCAGGACCCGCGTGCCCTCCGCCATCGCGCGATCGACCGCCCCGATGGCGGCGGGCGTGTCGATGTTGTGCACGGCGCGCTCCAGCGCCGAGTGGAGGCGGGTAAGCGGGGATTTCAGGTCATGGGCGAGCATGTCGGTGGCGAGCGTCAGTTCTCCCATCAGATGCTCGACCCGCTCCAGCATGGCGTTGATCGTGTCAGCGAGCACGGCGAAGGCATCCTCCGCCCCGGTCGCGGGCACGCGGCGGGAGAGGTCACCGGCGCGCACTGCCGCCAGCGTGGCGATCGTTCCGTCGAGCCGCAGAACGATCATCCGCGCTGCCAGCCACGCCGCCAGCGCGGCAAAGGCGATGGCCAGCGCTAGTGCTACAGGGGTCGCCAGTTCGAGCAGGCGGATCATGTTCATCTCGTCTTCGACGACGCTGCCGGTCAGCAGGCGCGATCCGCCGGGCAGGTCGGAGACGTGGAGCAGCATCGCCTCGGGCGCGGCATGACCCACGCGGTACAGTTCGGCATGGCTGCGATCTGACAGCGCGACGTCGGGCGGCCAGGCCGAGAGATTGCCCGCGACGATCCGGCCGCTGCGATCGGCGAGCAGCAGCACGGCGTCCGCGGTTGCGGGATCGCCGGCGCTGCGCTGCGCCACCGCCTGCCGCAACGCGGCGTCGCCGCCCCCGGCATGTACGCTGAGCAGGTCCTGGCGCAGCAGCTCGCCGGTCTGGATCGCGGACGCGTAAACCTGGCTGCGCACCACCCAGTGTACGCAGGTAAGCAAAGCGGCCGCCGCGACGCATTGCAGCAGGAAGACCAAGGAGGCGAAGCGCAGCGTCGTCGAGCGCCAGTTCATGTCAGGCGCCCACGCCCATCCGGTACCCGACTCCGCGCACGGTGTGGAGCAGCGGGCGTGCGAAACCCTCGTCCACCTTCTTGCGCAACCGGCTGAGATGGACGTCGATGACGTTGGTGCCGGGATCAAAATGATAATCCCACACGCCTTCGAGCAGCATGGTGCGGGTCACGACCTGATCGACGTGACGCAGGAGATACTCGAGCAGCCGGAACTCGCGCGGTTGCAGCGGCAGTACTCGGCCGTCGCGGGTCACGCGGTGCGCGAGCAGGTCCATCTCGAGGTCGTCGCAGCGCAGCACCGTCTCGATCGCGGGCGTTGCCGTGCCGCGGCGCACCTGAAGCCGGATGCGCGCGAGCAGTTCGGCGAAGGCGAACGGCTTGACGAGGTAATCGTCCGATCCGCCGACCAGACCCTTTACGCGATCCTCCGCCGACCCGAGCGCGGACAGGATGATGACCGGGGTGGTCACGCCTGCGCCGCGCATGCCCGCGAGCACGGCCATGCCGTCGATGCCGGGCAACATACGGTCCAGCACGATGCAGTCGTAACCGCCGCCAGTCGCCTGGAACAGGCCGTCGCGGCCGGTTGCGCAGCAATCAACGACGAAACCTTCTTCCACCAATCCCTTGGAGATGTAGGCCGCGGTTGCCGCATCATCCTCGATCAGCAGGATCTTGTGCGACATGCCGCGCTCCGTTCCTCAAAACATGATGACGTCGGCCAGATGCCCGGCACGCCGCACCGCCAGCTCGGTGTGCTGCCCCGATGCCATCGTCCGCTCGACCTGGGCAAGCGATTGCGGCACGCGTCCGTCGACGCGTTCGATCACGTCGCCGACGCGCAGCCCGGCGCGATCGGCCGCGCCGTGCGCCTTGAGGCTGGTGACGACCGGCAACGAGCCGGTCAGCGTCGCGCCGGCGGCGGTGCCGTCGACACCACGATTGGCATGGAGCGCGCGCAACGCGAGCGCGCCGCCTAGTAGTGCGAGCATCGCGAGCAGCTGCGCCGCACGGCGGATAAAGCGCAGATCGTTCATTGCCACACCGGCTTTGCCGGTTGCAGCGATGCCAGCAACTCGGCGATGATGCGCATCGCGACAGCGTCTGATGACCAGGGAAGCATGAGCGTTCCTCTTGCGCGAGCCGAGCCGTGTTCCCGCCGTCGGCCGATCCGCAGGTTCGGGCTATGGGCGCGACATTACGAAATGCTCATGCCACTGCCAGCACGCTGACAAGGCCGCGTCCCTAGGTCGCGATCGGTGAACAACGCGCACCCCGACCGCGGCACCCGGCGACGCGTGCTCGACGAGCGGACCTGCCGGATGATCTGTCCGATCGCGGCGGGGATGGTGGGCGTGTGCCTGACGGGCATCAGCCTGTTGCACCTGGGTCAGATCAACGGGCGTCGCGCGGGATTGGCCGACGACCTGCTGGCGTTCGACGCATTGTGCTTCCTGGTCGCGACCCTGGCATCGTACATCGCGCTGCGGCGGGGCGACCATCGCCGACTGCATCGCATGGAGCGGGTCGCGGACGTCACCTTCATCACCGCAATGCTGACGCTGACCGTCGCCTGCTTCGACATCACCTATACGTTGACAGGATGAGCCATGCTCCGTCGCCGCCGCTCCTCCATCGTGCTCACCATTCTGACCCCGGTCCTCGGCGCGCTCGGGTTCCTCACTTACATGGGCTGGTTCGGCGGGCCGGTGTATCGCCTGTTTCCCGCATCCGTCGCGGCACCGATGAGGCAACGCGGCACCGTGGCCGTGTTCCTGTCGGGAGACTCCGGGCTGAACATCGGCATGGGGTCGCGCGTGGTGCAGGCGATCGCGGACCGGGGCGTGCCGGTGCTCGCAGTCAATAGCCTCACCGCCTTCGCCAGTCGCCGCACGCCAGATGAGACGCGGACGATGATCGTGGAGACTATCCGGCGCGCGCTGGCGCTGCCAAATGCGCGGCGGGTGATCCTGATCGGCCAGTCGTTCGGTGCCGACATGCTGCAATACGGCGTCGCAGGCATGCCATCCGACCTTCGGCCGCGCATCGTGCAGGTGATCCTGACCGTCCCAGGCGAGACGTTGTTGTTCAAGGCGACACCCGGCGGGTTCCTTGACGGGGCACCCGATCTTCCAGCGCTGCCCAGCGCGCGAGCGATCGACTGGCTGCCGGTCACCTGCATCCACGGCGTACAGGAAGAAACCAGTCTCTGTCCGCTGCTGCACGGCCGCAACGTGCGCGTCGTCGCCTTGCCCGGCGACCATTACCTGCGTCACGACGCCGGCGCGCTTGCCGGCGCGATCTGGCGGGCGATCCGACAGGGATCGTGATGCCTGAGGACACGCGCATGACCGAATGTTCATGCCGCGTCGATCGGGCCGCAATTCGCCAAACTCTATTCCTCGCCGCGTCGTCATCAACGGCTTGAGGAAAGGGAGCACATGACCGCCATCCGGCGTCTTGCCAGCGCCATCACCACTGCACTCGTTCTGTGCGGC
>NZ_JBELMJ010000040.1:0-30856 GCF_042095875.1 Sphingomonas sp.
CGGGAGGCCGGGTGGAAGCTCGCCCCAAGCCGCACCGGCCGAGGCGTAGCGAGCGAGCCGGTGCGGGTCTGCCGTGAGGACTCGGATTGCCGGCGCGCGAGGCGTAGCGAACCGGCGACCCGACGGGGTCGCCGTGACGCGAGCGAGCAGTGCCGGCGCGGCCTCCGCTGGAGCGATCGGCACGGCGCGATGCGCAGCGGTAGCGTTGGCGATGCGACGGCATCGCCACGCCCGCCAGCGAGCCGTGCCGGGAGGCCGGGTGGAAGCTCGCCCCAAGCCGCACCGGCCGAGGCGTAGCGAGCGTGACGCGCGTCGGCGCGGCCGCGATGCGAGCGAGCCGGTGCGGGTCCGCCGCGAGGGGTCCGATTGCCGGCGCGCGAGGCGTAGCGAACTGGCGACCCGACGGGGTCGCCGTGACGCGAGCGAGCAGTGCCGGTGCGGCGTCCGCTGGGGCGATCGGCACGGCGCGATGCGCAGCGGTAGCGTTGGCGATGCGACGGCATCGCCACGCTCGCCAGCGAGCCGTGCCGGGAGGCTGGGCGGGAGCTCGCCCCGACCCGCACCGGTCGAGGCGTAGCGAGCGTGACGCGCGACGGCGCGGCCGCGATGCGAGCGAGCCGGTGCGGGTCTGCCGCGAGGGGTCGGATCGCCGGCGCGCGAGGCGTAGCGAACTGGCGACCCGACGGGGTCGCCGTGACGCGAGCGAGCAGTGCCGGTGCGGCGTCCGCTGGGGCGATCGGCACGGCGCGATGCGCAGCGGTAGCGTTGGCGATGCGACGGCATCGCCACGCCCGCCAGCGAGCCGTGCCGGGAGGCGGAGCAGGCGTGCGTGTCCACGGCCGACCCGAAGCCCCTTTCAGCGCGGATGCGGTCGCCAATGTGGCAGCGGCAGATCCCGGGTGCCCCTTGCCAGCTGGCCGGGCCGTCATCCCCCGGTCGGCCGTGGACGACAGCCCGCTAGCGTGCAGGTCTTAACGGAATGCGCTTGAAGTCGGCTCCCGCACCGGTCGAGGCGTAGCGAGCGTGACGCGCGACGGCGCGGCCGCGATGCGAGCGAGCCGGTGCGGGTCTGCCGCGAGGGGTCGGATCGCCGGCGCGCGAGGCGTAGCGAACTGGCGACCCGACGGGGTCGCCGTGACGCGAGCGAGCAGTGCCGGTGCGGCGTCCGCTGGGGCGATCGGCACGGCGCGATGCGCAGCGGCAGCGTTGGCGATGCGACGGCATCGCCACGCCCGCCAGCGAGCCGTGCCGGGAGACCGGGCGGAAGCTAGCTCCGAGCCGCACCGGCCGAGGCGTAGCGAGCGTGACGAGCGACGGCGCGGCCGCGATGCGAGCGAGCCGGTGCGGCCATCCGTGGTGAAGTCTCGACCGCTAGGTCAGTCCCCGCGGCGCGAGGGGGCTCGATGCCCCTGAGCGCCGCCCAGGGCGACGTAAAAAAGGGGAGAGGCTCCGGTTGCCCGGAGCCCCTCCAACGGGTGCGTCAGGCGCGACGGCTGCGCGCTGCGGGAGCCATCGGGGCCTGCTCGGCGAGACGGAAGACGTGGAGCGGCACGCCGGCGGTCCGCATCTTCCGGGCGAAGTCGGACTGGACGCCCGAGCCTTCGCAGACGATCGCTTCAACCGGGCGCTGGTTGGCGATGCGGTCGTTGCGGAGGAAAGCCGCCTTCGGACCGTACCGCGTCTCCAGCATCATGCGCACCAGCTTGACCTGCCGCGACGACGCCCACGCGGCTGCGACGGCGTCCGCACCCTTGTTCATGCCGGTGGTCATCAGGACCATCGCCGGGATCCGACGCTTGATCTGGTCGAGGCGGTCGAAGAGCTGCTCGTGGTCGTGCCAGACCTGTCCACCCGAGAAGGCGACAATCGGGCCGGTCGGGGCGTGCTCTTCCCGGCGTTTGGCGGCGCGGGCGGCGAGGTAATCCTTCCCGTCGATGACCGACGCGGTGAGCTTGGAGGAGACCCGGCTGCCGCGGATCGTGTTGAAGGGGCGACCCGTCTCCACGCGGAACACCTCCCCGGCGTGGTCTCGCATGCACCGCATCGCTTCGGCGCAACCCTCCAGCGTCTGGCAGAGGAGCTGCGTGTCCTCGAGTTCGACGGCGTAGATCTCGCTGGGGTCGTACGCTTCCACCATGTCCTTCAGCTTGCGGGCGGCGTCGTCCTCGCGTCCCTCGATGCGCTTGGTCACCATGTGGAAGGAGTTGACGATGCCCCATGCGATGTCGGCGGCAAACTCTTCCATGCGGGTGTCGCGCGTGACGTCGAACACCGTCCGCAGCATGAGGTCGACGGCTGCGGCGGCCATCTCCGGGTCGGGCATGTCCAGCTTCTCGGGGGCGTTGAAGACGGTCAGCTTGGCCATCTCGCTGCTCTCCACGAAGGCGCCGTCGTAGGTCTGCTGCGTCTCAGCGTCGATGTTCAAGACGCTGTCGTTCATCCGGACCTCGTTCATCGCGCGGGCGGCGTCGGAGAAGCTGCGGAAAGTGTTGGTCATGATAGCCTCCATGAGTTGAAAATCTCACCTTCTTCTCGGTGAGGAATCTCACTCGGCATGCGGCGGTCAGGGCCGTCAGGGACGTTAACCGGGAAGCCGCGCCCATCGGGCGTGGACCCCGGTTAACGCTCGCGAGTGGGGGAGCCGATTTTCTCGGCCCCCAGAATGGAGCGAAGCGGAGTGGCGGGGGTCGTGAAAATTGGGGGCACCGCTCGTCCTTGACGGTTCGCCAACCCCGCATGCCAAACTTCCACATCACAGAGAGAGAAAATATTGGTTTGGGGCGGGTGCGCCGGGGTGATCCGAGCACGAGCGGCGGTGCTGTGGCCGCCAGGCCGCAGCACCGCTAGGCAGCTCTGCTGCCGTCGCTCGCGCGCAGGACGCCCCGGCGTCGGCAAAGGGATCGATACCCGGAGGGCGGAGACCCCTTCAGGGGGCTCCGTAAGGCCCGTCAGGGCCGATGAGAGCCCGGTCCCGCCCACAAGGCGGGACGCCCCGCCAACCCCTTCCCTGCCGCTCTATTGGGCATCCTGCCCGTCGTCGCGCTCCCACGCGCCCTCACCCCATGTTTCGTCGTAGCCCGGATCATCCGGATCGAGCCCCATGTTGGGATCGTCACCCGAGCTGGCTGGGTCACCGGGCTCGCTCTCGCGATGGTCGTCGGCTTGCGAGGAGCCACGGAAGCACGCCGGGTCGCAGAGCAGCATGGGGATGCCGCGGCAGACCAGCTGGACGCCGTCGATAGAGAGCGGCTTGGTGGCGAGCCGTGCGCAGGGCTGGTTGCTCCGATCGCGGAAGCCGCAGGGTGCAGCAAGCGGCTCCTGTCGAGGTGCCTCGGGGCCGTCGTCAGGTTGGTTCTCGGCCAAAGCAACGGAGCCACTGTCGGGCTGAGGATCGAACATGTCGTGCTGCGCGCGCATCGCGGGTTTCCTCCGGAATCTTGGGACAGGTGCGAGGGGGGGGCTCGCCGGTTGAGGCGTGAGCACGCGAAAAGGGCGGCGCCGCGAGGCGCCGCCCGAACCCGGCGGGTCAGTAGAACTCGGCGCGGTCGGCGATGATCTCGCAGCCGTAGCGGTCGTTGCCCTCGGCGTCCTGCCAGCGGGTGTAGTGGAGGCGACCCTCGATCGCGATCAGGTCGCCCTTCTTGCGGTTGCCGGCGACAGCCTTGGCGAGGCCGTTGAAGCAGGTGACCTTGTGGTATTCGGTCTCCTTGACGGTGAAGCCGTCCTCGCCCTTGTAGGTGTGGCCATCCTTGTTCAGCTTGGGGCGGTCGGTCGCGACGAAGATCGTGGCGACGTTGGTGGTGGGGTTCACCGCGCGCAGTTCTGGGGTGCGGGTCAGGCGGCCGATCAGGTTCACGTTGTTCATGGCGATAGCTCCCTCGGGTGATGTCGGGCGGATCGTCCGCCGGTGTCACCGATGAGCGAGCTGGCGCGGTGCTGCGCACCGGAGGGGCGGCCGGGATCGTCGCGCAGGCGACGAGCGCGGTCGACCTGGAGGGAAACCTCTTTTGCAGGGGTGGTGCGGGCAGCCGCGCTTCAGCGCGGCAACACGGCCCTGCCAAAGGGGTTGCGCGGTGCCGGGCCGGCTCGCAGGTGACACGACCCGGCGGATGAGACGCCTGGTAGCAGCCAAGATGTCGGAGCGGACGCCATGAACAGGCTCCGTGGACCGGCAGGATTGGCCGCCTGATCCGCCTGCCCGGACGAATCGGCACGCGGTGAAGCTCGCCACCAGCGTCGGGCGCGGCAGCGCCCATGACTGCCCCGAGCTGGGCATGAGTGGACCACACAGCCGAGGACGTCGCCGATAGGGAGGCCGAATATCACAAGGTCGCCGTCGATTGGGCGCCTCGCCGGAGCCGTCGGGACACGCTGAGGTGAAGGTCGATCTGTGAGCGCTCGAGGTGCGCGATGCGACTTTGGCTGGCCGGCGAAGGTCGGCCGCGGATGAGGCGGGAGCAGCCTGATCGACGCGTCTTCGCTGGTCCGCTGGGTTCGGGTAGTGCTTGCGGGGCTATCCCGGGAGGAGCGAGGGCGATCGAGACAGGGACCGACGCGGCAGCGTCGGTCCTGGCGATCAGCCGAAGAGCTTGCCGATCGCGGCGCCGGCCGTCAGGAGGGCGGCAGCAGCCAAGGTCGCCTGAAAGAACAGGGTCCCGGGGAAGAAGCGCACCTCGAGCTTGGTCTTGGCGAGGTCCGCCTGCGTCTTCTGGATCTCGACCTGCATCTTGTCGATCCGCGCGAGCTGCTCGCGGATATCGAGTTGCGGATCTGGTGCGACGGTCGCCATGGTAGCCTCCATATAGCGTGGAACAGTGAACGATTGAAGTGCCGCGCTGGCCCAATGTTGGAAAGGGCGAGCGCAGCCCGAAATGCGCGAAGCATCCGGCACGTCGACGGGGACCGCTCCGGGTGTCGAAGCGATCCCAGTCGAGGGAGTGCGGGGGCGACGCGTGCGCGCCGCCCGGTGTTCGATCAGGCGACCTCCTCGACCGGGGCGGTGCTCTCGCCGAGGCCGTCGCCGGCAGGCAGGCCGGAGGCCGAGCCGTCGGCGCCGAACGGCGGAGCGGGGTCCTCGTCCGACTTGATGCCGAGCGCGCTGGTCACGTCGCGGCGCTTCTGCGCGCGCTGCCAGACGATGTTGTACGAGCCGTCCTCCTGCCGGAAGGCCGAGACCTGCAGCGGCTGGGCGAGCGAGGGATCGTCGATGCGGCCGTTGAGGAACGCCTCGCCGGTGTTGTTCGACGTGAGTTCGAAGAAGGCGCCGACCTGCACCCAGGTGCGGCCGGGAGTCAGCGCGTGGATCTCGTAGCGCGGCGCGCGCGGGTTGGTGGACTGCACCGGCTTCAGCGCGATCGTCATCGCAACCGCGAGCGTCGAGATGCGGCCCATGAAGATGCCGGCGTCGTTCTGCTTGATCTGACCGATGTTCATCGTAACGTCTCCTGTGTCGGCTGGACCCCATGTCCTCGACACCATCTTTAATCCCTCTCTCCTCCCCGGCCCTTCGGCCGGGCAGGGCGCGCAAGCGCCCCTCACCGACGCGCTTATCGCGCGGCGGTGGTGGACCGCAGGAGACGATTCATGACTGTTCCAAGGGGACGCGCTGCAGCTCCCTTGAGTAAATCGAGTTTGGGGAGTCGCTCGCATAAGCAGCCGTACCACGCACGTTCCGGCCTACAATTTATGTGGAGGATGTGGCGACGTCCTCTATAGTAACGTTGCTGAGCGGGTCGCAGCACGTTCGGCAAGCCGAAAGCGGAGTCTGCCGATGTACTCTCGTATCTTTCGTGGAGCGCTTATAGTTGCCGCGGTGGTTGCAGCGGGTGCTGCATTCGCGGTCTGGTCTATTGGTCTAGTGCGGTCGACCATTCCGCCGAGCGTTGAGCCAGTGGGTGTCGCGATCGTTACCGTCCTGTCGCTGGTGGTTGTCGGGTGGGTGATTGACGCAGCCCAGAGCGTCACCGGACGGTGGATTGAGGCAGCGATGCCGATCGGCGCGCGCGAGGCGTAGCAAGTGATAGGCCCTCGCAGGGCCTTCACGCAGCGAGCGAGCCGTGCCGACAGCGAGGGATCGTCACCCGGCAGGGCGGAGACCCGCGAGGGGCTCCGGGCGGCGAAGCCGGCTAGAGCCCGGTCCCGCCCGTAGGGCGGGCGCCCTGAAAAGGCTTGAAGGTCACCGATGTAGCTGCGGTGCCGGGCACGTTCTGGCGGCCAACTCGCCGACTCGTTATGGCCGGACGATCTTGGCCGACACGATTGGGGGGAAGCGACATGAGAAACGCGATGCTGGCGATCATCGGCGCATTTGCTCTGGCGGGCTGCAGCAAGTCGGTCGAGGGCACGTACAACATGGTCAACGGCCCCGTGCCGGGCGTGGTCGCGACCTTTGGTGACAAGACCTTCTCGCTGTCGAGCGGCGCGAGCGGTAGCTACGAGGTCAGTGGAGACACCGTCATCTTGAGCGGCAACTCGCTCGGCGGGACCTATAAGATCGACGGCGGGAAGCTGGTCGGCGATCGCTTCTCGTTCGTTCCTCGTGACCCGAACGACAAGTCGCCGATCAACCGCGGACCGCGTTCGTCGGGCAGCATGCCGACGACTGGTGGGAAAGCCTTCTAGGGCCGAGAGTGAGTCTTCTCGCCGTTCGGGGCGGTTAGGCCGAACTCGGCGTCTATGTCGCGACCTGCCGCCTCCCGGATAGCGGACAACTCGGTGTGGGTGATCCGACCATCGACCATGGCTGTCCGGTAGGCCTGCGCTCCGAGGGGTCCGGCTCGGGACAGGACGATCGCGTCGCGCTCGCCCGTCGCGCTCACAGGCCCGAAGGGCCAAAGTGCGATGGAGACTGCACCTAGGCCTGCGGCGAGGATCACAAAGCTGAAGGGCACTCGTCGTCGTGCGAACAAGAAGAGCGCGCCTGCCAGAAACAGGATCAGCACCGCGATGGGAATGAGGTTGAGCATGATCGGGCCTCTCGGATGAGCCATCGTATGGGCAGGCGACCGCAGCCGCCAGAGCTACTGGTCAGGTGACGCGAATGGCGATCGTCTCGTCGTCGCCGTTATCGATGACGAGGACGGTGCGGCCATCGCGTGCGGCAGCTGCTGCCGCGTCCGCGGGCCAGTCGCCGTACTCGCGCAACGTCTTGGCCATGTGTGCCTCGGCACTGGCGCGATCTGGGTGATCCTTGATGATCGTGTCGAACGATAGCGACTGGTGAAGGGTTTGAATGGGCATGGTGATTTCCAGCGAAGGCCGGCACATGCGAGGCGTAGCAAGTGGGCGACCCACAGGGTTCGCCACGACGCGAGCGAGCAGTGCCTGGCGAGCCATCGTGACCGACAGCGACCGACGCGCGACAGACGAGGCGGTGCGATCCGATCAGGTGAGGCGTGATTTTACCCTGCGGTTGTGGGAACCAGCACGAAGGGTGGCGGAAGGTACGCGCCAGTGGCGAAATGCTCCCGCAGGTCGTCGAGGGTCGCGATCTCGCCGGCTTCGTCGGATGTCAGGACGGGGCGGCCGTCTTCGTCGGCGGTGAAGGCGCGACGCTCGCCCACGCCCTTCCAGATGACGATCTCGGCGGGGAAGGAACCCGGCGCGCCGCCCGACCAGCGCCAGAACGGCAGGTCGTTCGTGCAGCAGAAGTCCTCGATCTCGTCGATCTTGCCGTTTGCGATCTCGTGGCCGCGCAGCACGAGTGGTTCACCGTCGGGTAGGTCGTTGGCGGTGAAAGGCTCGCCGTCCCACTCGGTGGAAAGGTTTTCGGCGTTAGCCTTTTCGATGAGCTCGCCGAGAAGATCAGCGGAAAGTCTTCCACCGATCGAAATTGAGACAGATACGCGGTCAGCCATGGTGGCACCTCGTGGATATCGTGGCGCGCTGGTCTTGAGCGGTCCTTCGGCACCATTCGTCCAGCTATCCACCGCCACCCCCCTTCCCTTCGGCTAAAAGGTTGAAAGACTGTTTCTATTAAGGGTCATTGATGCAGCAGAATCTAGTTATGCCGAAGATGCAAGACGGTTTTGGGTCCGTTTCGATGCCTGTCTCCCTTTGAGCAAAAAAAGGGCGATGCCGGGGGAGGCATCGCCCGAGTGACGCGCAGGGAGTGGGGGGAGCCTGCGACGTCTGCCGGTGCCGCGAGGGAGCGAGCGGCACCGGGAGGGGATCAGGCGTTCTCGGTGACGCGCTTGCCGCGGCTGCGGCGCGTGGTTTCCTCGACGGGGGCGGTGGTCTCGCCGAGGCCGTCGTCGCCGGCGCCGGCGCTGCCGCTCATCCCGGCGTCGTCGCTCGAGCCGTCGGCGCCGAACGGCGGAGCGGGATCCTCGTCCGACTTGATGCCGAGCGCGCTGGTCACGTCGCGACGCTTCTGCGCGCGCTGCCAGACGATGTTGTACGAACCGTCCTCCTGTCGGAAGGCCGAGACCTGGAGCGGCTGAGCGAGCGAGGGATCGTCGATGCGGCCATTGAGGAACGCCTCGCCGGTGTTGTTCGAGTTGAGTTCGAAGAAGGCGCCGACCTGCACCCAGGTGCGGCCGGGGGTCAGCGCGTGGATCTCGTAGCGCGGCGCGCGCGGGTTGGCGGACTGCACCGGCTTCAGCGCGATCGTCATCGCAACCGCGAGCGTCGAGATGCGGCCCATGAAGATGCCGGCGTCGTTCTGCTTGATCTGACCGATGTTCATCGTAACGTCTCCTGTGTCGGCTGGACCCCATGTCCTCGACACCATCTTTAATCCCTCTCTCCTCCCCGGCCCTTCGGCCGGGCAGGGCGCGCAAGCGCCCCTCACCGACGCGCTTATCGCGCGGCGGTGGATGCCTTGGAGCGACCCTGGGCGACGTGCTTGGCACGGTGTCGCCGTTACGGTGGACCGCAGGGGTGTTCCGGGATCGTCGCCGGAGGATGGCGCTCGAGGTGACGCCGGGCGGTCGCCAGTTTGCGCAAGGCAGACGCCAGAAACAGTCCGTGCGAACTCTCCGCGTCGATAAGCGCCGCGCGCTTCGTCAGCTGGGTCTCCCGGTGCCGGATCGCGTCGATTGCCATCATCACATCGTCGAGGGTGAGTGCGACGACCGTCTGTGACGGGGAGAGCGGCACGCACCGCAGGGCGAAGGGCAGGAAATGCGGTGCGATCGGCAGATGGTGCGCAAGCGCGAGCTCGACGGCGTGCCGCCACTGGTCGGCGTCGTGGACCGTCTCCCGCAGGATCGCCGCAGACGACATGGGCGCGAGCGAGCGCAGCGCTCCGGCGCCGATGGTAACCGCGAGCGGGTCGCTCGATGCCAGGCCGATGACGCCTTCGGAAATGACGGCGAGGACATCGCCCTCCACGATGCAGGGGCTCTCGTCGAGGCACGCTTCGTAGGCGGCTGCGCTGGTGTCGTAATAGTGGACGCGGTGCATGACCGTTTCCTTCAGGTTCGGGGAAGGCGACCGCGGTCGCGGTCAGGAATAAAGCGGGCGCTGGGCCGGGAAGCGCTCGGGCGGCAGGCCCGAGAAGGTGTAGGCGCGGTAGCGTCCGCCGTCGTAGATCACCGACGAGACCTCCGGCTTGTGTCGCTGCAGGCGCTCGAGGAGGCGGTTTGCGCGACGCTGCGCCGCGATCGCGGCCTCGTCGTCGAAGTGGATGGCGATCGCGCGCACGAAGGTGCCGCTATCGTACCACCAGCCACCTTCTTCGGGGCCGCCATAGGTTCGGTCGATCTCGTAGAAAGCGAGGATGCTGCGCATGTTGGGCTCCCGTCGGCTGCGGGCGGCTCGATCACCGCCAGCGTTCAGCCACCGTCATCCCCCTCCCCTTCGGTCAGGCGTCCCGGGGATCATCGTGTCGTTGGTGGCGCAAGGCGCGCGCGAGCGCTTTCTTGCGCGCGATGGCGTCGGCCCGCGTCGGACATGGTGCCGATAGGCGGCCGTGTCGTGTGCTGCTGTTGTCGAAGACGATCCAGCCTGCGGCGGTGTGAGCGACGTGCATGCCGTCGCTGCGCGAGCGGGTCATGACTCCTGTCCCCGTGGGTCACGCTTCGCGGCCTCGGCCTGGAGGATGTCGATCAAGCTCTCGCGGCCCGACCGGACCTCGCTGTCCGGGGCGGCGATCACGGTCGCGGCTCGCCGCAGCAGGCTTGAGAGCTCGCGATCGTTCATGGGCCGTTGCGAGGGTGCGGGATGCGCCGGTTCGTCCCCGGCCTCGTCCATGAGGAGCACGAGGATGGACGGCTTGTGAGCCTCGTCGAGCGGACGGCTGTCGGTCACATGGCGGCCGCGGCCGGTCACGGCGAAGGCGTTGAAGGTGGGTGATACCCCGTCACTGGCATTGGGGATCGTGGTGCCCCGGTCATGGAACTGGATGTCGACGAAGCGCGCGGGGCCGTCGTAGCTCTTGCCCATGAAGCAGAAGGTGACGCGCCGGTTCTCGCTGGTCTTTGCCGTGATGGTAAAGGCGCCGTCGGGCACGTCGATCGCCTTGTGTGGCACGTCGTTGAAGCCGGCGAAGCCGAGCGAAACGGCGTCGGCGCGGCTCATGACGGGAAGATCGGCGATGTCGGCCATAAAGGGGCTCCTCCGGTTTTCATGGGAAAGGGCTGCAGCGGCACGGCCAACCGAGCCGTGCGTTGAGGCTCGATGACGACTGGCGACATCGAGGACCTGTTCGTGACGCTGTTGGTCGGCGTAGCGGGCGGCAGCGATGCGTCGTGGCGCAAGGCGGTTGGGCCGGTGACGGCGCTGCCGGTCGTGTTCCATCCGCGCTCGAATTGGTCGATCGCGCCGCAGGGGTCGGC
The DNA here is from genome assembly GCF_042095875.1 of Sphingomonas sp. GTDB lineage: Bacteria > Pseudomonadota > Alphaproteobacteria > Sphingomonadales > Sphingomonadaceae > Sphingomonas. The sequence continues at coordinate 10,779 of NZ_JBELMJ010000040.1, forward strand.
GCGTCAGATCGAGGCGATCGAGAAAGCCGAAGCAATCATCCGGCAGGAGCACCCTTACGTGCCCAGTCCCGGTTTCCGGTCCTAGGCGGCGCGGCGATCGGCGGCTGCCATCAGGCGGGTTGCGGCGCCGAACGTGCGCAGCGTCTTAGCGATCGTACCGCGCAGCTTGGCTTTGCTCGAGACGGCGATTTCCGGGTCGAGCGGCGTGCCGTCTGCCGTCGCGAAGCCGCAGGCAAGGCCGCTGCGTGTCTCGACGCGGACGAGGTGCCCCCGCCCCGGCGCCGGTCCGACGTGACGCGCGGTGAACTCGCCGAGACTGCCGTAGAGCGAGGTGATCGCTTTGCCCCAGCGAATGTGGCCTTGGGCGGCAGCATCAGTCCCGCTGAAACCACGATCGAGCCAGGTGCGAAGGTGGGTCCGCTGTTGGAGACGTGAGTTGCGGGTCCGCTCCATCGTGCGCGCGAGCGGCAGAATGTGGCCGATGGTGTCGATCAGGTCGAGATCGGCCCCCTGCAGCGCGACAAGAACATCGTCGTATTCACGATTTTGCAGAAGTGCGGCTAGCTGGTTGGCAGCTGCGACGTGATCCACGGACGGCGTAGCGACGTTCGCGTCGCCGAGTGCCTCGGCAGCGACGAAGCCGCCCCGGGTGAGCACGACGATCGTCGCGGCGTCGGCGCCCGGGCGTGCGAGGGTCAGGGCGAGGAAGTCCCACGCGGGGTCGCTGTCGATGTGGTCGGCGCCAACGATCAGCAGTCGGCGCGACCACCGGGCAGGTCGGTGGTGGTCTGAGGGCTTGGGATAACTGCTCGGCACCGGGCGTCCGGCGAGGATGATCTGAGGGTCTTTCGGCAGGTTGTCGCGGCGCATGTCAGCGATGAGGCTGCGTCGCGCCGCGTCGAACAGGTCGGTTCGATCACCACCGCCGTCGCTGAAGCCCTGGTCGTAGGCTGCGTGGCGCTCGGCGAGAGGAGCCGAACAGGGGATCGCGTCGGAGTAGTGATGGGGCCATCCGACATGCGCTGCGTACCAACCGTCGGCGTATCGATTGGCGAGATCCCAGCTCAATGCGTGGTCCTCGTGCCCCCGCATGATCGCGATGTCACGGTCGCTGCCGAGTCCTCGGCGGATCTGATCCTCGGTGAAGGCGAAGTTGGTGGCCTCGCGTTGCGAAGCGGCCTCGGCCGCGATCGCGTCGTTTACGCTCCGCATCGCGGCGATCCGTTCGCGGCCTCGGGTCATTCGGTCGGAGAGGGGCGCGTCGCTCGGCAGATCGGGAAAGGTGCGCCACGCCGCGGCGATCGCCGCGGCGTGCTCGGGTGAACGTCCGCGCGACTGCCAGGCCGCGGGATCTGCGGGATCGAAGGCATCTGACATCGTCGGCCTCGTTCTTGCTGGTGGTCCGCCCAGGAGGGCAGCGGCATCGCCGTCAGGCGGTCGCGGCCTCGGTGAGGCGCGCGCTGGCGACCGCGGCCTCGTCGGGGAAGGCGGCGGCCAGGTTCCGGTGCAACGTCTCAAAGTCGGCGATAGGAAAGCTTCCATCTGGGCTGGGTCGCGTGACGTGAAAGGCGCTGACCAGGATCTCGAGCGGATCGCTCTGGACGATCGTTGCCGTGGCGTCGTCGTACTCGACAGGCGCGCGAAAGCCGGCTTCAAGCCAGGTTCCGAGGCCCTCTTCGACGGCCTCGGCATAGGCGCTGACCGCTTCGTCCAGCTCGTTCTCGACGTGGAGGACGAGCGACACATAGCGGCCGAAGTCGTGCCGATTTGACAAGCCGGTCAGCCGGCATCCTGCTGGCGGCGAACCGTAGCGTGCGATGATCGCGTATTTGTAGGCGAGCACCTCGAGCTTGTTGAGAACGTCGAAATTGGGCGTTTGCCCGAGCTGCGCGCACGGTTCGTTGGCGGGCGTACCGCCGATGTCGACGAAGTAGGGCATGGGGATCTCCAACGGTCCTGTCTTGACCGTCTGTCTCCTCCCCCTTCCTTCGCGCTCTAGTCGTCAGCGTGCGTCTTAAAGCGGCGCCCTGCCGCTCGAGCCGGAAGCGTGCCTAAGCCTGGTCCTTCTCGACACTAGCCGTCGGAAAGCGTTCTTCGATCACGAGTGACTGCCATTGCAGACGGTCACGTCCAAGCGCTGTGGACCGATCGAGCATCTGCTCAAGAGTGGCGCTCAGGCGGTTGAGCGACGCGGCGTAATCGGTGTCGAGCTCGTCGGCCTGCTGCGATGTCGGTGAGACCGTGGCCCGTGCCTTTCGGTGAGCCCGGGTCAACGCGGGCATGTGGCGCTGTTCGATACCTTCGAGCTCGATGGTGGCTTCCTCGCGCAACTCTTCAGGTACGGCCTTGAGGCGAGCGAGCAGCCCGGCAATCCGTGCCTCTGCCATTCGCGCGTCGATGTTCATCGGCAGGGTAGCAGCCAGAGGATTCGGTCGCGGGGCGGTCCCGTCGGAAGGTCCAGCCAGCTCGATGTATCCCATACCTGTCGCGTAAAGCATTCCGCCTACGAGGATGAGCACAACGGCGAGCAACTTCACGACATTGCCGCTGAGCAGATCGGCTATCTGCTGCAGCGGACTCGCGGGATCCGCGCCAACGCCGTTTCCGAGTTCGGCGAACTGCGATGTCATGAAGTTCGCCGCTGAGAGAAACACGCCAAGCAGTCCGCAGGTAAGTCCGATATCGAAGCCGCCCTTTGGCGATGTGGGCTGACGGTGGTTGTCCATGTTGAAGCTCCCTCCGCTACAGATCACGATCAAAGCGCTGACGCTTCATGGCCGCCTGCGCGGGTCCATCGAAGCTGCCGAGCGTCTGCAGGCGGTCCGTCTCGAGTGTTGTTCCGAGATCGGTGGGGAGCGCGGCGTGCGGCGTGGCGATCGCGATTGCTGCGGCCGCGGTGGACAGTTCGCCGGGGGCGAGGCCTTTCCACACGAAGGTGTCGCGTTCGCTCGGGTCCTCGGGGTCGGGGCGAGACACCTGCACGTAGAAGGTCTCGAGTGGGCGGTCCCACCCGATTGCGACACTGACGCCGGCGGGCCCGACAAAGGTATGTCGACTCATGAGCGTGTTCCTGGGCTGGTCCGGTCGCGGCACATCGTTGCTGGCGACGTGATTAAGCGTCGAGACGTAGTGCGAGGAGTTGGATCAGGAAGCCAACAACGAGGAAGCCGCCGATGAACCCCCACGTCGCCGTCGCATGGCTTACCGAAAGGACCGTGTTCACCAGCGCGTCGCTTGTCACCGTCGCGGGCTCGGGATCACTCCCCAGCAGCCACATATTTCGAGCGCAGATCATCGCCGCGAGGTAGAAGACAATCGCGAGGGCCGACACAGGTCGGCGGATGAGGAAGCTGATCATAGTCACCTCTATGATGTCTCGAATGAAGGTTATTTCGGGTTGGTCGGGTCACGTCCAGTCAGCGATAGACGCCCTGGTCGCCGTAACCGCGGCCCTCGATGTCGACTGGGCGACTAAGCCAACGAGGCAACGGCTCGGATCACCGAGACGGGCTGCAGGTGATGCGCGCCGATCACGTCTTCGACGCCGTAGCTGAGGCACTCTTCGAGCCAGATGACATAGCACGCGGCCTCTGCGAGTTCGGTGGCGAGAAGCTCGTCCATCATCGCGGCCTCGCGCGCCATCTGCTCAGGCAGGGCGTCCCAGTCGAGCGCGTCAAGAAATCGGTCCCGCCGGCTGATGAAGCGGATCAGGCGGTTCTCGTCGGCCTTGGCGATCGCGATCGCCTGTTGAATGCGCATGGCTCGTCTCCTCTTGTGGACACGATTCCTGCTCCCCCTCCCCTTCCCGTCGGCACGACGGGTCAGGCTCCGAGCTGCTCACGCAGGATGTCGGACCTGATCGGATAGGCGAGACGCGGTAGCCCTCGGCCCGCGCGCCGCGCGCCGCGGGTGAGCTCGAAGCAGTAGGTGAAAAGGGATGCCTGTCGCGCTGGGACCAGGATTTCTGCGCGACGGCATCGTTCGAGCCATTCGCGAAGGTGCTCGTCCGCCTGCGGCCTCGGAGCGCCGAGCCTCACCAGTTGATCGACGGCGCCCGCATGACCTGTCTCGAGGTTTCGAATTTTGGACAAGGTGCGATCGGAGATCGTTTCCCCGGCGATGCGGAGCACCGTCCGCGGCCTCGTTCGCCCGCGATACGCCCCGGAGAGCGAGGCGTAGACGCAGCCGCAGTGTCCGACCTGAGGGTCGGAGAAGCTGACGACGGACTCGATCACCGGCTTTGCCTGACGCAGCAGCCGGAAGGCCCGGGCGGCGAAATAGCTTTCCCCATTGGCGGCGACGGAGGGCAGGCAGAGCAGGCGTTGCAGCACGCAACCGCGGGTTGGCTCGTCATAGCCGGTATGGCGCGTGATGACCGCGCCCGTCGCGGGCACTCCGAAGACAATGATACCGTCGAGAGAGGAAGCGCCGCCCCGGCCTGGGCCGAATAGCCCGACGGCCAGCTGTGCGGCGGGATAGCGATTGAGATAGTGATGGTCTGCGATGAAGGCGCGAGCGGTGTCGTGCGCCACGACGTCGACTGCGTAGCGCCTCGGGTCGATGACGGTGTCGTCGGCCACGAAGCGGCTGCGCCGGTCGCGCCAGCGTTGTGAACGGTCGGTAATCATGGTGAGCCTCGCTCAGGCGGCGCGCTGGTGGAAGAGATCGGCCGCCCAGGATTCGACCCAGTTGGCGGTGATCTGGTCATGATCGAGCTCGCCGGTCTCGATGAGTTCGCGGATCTGAGCGCGTGCATCAGCGATGGCCCGCTCCCATGGATCATCGTCGCCGAGGGAACGCGCCTGGTGGTCGGCGGCCTCGGGCAGCGTGACCGGAGGGGCGAGCGCACGGCCGCACTGGCGTTGATACCATTGCTCCATGTGCGAGGCGACCAGGCGATCGCTCTTCGCAACGCCACGGCGAAGCGCGTCTCGTCGCGCCGCGACGCCGAAGGCCTGGCTGTCGATCGAGGCGATCCAGCGGGAGAACGGTGCCAGGTAGGGCAAGGCGTCCCCTTTGACGCCGAAGGCGTGGGCACGGACCCCTACCGGGAGCACGCGCGAGAGCCGTTCAACCACGGCGACGAGCCCCTCCGGGCCATGGATGACGCGTCGGCACATGCTTCCGATGCCGACAACGGTGCCCGGCAGGAGCATGCCCTCGATCGCCTCGAGGCAGCGGACGTAGTCGTCGGGCGTTCGGCCCTGCAGGACCGGCATGAAGCGATCCCGGATACCAAGGTCTCCAGCGCGGGCGAAACACTCGTGGTTGGTCGCAATCGTACGGGAGATCCTGTCGAGAACCTCTTCGCGGTGCGACGCGACGCCGTCCTCGCAGCAATAGTCGATCGAGGACACGCGCCGGAACGGGTACGAGGCGGCAAGCGCCATGTAGTCGGCTATCGACCACGGCAGACCGCCGTAGCGCACCATCATCGAGTAACCGGCGCTGTCGAGGTCGAGGCTGACGAGGCCGTGGGCGTTGTCGAGGGTAGCCGTGCGCCACCCCGCCCATTCGCGCCAGCCATCGGCCTTGCGCCAGCGCGACAAGCAGTTGGCGGAGATCAGCACCGGTGCCTGTAGGCGCCGCGCTGTTGCGAGAAGCGCACCATCGGCGAGGTGCGGCAGGCCCAGGATGATCTCGATCGTCATGACGGCTCTCCCCGGTAGATGTCGGGATAGCCGCTGATCGTCGTCAGCTTGCCTCCGGCGATCGCGACGGAGATGTTGCCGTGGAGCTCGAGGTGGCGATCGCCGCGCCGGCGGATGTAGAAGTCGAGAAGGCCGCGCCCGTCAGGCGTTAACTCGACGCCGCGCGTGAAGGCTGTCCACGGCTCATAGTCGTCGAGATCGGTATCCTGCCAGTCGGGATCGTCGCTGATCAGCGCGAAGTTGATCGACGTTTCGCCTGACACAAGGCTCTGCCGACGCCCGACCTCGAGCATCACTTGCCCGACCCGTTCGAACTTGGCCTCACGCCGTGCGGCGTCGCGAATGGCCGCGATGTCTGCCGCAGAGGGGCGGAAGCGAGGCATCAAAGATCCTCCCGCAGCATGAGGGTTAGCACGCGGGTCGTGCGGTTGGCGTCGGCAGGATCTTCCGAACCCCATTCCAGCGCCGGATCATAATAGTCGATGCGGAAGAAGACCTCGGTGTCGTCGATGATGAAGGAGCCGCGATCGCGCTCCGGGCAGTCGGCAGCGAAGCTGTGCCGGCGAAGCTCCTGCAGCAGGCGCGCTTGGGCCACGGCCTCCGACGCGAGCGAGTCGGTCGATAGGGTGGCAAGGCACGTGCGCGTGACGGTGATGCGCGCGGTTCGATCGAGGCCCTGACGGCATCGGTCGTTCAGACGCGCGATCGTTTCGACGCGCGTCTCGGCAGCATTCTCGATCATGGGTCGATCCTCGGTTCGTTCGATGGGCGGGGGGGATCAGGCGGCCAGCGCGTCCGGGTGGCCGCGGCCTCGTTCGGCGAAGGCCAGGTGAAAGCGGTCGAGCCATTCGCCCATCTTCGGGCGCTCGCCGACGGGGATCGCAGCCGCGACGTCCTGGAAGCGGATGAGGTCGGTGGGAGCATCGCGGGCGATGCGATCGACTTCATCGGCTCCCAGTAGGCCCTCGGCCCGGATGAACGCGGTCATCGATCCGGGACGTGTCCTGGTCGACTTGCGCCATAGCCCTTCGACCGTATGGAGCCGGGGCGCGGCGCGTGCCTCCACCAGGACGATCAGTCGGAGGCACCATGGTGGAAGGCTGCGGATCTCGTCCGGCTTGTTCGCGATGCACAGGATGCACGCCGACTTGGGTGGCACGGGCAGGCCTTCGGCCTCGATGCGCGACACGCATCGCGGGCGGTGCCATTGCCAGTCACGCAGCGGCGATCGACAATCGTAGAGTGGGTCGTCGATCGTCAGCGCATGGTTGGCGCGCGCGGTGTCGCGGGGGCCAGCATCATAGCCGATCAGTCGGATGACCCGCTGGCCGCGGTCCCATGCCTCGACCGCAGGCTGCCACGTCTTGAGGAAAGCGTCCTGTGGGGCCTTCTTGTACTTGAGGCTGCATGACGATCCGCCAAGCGATTTGCTCGGCAAGGTCGCGTTCGTCAGGCACATTTCGAGGATTCCGAAGTACGGCGGCCAGTGCTTGAACCGCTTGGGCACGTAGGAGACGAGCTCGAACCGGATGCCGCGGTCGCGCATCCAGGGACGGATGATGTCGAGGTAGTCGTAGGTTTCCGGCTTCTCGTTGCCGGTGTCCGCGCTGAGGACGAGATCAGGAGCCTGCCCGCGGGCATGCAGCTCGATCAGCAGCGCTGTGCTGTCGACGCCTATCCCGTACGACAGCACGGACGGAGGGGGCGGCAGCATGTCACGCGCCCTCCTCGTTGGTGACGGTCGGCGGGGCGGCGCGCTCGACGATCTTCACCTCGAGACGCTCGCGGTTGATGACGACCGTCACGGTTCGGTCGGCGGGAACCATGAAATAGTGTCCCGACAGCTTGTCGCGGATGCGGCTCTCGAGCGCTGCATTGTCACCCTCGAGAAGGCCGATGATCCGCTCGGCCGCATCCGCCTGGAAGCGCTCTAGCTGGGTGTCATAGCTGTCAGCGTCGCTGTCGGAAGACGGCTCGAACGCGGCACGCTCGAACAGATCGGCGACCGCGAGGGAGGGCCGGCTGCTACCGCGGCACACGAAGATGGACGTCCCGTCGACCGAGTTGCAGGTCCATCTGTCCGGCGCGAAGGCCACATCGGCAGCGGTCGAGGCCTCGATCGACGCGCCCGCGTGCGAGATGGTGGCCTCCAGCGTGATCGCGTCGACCCAGCCATCCTCGGCCTCAGCAGGCGCATCGAGCGTAGCCGAAACCACGAAGTCGAGGTTGCCCTGCACGATGCGGAACCGCAGGTCGTCCACGCGGGCGAGGACGTCGTACCAGCGATAGCCGATGAAGGCGTCCTGAGCCATGACAAGGGGCCCGCCGAACGGGTTGTGGGTGGCGATCGCCTCCGCTGCCGGTTGTGCGACCAGCGCGTCGAAGTCGGACATGACCACCATCGCAGGATCGGTGGTGCGCTCGCCCGAGGCATAGTTGCGGCCGCTATCGGCCGCGGGTGCGATCCATGCGAAGAGGTATGCCGCCGCTTCCGGCAGATCGACACCGAGGTCGATCGCCTCGCGCCAGCGTTCGGCCGACAGCCGGTGCGATCCTTGCGCGGCGATCGCGCGGTAGATAGCGATGCTCACCGCCCGGCGCAGTTCTGTCAGGCCGTTGTTCTCGATCGCCTCCTTGCGTGCCGGGAGCACGAGCTGGATCTGTGGCGCGTCAAAGATGTCGACGCGCGCGATCCAATGATGGCCTCGGTCGACCTCCTGGACGTCCGGCAGCTTGCAGGGGATCGTCAGCCCATGGAAGTTCAAGCGTCCGTCGTGGGTCGTGTAGGATGACGGATGTTTCTGGAAGACCCCGATGCGGGTTCCGTTCCACTCCTCGATATGGACTGCGTCCGCCAGCCAGTCCTCGCGCGGCAGTGCCTTGCCGTCGAGCGTCACCGGCAGCGGATAGTGTTTCGCCGCCTTGGCGACGTCGTCAGCGAGCGTCTTCAGCCAGCTGTCCGGCACCTTGATGGTGATGGCGGTGCCGCGCGAGATCGGGTCGGGCGAGATCGCGATCGGCCGGCTCGTTTCCCAGGCCGAGGCGGGGATGTGTGCCATCCATCCTTGGCGATCAGGACGGGAGAAGGAACGCACCATTACGTCTCGTCCGGCGAGGCTGAAAACTCCCATACCGGCAGGATCTTCCATGCGGCGCGTCTCGTCGGACCATCCCGAACGACCCAGCGTCACAATCGACGTGGGGTCGGCGATCCCATGCCCGTCATCGATGATGTGGAGGAGCGTATCGGGACCTCCCGACTGGATCAGCACGGCAACCGCAAGAGCGCCGGCGCGCCGAGCGTTCTGGAAGAGCTCGGTCACCACGTCGAAGGCGGTGTTGTTGAACAGCCGGGTGACCTTCGCGATCGTCTCGGGTGCGACCGCGGTCGCGATGGTGGCGGGGATCATGATGCGCTCCTCGTGGCTGGCGTGTCCTTCACGCCCGCCCGGCCCCTCCCCCTCCCCTTCAATCCAGGGTCGTTCCGCGCCTATGGCTGCGGAGCAAGGGCGAGGATGTCCTGCAGCGTCGGTGCAGACTCGCGACGCGGACGTCGGCTGAACTTGAGGCCCTGCTTCTCGGCGTACTTGTGGACGCCCGCGTAATTGCGCCCCAAGGCGACGACGAGGTCGGGCAAGGCGATGCCATGAGCATGCGCGAGCGCGAGCGCGCGGCATTCGTCATCGCTCCAAGGCCGTTGGTAGCCGTGGACCAATCCCAAGATATTTGCGCGAGTGAAGAGGGAGGCCTTGGTACGGCCCATCTTGGTGGCGAGATCCGTCATCGGCATCTTGCCATAGTGTTCGCGCAGCGTTGCGATGTCGCCCTCGGTCCAGACGGGACCGCTCCGGAAGCCATCCCGATTGGCGTGAGTACCGCGCAGACCAAGGTATTCGGCCCGCCACTTGATCGAGTGGGTGGTACGGCCGAGCCGCGCTATGAGCGGCGTCCGGCTCGTTCCGTCGGCATAGACGCGCATCAACAAAGCGTCCTCGTCTGAAGTCCATGGACGGCCCCAACCGCGGCCGTAGCCGAGCTTGCGCAGGTGCGGGCCAAACCCCGCCTTCGTGCGTCGGGGAAAGCCCTCCGCGACCATCATCTCTATGATATCGAGGTAGCGATGGCCCTCAGCCGCGAGTGTCAGCGCGCGTGCCGCCTCGGCCTCGGTCCATCCTGGCGGGTTGTTCGGGTGTCGCAGGCCAAGGTTGCTCGCGTGCGTGATCGTGCCCGAGAGCGGGCGACCGATCAGGACTGCGATCTGTGCGACCGGTATCGCGCGCTCGAAGCCGGCGCGCAGCTGAGCATCCTCCCACTCGGTCCAGCGTGGGGCATTGCCTTCGGTAAGGCCGAGAAGGCCGGCGCGAGCATAAACGGCGGTGCAGGCTCGTCCGAGATCCTGTGCGAGCGCGGATGCGGGACGTGAGCCGTACTCGCGTGTCAGCCAGGCGTCCTCGGCCTCGGACCAGTTCCGCTGCGAGTTTCGGCGCAACCCCAAGGTCGCGATCTTGTCGCGGACGCCGTGGATGCGCCGACCGATCGCTGACGCGATTTCATCTATCGCTATGTCGTCGCGAAACAGGCGCTCCAGCGTTGCGACCTCGTCGGGCATCCAGGCATCGCCACGGTACGCCATCTCGCGAAGCCGGCCAGTCGGCGCCGTTCGTACCGGACAGGCGACGAGCTCGACGATATCGGGCGCTAGGTCGGTCATAGGGCCACCACTGCGACGTCGCTGAGGCGGGCACGTAGACGCGCATGGAGACGCGCAATGCGGTCGTCGCCCTTGGGCATCGTGTCGACGGCAGTGATCGCCGACAGGAGGTTGAGCGCCCGATCGGTTCGCTCCGCATCGAGCGACAGGTGTCTTGCGAGATCGCGCGCCGTGCTGGCGTTCGGGGAAATGCGTTTGAGTGCCTCGACGATAGCGGCAGCATCGGTCGCGGCGGGATCAAGGAGGAAGGCGTCGAGCGCGCGCGTGCCCTTGAGCGCGATCGCAGGGCCATGGTCTGCCACCTCGGCAAGCCCGGCGAGGTCGAGCAACCGAGCCGCCTCGGTCGCGTCGACAGAGGCCGCGGCGCGCAGCTCTGGGGTCTTTCCGATATGCTCGGTGATCGTCGGATCGATGTGGGCGAGGCAGGGTGTCGCCGAAAGGGCCGGTCCCATCGCGAAGAAGTCGCCAGGGACGAGCGTGCGAAGCGCATCGGCCTCCTTGGCTGAGAAGCCGAGAAGATCGGCTGCTCGCGCGATGTCGCGATCGAAGACGTTGAGGCCCACGAGGACGTTCTGCAGCTCGGAAACCACGGAGGTCGACAGCTTGGCGAGCCGCTGGGTGGCGATCACGGGTGCCAGGCCACGCTTACGGCCGCGAGCGCACAGATCGGTGAGTGTCGCGACGCCGAGGCGTCGCGCCTCCGCGTCTCGAGCGGACCCGGCGACGTGTGGCGCGAGGAGGTGTCCCTCGTCGATGCAGACAAGGACGGTGTGATCCCAGTCCTCGCGCGGCGCACCGATGAGACCGGCGAAGAAGGCTGCCGCCTTGATGATGCGCTGATCGGGATCCAGGTCGGTCAGGTCGATGTGGATCGACAGCCGATGATGTCGGCTCCGCGCGGCCGCTGCGGTTAGGCCATCCGCGGTCAGTTCGACCGCCCGGATCGTGGTGGCACCGATGTGACGGGCGAGGTTCTCGAACTCGCCCTCGGGGTCGACGATCGCGATCGTCGTGTAGTCGAACGCTTCTTCAATGATCCGGCGCAGCGTTCGGCTCTTTCCCGCACCCGAGCTGCCCTGGATGAGCAGGCGCCCGGCAAGAAGTCGATCGAGATCAAGGTGGAGTGCGCCGCTCGAATGGTGGCCCAGCGGTACGCGATTGTCTGCGGCCTCGGGGAGCGGCCTGATGGGGGTGACGCAGGTCATAGCGGCATCCTTGTTCTGGCGTCGTATGGTTTGGGGTGTCAGGTCAGGGCGGCGACCTGCTTGGTGATCGGCGCCGTGCTTGCGACCCGCTCTGCCGAGAGCGTGTCGAAGGTTTCGGGCATGACCCGAGCGTCGTAGCGTGCCTTGTCGACGAGGCCGTAGATGGGCTCGCCCTCGTGGCGCGCGAAGCCGAGCGCATCCACGCTGGCGACACGGCGAAAGACGCATCCGACCTTGCCGTCAGGAACCCAGTCCGCCCATGACCCGGACGCCGAGACGCTCTCGTACTGCCCAATGATGGCGGTGTAGGCGGCGCGACGGCGGACGACGTGGCTTTCTCCGATCGTCACCTCCTCGCCGGTCAAGGCCGTCCAGCGATCCGGATGCCAGCATCGCACCGACCGACGGGCGTTCTCGACCTGAAGAGCGATGCCGGGCACGGGCAAGCGGCGGAACTCGCTCGCGAAACCGTAGAGAACCAGCGCATAGTCGACGTCCTCCTCGTAGAATGGGTCCGCTCGACGAAGTGCCTCGGGCATCGCGGCTTGACGTTCATCGGAGAGGACGTAGCCGCCATGGCTCGGCGTCGAGACGCGCCAGATGCCGTGAAGAACCTGGTCGGCGCGATCGGGTGTGCCCCATGGCGTTGTGTCGGGCCGGGGGCTCGGCTGGAAGCGGGTCATCTGTCGTCTCCCTTATGGATCGGACAGGTCCCTCCCTCTCTCCTTCACTTATTCCGAGACGCTTAAAGGTGTCCCATTTTCCCGTCGACCCGACGTCATTTCGAGAAAGATCAATTGGGAACAGGTTTCGAGAAAGCCTCTCCTACGGGGTAGTCCTACTCGGCCGAAAGAATGATCAGTCTCGCTGCTCGTTCCCAATCGGGAAAGCGGAGTGCCGCGTCACCAGTATTTCGAAATCGCCCGAAACTGCTCGACCGCAACCTTCGTCCCTTCACCTTCCTCGGCATGAACGAGGCAGTGGTCAATATGGTCGTTGATGAGCGCGCGCTTGGCGCTGGCAATCGCGCTTTCGACGGCCTGGAGCTGCTGGGCGATGTCGACGCATGGCCGCTCTTCCTCGATCATCCCGACGATGCTGCGCAGATGACCCGCTGCGCGGTTCAGGCGCTTGATGATCGCCGGGTGGCTGGAGTGCGCGTTATGAGACATGCCCTCAATGTAGGATGCCGGCACCGATGTTGTCGAGTATCCCCCCAGGGGGATAGACGGCATCCCCCTAGGGGGATATGAGGCGTCCATGCTCAGCGTCCTGGCAAACCGGACTTACCGTCATCTGTTTCTCGCCCAGATCATCGCATTGATCGGGACGGGACTTGCGACCGTTGCGCTGGGACTGCTGGCTTATGACATCGCTGGTGGCAGCGCCGGGGCCGTGCTGGGCACGGCGCTCGCGATCAAGATGGTCGCCTATATCGGCGTCGCCCCGATCGCCGGAGCGTTCGCCAACCGCGTACCCCGGCGGGCGTTGCTTGTCAGCATGGATGCGATCCGCGCGGCCGTGGCGATCTGCCTGCCGTTCGTGAACCAGGTCTGGCAGGTCTATGTCCTGATCTTCGTCCTGCAATCGGCGTCGGCCGCGTTCACGCCGACGTTTCAGGCGACCATCGCGGACGTTTTGCCGGATGAGCGTGACTATACCCGCGCCCTGTCGCTGTCGCGTCTCGCCTATGACATGGAGAGCCTGACCAGCCCCATCCTTGCGGCCGGCCTGCTGACGGTGATGAGCTATCACTGGTTGTTCTCGGGCACGGCGATCGGCTTCATCGCTTCGGCGCTGCTCGTCGTCTCGACGGTCCTGCCCCGGCCCGCACCAGTCGAGGATCAGGGCGGCATTTACGACAAAACGACGCGGGGAACGCGCATCTACCTCAGGACGCCGCGCCTGCGCGGACTGCTGGCCCTGACGCTCAGCGCCGCTGCCGCGAGCGCGATGGTCATCGTCAACACCGTCGTCATCGTGAAGGGCCTGGGCCTGAGCCAGCGCGATGTCGCACTGACGCTCGCCGCCTTCGGAGGCGGCTCGATCACCGCGGCGCTGACCCTGCCGCGGGTATTGGACAGGATCGCCGATCGCACGGTGATGATCGTCGCCGCTGCCGTGCTGACGATCACGCTCGCGGCGCTCGCCGCGATCAGCGCGACGATGACGCCGGGCGCTGCCTATTGGCACGTCCTGCTGGCGGGCTGGCTGGTCATGGGCGTCGCCTACTCCGCAAGCCTCACGCCGTCCGGACGACTTCTTCGCCGATCGGCCAATGCCGAGGACCGGCCCGCCCTGTTCGCGGCGCAGTTCGCACTCAGCCATGTGTGCTGGCTGATCTGCTATCCGCTCGTCGGACAGTTGGGCGCTCGCGTCAGCATGAGCGCGGCCTTCGTCGGCATGGCGGCGCTGTCCGCGATCGGCGTCGTCGCGGCGCTTCGCCTATGGCCGGCGCATGATCCGGACGTCATTCCGCATGACCATGCCGATCTACCCGCCGACGATCCCCACCACGCAGAGCACGCCAAGGGCGATCATGCTTTCGTGATCGATCGCCGTCATCCGAAGTGGCCGAACCGGTGATGCGCTTGTCCGTTACAGGCGGTCAGCGTAGTTTCGGCAGAATGCCTATGCGTCATCCTCGATCCGCGCTGCTGGGCGCCGTGCTGGCGCTCGTCGCCATGCTCGGCCTGATCGGCCTGTCGGGGTGGCACAATGCGATCGTCCATGACGACGATGCGATCCATGCGTCAGTGATCGAGCATAGCCACGATACGCCCGAGAAATCCGATCCCGATGCACCGATCCATGTGTTGGCGCACGCGACAGGGCATTGGGTAGCGTTTGACGGGGCGCTCCCGTCCGAGCGGATGATCCTCGTTGCCGACCGGCAATGGATGATCGGCACCGCTCGTCTGCCCGGAGGGATCGACCCCGCAGAGTTTCTTCGACCTCCACGAGCCTGAGCCGGCACCGGCGCCAACCGCGCCACCAAGCTCACCTTTGCAGGAAGAAGATCATGAACGGCCCCAGTCGCCGGCAGCGCAGGCTTGCGCTGGCCGGTATGCTCGTAATGCTGTGCCCCATCGGCACGGCCGGTGCGCAGACGGCACCACCCTTCGCCCAGCTCCTGCGTCAGGCGCAGACGGCTCCGCGCGTGACCGCCCTCGATGCGGACGTGGCCCGCGCGCAAGGCCTTGCCGAACAGGCGCGCGCGCGGCCCAATCCCTTCATCAACGTCTACGCCGAGAACTTCGCCGGCGACTTGCAGAACAACGCGCGCAATCAGCAGCAGACCACCTTCCAGATCGATCAGCCGATTGAGCTGGGGGGCAAGCGTTCCGCCCGGATCGCGGCCGGGGAGGCGGGCATCGCCGCGGCGCAAGCACGGAACCGCGATGGCCGTCTGCTCTTCGCCACTGAACTGGCGCGCGCCTATGCGAGTGCCGAGGTAGCGGAACGCCGGATCGCGCTCGCCGAGGACGAGGTGGAGGAGGCGACCGCCGACCTGAAGGTCGCTCGCGCCCTTGTCGGTGCCGGCAAGGAAGCACGGTTGCGCCAGCTTCAGGCGGAAACCGAACTCGCGACCCTCGAAGCCGATCTTGAAGTCGCGCGTGCCCAGAAGACAGCGGCGCTCGCGCGGCTTTCAGGCTTGGCAGGTTCCCCGACGACGTTCACCGGGGTTGGGGAATCCCTGCTCGATCGGATGAACGCGCGACCGTCGAGCGGACCGGTCGATCCGATGCAGGCAACGACGGTCAAGGTCGCGGAAGCGGAACGGGAGGCAGCTGCAAGAGCCGTTACGGTACAGCAACGGCTTGCTGTTCCCAACATCACGGCGCAGCTTGGCGTTCGCCAGCTTCGCGTCGCCAGCGGCCCCGCCGTCGTCGCCGGGGTATCGGTGCCGCTGCCGTTCTTCGATCGCAACCGGGGCAATATCGATGCAGCCCGTGCCGATCTTCAGGGAGCCGAAGCCCGCGCCGCAGCGGCGCGGCTCGAAGCGGAGACCGGCGCGCGGGCCGCTTTCGTCCTCGTGCAGGCCGCCGATACGCGCGCGGTAGCCGCACAGCGAACGATGCGGACCGCCGAGGAGGCGTATCGCCTTGCACGTATCGCCTATGAGGCGGGCAAGGCACCGCTGATCGAACTGCTTGCCGCCCGTCACAATCTCGGCGCCGCCCGAGGCGTCATCCTCGACGCCGACATCGCGCGTCTCGACGCCCGCGCCAACCTTGCCCGCCTGTCGGGCCTCAGCATCACCGGAGAAGCGGTCCAATGACCGGAAAACATCGTCTCTATGCCGGGGCCGCCATCGGGCTGGTCGCGGCTGCCGCGCTCGGTTTCGGCGTCGCACGCCTCACCCAGGCACCTGTTCCGACACCGGCCCCGACAGAAGCCGCCACACCGGCAGCGTCGAACGACAGGCTGGTCATCACGCCGCAAGCTATTGCGACGTCGCAGATCACCGTCGCCCCTGCCGCTTCAGGCGAGCTGGATGCTGCTGTCATCGCCTCCGCGACGGTTGAGGCCACACCGGACGCGGAAGCGTTGCTGACGGCCCGCGCACCGGGGACGATCACGCGCATCTTCTCGCGGATCGGCGATCCTGTCCGGGCAGGCCAGACACTCGCCCTGGTCGAAAGCCGGGACGCCTCGCAGATCGCGGCCGACCGTTCATCGGCATCGGCGCGCGTGACGCTCGCCCAGCGCCAGCTCGCGCGCGAACGGACCTTGCTCGCACAGGGCGTCAGTCCCCGTGCCGACTACGAGGCCGCACAGGCCAACCTCGCGGTGGCTCAGGCCGACGCGCGCCGTGCCAGCGCCGCGGCAGGCGCCGCGCGTGTTACCGGCGACGGACGCTCCGTGGCGATCATCAGCCCGATCGCCGGCCGTGTGACTGCTGCTGCTGCCAATCTCGGCCAGTATGTCGCGGCGGAAACCGAGCTGTTCCGGGTCGCCGATCCGCGTCGATTCCAGATCACCGCCAACGTGCCCCCGGCCGATGCCATGCGGGTCCGCACCGGCGATCGGGTCGAGCTGAGCACCAGTGATGGCCGCACCATTGAAGGCCGGGTCCGTGCCGCAACAGGCGTCGTTGATCCGCAGTCGCGCACCGCGACGATCGTGGTGACGCCGACCGCCGGCACCAGCACGCTCGCACCCGGACAGCTCGTCCAGGCGCGCATCCTGGCCAGCGGCGGTGCGACCAAGGGCGGCGTCATGGTCCCACAGGATGCCGTGCAGACGCTGGGCGATAGGACGGTGGTGTTTGTCCGGACGCCGCAGGGGTTCAAGGCGCAGCCTATCCGCATTGCCAACCGCTCTGGCGGCATGGTCGCCGTTGCCGAAGGTATTAGCGCGGGCACGCAGATCGCCACGACCAACGCCTTCCTCATCAAGGCCGAACTCGAAAAGAACGTGGGAGGCGAGGAATGATCGAGCGCATCCTTTCGACATCGGTTCGCCTCCGATGGCTGGTCGCGTTCCTGACCCTCGTCGTCGTCGCGTTCGGGGCATGGCAGATCACCAAGCTGCCGATCGACGCGGTGCCAGACGTCACCAACCGTCAGGTGCAGATCAGCACCTTCGTCCCCTCGCTCGGCCCGGTCGATGTCGAAAAGCAGGTGACGTTCCCCGTCGAGACGGCATTGGCGGGCATCCCCGGGCTGGAGATGACGCGCTCCTTCTCGCGCAACGGCTTCAGCCAGGTGACGGCGGTCTTCACCGACGCGACCAGCATCTACTTCGCGAGGGCGCAGGTCACGGAACGGCTCGCCCAGGCGAAGGACAGCCTGCCGGCAGGCGTGCAACCCAACCTCGCGCCGCTCAGCACCGGCCTCGGCGAGATCTTCTTCTACTCGATCGCCTTCCGTCACCCGGACGGCAAGGGCGTGAAGACGGTCGATGGTCAGCCGGGCTGGCAGTCGGACGGCAGCTATCTGACGCCGGAGGGCGAGCGGCTGACCACCGAACTCGCCAAGGCTGCCTATCTGCGCACGGTGCAGGACTGGATCATCCGGCCGCAGATGCGCAACGTGAAGGGCGTTGCCGGGGTCGATTCCAATGGCGGTTATGTCAAACAGTATCTGATCGAACCCAACCTCAATGCGCTCGCCTCCTACGGCATCTCGATCACCGAGCTGGCCGATGCGATGGAGCGGGCGAACGTCTCGGCAGGCTCGAACTATGTGCGCCGCGCCGGCGAGAGCTTTCTGGTTCGCGCCGATGCCCGCCTGAAGTCGATCGAGGACATCCAGGAGGCGGTCGTCGCCACCCGCAACGGCGTGCCCGTGCGGGTCAAGGACGTCGGGCAAGTGATGATCGGTGGTGCGGTCCGCACCGGGTCGGGCAGCCGCATGGGATCGGAGGCGGTCATCTCGACCGTGCTGATGCTGGTAGGCGAGAACAGCCGCATCGTCGCGACCGCGGTCGGAGAGAAGCTGGAACAGGTCAACCGGACGCTGCCGCCCGATGTATTCGCCGAACCCGTCTATAACCGCTCGAAGCTGGTCAACGCGACGATCGCGACGGTCGAGAAAAACCTGATCGAGGGCGCGTTGCTCGTCATCGTCGTCCTGTTCCTGTTGCTCGGCAACGTCCGCGCCGCGCTCATCACCGCCGCGGTCATTCCGATCACGATGCTGATGACGGCATCGGGCATGAATGCGCTGGGCGTATCCGGCAATCTGATGAGCCTGGGCGCGCTCGACTTCGGCCTGATCGTCGACGGGGCGGTCATCATCGTCGAGAATGCGCTGCGCCACCTCGCCGAGCGCCAGCACGCCGAGAACCGCCTGCTGACGCTGGACGAGCGCCTTGAGACGACCGCCGCATCGGCGAAGGAGATGATCCGGCCGACCGTCTTCGGCCAGCTTATCATCTTCCTCGTCTTCGTCCCGCTGCTCACGTTCCAGGGCGTCGCGGGAAAGACGTTCTCGCCGATGGCGACGACGCTGATGATCGCGCTGGCCTGCGCCTTCGTCCTGTCGCTGACCTTCGTGCCGGCGATGATCGTGATCCTTATCAAGGGCCGGGTCAGCGAAACGGAGGTGAAGCCGATCCGCTGGTTCAAGGAGCGGTATGCGCCGCTGCTGGGCAAGGCGATCGCCCGACCGTTGCCCTTCATCACGGCCGGTGCCGGCGTGTTCGTCGCGGCGGTGTTCTGCTTCGGCTTCCTCGGCGAGGAGTTCATGCCGCAGCTCGACGAGAAGGACATCACCGTCACCAACTTCCGCGTGCCCTCGGCCTCGATCGACCAGTCGACGCAGATGCAGATGCGGATCGAGGATGCGTTGAAGACGCTGCCCGAGGTGGCGCTGGTCTTCTCCAAGAACGGCAATGCCGACCTCGGTACCGACCCGATGCCGCCCAACGCGTCCGACACCTACGTTATCCCTAAACCAGAAAGCGAATGGCCTACGGATGTGACGAGCAAGGAGGACATCCTCGCTCGCATTGAGGAGCGGATGAAGAGCGTCATCGGCAACCGGACCGAAATCCAGCAGCCGATCCAGATGCGCTTCAACGAATTGATCGCCGGCGTCCGCGCTGACGTGGCGATCAAGCTCTATGGCGACGACCTCGACGCGATGAGCACACAGGCACAGAAGATCGCGAACGCGGTCCGCACGATCCCCGGCGCCGGGGACGTGAGCGTCGAGCAGACCGACGGCGCGCCGACCTTCGACGTGCAGATCGACCGGCAGGCGGTCGGACGGCTCGGTCTCTCGGTCGAGGAGGTAGCGAACACCGTGTCGGCCGCACTTGGCGGCCGGGAAGCCGGGCTGTTGTTCGAGGGCGATCGACGCTTCTCGGTGGTGGTGCGTCTGCCCGACGCGCAGCGCGACGACATCGATACGCTGGGAGCGATCCCGGTCATGCTGCCGACGGCTGAGGGCCAGACCGCGCGCTCGATCCCACTGCGCGAGGTGGCACGGTTCAACTACACACAGGGGTTGAACCAGATCAGCCGCGAGAATGGCAAGCGCATGATGACCGTGCAGGTCAACGTGCGCGGGCGCGACCTTGGCGGCTTCGTCAAGGAGGCCGAGGCCCGCATCGATGCAATGCAGCTTCCCGCCGGGATGTATACCGGCTGGGGCGGCACCTTCGAGAGCCTGCAATCGGCGCGGCTGCGCCTGATGTTGGTGGTGCCGATCTGCTTCCTTGCGATCTACGCGCTGCTCTACATGGCACTCGGCGGCTTCGTTCCGGCGCTCATCGTCTTCTCGGCGGTGCCGATGGCGCTGGCAGGCGGCGTATTTGCGCTCTTGCTGCGCGGTATTCCCTTCTCGATCACCGCTGCGGTCGGGTTCATTGCCTTGTCGGGCGTCGCTGTCCTCAACGGCCTCGTCATGATGGGCGCGATCCGCAAGCATCGCGAGGAGGGCGAGGACGATGACAGGGCCATCGCTGACGGCGCGATGGAGCGGGTTCGTCCCGTCCTGATGACGGCGCTGGTGGCATCGCTGGGCTTCGTGCCGATGGCGCTTGCCACCGGCACGGGAG
>NZ_JBELMJ010000041.1:0-30112 GCF_042095875.1 Sphingomonas sp.
CTTCACTCCGCTGCCTGCCACCTACTCATCACTCCTGCCCGGCGTTCTTGGGTATGCCCTTGTGAGCCAGTTATGCAGCGGTCGGCTCAGAAGGGCAACTACCGGTCCTACGTAGCCTAGCTAAGCGGACCGGGTCTAAGTAGCTGCTCCATCACCGATGAACGCGATTTCGGTGATCGGCCGTGCATCGGCCCCTTCCTGCACGCTGGCGTCCGACTTTGCTCTTCGGTATAAGGCCGTTAGACAGGTCAGGGTAGCGGGTTTGGTGCAGATGGAAGCACAGAGGGTCAAGATCGTGGACGGTGGTAAGCTCGTAATCCCGGCGGCAATGCGCCGTGAGCTCGGGATCACCACGGGTGATACCGTTCTCGTCGATGTGGACGATGGCGAGTTGCGGGTACGTTCCGTACCTAAAGCACTTGAGCGTGCTCGCGCGATCCTGCGCAAGTATGTGCCCGAAGGCGTCGGCTTGGCTGACGAGCTGATCGCGGAGCGTCGGCGTGAGGCGGAGCGTGAGTAGCAAAGTCGTACTCGACGCCTCCGCCCTGCTCTGCCTTCTGAACGATGAACCCGGGGCGGATCGGGTAGTCGATGTCCTGACCCGCAGCATCACCGGAACAGCCAGCCTCGCAGAGGTCGTTTCCAAGCTACGGGACCGAGGATTGCCGCTCGACGAGGTGCGTGAGGCGCTCGGCGGGCTGCATCTCGATGTCCGGTCGCTCACTCCTGCCCAGGCACTTATAGTAGGCGATCTCCGGCCAGCGACGAAGGCTCTCGGTCTGTCCCTCGGCGATCGGGCATGCCTTGCCTTGGCGATCGACCTGCAAGCCGAGATGCTCACAACGGACGCGCCACTTGCGAGCGCCGATGTAGGCATCACGATCACCAACGTTCGGCCACACGCAGAGTAGTCGCACATTCGTGCTTTTGGGTACGGTTAGCCGGAACAGAGAGACCGCAGCACCAGACGTCCACTGTTTTAGTTGAACGTCCATCATTTCAGGACGCTCCCACGGAGCGAAAGTCGTCCACCAATTCAGGGAAACCTACAGGCAAAAACGGAAAGAAGTTTCCGAAAACCGGCAACCCGTTTCCGAGGCTCGCACCGACTTTGCAAGACCCGACCGACCCCAAACCGCTGGCACCGTCGCACTCGCTCGTCGTCACGGGACCAACAGATCTTGTCGTTCGCCCGGCGCCGATGCTGCCCGGGATCGTCGATCATGAGACCGAGCGCGCCGACGCCTATGCCCGCGCTGCGCGTGCCGGCAACACCCAGCGCGCCTACATGGCCGATTGGGCGATCTTTACCGCCTGGTGCGAGGCGCGCGGCGAGTGCGCGCTCCCGGCGAACACTGAATGTGTGAGGCGCTTCGTCGCCTACGAAGCCGACCGGGGCATAAAGCCGTCTACCGTCGAACGCCGCCTTGCGGCGATTGGGCACTTTCACCGAGCGGAAAGTTTTGTCGCCCCGCCGGCTCGCCCTGATGCGGGCCGCTTGCGCGAGACGATGGCCGGCATCCGCGCGGAGAAGGGAAAGAAGGTCTCCCGAAAACGCGCAGCCGGCGCCCAGATCCTGAGCGCCATGCTTGATGCCTATCCTGGCGATGGGCTGCGTCCAGTCCGCGATCGCGCAGTGTTAGCGCTAGGTATGGCCGCCGCGATGCGTCGCTCCGAACTGGTCGCGCTCTCTACCGATGATATCACGATTGTGCCTGAGGGAATGAAGGTCTTCATCGCGCGATCGAAGACTGATCAAAAGCGGGAGGGCGTCGAGGTGCCCGTTCTCGAGCGGAACGGGCTTCGGCCGAAGAGTCACTTGCTCACCTGGATGGCGGCGGCTGGCCACGACAAGGGATGGCTTTTCCGCCGTCTAACGCGTCAGGACACGCTTACCGATGAGCCGACGAGCGATCGAGCCGTGGCGCGTCTTGTTCAAACGGCCGCCCGGAAGGCTGGCCTCGACGAGCGACAGTTTGGTGGACACTCTCTTCGAGCGGGGTTCCTCACGGAGAGCGCATCACGAGGCGCTACCGTCTTCAAGATGCAGGAGGTTAGTCGGCACAAAACGGTCCAGATCTTGTCCGAATATGTACGGGATGCCGAGTTATTCAAAGGTCATGCGGGGAGCGGCTTCCTTTAACTAAATACCCACCCACTTGATTGCGTTCGCAGAAAGATTGGCTCTGAGCGCGAGGCAGCCTCAGTCCCGATCGGGAAAGAATAGTCGCGAGTTCTCGCTGTTATACGTCGCACAACGCTCGGCGAGGTAGCGTCCCACGTCAAAGAGTTCGGCCGCCCAATGCTGAAGCAGGACGCTTTGCCCGACCCGGGACGGCGCGACCCTATGTAGCATGGGCAGCACGATCGCCGCAGGACGGTCGGCATCGTCTGCGCGCGGTGGAACAGCCGGCGGGAGATAAAGGTAGTTAGGGTCTAGCGAACGAAGCTGTGCAATCGCGGCTTCAAGCGCCGGATCATGCATGAGGAAGAGAATACGGCTATGCTCACGGAAGAAGAACATGTTCGCTTCATTCAGCGCCTTTGGCGTGACCCATGCTTGCACCGTCAGCTTAGGGCCGGGCGCGTTGATGTCCTTCGGATAGTAGTTCTGTAGACGACACCACAGCGCTAAACGTCTGGCTGCTCCAGAGTTACGAACGATATAGCACCCATCCCAGGTCTGAAAGTCCAGCTTCACGCGCCCAGATTCGTCGATCGCGCCAGACTCCCTTTTGATGGCTCCGCAGAGACGAGCGTACTGTCTCCGGTTCAAAGGTCCGAAGCTTTCCGGTCCCGTCCTGCTTTTGTCGAGCAAGTCCATGGTTTCGGGGAGCCGACCCAAATCAAACACGATCTTACCTTTAGACTGTGCTACGCCACGAATGAGCCGCACCGGCACCTCGGCCTCATAGGCTTCACCGCCTTCGACGAGGGTAGACAAGACGATCACCGCAGGGTGGTCACGAGCATCAGGGCCTGGCACCACGAGGTCTTGAAGTAGCGCGAGCCGCGCCGAGGGGATGTGCTTATCCGGGTGGATCGCCGGGTAATAGTTCGGCTTCAAGGCTAGGCAGCCGGCGATCGCATCTGCCCACTCGCGATCCTCAGTAGCCTCCGGGTTGCCCCTTTTTCCCCACCACATCGCCATTCTCCAGCTCGTGCCCTCACCCGTCCTTCAACGTGTTCGCCCGCAAGATGCCTCCCAATTACAAAGAGGTCACCTCTTCATATTTTCCGGCCCGCCGAAGCTGACGAACAATGCCGTTGAAGGCGGCGGTAACGCCTTGCGACCGCCCGATCTCGTTCGTTTGCTGCGCAGCGTCCCAGAACAACTCGAGCGGCCAACGTTCCGGACAATGCGGGAGCAAGCAGCGCAGCGCGAGACGAACTTCGATGCCGTCCACACGCCTTTCAGAACAATGCGTAAGGCTCGACCGGAGTATCTGTAGCGACAGTGCGATGATAACGCGCTGATGCCGTGGGACCGAGCTCACCTTAATGGAAATCGTGCGACTTGAAGCGCACGACGTCTTCAGGATCCATGCCCTCCGCATGGGGCGGCCAGTAGCAGTTGCGCGGCTCCGGGCTCCAATCTTTGTCGCCGCGGTCGGGCGAGCCGGGGTGCTGTGCGGCATCGCCGCGGCCGGTGCGATGCGGGAATGACATGTCGCCAACGCGGTGCAGAAGGTCGCCGTGGTCAACGATGCGGTCGCAGATGACGTGGATCACCTCGCCCTCCTTCTGCACCCGCCCCTTCAGACCGACCATCGAAGCCGACATCACAGTGCGGCGCTGGGCCTCGAAGCGGTCGGGCCAGAGGATGCCGTTGGCGATGCCGGTCTCGTCCTCGATCGTGATGAACAGCACACCCTTGGCGGATCCGGGCTTCTGACGGACCAGGATGATGCCGGCGACCTCGACGTGGCGGCCGTCGCGGACGCTGGCGAGATCCGCGCAGCGCGTCACGCCGCGGCGCGTCAACTCGTCGCGGACGAACGAAAGCGGATGTGCGCGGAGCGACAGCTGCAGGTTGCGATAATCCTCGATCACCTCACGCCCGTCGGTGAGCGAACGGAGCTGCACCTCGGGCTCGATCCCCTCCGCACTCTGCGTCTCGGCCGCGCGGTCGGCTGCGGCGAACAGCGGTAGCGGTGCCTCGCCGAGCCCCCTCACCTTCCAGAGCCCCTGCCGGCGATCGGCGCCGAAGCTGTGGAAGGCGTCGCCGTCCGCCAGCTTCTCGATCGCGGCGCGCTGCGCGCCGGAGCGGCGCCACACGTCCTCGACGCTCTCGTAGGCCGTCGTGCTGCGCGCGGAGACGATCTTTGCGCCGTCCGCGTTCGACAGCCCGCGGATCTGCCTGAGACCGAGCCGCACCGCCAGGTAGCGCCCGCGCGTCGGCTCGAGCGTGCAGTCCCAACGGCTGGCGTTAACGCAAGGAGGCCGCACCTCGACGCCATGCTCGCGCGCGTCGCGGACGATCTGCGCCGGAGCGTAGAAGCCCATCGGCTGCGCGTTCATCAGCGCGGCGCAGAACACGTCGGGATGGTGATGCTTCATCCAGCTGCTCGCGTAGGAGATCTTTGCGAAGCTGGCGGCGTGGCTCTCTGGGAAGCCGTAGGAGCCGAAGCCCTCGAGCTGGCGGAAGGTGCGCTCGGCGAACTCACGCGGGTAGCCGCGCGCAACCATGCCCTCGACCAGCTTCTCGCTGAAGTGGCTGACCCCTCCGGTGAATTTGAAGGTGGCCATGGCGCGGCGCAGCTGGTCCGCCTCGGCCGGCGTAAATCCGGCGCCGACGATCGCCACCTTCATGGCCTGCTCCTGAAACAGCGGCACGCCGAGCGTCTTCTCGAGCACGGCGCGCAGCTCCGGCCGCGGGTACTCCGGCCGCTCCAGCCCCTCACGCCGGCGCAGATACGGGTGGACCATGTCGCCCTGGATTGGGCCCGGGCGCACGATCGCGACCTGGATGACGAGGTCGTAGAAGCGCCGCGGCTTCATGCGCGGCAGCATGCTCATCTGCGCGCGGCTCTCGATCTGGAAGGTGCCGAGCGTGTCCGCCTTCTGGATCATGGCATAGACGTCGGGATCGTCGTCCTGCAGGTCGGCCAGCCCGACGCGGATGCCCTTGTCCTGCTCGAGCAGGTTGAAGGCGCGGTTCATGCAGCCAAGCATCCCCAAGCCGAGGACGTCGACCTTCATGAATTTGAGCGAGTCGATGTCGTCCTTGTCCCACTCGATGATCTGGCGATCTTCCATCGCCGCGGGCTCGATCGGCACCAGGTCGTCGAGGCGGTCGTGCGTCAGCACGAAGCCGCCCGGATGCTGCGACATGTGGCGCGGCACGCCGATCAGTTTGCGCGCGAGGTCGAGCGTCAACCGCAGCCGGCGATCGGCGATGTCGAGGTTCAGCTCTTCAACTTGCTTCTCGCCAACACCCTCGGCCGACCAGCCCCACACAAGGCCGGCGAGCGAGGAGGTCAGATCCTCAGGAAGCCCGAGCGCCTTGCCAACGTCGCGCACCGCGCCCCGCGCGCGGTATCGCGTCACGACCGCAGTCAGCGCGGCGCGGTCACGCCCGTAGGTCTCGTAGATCCACTGGATGATCTCCTCGCGGCGCTCATGCTCGAAGTCGACGTCGATATCGGGCGGCTCGCGCCGTTCGCCCGACACGAAGCGCTCGAAGAGCAGCTCGTGCTTGATCGGGTCGATCGACGTGACGCCGAGGACGAAGCACACGCAGCTGTTGGCGGCCGAGCCGCGTCCCTGGCAGAGGATCCCGCGCCGGCGTGCCTCGCGCACGATCGCGTAGACGGTGAGGAAGTAGGGAGCATAGCCGAGCTCGCCGATCAGCCGCATCTCGTGCGCGATCTGGGTGGTGTAGGCTTCGGGCACGTTGCCGCCGAACATGCGCTCGACCGCCTCGGTCGCCAGCTTCTGCAAGGCCTCCTGCGCGGTCAGCCCCTCGATCAGACGCTCATGCGGGTATTGGTACGCCAGCTCGCCCAGGTCGAAGGTGCAGAGCTTGGCGATGTCGACGCTCGCCTGCAGCGCGTCGGGATAGGCGCGGAAGCGCCGGACCATCTCGTCCGGCGATTTCAGCGCGCGGTCGGCGTTCACCTCGCGGCGGTAGCCGAGCTCATCGACGGTGCATTTCTCGCGCACCGCCGTGACGACGTCCTGCAGGAGCCGTGCCTCGGGCGCGTGGTAGAGCACGTCGCCAGTGACGACCGCGCGCACGCCGGCGCCGCCCGCCTGCCGTGCCAGCGCGTCGATGCGGACCGCGTCGCCCGGCCGGCGCCGCTGGTAGAGCGCCATGTAGCCGCGGCGCCCGTAGACCGCCTTCAGGTCCTTCAGCGCCGCCAGGTTCTCCTCGTCTGCCTCGTGCGGCAGCAGGATGGCGATGACGCCCTCGGACCATGGCTCGAGGTCGTGCCAGTGGAGCAGACACCCGCCCTTCCCTGCGCGCTTCTTGCCGACGGTCAGCAGCCGCGTGATCCGCGACCAGGCGGGACGATCTATCGGGTAGAGCAGCAGGCGACGGCCGCACGAGAGATCCACGCGCGTGCCCGCGATCGAGCGCACGCCCGTCGCCTTCTGCGCCTCCCATGCGCGCACGACGCCCCCGACCGTGCCGATGTCGCTGACGCCGATCGCAGGATAGCCGAGCAGCGCCGCGGCCGCGAACAGCTCCTCGGGAGACGACGCGCCGCGCAGCAGCGAGAAGTGGGTGAGCACCTGCAGCTCGACATAGTGGGTCACCCGAAGACCCCGTGCATCCACCAGCTAAGGTCGCCGGTATCCTCCTCGAAGCCGTCGCCGCGGCGGAACACCCAATAGCGGCCGCCCGCATCGTCCTCGACGCGGTAATAGTCGCGCACCGCCCACACCTCGGCGTCGCGGCGCCACCACTCGCCATGGACCCGCTCGGGACCATCGCCGGCGACGATCTTGTAGGTCTTGCCGCGCCACTCGAAGCGGCGAGGCGGCTGGTCGGGCATTAGCGCCATCACGCGCGCAAGCGGCTCGGGTCGCGCGAAAAGGCGGATCGGTCGCGGCCACTTTGGCCAGGGGCCAGGCGTTTCGTTTGGGTCGGAGCGGGCGACGGCTCGCTCCGGCACATGGCTCTCGACTGGCGCCACGCGGAAGACGGCGCGCGGACCGATCCTGCCGGCGATGACGTCGACTAGGCGCGCGGAGTCCCGCACCAGCGTCTCGCCGGCGAGCACGGCGCCGAGGTCGACCGCATCAAGCAGCTCGGTATGCGGGGCGACGAGCCAGAACTGCTCGAGCCCCATGCCCGGGTCGATCCGCTCGATCTTGAGCTTCAGCAGCCGCAGCAAGTGCGGCACCTCGCGCGTCGGCCGCGACGTGCCGACGGCGACCACCTGCTCGGTGCCGTCGACGCGCAGGCCGGTGAGCCGCAGCGCGCGCGCGCCGAGCCCGCGCTCCTGCAGCACGCCGGCGAGATCGCGCAGGAGGTCGCCCATGACCTGCTCGATCGCCTCGGCCGTGCCGATCGGCTCTAGCAGCCGGCGCTCGACGAGCGGCACGTCGGCGTCCTCGCGCGGGGTGATCGGCTCCGCGACCGCGCCCAGCGCCTGGTCGAGCCGCGTGATCGCCGGCAGGCCAAGCCGGCGCGCGAGCGGCCCGCGCGCGACCGGCAGGAGATCCGCGACTGTCTCGAAGCCGAAGCGCCGCGCGGCGCTGAGTGCGCTCGGAGCAAGCCGTAGTGCCACGATCGGCAGCGGCGCGAGTGCACTGGCAGTCGCGCCCGGCTCGGCGCGGATGAGGTCGCCGCGGCCGTAGCGCGCGAGCGCGTGCGCCGCGCCGGGCGTGTCGGCGACCGCAACGCGTGCCGTGAAGCCTGCCCGCCTGCAGAAGGCGATCAGACGCCGGCAGAAGCGCTCTTCACCGCCATGCAGGTGCTCACAGCCCGCGAGGTCGATCCAGAGACCATCGCTTGGGCTGACCGCCGCGATCGGCGACCAACGGCGCACTGCCAGCAGGGCAAGGCGGTCGAGCAGCGCTGCGTCGGCCTGCGGCTCGGCCGGGCGGAAATCGAGATCCGAGACGAGCGCGCGCGCGTGGGTCGCCGCCATGCCCGGATGCACGCCGAGCGCACGCGCGCCGTCACAGGCGGCGACCACCTCTTCGCGCCGGCCGACCTTGTCGATCAGCGCCAGCGGCGCGTGCTCGAGCGGCTTGGTGGCGGGCACGCTGATGCGCGGCGCGGGCGTCGCCGCCTTGTAGGGGTGACTGGCAGCTTCGGAGCGCCGGCCGAGCTCGCGCATAGGCGGCTGCGCGTGGGTCGGCAGTGCGGCGATCTGCGCCTCGACGTCGCCGCGCGACGGCATGCCTTCCCGCGCCCACCGCGCACCTGATCGCCATCCTCCGCCCCGCGGCACCGAACAGGCGCCGGGGTCGTCGTCTACCGGCAGCTCGAGGACAGGCCTTTCAGGCTGCCGCGAAGCGGACCGTTCCAGCCGCCTCAGCCGCTCCACGGCCAAGCTCGGCAGGAACAGCGAGACGACCCGTCTCATCGCTGCCCTCCACAATCAGGGAGAAGCCCTCACCTCCACGCTGGCGGACGCACTCGACCGACCATCTCGCTCTTCCCACACCCGCGACACCCAACCGCTCGGACGGCGCGGCACCGATCCGCCAGCGCGTCCACGCGGCGGACGGCTCGGCAAACACGTCCTGGTTGAGGCCGCGCGCGCGGCGCAGCAGCAGCACCGGCATGTCGGCGTCGGCCGCGACGAGCTGCAGCCGGCGCGTGGCTACCATCGAGACCTTGCTCGCCTCTGCCACGATCGCAGCCGGCGTGCCGTCCCGCACCGCATCCTCGACTACGGCCAAGAGCGCGGCATCGTCGCGCGGCTGCGCGTAGATCACGTTGGCGGAGGGAAGCCCGGCCTGCTCGAGGGCGGGAGCGTAGAGGTCAGCCCTGCAGCTGGCCCATAGCACTGGACCGCCGGCCCCCGCCGCCTCGCGTGCGGCGATGCCGGCGAGGAAGAGCGTTGTAGCGGCATCGTCGACCAGCGCGGCGCTCCGCGCAGTCGCCTCGTGCAGCGCGCCGGCTCGCAAGCCCCCTGCCCCGAGCCGGCTGTCGAGCGCGTCCACGCCGAACGGCATGACGCGATAGTCAGCAGCAGGCGTAGCGATCGTCCGCAGATGCGCTATGCTGGTCGGCAGGGAATCAAGGGCGGCGGACATAAGGGACTAGACTCTACTCGTTCCCTCTATGTTCCGTTAAGGGGTTCCATCCGTCAACCCGATTTCCAGCTGTCCCCGCGTCAGCTCGTCGCAGATACCCCGACCATCCTGCTTTCGATCGCAACCGGACCGGCACCGGGCTGCTTCGCTCGCCGGAGTTGCGCCTGGGCGGCTTCCACCAGCTCTTGCGGCGGACGGCTGCGGCTCGCTGCAACGCCGGCAGAGAGCGAGATGCGGCCAAGCGGCTCATCGCTCTCGCGCACCTTCATCTCGCGTGCTCCGATCGCCTCGCATGCCTCGGTGACCATCTCGCCAGCGGCACGCAGGTCCATTCCCTCGATGAGCAGCGCGAAGGTGCCGCCTTCCCAGCGACTGACGAGGTGGCTGCGGCAATGATCGGCGAGCGCGCGCGCCACGACCTTCAAGAGGCGGTCACCGACTGCTGCCGAGTGGCTCTCGTTGATGCCGCGAAGGCCATCGACGTCGACGAGTGCGACGCAGACTGGATTCCGTAAGTCGCCCGCGAGGCGGTCCTCGAAGCCCTTCCTGTTTGTCAGGCCCGTCAGCGGGTCGTGCTGCCCTGCTGCCTGCAGAGCCGCCAGCTCGGCGCGGATCTGGCGCGCGCGGGCCGCAGCCTGCGCGAAACTTGCTTCTGCGCTCTCTGCTCGGCGGAGCATGGTCGCGAGCAGCGGGCCGACCGTCGCTCCTGGTTCATCCAGCAGCGCCGCGGACGCGGTGACCAGCTCGCGGCTGAGATCGGTCGTGATCGTCATCGCGTCTCCGACGACGTCCATGACCCGCAGAGTGATGTGATCGAGCTCGGGCGCTACGTTCGCGGGCGCGGCAGGCCGTAGCTGAAGCACCTGCTCTTCGGTCAGGCGGACACCGCCGTCGATCGCGCCGTCGACGCGTTCGCGCAGCTGCGTGTCCTCGCCGCTCAGGTACTCGTGGGCGAAGGCATAGTGGTCTGGGGTGTGAGCGAGACGGTGACGATCAAGGAAGACGAGGACCTCGGCTCCGCCTTGCGGCCGCTTACGTCGATCTACCATCCTCAGCCTCCGTCGTGGCGCCTGGTTCCTCCCCTGCCTGTGCGGATAAGCTAGCGATTACAGATCGATGTTACGATCCTTCATCGCCTCCGCAGCCAGGTCGCCGATCGGACCGACGCCTCCGACCGTCTCGAAAACGACGGTGACGTCGTGATCGTCGAGCTTCGACAGCATCAGCTTGACGGCGCTGGTGCCCGCCTCATCCAGCACAGTCGTTGTGTCGTCGCTCGCCATCGGTAAGGTCCCCACGCTTTCAAAGGGAGTATGACGAGCATGAACGTTGGTGAGCTGGCCAAGGGCGTCGCGGCTGCAACGGGTACGAGCGAGGCGGACGCGAAGAAGACGATCACCGCGGTGTTCGACCAGATCGCGGCTGCGGCTGCGAAGGGAGAAGAGGTCTCGATCAATGGCTTCGGCAAGTTCACCGTCAAGGACCGGCCGGAGCGCGAGGGCCGCAACCCGTCGACCGGCGAGAGCATGACGATCGCTGCGTCGAAGAAGGTCGCCTTCACGGCCGCCAAGGGCCTGAAGGACAAGCTGTAAGGCATGCGCGCCGGCGGGTTAGCTCGTCGGTGCCAATAGGAGGCGCGGATGTGCAATCGGTATCGGCTCACGGCCAAGCAGGCCGAGGTGATGGCGACGTTCGGCATCCGGCCGCCCTATGAACCGGACGAGACCTTCCCCGCTGGCGACATCTTCCCGACGGGCAAGAAGACGCCCTTCTATGGCGCTGTGATCGTGAAGGATGGCGACGATCGCCGGGTCGAGCGCATGGAGTGGGGCGTGCCGACGCAGGTGCCCAGCAAGCGCGATCCATCGGTCAAGCTGACCAAATACGTGACCAACGTACGCAATCTCAGCTCCAGCTTCTGGCGATCGATGCTGACTACGCCGGCGCGACGCTGCCTGGTGCCAGTGACATCGTTCTCCGAGTACGGGCTCGCTCCCGGGGAGGATGGTAAGAAGCCGTTGCACTGGTTTGACATACCGAGCCGGCCCATCTTCGCATTCGCGGGCATTTGGCGCCCGACCGAGCGCGGCAACGCCTATGGGTTCCTGACAACGGAGCCTAACGCGATCGTGGCTCCTATCCACCCCAAAGCGATGCCCGTGGTAATACACGACGACGATTATGATCGTTGGCTTTCTGCGCCATGGGACGATGTTGCCGATGTTGTGGCGCCGTATCCATCACAGCTTATGACTGTGTCCACATAAAATCCAAGTCTGACATGCTGCTTTAGCTGCCTGATCGCCCATACTTTCGATTACCGTGACCATCATAGAGGGGCTCATCAGGACGTTTCAGAGTTGTAACTATGTTTGGACTAGATATGACGTTTATTGATCCTCCTAAGCTAAGACTCGATTTCGTGCGGGACGTCGTCACCGAACACGTGGGCTACGAAAAGGGATCCAACGAGCGAGAGTTGGGACCGGGCGCTACGGGTATCATCTCTACGATTGGCCCCTTTCTCGTCGACCGGTTCGCAGCGGGCTTGCGGTGCATCGTCACCGGAACAGACCGGAATTTCGTGGAGCAAAAGATCTCCGTTGGCCGCGTTCTCGCGCAACCTTGGAAACGAGACAGAGTGGCGACTGCACTCCAATTGCGAGAGCAAGGGCTCCCGCCTCGCATAGCTGTCACACGAGTACGGCTAGCGGGGCACGACGACTTTTTCCTGGTGGTGGACGGTTGTCACAGAACCTACGCTGCGCGCCGGTGGGGCGACGACCTGATCGAGGCACAAATTCAGGGAACCTCCTTTTGCGATGCAAGGGCATACGGCCTCAAGGGAACCAAGCTTGTCAGGGGCTGGGGCTCGACCGGTATCCACGTCAGTCCGGAGAAGCCGCTTGGGCCGGAGGTCGATGCAGAGGCATCAAGAGTGCCCTATGATATTGCAATAATCCTTAATGCCTTAGGTGCTCATGGGGAGGCAGACTCTCCGACGTTCTCGTTTGGCTGAAGGTTGGATTGATGCCACTGTCCGCTAAAGCCTCTCGCGCGATTGCTCCACGAGGTCGTTACGGGGGTTGAACAAATCGGGACCGCGACCCATCTTTCCCTATAACGACAGCGCTTTGGTGGGGGCACCAGTCCGGCGCAGCAACGGGAGGCTACCATCAGCAGGGCGGACGATTTCAAGACACTGTTTTCGAACATTGCGATCGACAACGAGGCCACAATTTCATCCCGCTACGGCGAAGTTACGAGGGCATGCAACCTTCAATTTCGCGATACAGACAGCCGAACGGATAACAGCCTTCAGGTAGGCTCCTATGGTCGCTGGACCGCCATCCGCGGTATCTCCGACCTGGATATGCTCTACATCATGCCTAGCGGCAAATGGGAACGCTATAAGGACAAGCCATATCAGCTACTACGCGACACAGCTGACGCAATTCAGGCTAGGTATGCCAGCACGACTGTCTACGTGGATACCCTCGTTGTTGTTTGTCAGTATCAGAACTTCAAGATCGAGGTTCAGCCTGTCTTCGAAGATGAGGAGGGATTCTGGTATCCTCACACGAAGGGGCAGGGCTGCTACCGTCTGACTAGGCCACGTCCAGAACTGGCGACTACCCAGCAGGTCAACACCGACAAGAATGGCAACCTTCGTCGTTTAGCCAAAATGACGCGGGCCTGGAAAAATAAGCATGGCGTTGCTATGGGCGGCTTACTCATTGATACTCTAGCGCACAACTTTTTGGTTTCCCGGACTGAATACGACAAGACATCGTTGAACTCCTGCGCTCAGATGATGCGGGACTTTCTATCATTCCTGTTGGAAGAGCCAAAAAAAGATCGCTACGCCGCCCTTGGTAGCGGTCAGCACGTCAAGGTTCGCAAAGCATTTCAGAGCAAGGCGAAGAAGGGATTGGCACTCGCGGATAAGGCCCTTGAGGCCGGCGAGGACAGTAAGGCGAACACCCGGTGGCGAAAGTTATTTGGTCGCGCATATCCCCTGTCCGCCACCACAGAGGTCCGAAAGGCCCAGCTTACTGAGGCGGGCTACACGGCTGACAATACCGAGGAGTTTATCGAGGACCAGTTCCCCGTCGATATCCGGTACTCTCTACGTCTGGAGTGCGAGATAAAACAGAGTGGCTTCCGTACAGTCTTTCTGCGTGCGATGCGTGGCTTCAACGCAAGACGACCAAACGTTTATAAGTCTAAGTCACTTCGCTTCTACATCGACGAGGAAGACATTAAGGGCGTCTATCACGTTTATTGGAAGGTGCTGAACCGAGGTCCAGAAGCGATCCGCAGGAACATCATTCGTGGTCAGATTGTCCCTGATAGCGGCAACAAGACTAAGCGGGAGACATCGGACTTCCGCGGTGAGCATGTCGTTGATTGCTACGCAGTCCAAGACGGGGTTGTCGTTGCTAAGGATCGCATCCACGTTCCCATCGTAGACGAGAGTGAAAAGTGATGGACAGAGATGCGCTTTTGCTGACCATCGCCGAAAAGGGATACGACGTTGCGTTCGGTGCTCGCAAGACATTCGCGACCTATGATTGGATCACCAAGCTACCGGGCTGGGTTGGCTTGGCCTCAAGCGCTATCGGTATAGCTGCGCTGATCTATGAGCCCTTATCAACGAAGTGGCCGTCCGGCGCTCTTCTGGTCATCGGTATAGCGACCCTTTACCTGTCATTTTACCGCGCTGAAGAGTACTACGCATCCGCAAACAAGTTGCTTTCGCTGCTAGACCGGCTGAAGGATCTGTATCGCCTTGTAAAGGGTGGCTCCGATCCAGTCGCAGCGAAAGCCGAATTTGACGCCATCAATACCGAGTACCGCGCCATTTCAATCGGAAAGCAGGTATTCCTAAGTGGATGGTACGCTCATTACAAGCTGTTTGCCGAGACGCAGGTCGGCTGGATGGATGAGCAGCTTCACTTTACGTGGAAAGATAAGTGGCCTCTTTCGGCAAGGTTATTTCTTGCAACGGTCGCCTTAGCTACTCTTATTGGGCTAACGTATTGGGGGTACAGTGCCCATTTCTGTGTTTGATCAATGCAACCTTCTCTGTTTTGGAGCAGTGTATGACACCGCAGGAACGAATTGAACTTGACGGCGCCTTCAAAAAGGTTGCCCGTAGCCAAGAAGCTATCGGCCGCTTGGCCGAAGAGGGAACTCAGAAGACATTCGCAAACGTCGGCCAGAGTACTTGGGATGGGTACTTTCCTCGTCTCAAGGCGGCACGCGCTGCGGCAGATGCGGCTCAGACCGAGCTCGAGGAGGTTTACCGCCGGCTAGTGCCCGGGCAGCCGCTTGATTAGGCCGGCTGCGTTTAGCCGTCCTCCGAGTCACGGTTATGCACTAACCGGAGCGTCGGCTTAAACCGCGCGATCTCCACTAGTTTTCGCATCTGCTCGGGATCCTCAAGGAGGTCCGCGATCGCCTGATTGACCAGGCCCTGGGCGTAGAGAAGCAGGCGTGCCTCGTCGTCGCCTTCCATCTGGAGCGCGATGCACTCCTGCTTCACACCCTCACGCCGGATAAACGTCGCGCCCTCGCCCATGCAGGCTTCTCCCGTTTGCGCTGCATCATGATCGCAGGCGATGTCGCTGTCCACCGGCCGTGATCCGCTCGTGGAGCCAAAGCGCTGCTGCGGACGATGTTTGTGCCTCGACCATGGCACGCGGAGGCGCTCACAAAGCTGCTATGGCAACACGCACGCGATCAGGATCAGCGTGCCGCAGGCGAAGAAGACGATCGCCGGCTCTTTCCAGAAGGCGCCCAACCACCATCCAACTGGTCCACCTACGACCAGGAAAATGGCTCCAGCGAGGAACCTGTCCATGTCTCGGGCTCTTCCGCGGACAACGACCGTCTACAATTCCATCCGTTCAGGTCAGGCGATAAGAGACACCAACATCCCAACGATACCGATCCCGCCGCTGATCATCGCTGGTTCCTGGCGATACATTCCAGCGGACCAACCCCCTAGACTGAAGGCGAGCACTACCAGGGACACGAAAAATATGTTGTCCATCACTTGGCCTCCGCGGGACGAGGTCGATGCAGCTATCGCGGCCTTATAGCATCGAGTGTCGGCCCCATACTGTTTGCCTTGCATACTAATGGCGTTTTTCGCGGCGGCTTGGATTGGCGGCCTCGAGGGAAGCCGGCGCATCGTCCGTCTACTGTCTCGGACCTGATCGTCCGTTAGACCGTTGCCGCTGGAAGCACCGTCGATGATCGGTATAACCGAGCTTCGACGCTGCCGCGGTAGCTCTGCTTAACTGGATTGGACGAGGATCGAATGAGCGATCAGAACAACGTCGTCGAGCTCGCGACCGAGCTGACGATCGCCTGGCTGTCCAACCCGAACACGCGGGCCGACCAGAGCCAGGTGCCTGCGTTCCTCCAGTCGATGCATGAGGCGGTGATCGCGCTCGAGAGCCCGGCCAGCGAGCCGACGGAGCCGGCCGAGGTGTTCACGCCCGCGGTTTCCGTCAGGAAGTCTCTTGCCCGACCCGACGCCATCATCAGCCTGATCGATGGCAAGCCTTATAAGTCGCTGCGCCGGCACCTGTCCGGTCATGGCCTGACCCCGGACCAGTACCGTCAGCGATACGGCCTGAAGGCCGATTACCCGATGGTCGCGCCCGAATACAGCGAGGCGCGCCGCTCGATGGCGAAGAAGATCGGTCTCGGCCGGAAGCCGAAGGACGCGCCGGATGCACCGGCGCCTGCAGAGGCGGAGCAGCCCGCGCCTAAGCGTGGTCGCCGCAAAGCCGCTGCCAGCGAAAAGGCGGACTGAGCCCCACCGCACCGCCTGGCGGCCAAACCGTCGCTACTGCATCTGCAGGACGACTGCCCGCCTGACAGGGACGTTGGCCGCCTCTGGTGGCCATGCGCCGCGGGTCTCGGGGGAAACATTCTTCCGGAATCCGGAAAGAAGTTTCCATCCGAGCAGACCTGAGATCGGCCGGTAGCTGGTCGGATGCACCCCGTCCCGTGTGGGGAGCTGGGCGAGCGGGATGACCTTGTCCCCGAAACGAAGCGCCACTTTCGTCACGATCAGGGCTGCAGTGCGGTTATAGGGTGCGAGCCACGTCACGCGGGGCGCCCGGGTTCTCGCGCGCAAGGCGATCAACCGGCGTTCCAGGCGTGGATCTCCGACATCGTTCGAGCCCAACGCAATCAAGGCGACGGCGGGGGTAATGCGGCCCTGCCACTCCTCCAGCACACCGCTGGAGCGCGCGCCGACGTGCGCGTGGATCTCGCATCGGATACCTTCGCGCGCGAGCGCCCCCGCGGTGCCAACGCCGGTGCTGTCGCCAAGGATGAGGCAGAAGGGGATCACGTCCGCCCTGCCGCGATCTTTGGAGATGGCGTCCCCGGGCGCGGGCTTCCTGCCATCTCGTCGTAAGCGAGCAGCCCGATGATCGCGACGGCCACGCCGGCGATGCCGAAGAGGCCACGTGCAAGGCCGATTGCGCGCGCCGCCTTTCCACGCCGGAGTGTCCGCCAGCCCCGATCGATCGACGTCCGCCACGACAACCAACCGTCCGCGATGTCGCAGGCCCCGAACATGGCGATCGGGATGGCGATCGCCGGGATGATGTGTCGCGTCTCAACCGGGTTGAAGGCGATCAAGGCCAACGTGAGCAGGAGGACAACGAACGCGGCAACGTAGATCACGGTGTAGACAGGCCGTAGGCGAAAGATGCGCGAGCTAGGCTGAGCCAGGTAGCGCACGATCGGCCGTCTGCAGGTATCGCAGGCTAGGACCGCCTGCCCGAGCGGCCAGCGTCGCATCGCCGCATCGCAGTACGGGCAGGTCGGTCGGGGCAGGCTGATCATGTTCATGGCAGCTGCGCCAACTGCACAGCGTTCGGAAGGGCGGCGCGGATCTCGGTCGCGATGTCGGGCGGGCACACCCAGTTCGCGAACATCGGGTTCCACACCGCCCTGCCCTTGCAAAGCGCGGTTAGCGCCTCTCGGCCGATGTGATCGTCCTTGGCCGCCCGGAACGCGATGCGACCATCTGGCAGCGTGCGTTCCATGATGCCGGCGCAGACCTCGATCTGCGCTCCTGCCTTTCGAGGTTTTGGCGAGGGGGGCACCGCATCGGCGATCACCGGCGCGGGTGGCGGTGTCGCCGATTGGCTGGTCGCGATCACTGGCTCTGGCGCGGGCTCCTCAGGCGCGTCGACGATCGGCTCTGGCTCTGCGTCGTCAGCTTGGCTGGTGTCCGGCTCGGCCGTCGTTCCGTCAGGTCCAGGATGGATCCCGAGCCGCACGTAGATGTCTTCCTCCTCGACATGGTCCGCGATCAGCTGGTCGGCGATTGCCAGCATCTGCAGGCCGCTTACGCCTGTCGAGAAAAGACGCGACAAGGGGCTCGTTCCCCCGAACGGCATCCATCCCGCGACGAGGTTGTCGCATTTGTAGATCGGTTCGTCATTGCCGACCTTGGAGCGGTCGATGTCGTTCGTAGCTGGCACGGATACGAACACGCCGATGCGCTCGAACGCCTTGGTGTGCCCCTTGCGCTTCAGCCACGCGGCGAGGACGTCTCGCTGGCGCCGCACCTGAGCGACGGGATTGGGGATGTTCTGAGGCCGGTGCTGCCCGCGATACCAGACCATCCACTCGCCATGTGCGTTCTTCGAGATGTTGCCCGCGTAATTCTTGGACTCGAAGATCGCGGCGGTTCGCGAGAAGCGAGACAGGAGGATGTGATCGAACTGAGCGAACCCCCCCTGGCCGTCAGGCAGGCGCAGATTGTGGATCAGGACATGTCGGTCGTTCTCCGGCCCGAACTCGCGATCGAGCATGAACGCGGTCTCCTTCTCCCCCCAGAGACCGCGCACATGCTTCTTGAGGGCTGACCGGACGCGGTCCGGTAGTCCCTCGTAATCAGGATCGCGCATCACTTCGTCCGCCAGCGCGAGCTCAGCGGATCGTGTCGATCGCTTTCGGATCATTGCTTTTGCGTTCCCGTCTGAGCCTGCGTTGGTAGCGGCTGGACTGTCTGCGCCGGGATCGGCGCGGCCGCGGGAGGAACCAGCGCCGGCGGTTTCGCCGGGACCAGCTTCGCTTCGAGCCGTGGCTTGGCATCGGTCATCAGCTTGCGGAAGGCGTCGACCATCGCGAGGCTGGTGATCTTGCCGATGTCGGTCGAAGCGTAGGTGCCGCCCAGAGCGCCGACACCGAGGCCCAGCAGCAGCCCTCCGCCGACGACACCGACGTCCTTCTTGCGTGCCGAGCCGCTGGCGACCGCCTCCTGGATGCCGGTGTTGACGTCGACGAGCGTGAGCAGGACCTGGCTCTCCATCGTCTTGGACTTGAGGCCGACGGCGCCCCCGAACAGGCCACCGACACCGCCGCCACTCTCGCGCGCCTTGCTGTCAGTATAGACCACGTTGACCTGCAGCAGGTAATCCGCCTTGGTGACAGGCCGCGCGGCAGCGGCCCCGCCGGCGATCGCGCGCTCGCGCTCGAGCGCGCTGAAGGCCTCCCCTCGATCCGCCACGCGGAAGCAGCCTGAGCGGGCGATCATGAGTTTGACGAGCGGCAGCGGGTCGACCCGGGCCGTGGATCCGCCATTCTGCATCTCGGCCATACGCATCAGCGCCTGCAGCTGCGGTGAGAGGTTATCGGCCGGGCTCGCGGCCTTTTCCTCAACCAAGGCCGCGACGCCCAGAGGAACCTCGCATCGCGGCAGCTCGGTCTTCTCGTCGACGCCGGTGCCGCCTTGCCCCAGCTTCTGCGCCAACAGGGTGGAAGGAGTGACGGCCGCGATCGCGGCCGTCACGATGGCGAGGGCGGCGCGCTTAGGCACCGGCCTTCGCCGCCTTCGCATGCTTGGTCGGGTCGCAGATGCCGGCCCGTTCCTCGTTGGCGCTCACCTTCTTGGCGGCTTCATCGCAGTCCGCGCAATCGGCGCAGTCAGCGCAGTCCTTGCAGTTGCCCTTGTGATTGGCGTGGGCGCGGTAGTGCGCCGTCTTTTCCGCTGCGCGTCGTTCGGCGTCGTTGCCGGCGCTCTCGCCGGCGAAGCTCGCCATTGCGAGCAGCACCGGGCTGGCCGGCGCCGCGCTGGCGACTGCAGGTGTGGCGAACGCTAGGCCCGCCAGAACGATCGATGCGATATGTCGTGTCTTCACGGTCGTAACCCCTTCGTTGGTTGTCAGAAGAAGCCGTTGCGACGTCCGTCGCGCCGGTCATCGTGGCGGGTGCCACTATCGCCGAGGGCCGAGCGTCGGACCTCCAGCTCCACGCCGTCCCCCTTGCGGGTGATCCGGACGTCTTGTGGGGCGAGGCCTTGCCGCTTCGCCCAGCGGTCCGCGTCGGCTGCCGACCCGAACTCGCCCATTCCCTCGAAACTCCAGTTGCTCATCGGCTCCTCCTCGCATGGGTGGCCAGCGACCACGCGCGAGCGCGCTGGCGACATGGCTGGAACGGCGCGCGTGAACGGTGCTGCTCCGACGGCCGCTGCTGCTCCGCGAGCGTGGTCTTGGGTCGCTTCGTCATGCGAGCGGCGCCGGCCGAAGGTTGATGCGTCGCACGACGAGGTTGCTGTCGTGGCCGAGCCGAAGGTCGAGGACATGGCCGACCTTGCGGGTGAAACGCATCACGCCGTCGACCTCGTCGTGCAGCGTGCCTTTCCCGAAGAGCGTTTGGGCGTCGCTCCACTCGCGTCCGTGTACGAGCCGCATGTGGAAGCGGCCGACGGGCGCAGGCACCGTCACCCGTTCATGCGCGCGCACATAGACCGACAGGGCGTTCCGGCCCGTCTTCGCATCGATCATCTGAACGATCGCGTTCTCGAGGCCGCCTTGAACGGTCAGCTTCGCGACGACGCGCTTCATGTCGATATTGGCCGGCACACTGACCGTGCCCGACGCGGGGAAGCTGCGCCCCTGCGCCAAGATGATCGCGCTATATCGCTCGGCGATCCAGTCACGCGCGCCGAAGCCGGTTGCGATGATGGCGGTCGTGAGGCTGAGTGCGATCAAGCCGCTGGGGAACCTCGCTCTTCTCGATGGTCGCCAACGACCGCGCTGATAGTCGTGCCCGCGGTTCTTCCGCTCGAACCATGACTGTCGCTTGCCGTTGCCGGAGATCCACAGCGCGCTACCGAGTGGCACCGACCGCCAGCCCCGATCGATCGGGACCGCCTTTTGGTAGCCCCTGCCCTCCAGTTCACGCCTCGCCTTGCGCTCGTTCCAGGTCGTTCGCTCGGATGGAAGGCCCTGACGCTGCCGATAGCGCTCGCGCATATAATCGCGGTCATCGATCCCCATCGAAGCGCCCCCCGGTCGTGGAGATGCTCGGACCGTTGTCGCCGAGGTGTCCGCGCCACCTTTCGATCGCGTGATAGGCCAGGAGGCCCAGGGCCGCGGCGCCGGCGCACACGAGGACGTTGTGCGCAAGCTGACGCACCATCTCAGCGAGCGTCAGCGTGTCCGCGGCCGACACGCGGGATGCAGCGTTCGCCTCATAGGCTGCGGCGCGCGCATCCATGTCTCGGGCGCCTGCCTCGTGGCGACTAATCCACTCGTCGAGCGCAGTTCGTAGCTGAGGGATGATGCCGGAGGGATCGTAGGCTCGGCCGTCCGCGACGCGCAGCGCCACGGCGATAGGACGCAACTCCTCGCTGGAACGACGCAGGGCATCGGCGTGATCGCGCGAAAGGCGTGCGCTCTCGAGATCGCCGCGGTGAAGGAGGGCTAAATCATCCACGGATCGCCTCCGCAGACACGTAGTTCTCCGCAAAGTGGGCATACGGGGTAGTAAGCCGTTCGTGCCACTGCTTCAGCTTGTGGTCACCAAAGGCGACAGCGACGATCAAGCCGGCGAGGATTAGCAAGCCGATCATGCCATGAAGAGCGCGGGGCTCAGGCTGCGGGTTTACATCGATCACTGTGGGTGACGGATCATCGAGCTGCTGAAAGCTGCCGACGACATGTTCGAGCGCCTGCTCGTCGACCTCGACTTTCATCGGGTCGTCCCCTCGATTACAAGCTGAGCGGCTCCCAAGGCCATCTCGACGTCGATCCGTCCGAGCATGGCATGGTCGCGCAGCGATGCGACGATGGCCTGCAGCTCGTGGTCGGCGCGATCGGGATCGCGGTGGATGAAGAGGATGGTCGAGGCAGGACCGGCCAGCCATCGAACGATCGAAGTCTTGGGCATACGCGGATCGTGGTTGGCGATCTGGTGCAGTGGCGTTCTCACGCCGGCGAGCACCGTCTCGGCCCAACGCACGCCTTGGCTACAGATCGTATCGTGCCCGGCGAACTCGGCGAGCGCGTCGGGTGGAAGGTTGCGTACGAGGTCGCGGACGCCCGAGAGCATGGCGCCTGGCTGCTGGCCGACGTGCTCGATGGCGCGTGCGAGCACGTATCGTCCCGCGTAAAGCCAGCTTGCATCGCGGTCACGTGGGTCGATCGGTATGAACGCCGCGACCGCGGACGAACGGGCGTAGTCGCTCGGGTGATCGGCGAAAAAGTCCCAATTGCCCCGCGCTGGATCGATCATGAGGTCGCGGGTCTGGTCCGCCAGGGCGGTGAAGGCTTCGCCGGCACCGATCACGACGATCCGGTCGCCGTTGCCCATTCGCACCGCCCGCAGCGTTTCGGCTGGCAGTGTGTCGGGCGAGGCGATGGTAAGCCGTGCTCGAGCCGGCTCGGGTTCACGCTGGAAGCGAAACGGGTAGCTAATCCCCATGGCGGGACGTCCTTTCGTGCTTCGGGGTGGTGAAGGTGCCGCCTTCGGTCTGGAGCGAAGCGCCGACGATCGCGCAGCCGACAGCCCAGGCGAGAGTGAACAAGCCCGTCAGGGCCGACAGGAGGCCCAACAGGCGCCTTCGGCGCTGACGGAGGCGTGATGGACCGGAAAACCGCGAGCCGCGCTCCTGCGCCGCCTGCAGCAGGGTCGCAGACGGCCATGTTACTGCGTCGATCGCGTCCACTGGCGCCGTGGCGAGCCGCTCCGTGCGCCCGGTCGGCTCCGCGCGCATGTAGTCGCGATCACCGGGTCCCATCTGCCTACTCCGTCACCGTGACGGGGGTGCCGGTCGCGGCCGGTTGCAGCTCTTTGAGTCCTGCGATCCCGAGCGTTACGGCGCCAGACAAGCCCAGCATTAGCAAGAGTGCATGGATGATCCTGCAGGCCCAACTCAGCATCGTGCGGAGCCGGTGGGGCGTTGCCGACGATGATTGGAGATCGTCGCGGATGAGCCGTTCGGACATCATGCCGCCACGCCCACCGCTCGACGGGGCGCGCGCAGCGCCCGTGTCAGCGGCGCAAGCACGGCGTAGGTCAGCGCAAAAACGCTAGCCATCGCCAGGGTCTCAGCGCCCCATTCCAGCGCGTGGTCGTGCTTGGCGAGGCGGCTGCACTCGGCAAGCGTGTGCGTGTTGAGGTCGCACGGGTGCCAATGCTTGATAGCGAGCACCTGCTCGAGGGTAGGTCGTGCGGTGGGCATGGTCATAGCTCCAGTCCGATGTCTTTTTCGGGGAAAGGCAGCTC
This sequence comes from Sphingomonas sp., assembly GCF_042095875.1. Lineage (GTDB taxonomy): Bacteria > Pseudomonadota > Alphaproteobacteria > Sphingomonadales > Sphingomonadaceae > Sphingomonas. Next base: position 22,771 of record NZ_JBELMJ010000041.1, read on the forward strand.
GATCGCGGGCGGCTCGACGCCGATGCGGAGCGACGCGGCCGACAGAGTGGGATCGTTCTTGAAGTCAGGAGCGGTGGTGGTGCTGCTCATCGCCGGCGAGGCGACCGAGCCCTCTTTCTCGCCGCCCAATTTTTCGGGGCCGCGATCGAGTTCGGGCGGCAGCGAGGGATTGAACGATCTCGACGAATCCATGCCGGTCTGGCTCCCCGTCGCACTCGGCGACGCGCCATTATCCGAGATGGAGCCTCGCCCTGGATCGATCGACAACTCGCCGGTGGTCTCGAGTGCGGAGGTCTTGTTACCCTCATTGCGCTCGATCGCCTGGGTCAGCTTCTCGCGATTGTCGGTGAACAGCCGGATGTCGTCACGGACGCGCGTGACGGTCACGTTGAAGAGCCGCTGATTGGAGAGGTTGGACTCCTTGTGGCTCATCACCGCGATCGCGTTGTCGGCGGTGATGCCTTGAGCGGCGTGCATGTTGAGCGCGTAGGCGAGGCTGATGCGCTCCATCATCGGGTCGCCGGCTTTCAGTTCATGGATATGGCCGTCGCTTGCCTCCACCTTGATCCCTGACGGATCGACCGACACCACGCGCGCGATGTCGTTGTTGTTGAGACCGCGATCCTTGTCGTTCTGCGTCCAGCGGATCTTATCGCCTTCGTGGAGCTTGATCTCCTCACGCTGGGCGAGTTGCATCGCGTCGGTCTTATCGAGCGGCGAAATCTTCTGCGGGTCGAAGGTTTTGACCTTGTTGCCGATCTGGACCTGGACATGCCCTTTGTCAGTGACCCCGATCACGTCGAACGTGCCTCGCGGCAGGCCGAGCTCCCGGATTGCGAAGCGTAGATCGATGACGAGCCGTGCATCGAACTTCGCCTGGTAGGCTTGGGGATAGCGGAGTTCCTCGCGGGTCAGGTTGACCTTGTCGAGGACATCGATCTTCACCCCCTCGCCCTTCAGCGTGCCTTCGGCAGCGAGACCTTCCTGGATGCGGACGTTGAGCTCAGCACGTGCCACTCGACCCGATGAGAACATCGCGGTCGAGGCGCGCTGCTCGGGCGTGAGGCTTAGCCAGTGTTCCGACGCCGCCTTCACATGCGCAGGGTTGGCGGTCACCTTGTTGCCGAGCATCGCCATGGCTTCGCGGACCGCGCCTCGGTTGGTGAGCGCCGCGACGGTACGCAGCTGCTCGGTGCGCTGACGCAGATTCTCGTCCATGCGTGCCATCGTGATCCCGCCGGCCTGTGCGAGCGCGAAGGCCTTGCCGGCGTCGACTGCCGTGATCTGCTGGCGGTCGCCGATCATCAGGAAGCGATCGACCCCAAGCGCGTTTGCTATGCCGACCAGGTGCTTCATCTGGTCCGAGCCGACCATGGAAGCCTCGTCGAGGATGATGGTCGTGCCGGCCAGTTCGTTGCGGGCGCCGTCGTAGCCAGCACCTTTTCCTGCCAGCGCATGACGCGCGTAGCTGTGAACGAAGGAAGAGACGGTGCGGCTCTCGATCCCAGCCTCCGCACCAAGGCGGTCCGAGGTGGCCTTCATCAGCGCCAGGCCGACAACCTTGCCCCCTTCCTGCTCGACGTTGCGGGAGACGCTTGCGAGCATCGTCGACTTGCCGGCGCCCGAGACGCCCTGGACGGCGACGATGCGGTCGGAGGAGGTGAGCGCCATGGTCGCGGCCGCCATCTGGCCAGCGTTGAGCTCCTTGTCGCCAGACGCAGCGTGCAGCCTCGCGATCACAGTCTCCGGCGAGACGATGACGCGCCCCTGCCCGCGCCCCCGCTCGATCTCGGCGAGGATCCCGCGTTCGGTCGCAAGTGCCTCCGGCGTCGTGACGTGAGTAACGACGCCGTCGATCCGGTCCTGCTTGCCTGGGATCAGCTGACCGGCCCGGATGAGCTCCGAGACGCGGCGGTCGACATGTTCGGGCGTCACGCCCTTCAGGTCGCGATCGAGCGCAGTCTTCACGACGTCGGGTATCGAGAACGCGGCTTCACGCTGCGCGTGGATACGGATGGCGGAGGCGACGGCGTGCTGGGCACGGAGGTCGACCGGAGAGATCCGCAGACGCTCGAGCCCGCTTGCGATCAGCGGGTCGTTTGGCCGGAAAGCGTCACCGAGGGTCTCACGAATGCCCACCAGGGTCTCGCGAATACGCTCCATGGTGCCGGGCTTGCTGTCGAGCGCGGCACCGCTCGCGCGTGCCTTCGCGGCTTCCACAAGCGCTTTGCCGTCAAAGCCAAGCTCTGCTGCACGGGCTCGCCACGCCTCCCGGAGGGCATCGCGATCCTCGACGTTGAGCTTAGCGTCGCGGGTGTTGGTGGTGATCCGATCGAGAGCCTTGGGATTGGTGATACCGAGCTCGGCCGCCTTAGCTCGGATATCGGTACTGCGCTGGCTGAAGGTTTCGATGACCTTCTTCGGCACGCCGCTGATCTCGAACATGCCGTGCTTGCCGGAGACCGTCGTCTCGAAGCCGATCTTCGCCAGCTCGGCGCGGTAGTTGGCATGGTAGGCCGAACCGATCGTCGTGTTGTTCTTCCAGAGCTGGCCGTTGTGCAGTGCCTGCCAGACGCCGTTGGCCATCTTGGTCATGTTCGCGACGAGGACGTGGATGTGCCCCTGTGGGTCTAGTGCCCGACTCGTGTCATGCTGGAACATGGCATAGACGAGGTTGCCTGTGCGGACGGCGTCGCCTGCCTTCGATCGATCGTACGTGCGCCCTTCAGCGAAGGTCTTTTCGACCCACGCCATCGTGGTCTTAACGGCATTCATGTGGGCGGCGAGGATGCGGGTGTCGCCGGTGACATAAGCGAGGATGCTGGCCGACTTAGGCATCGAAAAGGTGAGGTCGACACCGTGCTGTCGGTTCTGGACCTGGCCGACCTTCTCACCCGACGGCAGCTCGCCGTTGAGGATCTTCTCGAAGGCCTCTTTCGTGACCTCGCCCTTGAGCCCGATTTCGGCCGCCCCGACACCGCCCCAGAGCGTCGCCTCTGAGGAGTGCTCGGCGGTATAATAATCGTCCTTGGCGAAGTAGCTCGCCGCGCCCGATGCCGACTTGATGGAAGCGACCGAGAGCATCGCTTACATCTCCATGTCGTCGTCAATTGCGGGCGAATGATCGTGACCGTGATGACGTTGATGATGGTCGCCGTTGCGATCGGTGGCGAAGCCGTCGCGCAATTCGCGCATCGACTGGTCCTCGTGGCGGTCGCCGTCGAGGCGATCGAGGATCGGGTTTCCGGTGGAGCGACCGACATCGCCATGCGCCGCCTGCTGGTCAGGATCGAGGGTGCGTCCCACGCCGGGATCGGCAAGGCGGAGCCCCGCCCGAGCTGCCTGAACCTTCGGAAGCGATGCCTCCTTCTCATCGTTGGACGGCGCGGGTGCGGTGGCTTGCGGTGACCCGCCGACAGCCCGGCCCGGGATCTGGTCCAGAGCGACCTGGGTCGCACCGACGACGTCCATCGCCGCAGCCGCTTTTTCCGCCTCGCTCTGGCCCTTGCGAGGCTCCGGTGTCGTCTGCTCCGGCTCGTTCTCGCCGCGCTCTTCCACGCCTCCTACCGGCCGCGTGGGCGTATGCTCGCGGCCACCCTCACCTCCTTCATCCGCGCCATTGTTCTGGGCTGCACGTTTCCGCCGCTCTTCCGGCGAAACGTAGGGAGTGGGCTTGAAGTCTTTACGAGGCACCGAGCCGGGTGCGACCTCGGGGTAGGACTTGTAGGTCAGCTTTATCCGAGCGGCGGGGAAGCCGTCCGGAAATTTGACGAAGCCATTGAGCGACGGCAGGTCGGTAATGTCGTCGGGCAGCACCAGCGGTTCGACCGCCGTGCGAGGCGTCAGGGTCGAGGCGTCGCGGGTGTTGTTGTAGCCGTAGCTGTACGCCTCATCGACTTGCCGGACCTCGCGATTACCGATGAACTCCGAGCACTTCTCCGCGGTCGTACGGTCTGCCGTGGCGAGGATAAGCTTGGTGCGCGCGAGGCCCGTCAGGGCGGTCGCGTTTTGGAGTCCATAGGTGGCGACGAGCTTGTCGAACGAGTGGATGCCGAGAACGAATGCCCCGCCGAAATTGCGGGCGGACTGCAGGCCGTGCTCGATGCCGGGAAGGGCGTGGAGCGCGTGGACCTCGTCAAAGAGATACCAGGTGCGTAGATCGCGAGTTTTCGGCAGGCGCATCAGGTTGTTGACGGCCAGGTCGATCCACAGCGTGAACAGGCCGCGGGTCATCTCCAGGTCGTTGTACGAGCCGGTGATGAACATGATCGAGCCGTCGCGATTGTCGGTCGCGATCCAGTCGCGGATCGAGAACGCCGGAGGTCCGCCTTCGACCGGGTCCGGCATGAAGCGCAGGGCCTGTCCATTGACGTTCAGAACCGATCGGATCGACTCCGCCATGCGGGCGGCCTTTTCGGTCGTCAGCGGCGCGGCGACAGTGTCCTCCAGCTGTGCATGGATCTTCTTGAGATCGGCCGTCATCAGGTGGTGGGCAATGGCGGCATTGTTGCCCTCTCCCGCCTCCTGAAGCTTCAGGCACATTTCGATGAAAAGCATGCGTGCGGCGTTCTGCCAGAACGGCTCTTTGTCGTCGGGATGGGACGGAATGAGAGCCGCGGCTGCCGAGACGAAATCGGCATAGTTCCGGCACTCGTCGAACAGTGTCCACGGCGCGCAGCGCTCGTCCATCGGGTTGAGAATGACGTCGGTTTCGGGGTCGAAGAACGTCTCAACGAACACGCCGGTGAGGTCGAAAATGACCGCGCGATGGCCGCGTGCTCGGATCTGCGAAACGTGGCTGCGAAGCTGTGTCGTCTTGCCGGTGCCGGTCGTGCCGATCAGCATCGTGTGGCTCTGCTCGAGGCGCCACGGATAGGGGATGCCGGCGATGGAATATGGGACGTGAATGCCTTCGTCGACGCGATCGATGATCGGGGCCTTGGCGACGAGTTTCGGATCGTAGGGCGGGTCGTGTTCGGCGCATTCCTTGCGGAACTGCGTGAGGTTGTGCCGGCGGACATTGTCGAGCAGCAGATCGCGGGCGACGAGCATCGATCCGCGGTTGTGTCGCTCGGTCAAAACGTCGCGTCCGCGCTTGTTCGCCCAGGTAATGAACCAGCTGATCAACGGGGCTGCGACCGCGGTCGCCATCACCAGCGTGATCAGGAAGATTTTGACCGTCTGATGCCAGGCGTGAACGACATGCGGCTCGTAGGGGACGTAGCCGATCGGGACCTTGGTCACGGAGCCGTTCGGAAGGGTCAGGTTGATGAGGTGGAAGCGGTCGCCACCCACCCATGTCCAGACCGCCGAGTAGAGCTTCATCAGGTCGAGTTGGAACTCGTGCTCGGCGAGGCCGAGCCAGACCATGATGTTGAACAGCACGATGAAGCTGCTGAGCCAGATCCAGACCGGCACAAGGGTGGCCGCCCAAGCCATCTTGTACTGGCTCGAAAGCAGCTGCGAACCGCGCGTGAAATTGCTTGAGTTGCGGGTGATCCGGCCGCGCGCGGAGGCGTGCTCGACGACTGCGGCCTGGCCGTTGAAACGGATGTCACCGTTGCGCATGGTGGGCCTCCACGCGCTCCTGGGCGATGTCGATAATCTTCTCGGCGTAGTCCGGGTGTTCCCGGGTCACGATGAGGTCCATCGAGGCCGAAAGCTGCTCCAGGATGAGGAGCACTCGGCTGACGTTGAATGAGTGGCTGGCCGCTGCGAGCGGCACCCCGAAAATCAGCGCCAGGCGGATGATCTCGGACCGGGATATTCCTCGGTCAGAGGCCGCACGCTCGATGGCCGCTCGCTGGTCGTCGGACAGACGCAGCGTGATAGGTGGGTTCGACATAGCACCATCCAAACTTTGGATGGTGGGGGTTTCGGAAACCGCAGCTTAGCTGCCTTCGCTCGCCGACGGAAGATGGTTTCTGTGTTACCAGCAACTACAGCGATTTCCGCGGGAAATCGGCGGTTTACCTGGTTTCGAGAAGGCGTATTACATACGACTACGGTATCACCACAGAATACACGAGGCTTTTCAGGCACTTACACCTGCGGTCGCCGCATAGGGTGTGCTAATCCTAGGGACTGTCGTGGGGTTGAGGGCATCATCGCTCTTCGTCTCCATGTTCGATCGGAGTCCTGAGGGGCAATCGCCGGAGGCGGACTGATCCAAGGCGTGTCTCCGGCGAACATGCGAAGCGATCCCGACCCACGACGCACCCGCCGCAGGCGAGGTCCGTCGCAGCCTATCCGATGATCCGGCATAGCTCGGATCATCGGTGCCGATCCTGACGGCCAAAGCCCGTCTGAATAGCTCTCGCTTGCGGTCGGTCGTGCGGCCTGTCATCGTGGGTGTCGGAGGCTGTCAACCGATCAGAAAAAGGGACGGCAATGGCACGTACAATCGAGCAGGAACGCGAGCAGCTGGCGGCAGAAGGACGGAAGCTGGAAGAGCGGCGTCGTCAGCTTGCCGAGAGGGAGCGCTCTGAGCTTCTGAAGGAGGTCGAGAAATCGGGGTTGCTCAAGGGCGACGCCGAGCAGATTCGGTCTATCCTCGGGGCGGTAAAGTCGATGGGTGTCGCTGAGGTCGCGAAGCGGCTTGCAGCGTAGCAGGACCGATGCGCTGGCAGGCTGAAGCCTGTCGGGCAAAAGAAGAGGGGAGAGGCCGTAAGGCCCTCCCCTTTTTCGTGATCGAGAACTGAAGCCCCGCAGGCAAAAAAAGGGAGAGCGGGTACGTCCCGCCCTCCCCCTGCGATGATCTAGGTGGAGGCTATCCCCAGACCACGCGCAGCTCGTGATTGTCGGTCGCTTCCATCGGGCGTGCTGGCGACGCAAAGCGAGATCGATCGGGTGGCGTCGTCGCGGTCGAAGCGCACGTTGAGACCACGAAACTGTGCCTCCTCGACAACCGCGATCACGCCCTCGTCGTAGTCGAAGAGCGCGCAAATGCTGGCCAGCGACCAGGGGCAAACGCGAGCCTCGAAGCTGCATGCGACTAGCGGGTCTTCATCGTCGTGATCGAGGAGTTCGCCGCGTTCGCGAGCGAAGGCCCGAAAGGCGGCGAGCTGGCGTGCGGTGACCGTCGCGGGCTTCGCGTCGCGCTGGGCGCCGGCGCTGAGGAAGAAGGTGATCGACATGGCTTTGCCTCCCGAGTGGAATCACCGGCGCAAAGCCTCCTTCCCTCGACCCGTTAGGGTCGCCCGGACGTCGCCGGGATCGTCGGTCCAAAGGACCGGGATTGATCGTCACGATGGCGCAGCAAGGTCGTGCGTCGAGTGGCGCTGGTAGCGGCGCGCGAGGCGTAGCGAACCGGCGACCCGACGGGGTCGCCGTGACGCGAGCG
>NZ_JBELMJ010000042.1:0-29485 GCF_042095875.1 Sphingomonas sp.
GATCGGCATCGGGCATGACGATGCCGTGGTTCTTGGCGCCGCCCATCGCCTGGACACGCTTCCCCGCCGCGACGCCGCGGCGATAGACGTAGTGCGCGATGTCGGACGAGCCGACGAAGCTGACCGCGCTGATCGCGGGATGGTCGAGGATCGCGTCGACCATCTCCTTGTCGCCGTGGACGACCTGCAGGATACCCTCGGGCAGCCCGGCCTCGCGGAACAGTTCGGCCAGGCGCACCGGCACCGACGGGTCGCGCTCGCTGGGCTTCAGGATAAAGGCGTTGCCGGTCGCGATCGCGACGCCGCTCATCCACAGCGGGATCATCGCCGGGAAGTTGAACGGCGTGATGCCCGCACCGATCCCGAGCGGCTGGCGCATCGAATAGACGTCGATGCCCGGACCCGCGCCCTGCGTATACTCGCCCTTGAGCACATGCGGGATGCCGCAGCAGAATTCGATCACCTCCAGCCCGCGCTGGACGTCGCCCCTCGAGTCCGCGATCACCTTGCCGTGCTCGGACGAGAGCAGGTGCGCCAGCTCGTCCATGTTCGCCTCGACCAGTTCCTTGAAGCGGAACATGACGCGCGCGCGGCGCTGCGGGTTGGTCGCCGCCCAGGCGGGCTGCGCGGCCTGCGCGGCAGCGACCGCGCGGTCGAGGTCCGCCTGCGTGCCGAGAGTCACGCTCGCCTGCACCTTCCCCGTGTTTGGGTCGTACACGTCCCCGGTGCGTCCCGCATCCCCGCCGCCCGAGTGGCCGACGATATGGTGGTCGATGAACCGCATTGCCGCTCTCCTGATTTCTTGATCGACCGTCTGCGCCTCGCCCGCGTTGCAGGCAACCCGCAATTCTGCAACGTTCGCCTGCAATGACGCAGCCGATACCCTGGGGCGACCTGCAGGACTTCCTCGCCATCGCGCGCGCAGGACAGATCGCGCGTGCGGCGGCGCAGGTCGGCGTCGACGCGACCACGATCGGGCGTCGCTTGCGCCGGCTGGAGGCGCGGCTGGGCGCGACCCTGTTCGAGCAGACGCGCGAGGGACAGGTGCTGACCGAGGCGGGCGAGCGGTTGCTCGCGCAGGTCGAGACGATGCAGCGCGCGTCCGAGCGGATCGGGGACCGCATCGGCGACGCGGGCGACGGCGACCGCGAGACGCTGTCGGGGCTGCTGCGCGTCAGCGTGTCCGAAGGGTTCGGCACCTGGCTGGTCGCCGAGCACCTGCACGATTTCGCGCGCCGCCACCCCGCGCTGACGATCGACCTGGTGGCGAGTTCGGGTTTCCTGTCGCCGTCGAAGCGCGAGGCCGATGTCGCGGTGCTGCTCGAACGCCCGAGCGCGGGGCCGGTGGTCGCGAGCAAGCTCGCCGACTATACGCTGCGCCTGTACGCCAGCCGCGACTATCTCGACCGACACGGTACGCCGACGCGCGACACGATCGCGGCCGAGCACCGGCTGATCGGCTACATCCCCGACCTGCTCTACTCGCCCGAGCTGCGCTACCTGCGCGAGATCGACGCGGGGTTGTCGCCTGCTTTGCGCAGTTCGAGCATCAACGCGCAAGCGCGGCTGATCGCGAGCGGCGCGGGGCTGGGCGTGCTGCCGCACTTCATCGGCGGCCAAGACCCCGCGCTCGTGCGCGTCATGCCCGAGGTCGAGATCGCGCGCGCCTTCTGGCTCGTCACGCACCGCGACACGCGGCAGTTGCGGCGCGTGCGCGCGTTCCGCGCGTGGCTGGTCGAGCTCGTCACGCGCCACCGCGCGCAGCTGGTGGGCGACTGATCACATTCCCGGATAGCGCTCCTGTAGCGCGCGGACGACGCCGTTGGTCCAGCCGAAGCCGTCCTGCGTCGGATACTCGCCGCCGCCGCCCGCGCGGCTCTGCTCGACGTCGTACTTCTCCAGCAGCTTGCCCGAGGCGCGATACTCGCGCTCGACCGCCGAGACGAAGCGCAGCGCAATCGCCGCCGCCAGGTCGCCGCGGTCGTAGCGCGTCAGCCCCTCGACCGCGATCCACTGCAGCGGCGCCCAACCGTTGGGCTTGTCCCACTGCTGCCCCGTCGCGACCGTCGTGGTGCGCAGGCCGTTGGCGGCGAGCAGCAGCCGCTCGGTCGCCTGCGCCACACGCGCGGCGTGTTCCTTCGACGCGAGCCCGGTGAACAGCGGGTAGAGCGTCGCCGCGGTCACCCCGCCGCGCACTGCCTTGCGCGCGCTGTCATAGTCGCCGTAGCGACCGCCCGCCTCGTCCCACAACCAGCGCTCCACCGCGTTGCGCCGCGTCGTCGCGCGATCGGTGAAGCTGCCCGCGCAAGCGGTGTCTCCTGCGTCGGCGCAACCGGTCGCGATCGCCTGCTCCAGCCCGAAGAGCAGGCTGTTGAGGTCGGCCGGAACGATCCGCGTCGTGTCGATCGTGGCGAGCGTCTGCCCGTCGGCGAGCCAGCGCGAGGAATAATCCCAGCCGCTCTCCGCACCCGCGCGCAAGTCACGGTACACCTCCGCTGCCGGTCGCCCGCTCGCGCGCGCGGTCTCGACGTCCTCGAGGTACGATTCGTCGCGCGGGGTGCTGCGCGCGTCCCAGTAATGCTGGAGCGTCGTGCCGTCGGGCATGGTCGCCGTGTGCTCAGGTGCGGTCCAGTACGCCCACTCGCGCTTGAGCGCGGCGAGCCGGCGCGCCTTCACGGCTGCGTCGCTGGCGGGCGACAGCGCCATCATCGCGTACAGGAACGGCGGTTGCGAGCGGCTGAGATAGTAAGTCCGCGTACCGTTGGGGACGTGGCCGTAGCGCTCCACCAGCGCGACGAAATCGTCGATCATGCTGTCAACCAGCGCGCCCTCGCCGTCGGCCTTCAGCCCCAGCATCGTGAAATAGCTGTCCCAATAGTACATCTCGCGAAAGCGCCCGCCCGGCACCACGTAGCGCCGCGGCAGCGCGAGCGCGGACGATCCCGCGGGCGGGTCGAGCGGCGGACGTGTCAGCACCGGCCATAGCCGCCGAATATGCTCCGCCATCGCGACGTTCCTGCCACCGGTCGCGGGCACCGGCGCCGCGGCGTCGCCGGGCACGTCGAAATTGGCGAGCACGAACGCGCGCAGGGCGGCGTCGTCCATCGCACCGGCCGCGCGCCAGTCCTGCATGATCGCCGCCGCCGCGCGCCTGGGCACCGCGTCAACGAAGGTCTTGCCGTCGGGAAAGATGCGCCGCATCTGCACCGCCACGAACAGATCGCCGTACAGGTCGGCGGGCGTCTGCACGCCGGCGGGGTCGACCGCGGCGACCGGCGGCAGCGGGGTCGTGCCCGCGCATCCGGCGAGCGTCAGCAGCGCGGCGGCGAGCGCGAGGGGCCAGCGGCGGGCGGAGAAGGGGTGTGCGGCGAACGGGCGGGTGGCGGTCATGCCGCTTCTCACCACATCACGCGCCCCGCCGACAACCGCTTGTCGCGCGGGCGGCCGACCCATAGACGTTCGCGCGATTGTTTCAGGGGTTACCTCACATCATGCGCTTCGCCATCACCGCCGCCCTGCTGCTCGCCTGCTCCGCGAGCGCCTTTGGACAGGCGCTGCCGCCGCCCGTCCCGCTCGCCGGCGACAGCGCGGAGGACGCGAAGCTCAAGCGCTTGTTCTACGACAGTGACGAGGCGAGCCTGAAGCGCAACCCAATCGGCGCGATCTACCGCGGCGACCTGCGCTACGCCGACCGGCTGGGCGACCCGCTGTCCGACGCGTCGATCGCGGCCGAGCGCGCCGCGAACGAGCAGGACTTGGCCGCCTTGAAGCGGATCGACCGCGCCAAGCTGACCCACGTCGACCAGATCGCCTATGACGTGTTCAAGTACCAGACCGAGGTGGCGCTGCGCGGGCTCCAGCCCGACCTGGTCGCGCTGACGATCGTGCGGCCGCTCGACCATTTCTACGGCTTCCAGGCCTTCTACCCCGACTTCGCCTCGGGCCAGGGGGCGGCGCCGTTCAAGACGCTGGCGGATTACGAGAACAACCTGAAGCGCAACGCGCAGTACGCGCGGATCATGGACGAGGCGATTCAGCGCTTCCGCGAGGGCATGAAGGCGGGGATCGTCCAGCCCAAGCTGGTCGTGCGCAACATGGTCGAGCAGTTCGACAATCTGCTGAAACAGGGCGTCGAGGGATCGACCTTCTACGGTCCGGTCAAGACCTTCCCCGCCGGCATCTCGGCCGCGGACCAGGCGCGGCTGCGCGCCGCCTATGCCGCCCAGATCCGCGAAGTCATCAACCCCGCGCACCGGCGGATGCGCGACTTCCTGGAGACCGAATACCTTCTGGTCGCGCGCGACAGCGTCGGGCTGTCGGCGATGCCGGGGGGCGCGAAGCTGTACGATTACCTGATCGAGTCGAACACGACGCTACCGCTCAAGGCGGAGGCGGTGCACCAGCTCGGCCTCAACGAAGTCGCGCGTATCCTGCGCGAAATGGAGGCGCAGAAGCAGAAGGTCGGGTTCAAGGGCACGCTGCCGGAGTTCTTCACCTTCCTGCGCACCGACAAAAGGTTTCAGCCGACCTCGGCCGAGCAGCTGCGGCTCGGCTACGAGGCGATCGGGCGGCGCGTGAACCAGCGCATCGGCGAGCAATTCTCGCTGATCCCCGAGACCAAGCTGGAGATCCGCCCCGTCCCCGCCTTCCGCGAGAAGACCGACGCCGGGGGCTCGTACAACGGCGGGACGCCCGACGGGTCGCGGCCGGGCGTGTTCTACTACAACACCTACGACCTGCCCTCGCGCTACATGTGGGAGATGGAGACGCTGTACCTGCACGAGGCGGTGCCGGGGCATCACTTCCAGATCAGCCTGGCGCAGGAGAACGAGGCGCTGCCCGCGTTCATGCGCTTCGGCGGCAACACCGCTTATGCCGAGGGCTGGGCGCTCTACGCCGAGACGTTGTGGAACGAGCTGGGCATGGAGACCGACCCGTATCAGCGGATGGGCGGGCTGAACGACGAGATGCTGCGCGCGATGCGGCTGGTGGTCGACACCGGCATCCACGCCAAGGGTTGGACCCGCGACCAGTCGATCGAGTACATGCTCGCCAACTCGCCGATGGCGCGCACGGATGCTACCGCCGAGGTCGAGCGCTACATCGCGATTCCGGGGCAGGCACTGGCGTACAAGCTCGGGCAGCTGACGATCTCGCGGTTGAAGGCGTCGAGCAAGGCGACGCTGGGCGCGCGCTTCGACCCGCGCACGTTCCACGCGCAGGTGCTGGACACGGGCGCGCTGCCGATGCCGGTACTGGAGCGCAAGATCGACGCCTGGGCGAAGGGCGCGAAGTAACCGGCGCGGGCGGAAGGTCACGCCAAGGTGAGGCCTACGCGCGGCGTGGCGGCGCGGAAGGTGAGGCTAAGGTGTGGCCAACGCGCGGCGTGGTTGGCGCGGAAGGTCACGCTAAGGTGAGGCCAATGCGTGGCGTGGCTCACTTCGGCTCGTCACCCCGGACTTGATCCGGGGTCCCGCTTCTCGGGCGGGTGGGAGAAGGCAGCGGGATTCCGGATCAAGTCCGGGATGACGGTGGTGGAGATCGGTTGGCGACCGCTACGGCTGAGGGTCGGAGCTTCGCGCGGTGCGGCCGTCACACGGCTGGGTGCGGCTGTAGGTGTGCGGCGATGTGAAAGAGCTTGGGTGGGCGACTTATCGCGTGGTCGGGTTGTAGGACATGGGGTTGTTGCGGGGCTGGCGGTTCGCTCTGCGAGGCTTCAGCCCCTCTCCCAACCCTCTCCCCAATCGGGAGAGGGCTTTGGTGCGTTAGCCCTCTCCCCCTTGGGGAGAGGGTTGGGTGAGGGGTTGGGCCGGGCGGTGCGCTCTGTGAGACACGGGCCCCTCACCCCGGCCCTCTCCCCGGCGGGGAGAGGGAGCTTCCGTCACCCCAACCCTCTCACCATCGGGGAGAGGGAGTTTTCGTCACTCCACCGTCTGCTCGATCGTGCCGAAGATCGGGTGGTGGCGGTCGTCCTCGGCCCAGATGCGGACGGTGTCGCCGCGCTTGAGGAAGGGGGTGGTCGGCTTGCCCGCGGCGATCGTCTCAACGGTGCGGACTTCGGCCAGGCAGGAGTAGCCGACGCCGCCGTCCGCGATCGGCTTGCCCGGCCCGCCGTCGGCGTCGCGGTTGGAGACGGTGCCCGAGCCGACGATCGTGCCCGCGCCCAGCCGCCGCGTCTTGGCCGCGTGCGCCAACAGCGTGCCGAAGTCGAACGTCATGTCCTCGCCGGCTTGCGCCCGGCCGAACGGCTGGCCGTTCAGGTCGACGCACAGGCGGCGGTGGAGCTTGCCGCCCTGCCACCAGTCGCCGAGCGCGTCCGGCGTCACGAACACGGGCGAGAAGGCGCTGGCGGGTTTGGACTGAAAAAAGCCGAACCCCTTGGCGAGCTCGCCGGGGATGAGGTTGCGCAAGGACACGTCGTTGGTGAGCCCGACGAGGCGGACCGCGGCCAGCGCCTCGTCACGCGTCGCCCCCAAGGCGACGTCGCCGGTCACCACCACCACCTCGGCCTCCAGGTCGCAGCCCCAGCTCTCGTCGGCGAGCGGGATCGCGTCGCGCGGACCCAGGAACCCGTCCGAGCCGCCCTGGTACATCAGCGGATCGTGCCAGAACGTCTCGGGCATCTCCGCCCCGCGCGCCTGCCGCACCAGCGCGACGTGGTTGACGTAGGCGGAGCCGTCCGCCCACTGATAGGCGCGCGGCAGCGGCGCGGCGGCGTCGTGCTCGTGGAAGCGTTCGCGCGGGATCGCCTGATGCTCCAGGTCGGTGGCGAGCAGTTCGAGCTGCGGCGCGACGCGGTCCCAGTCATCGAGCGCGGCCTGCAGCGTCGGGCACAGATGCGCGGCATCGGCGTACCAGGCGAGATCGTTCGACACGACGACGAGGTGTCCGTCGCGACCGCTCTTCAGGCTGGCGAGTTTCATGTGGCTGCTCTCCTTTGCCCCCAATTGTAGTCGAGCAGACGGCCGGACGCCAAGCCGCCAGATACGCGCGCCTGCCGCCCGCGCGGCATTGCGGCGCCCGGCACGATCCGGCAACGAGGGCGCGGGCGCGCGACCGCGCCGCGCGGGGGTGAGCAGGCGTGACCAACCGGTTATATTACGGCGACAATCTGACCGTGCTGCGCGACCATGTCGCGAGCGAGAGCGTCGACCTCGTCTATCTCGACCCGCCGTTCAACTCGAACGCCAATTACAACATCCTGTTCAGGTCGCCGACCGGCACGCAGTCGGACGCGCAGATCGAGGCGTTCGAGGACACCTGCACTGGAACGACCGCGCCGAGGACGCCTTCGACCAGGTCGCGCGCAGCGGAAATACCAAGGCGTTCGACCTGCTGAACGCGATGCGCGGGTTCCTGGGCGAGAACGACATGATGGCGTATCTCAGCATGATGGCGATCCGCCTGATCGAGCTGCACCGCGTGCTGAAGCCGACCGGCAGCCTGTACCTCCACTGCGACCCTACCGCGAGCCATTACCTCAAGCTGCTGCTGGATGCGATTCTCGGGGCAGATAGGTATCGCAACGAAATAATCTGGAAGAGAACAACAGCACACTCAGACACGAAGGGTCGCTTCAGTCACGAGACAGATACGATCTACTTCTACTCAAAGGGCAGCGTTCTCACCTGGAATGAGCAACATGGCGATCATTCTCAAAGCTATATTGATAGCCACTACCGACACGTTGATGAACTTGGGCGTCGATATCGACACGATAACATCATCCGCTCAGCCAGCATGGGACCTCGGCCTAACCTTGTCTATGAGTTTGAAGGTTTCACGCCGCCATACGGATGGCGGATGGTGCGCGAAAAGGTAGCGGCTCTACACGAAGCTAAACGGCTACATTGGTCCCGTTCAGGAACGCCCTACCTGATTCGCTATCTCGACGAACAGAAGGGGGAGATCATCGGCAATCTTTGGGATGACATACCGCCTGTAAATTCCCAGGCTCAAGAACGCCTCGGCTACCCGACCCAGAAGCCCCTCGCCCTCCTAGAACGCATCATCGCCGCTTCATCCAACGAGGGCGACGTGGTGCTCGACCCGTTCTGCGGCTGCGGGACCGCGGTGCATGCCGCGCAGAAGCTCGGTCGGCAGTGGATCGGGATCGACGTGACCCACCTCGCGATCAGCCTGATCGAGAAACGGATGCGCGCCGCCTTTCCCGGCATCGACTTCACCGTCGAGGGCACGCCCAAGGACCTCGCCTCGGCCGAGGACCTGGCCGCGCGCGACAAATACCAGTTCCAATGGTGGGCGGTCAGCATGGTCGACGCGATGCCGTTCGGCGGCAAGAAGAAGGGCGCGGACGGCGGCGTCGACGGCATCATCTACTTCAAGCTGGACGGCAAGAAGACAGAGAAGGCGATCGTCTCCGTGAAGGGCGGCGACAACGTCAGCGTGGCGATGATCCGCGACCTGCATTCCGCGATGAAGCGCGAAAAGGCGCCGATGGGCGTGTTCATCACCAAGGCGCTGCCGACCAAGCCGATGGAGCGCGAGGCGGCGGCGGTGGGCGTGGTCCACTCGCCCGCGACCGGCCGCAGCTACCCGCGGTTGCAGATCGTCACGCTGGCCGAACTGTTCGCAGGGAAGCGCCCCGACATCCCGTTCGTCGACCCAGGTGCCGCGTTCAAGCGCGCCGCGCGCGAGGACAGCGCGCGGCAGGGCAGCCTGTTGTAACGCCCGCGACGGCCGCCATAACAAAAGTTACTTGACCCGGCCCGGGCGGCTGGCGACACTCGTACGGGAGAACATCCACGCGAGAGGACGCCCCTATGACACTCGACACCGTCGCCGGCCGGCAGGCCTATACCGAGGATCACGAGGCGTTCCGCCAGACGGTGCGCAGCTTTCTGGCGAAGGAAGGGCAACCCTTCGCCGACCAGTGGAACAAGGACCGGCTGGTGCCCAAGTCGTTCTGGCGGCAGGCGGGCGAGGTCGGGATGCTGTGCCCGACGGTGCCCGAGGCGTACGGCGGGCTGGGGCTGGATTTCGGCTACAACGCGATCGTCGACGAGGAGATGGCGTACGCGGGGGTCCCCGCGGGCTTCTCGCTCCAGTCGGACATCGTCGCGGGCTATATCGAGCATTACGGCAGCGAGGAGCAGAAGGCGCAGTGGCTGCCCAAGATGGTGTCGGGCGAGGTGGTGACCGCGATCGCGATGACCGAGCCGGGGACGGGCAGCGACCTGCAATCGATCCGCACGTCGGCGAAGAAGGACGGCAACCACTACGTCATCAACGGGTCGAAGACCTACATCACCAACGGGCAGAACACCGACCTGACGCTGGTGGTCGCCAAGACCGACCCCGACGCGCAGCCGGCGTACAAGGGCATGTCGATCATCCTGGTCGAGAGCGACCGCGACGGCTTTCGCAAGGGGCGCAAGCTCGACAAGATCGGGCAGGACGCCGCCGACACGTCCGAACTGTTCTTCGACGACGTGCGCGTGCCGATCACCAACTGCCTGGGCGAGGAGGGCAAGGGCTTCATCTACCTGATGAGCCAGTTGCCGCAGGAGCGGCTGTCGATCGCGGTATCGGTGCAGGCGACCGCGCAGAAGGCGTTCGACGAGACGGTCGCCTTCACCAAGGATCGCCGCGCGTTCAAGGGCACGGTGTTCGATTTCCAGAACACCAAGTTCGTGCTCGCCGATTTGAAGGCGAAGCTGCAGGTCGGCTGGGCGCACCTCGACTGGTGCATCAAGCGGCACCTGGCCGGCGAGCTGACCAACGAGGAGGGTGCGGCGGCCAAGCTGTTCCACACCGAGCTGGAATGGGAGGTGATGGACAAGTGCCTCCAGCTCCACGGCGGCGCGGGCTACATGAACGAATATCCGATCGCGCGCGCGTGGCGCGCGGCGCGCGTCAGCCGCATTTACGGCGGCACCAACGAGATCATGAAGGAAGTGATCGCGCGGAAGCTGTGACATAGATTCCCGTCATCCCGAACTTGATCCGGGAACCCGCTTCTTCTCGGCCGCACCGGTAAAGAAAGCGGGACCCCGGATCGGGTCCGGGGTGACGTAGGAGAGACTAGGCCGCCGCGTCGGCGCGCAGTTCCTCGACGAAGCGGTCGGTCGACTGGCGCAGCCGGCTGGCGTGCGCGGACAGGCTGGCGGCGGCGGTGCGAACGGTCGCGGAGAGCGTCTCGGCCGCGGTCGCGGCGCTCGCCACCACCGCGATCTGCTGCTCGACGTAATCGGCGCCGCGCGCGGCGTCGCAGGCGGTGCGCTCGATCTGCGCGGCGGCGGCGCGCTGCGTGTCGACCGCCTCGCGGATGTCGTTCGCCGCGACCGTCACCTGACGGACCATATTGGAGGCGACGTCGAGGTCGCCCGCCGCCGCGCTGACGCCCTGCTCGATCCCCGCGATCAGGTCCGCGATCTTCAGCGTCGCGTGCGCGGTGCCCGCGGCGAGCTGCTTCACCTCGCCCGCGACCACCGCGAAGCCGCGCCCCGCCTCGCCTGCGCGCACCGCCTCGATCGTGGCGTTGAGCGCGAGCAGGTTGGTCTGCGCGGCGATGCCGCCGATCTGTTCCACGAAGCCGCCGATGTCGCCGGTCCGCTCGGCGAGTTGGCGCACCGCCTGGTCGCTCGACGCCGCGCTGTCGCGCGCGGCGCGGGTCAGGTTGCGCTGCTCCTCGGCGTGGCGCGCGACGGTCTCCATCGACCCCGACAGGTCGCGCACCGCCGCGGCGACGTCCTGCGCCGCCGACGACGCCTGCACCGCGCCCGCGACCACCTCCGTCGCCTGCTGGCCTGCATCGGCCGCGAGTTCGTTGAGCGACACCGCCGAGCTGACCAGCTGCACCGATGCCTCGTCCAGCGCGACCGCGACGCCCGCCACCGTGTGCTCGAACGCGCCGGCGAGCGACAGCAGCGCGGTGCGGCGATCGTCCGCCAGCCGCCGCTCCGCCTCCTCGCGGCGCGCACGCTCGCGCGCGGAACTGTCCTCCGCGGCGCGCGCGGCGGCGAGCGCGTCCACCGCGCGCGCGGCCGCGGCGGCGGCCTCGGCGGACAGCTGCTCGCTGTGCAGGCGCGCGCGCTCCTGCTCGTGGCGCGCGGTGTCCTGCGCCAGGATCAGCCGGCGCAGCTGCTGCGTGATATAGATCAGCGCGCCGGCTTGCAGCACCACCGCGACCGCGTGAAACGCGACGCGGCCGAGATTGCCCGAGCCGGCGAACACCCAGTCGGGCACCAGCGCCTCGAACAACAAATGGTGCACCGCAATCAGCGCGGAGGCGAGCGCGATCGGGCGCCAGTCGCACAACAGGCTGAGCGCGGCGAGCGCCACGAAGAAGTACATGTGCGCGTCCATCTGCCAGCCGTGGCCGCGCAGCATGTAGACGAACACTGCGGGCATGATCGCGGCCTCGACCCCGACCGTCAGCCGCGCGGCGCGGTCGAACCGGCGCTGCACCGCCACGCGCGTCGGCAGCACCAGCGTCAGCGCCGCGACCAGCAGCGCCGCGGACACGCCGCTGCCGCCCAGCAGGCGGTCGCCGATCGCGATCAGGGGCAGGCACAGCCAGCTCGCGATCACCAGGTTGCGCACGCCCCGCCGGCGCAGGTCGTCGAGCACGACCGAGCGCGCGGGTGAGACCGTCATATCCCTGCTCACGCGCGCACCGTTCCGCACAGCACGCCGGGCGCGGCGGTGACCAGGATACCGTGGCGCAGCAGTGCGAGCAGGTCGCGCGGACCGGTCGCGCGCACCACGATCGAGCCGAGCGGGCCGCGCCCGAGCAGCGCCGACCCGTCCGCGCGCGCCGCCTGCACCGGGGCGGCAGCGGCGGTCAGCGGCACGAACAGCAGGTCGCCGCGCTCCGGCGGCGCCATCGCCAACGCGACCAGCGCGACCACGCCCCCCGCGAGCTGGAGACAGGGAGCGAGGTATCGGCGCGCGCGTAACATGGGGTCCGCCGTAGCGTGCGGAGGGTTACCGCGAGGTTTAACATACGTCAGGAATTAACGTCCGGCGGATCGTTTGCGCGTAGGTTGCGTAAATCAGCGGGCGCGCGTGCCCGCGTTTCAGCAGGAGATGTCGCATGATCGAGCAGGCTGGCCGGGACCCCTATCCGTTCGCGGTCGGGCGCGTCGCGTTCGCTTTGGGGTTCGCGGGGCTGCTGCCGCAGGTCGGCGCAGTGGTGCTGGCGGGGCTGGGGATCGGCGACGGCGCGCTGATCGCGCTCGCCTACGGTGCGCTGATCCTCAGTTTCCTCGGCGGCATGTGGTGGGGGCTGGCGATGTTTCGGCGCGCGGGCCAGTCGATACTGGTGGCGCTCGCGGTGGTGCCGAGCCTGGTGGCGGGCGCGATCCTGGCGCTCGCCGCGGTGCGCCTGCCGATCGGGCTGGTCGCGATGGGTTGCGCGATCCTGCTCACGCTGCCGGTCGATCGCTGGCTGGTCGCGCGCGGCGCGGCGCCGGCCAATTGGATGCGGTTGCGCGTGCCCTTGTCGATCGGGCTGGGCGCGCTGACGATCGCCGCGGGCGCGCTCGCGGGCTGATCAGTCCGCCAGCAGCACGCCGACCTTGGCCGCGAGCGTGTCCATCGAGAACGGCTTGGTCACCAGCGCCATGTGCGGCGCGAGCTGCCCGTTGCCGATCACCGCATTCTCCGCGTAGCCGGTGATGAACAGCACCTTGAGGTCGGGCAGCAGCGCGACCGCCGCGTCGGCGACCTGGCGACCGTTCATCTGCCCCGGCAGCCCGACATCGGTGACGAGCAGGTCGGGCGTCACCCCCGAGCCGAGCAGGCGCAGCGCGCCCGCGCCGTCGCCCGCCTCCAGCACGGTATAGCCCTGCTCGACCAGCACCTCGCTCACCAGCATGCGGATCGTCGGCTCGTCGTCGACGACCATCACCGTGCGCTGCCCGGTAACCGGCGCTGCGGCGAGCGCGTCGGCGGCCTTGCCCCCGTCCGCCTCCTCGCCGGCATAGTGGCGCGGCAGGTAGATGCACACGGTGGTGCCGTCGCCGACCTCGCTGTAGATCCGCACCTGACCGCCCGATTGCCGCGCGAAGCCGTAGATCATCGACAACCCCAGCCCGGTCCCCTCGCCCAGCGGCTTGGTGGTGAAGAAGGGGTCGAAGGCGCGCGCCTGCACCTCGGGGGTCATCCCCTCGCCCGTGTCGGTGACGCACAGCGCGAGATACTGGCCGGGCGCCAGGTCGCGCTCGCGCGCGATCCGCTCGTCGATCCACTTGTTCGCGGTCTCGATCGTGATCCGCCCGCCGTCGGGCATCGCGTCGCGCGCGTTGATGCACAGGTTGAGCAGCGCATTCTCGAGCTGGTTGGGATCGACCAGCGCGGGCCACAGCCCGGCGGCGCCCACCACCTCCAGCTCGACCGCGGGGCCGACCGTGCGGCGCACCAGTTCCTCCATGCCAGCGATCAACCGGTTGACGTCGGTCGGCTTGGGATCGAGCGTCTGGCGGCGCGAGAAGGCGAGCAGGCGGTGGGTCAGCGCCGCCGCGCGCCGGGTCGCCCCCTGCGCCGCGGTGACGTAGCGGTCGAGCTCGCCCGCGCGCCCCTGTTCGACGCGCAGGTTGATCATTTCCAGCGCACCCGAGATGCCGGTCAGCAGATTGTTGAAATCGTGCGCCAGCCCGCCGGTCAGCTGGCCGACCGCCTCCATCTTGTGCGCCTGGCGCAATTGCTCCTCGGCGCGCATCAGCTCGGCGGTGCGCGCATCGACCTCGTCCTCCAGCCGCGCGTTGAGCACGGCGAGCTCGTGCTCGACGCGGCGACGCTCCACCGCGTCGCGCACGCGCTCGGCGACGTCGCGCACGAACGCCACGTCCTCGTCGCTCCACGCGCGCGGCGTCGCGTTGTTGAGGTACAGCAAGGCGACGAACCCGCCCTGCTCGGTCACCGGCATGTTGATGAACGACATGGCGGACAGTTCGCGCAGGCCCTCGGCCGTGTCGCGGGTGCGCGGATCGTCCCGCACGTCGGCGATCGCCACCGTCACGCCCGCCTTCAGATCGTCGATGTAGCTGCCGTAGTCGCGGAAATGCAGCCTGCGTGGCAGCGGCATGATCCCGCTCGCGCAATAGGCGCGCTCGGTGGTGATCGTCTCCTCGCGCGGGTCGACGGTGCCGTAACCCGCGCGACTGACGTCGAGCGTGCGCCCGAGCACCTCCGCCGCGGCGAGCGCCAGGTCGCCCGCGTCGCCGCCCGCGCGCAGGCGGTCGTTGATCTCGACGGTGGCGGCGAGGCGCAGTTCGTTGCGCTTCCTGGCGTCGATGTCGTAGCTGACACCCGGAAAGGCGACGACCACGCCCGCCGCGTCGCGCTCGACCCGCCCCTGCGCCACCAGCCAGCGGACGGACCCTTCGGCGTCGATGACGCGATATTCCTCCTCGAACGCCTCGCCGGTCGCCATCGTATGCGCGATCGCGGCCTGCACCCGCGGCAGGTCGTCGGTGTGGATACCGCCGAAGAAGGTCGCGATCGGCGCGCCCTCCGCTGCGAGCGCCGGCGACACGCCGTACAGGGTCGCGAACGATGCGTCCGAGGTGATCCGATCGGCGCGCACGTCCCAGTGCCAGCGGCCGATGCTGAGCGCGTCGTCACGGATGGGTAACGGTGGTGACAGGTCGGTCATGGTCGGAAACGACTACTCAAACAGGTAACGACGATAGGTAGAGGTGGCTGAACACGTGCTGACCGGGGGAGTTCACCGGCGACCTTGACTTTTTGCGGTGCAGCAGTCACATCGCGGGGTATCGAGGCGTTTGCAGCGTGATCGATCCCGCGAGGGATCCGGCTCCGCCTCGGTCGATCATCGACCGACCTCCCATGTCACGCGGGGTGTCTCTTCCTACCCCCGCCCCCATCGCGTCATCTGCGCGGCGGGGGTTCGATTATTTGGGACCATATTCATGTCATTCGCACATCTCGGCTTGGCCGAGCCGCTCGTCCGCGCGATCGAGGCCAAGGGCTATTCCGAGCCGACGCCGATCCAGCGCGACAGCATCCCCACGCTGCTGGAAGGCCGCGACCTGCTCGGCATCGCGCAGACCGGCACCGGCAAGACCGCGGCGTTCGTGCTGCCCTCGATCCAGCGGCTCGTCGCCGCCGACAAGCGCGTGCTGCCGACGCACGTCCGCATGCTCGTCCTCGCGCCGACGCGCGAGCTTGCCAGCCAGATCGCGGACAGCGCGCGCGGCTACGGCGCCTTCTCCAAGATGTCGGTCGCGACCGTGTTCGGCGGCACCAGCATAAACAAGAACCGGCAGGACGTGGCGCGCGGCGTCGACATCCTGGTCGCGACGCCCGGCCGCCTGATCGACTGCGTCGAGCAGGGCTATATTAACCTGTCGATGATCGAGATCCTGGTGCTCGACGAGGCCGACCAGATGCTCGACCTGGGCTTCATCCACGCGCTCAAGAAGATCGTCCGCATGGTGCCGCGCAAGCGCCAGACCTTGTTCTTCTCCGCCACCATGCCGGTCGCGATCCGCGACCTGGCGGCGCAGTTCCTGACCGATCCCGCCACCGTGTCGATCAAGCCCGCGGCGACCACCGCCGAGCGCGTCGACCAGAGCGTGATCTTCTGCAACCAGGCCGAGAAGCAGGCGCTGCTGACGATCATGCTGCGCGAGACGAAGATCGACCGCGCGCTCGTCTTCACCCGCACCAAGCACGGCGCCGACCGCGTGGTGAAGCTGCTGGCGGGCAACGGCATCGCGGCGAGCGCGATTCACGGCAACAAGAGCCAGCCGCAGCGCGAGCGCGCGCTCGCCCTGTTCAAGTCGGGCGAGGTACCGATCCTCGTCGCGACCGACATCGCGGCGCGCGGCATCGACGTGTCGGGGGTCAGCCACGTGTTCAACTTCGAGCTGCCCAACGTGCCCGAGCAATACGTCCACCGCATCGGCCGCACCGCGCGCGCGGGTGCGAGCGGCGAGGCGATCGCCTTCTGCGCCGATGACGAGAAGCCGTACCTGAAGGACATCGAGAAGGTCACGCGCCAGAAGATCCCCGTCGTCGGCCTGCCCGAGGACTTCCTCAAGCGCGCCGAGCAGCTGAAGGCCGAGCGCGTGAAGGCGATCGGCGCCGACCCCGCGCCGCGCGTCGACCGGCAGCGCGGTCCCGCGCGGCCTAAGGCGTCGCACAACCCGCGCCCCGCGCACGGTTCGCGCCAGCACGAGCCGCAGCCGCTGGGTAGCCGCGGCGGCTCCTCCGCGCGCGGCGGCGGCCAGGGCGGCGGCAGCCAGCGCCAGGGCGGCCAGGGTGCGAGCGGCGGCAACGGCGGCGCGGGTGCCGCGACCGGCGGGCGCAACTACGCCAACGCCAGCCGTCGCGGCGGTGGTGGCGGGCGTCGCGGTGGCGGCGGTGGCGGCGGGCGCAGCTTCGCCTGATCCGCGCGCCTGACCCGAGTGATTCACGAGGCCCGCGTCGGCCCCGCACCGCTTCGGCGCTGCGGGAGCCGCGCGGGCCTCGCCGCGTTCGGATGGGGCAAAGGAGTGTCGCTCATGGACGTATCCGTCACCCCGCTGGTCGAGCGGATCGCGCGCGTGCTCGCCGCGCAGCGCATCAGCGCCAACGGCGTCGGGCAGGAGGAGTCCGCCGCCAGGCTGGTGGACGCGCGCTGGCCCGACTACCGCGACGACGCGCTCGCGGTGCTCCACACACTCCGCGAGCCGACGGCGGCGATGGCCACGGCGGGCGACGTAGCGGCGTGGGAGCGGATGGTGCTGGTGGCGCTCGACGAGGCGAAGCCGGACTCGGTCGTCTGATCCACTGACATCCGCTGAACACAAGAGTTCAGCGCTTTATAACCCTTCGTCCGTCATCCCGGCGCAGGCCGGGATCCATTTCTCCATATCACGATCGGCCGAGCCGCTTGCAGCACGATGGATCCCGGCCTTCGCCGGGATGACGGCAATCAAGCTCGCACTCAGGATCCATCTTCGCTCCTCATGCCGCCGCACGAACACGCTGGCGCACCCGCCTCCTGCTCCCCTAGACCAATAGGATGACCGCCACCGCCGCCACCCCGCCCCGCCCGCTCGCCGGTCTCCGCGTGCTCGAACTCGCACGCATCCTGGCGGGCCCGTGGTGCGGGCAGTTGCTCGCCGATCTGGGCGCGGACGTGATCAAGGTGGAGCGGCCGGGCGAGGGCGACGACACGCGCCATTGGGGACCGCCCTTCGTCACCGCGGCGGATGGCAGCGACCTGTCGGCGGCCTATTACCACGCCTGCAACCGCGGCAAGCGCTCGGTCGCCGTCGACATCGCCAGCGCGCAAGGTCAGGCGCGGGTGCGCGCGCTGGCGGCGGGCGCGGACGTGGTGATCGAGAATTACAAGGTCGGCGGGCTCGCCAAATACGGGCTCGACGCCGCCGCGCTACGCGAGGCGAACCCGCGGCTGATCGTCTGCTCGGTGACCGGCTTCGGCCAGACCGGCCCCTACGCGCACCGCGCCGGCTACGATTTCATCATCCAGGGCATGGGCGGGATCATGTCGCTGACCGGCGAGCCGGACGGTGCGCCGCAGAAGAGCGGGGTCGCGATCGCCGACCTGTTCACCGGCGTCTATGCCGCGGTCGCGATCCTGGCGAGCTTGCGCGAGCGCGATCGGACAGGCGTGGGCGCACACCTCGACATGGCGCTGCTCGACACGCAGGTCGGCGTGCTCGGCAACCAGGCGCTCAACTGGATGGCGAGCGGCACCGTGCCGCAGCGCATGGGCAACGGCCACGTCAACCTCGCCCCGTATCAGAGCTTCCCCACGAGCGACGGCGACCTGATCGTCGCGGTCGGCAACGATCGGCAGTTCGCAAAACTGTGCGCGGTGCTCGGCACCCCCGCGCTCGCCGAGGACGTGCGGTTCGCGACCAACCCCGCGCGGGTCGAGAACCGCGCCGCGCTGCTGCCCATGATCGTCGCGGAGACGGTGAAGTGGGAGAGCGCCGCGCTGCTCGCCGCGCTGGAGATGGCGGGCGTTCCCGTCGGCCCGGTCAATCGCGTCGATCAGGTGTTCGCCGACCCGCAGGTGATCGCGCGGGGGATGCAGATCACCGTCGACGGGCTCGCCGGGCTCGCCGCGCCGATCACGATCAACGGCGCGCGCGTCGTCGCCTGCCGCGCGAGTCCGAGGCTGGGCGAGCACAGGGACGCGGATTGGGAGTAGGGTCCAGCCGTCAACCCGGACTTGATCCGGGATCCCGCTTTCTCCGCGGCGTGAGAGAAGAAGCGGGGCCCCGGATCAAGTCCGGGGCGACGAGTAAAATTTTGGGGGGCGGCTCCAACACACGATAGCCCTTCCGCGGTCGCGTCCGCGCGCGTGCGCCGCTACGACGCGCCAGTTCCTGCAGGAGTACCTATCATGATCCGCCGCATCCTCCTGCTCGGCGCCGCCCTGCCCGGCACGATCTCGCCCGCCGCGGGGCAGACCGCCGCCGCGCCCGGCGCGGACATCGTCGTCACCGGCCGCGGGCTAAGCGACCGGCCGGGCGACGCTGCCGCGGCGGTGGTGACGATCGACGCCGATCGAATCGCAACCAACGCCGCCGACCGGCTGGAGAGCGTGCTCGCCGACGTGGCGGGATTGCAGCAGTTCCGCCGCTCCGACTCGCGCTCCGCCAACCCGACCAGCCAGGGGATCAGCTTGCGCGGGATCGGCGGCAATGCGTCGAGCCGCGCGCTGCTAATCCTCGACGGCGTGCCGCAGGCGGACCCGTTCGGCGGCTGGGTGCCCTTCCCCGCCTACGCCACCGATCGGATCGGGCGCATCCGCGTGACGCGCGGCGGCGGCAGCGGCTATTTCGGCCCCGGCGCGCTCGCCGGCACGGTCGAGCTGGAGAGCGCGACGCCCGCTCAGGTGCCGCGCTACCTCGGCAGCGTCGCCTACGGCAGCCGCGACTCGCTCGACGCGCAAGGCTCGGTGACGCTCAGCAACGACCGCGGTTTCGCGACGCTGTCGGGCGCCTACGCGCGCGGCGACGGCTTCGCGCCGATCGTGGCGGAGGACCGCGGCCCTGTCGATGGCCCAGCACCCTACGAGCAGGCGTCGGGCGCGGTGCGCGGCGTGATCCGCGCCGGTGCCGACACCGAGTTGCAGGCGAACGTCAGCGCGTTCACCGACCGGCGCACGCGCGGCACCGCGTTCACCGCCAACAAGAGCGAGGGCGCCGACGCCAGCCTGCGCCTCGTCGGGCGCGGGCCTTGGGGCTATTCCGCGCTCGCTTACCTGCAGACCCGCGCCTTTGCCTCGCAGTTCGCGAGCGTCGACGCACGGCGAACTTCCGCGACGCAGACGCTCGACCAATATAACACCCCCGCGACCGGCCTGGGCGCGCGGCTGGAGCTGGTGCCGCCGCTGGGTGCAGGTGCCGACCTGCGGCTGGGTGTCGACTGGCGCGACGTGAGCGGGCGGACGCAGGAATTCTACAGCTACGCGAACGGCGTGCCGACTAGGCGGCGCGGCGCCGCGGGCAGCAGCACGACGCTGGGCGCGTTCGCCGACGCGAGCCTGGAACGGGGACCGCTGACGCTGACGCTCGGCGGGCGGGTCGATCGCTGGTGGATCGAGGACGGCCGACTGAGCGAGCGCGCGCTCGTCACCGGCACTGCGTTCACCGACGATCGCTTCGCCGACCGCGACGGCACGGAGGCGACCGGTCGCGCGGGCGCGGCCTACCGCGTCGCGGACGGCGTGACGTTGCGCGCCTCGGCCTATCGCGGCTGGCGCTTGCCGACGCTCAACGAACTCTACCGCCCGTTCCGCGTCGGCGCGGACGCGACCGCCGCCAATGCCGCGCTATCGCCCGAGCGGCTGACCGGCGTCGACGGGGGCGTGACGATCGCGCCGGCGAGCCGCGTCAGCCTCGCCGCGACGATATTCTGGAACCGACTGGACGACGCGATCAGCAACGTGACGGTCGCGCGCGGGCCGGGCAATTTCGCGGGCGTCGGCTTCGTGTCGGCGGCGGGCGTCTACCGCGTGCGCCAAAACCTCGACGCGATCCGCTCGACCGGTGTCGAGCTCGACGCCGACTGGGACGTGGTCGGACCGGTGTTCGCGCGCGCGTCGTGGAGCCACGTGTCGCCGCGCGTCGAGGCGTCGAGCGCCGCCGCCGCGCTCGACGGGCTGCGGCCGGCGCAGACGCCGCGCGATCTCGTGTCGGCGACGCTCGGCTGGCGTCAGGACGCGCTCACGGCCTCGGCGACGCTGCGCCACGCCGCGCGCCAGTTCGAGGATGACGGCAACACGCGCGCGCTGGCGCCCGCGACGACGGTGGACGGCTATCTGTCCGTCCCGCTCACGTCGGCGCTGGCGCTGGAGGCGCGCGCGGAGAACCTGTTCGACGAGCGCGTCGAGGCGGGGGTCAGCGGCGCCGACTTGGTCGAGCGCGCGACGCCGCGCACCTTGTGGATCGGGCTTCGGCTGCGCGGATCGTGGCGGTGATCGTGATTGGGGCCAAGCAACGCGCCAGATCTCGGTCCGCTTGGTCGGCGATCCAACGCCACGATGACTTGATTCACATCAACACTGTTTTGCCGCGCGTCCGTGAAACCGGCTGCTCGTCTCTCGGGTTGAGCGGGCGACATCGTGGCATCGCGCCACGATCGACCCGATTGCTGGAGAGAAAATCATGAAGATGCTGACCGGTCTCGCGATGGCGCTCGCATCCGCCGTCGCCCTCCCCGTCGCCGCGCAGACGCCCCCGCCGCCGCCCCCGCCCGAGGCAAAGACGCAGGCAATGCCCTATGTCATGGCGTCGGGGATGAGCGACCTGTACGAGATCAACTCGAGCCAGATCGCGCTGCAGAAGTCGCAGAACCCGGCGGTGAAGCGCTTCGCGTCGATGATGATTAAGGAGCATAACAAGACCACCGCCAAGACGATGGCGGCGGCGAAGAAGGCCGGGCTCACGCCGACGCCGCCGATGCTCGACACAGGGGCCACCGCCTCGATCAACGAATTGCAGGCCGCGGCACCGGGCGACTTCGACCGCATCTACCTCGCGCAGCAGCTGCCGGCGCACCAGGCTGCGCTCGACCTGCAGCAGAGCTACGCCGCGAACGGCGACCAGGCGGCGCTGCGCGCCAACGCCAAGGCCGCGGCGCCGATCGTCAAGCGCCACGTCGAGATGGTGTCCAAGCTGCAGGGCGGCAACATGGCCGGCCAGGCGATGTGATCCGCGCGCGGGGATCGGCCCGGCCGTTCCCCGCACCGCGGCGCGCGTTTGCCGCTACACGAAGGTGATGGACGACGCGCAGCAGCGACTGGAGACATGGCGGCGCGCGCTGGTCGATGGCGGGCGCCGCATGCCGTTGTTCGACCCGAACGACGGCGGCGCGGCGGCGCGGCTGTTGATCCTGCTGGAAACGCCTGGCCCCGGCGGCGCGGAGGAGCGCGCGGTGTCGTGCGAAAATCCGACCGGCACCGCGCGCAACCTGTCGCGCTTTCTCGCCGACGCGGCGATCGCGCGCGGCGACACGATCCTGTGGAACACGGTGCCGTGGATCGTCCACGAACCCGGCGCGCGCAACCGCGCGCTCCGGCGCGGCGAGATCGCCGAGGGGCTGGCGGCCTTGCCCGGCTTCCTCGCGCTGCTGCCCCGGCTGCGCGTCGTCATCTTGTCGGGCCGCGTCGCGCGCGAGGCCGCACCGGTCGTCGCAGCGCACTGCCCCGGCGTGCCGGTGCTCACCATGCCGCACCCGTCGCCGACGATCGTCTGCACCAACCCCGCGATCCCCGAAGCGATCCGCGCCACGCTGGCGCGCGCCGCGACGCTGCTGGCCGCGGCCGGGCAGTAAGCGAGCGGTGCGCGGCCCGCTGCCGGTCTGCGCAAGCACCCGCTATCGCTGGGCCGATCTCACCGGCCGACGTGTGAGGTCGTCGGTCCGCTGCCCGACGCGCACGGCCTGCCGCAACCTTTTCATTCACGGATGAGCTGAGGCACCTGCTCCTTACGGCTACCGCCCCGACAACCTTTCGGACACTGCCTTAGACGTCATACTGTGCTACAAACGCGGCGTAGTGATCCGCCGACTGAGCGATACGCACTCGCGCGTCGCGGCGGCGTTGCTGCCGCGGGACAGCGGCCTGCCGTTGCGCAGGTCGTTGCGGCTGGACAACGCAGGGAGAAAGCGGTGAAGCGGATGTCGGCTGCTGACGTGATTGTCGTTGCCCCATCGTCCAGAGGTCGCGGACGATTCTTCCTGTATCTACTATCCCTCTTCGTCTTGCCGAGTTGTGCCGATACGACGCCGATCTACCAGAACCCGCTCTGGAAATGGCGTCGGCTGGACCTGCCCACGACAGAGTTCCGTTTCTCGGCGTCCAAGAGCCTCATCGTGCCGGACGTACGAAGCTTATTTCGTGTTTCGTACGATGACGATCCCGAACGTCCCGATCGCCCTGAGATGTACTTCTTCCTCGTTCCGCAGACGGGTGTCCTCATCGACTGGAGCCGGGCCGGGCAGTATGGCGACATGGCACAGGTTAATTTCTCGTTCTGGCAATCCGTACCCGAGGCTTATGCAGTGATCGGTCTGCACGTCAGCAATCGAGCGACAAGTTCGTTAGCTGATCCTGCTGGGGCACGGGCTTTCGGCAATCCGTCCGGGCAGACGACGATCGGCGGTCGAACGTTCGGCTATGTCTGCAAATCTCTGCCGATTGACGATTCCAATAGGGCGGCATTGGAATGTAGCGCCGTCGCTCCGACGCCGTTCGGCGGCGTTATGAAGATCGTGTTCAGCAATCCGCGCGGCGATGATCCTGTTGATCGGCTTACCAAGATCGCCAGTCACCTCCTCAAGATCGAAGCGTCCTTTCAGGTCAAGGCGCATCCCTGACACTGTCCACGTTGGCTGACTCGCGCGGCAACTGCGCTGATCGGTTCGGCGGAAGCGCTCGGCAGCCTGCCCGCCTCACTGGCGCGAGCGCCAACGGGGAACGGCGCGACCGGCTCGCCCGAGTGCTGGAAAGGCGACGACATTCGCGGTGCGCCCCGCTGCCCGCACCGGCCGTGCTCAGCCACGCTCCAGCAGGCGGCGGATATAGCTCCATCGACGCCGCTGGAAGCTGGTCCAGTGCGCGCGCGCGATGCGATCACGCACGTAGTTCATCGCGTCGGTGCCGTGGTCGAGCTTGACCTGCTTGGCGCGCCGCGCCGCACTCGCGCGCCACGTGTCGCGCGCGCCCGTGAAGTAATCGAACCGTCGCATCGCCCCCTCGCTCAGCGCAATCATTACTCACATACAACGATTGTCGGCGCCCCGGCACGAAGCGAATCTTACAAGGTGCGATTGCCCGGCTATTTTCCCGTGCCTAGACGCGTCCCATTATGGCTCGCTTCTTCACCGCCGACACGCATTTCGGCGATCCTCGGACGATCAACATACAGCGCCGCGCGTTCGAGTCAGTCGCCGCGATGGATCATCTGATGATCGCGCGCTGGAATAGCGTCGTCGGCGCGGACGACGAGGTCTGGCACTTGGGCGATGTTGCCAGGCGCCCCGGCGACGTCGCGGCATTGCTGGGGCAACTGAACGGCACCAAGCACCTGATCCGCGGCAACAACGACCCCGACGCGACGCTCTCTGCCCCCGGCTGGGCGAGCGTCCACGACTATCGCGAGCTGGAGGAGGACGGGCGCAGGTTGGTGCTGTGCCACTACCCATTCCGGTCGTGGAACGCGCAGGGGCGCGGCGCGATCAACCTCCACGGCCACAGCCACGGCCGGCTGAAGCCTATGCCGCGCCAGTACGACGTCGGCGTCGACGCGCGCGACTTCTGGCCGATCACGCTGCAGCAGCTGATCGCGCGCTAAAGCGGTCTCTACCGATCAACTTTACCGTCATCCCGGACCTGATCCGGGATCCCGCTGCCTTCTTCTGCTCCCCAAAAAGCGGGACCCCGGATCAAGTCCGGGGTGACGAGAGGAAAAGCAATACCGATCGGCGAGCGCCCTACCCCGCCGCCTAACGCGCGCCGCGCAGGCGCGGGATCGCGGCGATGAAGTTGGCGATCTCCAGCCGCCGCCGGTCCTCCACCGCGAACTCGTCGTCGACGCCCAATTCCCAGCGCGCGGCATGGTCGTCGGCGTCGCGGTGGACGCGGTCGAGCAGCGCGGCGCGGCGCTCCACCGCCGCCTCGTCGCTCGCCAGCCCGGCCTCGACCAGCGACGCGGCCTGGTCGCGGATCGCCGACGCGATCTCGCCGGGTGCGAGTTCGGGATGATATTGCACGCCCCAGAACACGCCCGCGCCGCATCGGATCTCCGCCGCCTGCACCCGCGTCGCGCCGTTGGAGGCGAGCAGGGTCGCGCCCGCGGGCAGTTCCTCGACCTCGTCGGTGTGGATCGAGGCGGTGTCCCACGCGGGCGGGCGTCCGGCGAGCAGCGGGTGGTCGCGCCCCTCGTCGGTGGCGGTGATCCGCCGCCCGATCGCCGCCTCCATCCGCTCGGGCATCGGCCGCACGCGTCCACCGGCGGCGGCGACCGCGACCTGCAGCCCGGCGCACGACCCGAACGACGGCACGCCGCTGTTGAACACCGCGCGCATGAACGCGATCTGCCGCTCAACCTCCGGCGCGTCCTCGTAGACGTGCAGCGGCGACCCGGTCAGGAACACCGCGTCGAACGCGGCGATCTCGTCCGCCGCCATGCGATCGCCGTCGGCGTCGGCGGGCTCGACGCGGGTCACCGCCGCCCCCGGCACCATCTGCTCCAGCGTCGCCTGGAACGTCTCGCCCGAACTCTTGCCCGACCGCGCGCGCCGCTTGGCACGGTGCTCGGCCGTCTCACTTTCCGCCACCAGGAACTTCACGCGCGTCCGATCGAATGATTGTTGGTCCGGCGGTGAACGCTCCGGCGCGTGCGTCGTTCTCCCCGCAACCATTCGAAAGGAAGAATGATGGCGATCTTCAACAAGGACATGATCGAGCTCGCGAACAGGAACGAGCTGTGGCAGAAGGAAGTGTACCGCGACAGCAAGGTGCAGGTGGTGCTGATGAGCATCCCGGCGGGCGAGGAGATCGGCATGGAGAAGCATGCCGCCGACCAGACCACCTTTATCGTCACCGGCGAGGCGCAGGTCACGGTCGACGGCCACAACACCAAGGCGGGGCCGAACCACATGGTCGTCGTGCCCAAGGGATCGCAGCACAATTTCGTCAACAAGGGCACGGGCGCGCTGAAGCTGTTCACCGTCTACGCGCCGCCTGCCGAGCCGGAGGGCGCGGCGTTCAAGACCAAGGAAGAGGCCGAGGAAGCCGAGAAGGGCCTGCTCGCCAAGGCGGGCGAGGCGGTCAAGGACGCGATCAGCCGATGATGCGCGGCGCCCGGCAGCACCTGCGCGTCGTCATCACCGGCGCGTCGAGCGGCATCGGCGCGGCGACGGCGCTCGCCTTCGCGAAGAAGGGCGCGCACCTCGTGCTCGCCGCGCGCGGTGAGGCCGGGTTGGAGGACGTGGCGGCCAAGGTGCGCGCGGCGGGCGGCAGTGCGGAGGTGCGCACGCTCGACGTAACCGACGCCGCCGCGGTCGCCGCCTTCGCCGCCGAAGCTAAGGAGCTGCTGGGCGAGATCGACCTGTGGTTCAGCAACGTCGGCGTCGGCGTGGTCGGCAAGTACCACGACGTGCCAATAGCGGATCACGCCCGCGTGATCGACGCGAACCTCGTCGGTCACATGAACGACGCGCGCGCAGTGTGGCCGATCTTCTTAGGCCAGGACCGCGGCACCTGGGTCAACATGATCTCGGTCGGCGGCTTCTTCGCGACGCCCTACGCCGCCGCCTACGCCGCGAGCAAGTTCGGGCTGCGCGGGTTCAGCGAGGCGTTGCGCGCGGAGGTGTCGAAACGCCCGCACATCCACGTCTGCGACGTCTACCCGACCTTCGTCGACACGCCGGGCATCGATCACGCGGGCAATTACACCGGCGTGAAGCTGTCGCTGCCGCCCGGCGCGCTCGCGCCCGAGACGGTGGCGAAGGCGGTGGTGAAGCTCGCGCGCCGTCCGCGCAACACGACCGTGGTGGGTGCGCCCGCGTGCCTGCTTAAGCTCGGCCAGTTCGCCACGCCCAACCTCGGCGCGGCGATAATGAACGGCTTCATGGACGTCTGGTCGGACCGCGCCGAGCCGGGTGCGGACAGCCAGGGCGCGCTCCACGCGGCCCCCGCGGGCGCGAGCGGGGTCGAGGGCGGGCGTCGCCATCCTGAACGCCGCCGCAAGGCCGCGGTGGTGGCGGGCGGCGTCGCGGCCGCGGGCGCGGCGGGCCTCGCCGCCTTCCTGTGGCGCCGCCGTCACGACTGAGCCCGCACCCGTCACCCCGGACGGCCGCTACCTGGTGGTGCGCGGCCGGCTGTGGCGGCGGAGCAACCCGGCATTGTCGGACGAGCGTCGCGCCGCTCTGGTGGCCGACCTGATGGACGCGCGCCGCGCCGTCGGCAGCGCGGGGCGTACCGGCGACGCGGAAGCGGTCACCGCCGCCCGCGCCCGCGTCCACGCCGCCAAGGTCGCGCTCGGCGAGCGCGGTCCGCCATGGTGGGATGACGGCGCACCCGACCTCAACCGGCACATGGCGCGCAACACGCCCTACGCGGAATGGTTTGCGGCGCTGGAGGCATCCAACTCCCCTCCCTGAAAGCGAGAGGTCAGGAGGTGGGTAGGTTGCGGCGGAAACACTTTATATTGGGCTGACCCCCCCCCTTTATCCCGGGCCTGACCCGGAATCCCGCTTGCTAGCCCCGCACTCCAGAAGAGCGGGACCCCGGATCAAGTTTGGGGTGACGGGATCACACCGACACCGCCGTCTTCGTCCGCCCGCCCTCACCGAAAATCCGCAGGTACCTTTCGATCTCCGCCGGGTCGCCGGTCGCCTTGGACGGATTGTCCGACAGCTTGACCGCCGGTCGCCCGTTCGCCGCAATCACCTTGGCGACGAGCGAGATCGGCTCCAGCGCATGGCCTCCTTCGGGATCGCAGCCGCGGAAGTCGTTGGTCAGGTTGGTGCCCCAGCCGAAGCTCATCCGCACCCGTCCCGCGAAATGGCGATAGGTCGCCTCGATGGAGTCGACGTCCATTCCGTCGGAGAAGATCAGCAATTTGCCGCGCGGATCGCGTCCGCGCGCGCGCCACCAATCGATGATCTGCTCGCCCGCGGGGATCGGCGGCAGGCTGTCGGGGCGAAATCCGGTCCAGTCCGCCACCCAGTCGGGCGCGTGGTCGAGGAACGCCTTGGTGCCGAATGCGTCGGGCAGCACGACGCGCAGATTGCCGCCGTAATGCGCCTGCCATTCCTCCAACACGCGGTACGGCGCCGCCGCCACGCCCGCGTCGTCGTCGGCGAGGGCGGCGAGCACCATCGGCAGCTCGTGCGCGTTGGTGCCGATCGCCTCCAGGTCGTTGTCCATCGCGAGCAGCACGTTGGACGAACCGATGAAGCGCGCGCCCAGCCCTTCCTTCAACGCCTCGACGCACCAGCGCTGCCACAGGAAGCCGTGCCGCCGCCGCGTGCCGAAATCGGAGATGACGAGGTCGGGCAATCGCTGCAGCCGCTCGACCTTCTCCCACAATTTCGCCTTGGCGCGCGCGTAGAGCACGTCGAGCTCGAACCGCCCGCGCGCGCGCAGAGCGGCGCGGCTGCGCAGTTCGTTGACGATCGCGAGCGCGGGTATCTCCCACATCGTCGTGTCGGTCCACGCGCCCTCGAAGTGGAGCTCATATTGCCCGTCGGCGACACGCAGGTCGTAGTCGGGCAACCGGAAGTCGGTGAGCCAGGCGAGGAAGTCGGGCGCGAACATCCGCCGCTCGCCGTAGAAGGTGTTGCCCGCGAGCCAGATCAGCTCCTTCTTCGCCAGCCGCACGCCGCGCGCGTGATCGAGCTGCTCGCGCAGCTCGCGCTCGTCGACCACCTCGGCCAGCCGCACCGACTTCGTCCGGTTGATCAGCGCGAAGGTCGCGCGCACGTCGCGGTGCTCGCGCCAGATCATCTGCAGCATCAGCAGCTTGTAGAAATCGGTGTCGAGCAGGCTGCGGATGATCGGATCGACGCGCCAGCTATGGTCGTACACGCGCGTGGCGATGTCGGTCACCGCCACGCGGTATTCTCCTCAAATGCTTAAAGGAACGGCGTACCACCCGTCACCGGGATTGTCGCGCCGGAGATGTAGCTCGCCTCGTCGCTCGCCAGCATGACATAGGGTGGTGCCAGCTCGGCCGGCTGCGCCGCGCGGCCGATCGGCGTCTCCTGCCCGAACGACTTCACCTGATCGGCGGGCATGGTCGAGGGGATCAGCGGCGTCCACACCGGCCCGGGCGCGACCGCGTTGACGCGGATCTTGCGGCTCGCCAGCATCTGCGCCAGCCCGGCGGTGAAATTGTGGATCGCGCCCTTGGTGGTCGCGTAGGCGAGCAGCGTCGGCAGCGGCTTGTCCGCGTTGACCGAAGTCGTGTTGATGATCGACGATCCCTCGTGCATGTGCGGCACCGCGGCTTTGCACAGGTAGAACATCGCGTGCATGTTGACCGCGAAGGTCTTGTCCCACTCCTCGTCCGGAATGTCCTCGATCTCGGCAAACGTGTGC
This sequence comes from Sphingomonas sp., assembly GCF_042095875.1. Lineage (GTDB taxonomy): Bacteria > Pseudomonadota > Alphaproteobacteria > Sphingomonadales > Sphingomonadaceae > Sphingomonas. The sequence goes on from NZ_JBELMJ010000042.1 coordinate 28,562, forward strand.
TGATAGGCCGCGTTGTTGACCAGCACGTCGACGCGGCCGAACGCTTCCACCGCCTTTGCAACCACGTCGCGCGCGTGCGCGGGATCGCTGATGTCGCCCGGCACCAGTACGGCGCGGCGCCCCGCGTCCTCGACCAGCCGCTTGGTCTCGGCCGCGTCGTCGTCCTCGTTCAGATAGCTGATCAGCACGTCTGCGCCCTCGCGCGCGAAGGCGAGCGCGACCGCGCGCCCGATCCCGCTGTCGCCGCCGGTCACGATCGCCTTGCGGTCGTTCAGCCGGCCGTAGCCGACGTAGCTGTCCTCGCCGTGGTCGGGGCGCGGGTTCATCCGGTCGGTGGTGCCGGGCACTTCCTGCTGCTGCTCGGCGAAGGGCGGTTCGGGGCGATAGGTCATGGCGCGGGCTCCTCGTTGTCCGACAAGGAAGAACCGGGCGTCCGAAGCGTTCCACCGCCGCGGAAATGTGTTGACGCAGATCAACCCGCCTGAGGGAAGTTGATTCAAATCACTTAGAAACCACGCTTTTGTTGAGGCTGCGCAATAAACCAGCCTCCGGTGTCATCGTTCAGCCAGCGGACCGCGCGCGAGCGCTCAACCGAGAGGCCGACCATGTACTATCACGACAAGCGCCTGCAATATCCCGTCACGGTGGAGAAGCCCGACCCCGCGTTCGCGCGGATGCTGCAACAGGCGATCGGCGGCGTGGAGGGCGAAATCCGCGTCTGCATGCAATATTTCTTCCAGGCATGGGGCAACCGCGCGCCGACGACCAAGTACCGCGACATGCTGCTCCACACCGCCACCGAGGAGATCGGCCATATTGAGATGCTGGCGACCGCGGTGGCGCTCAACCTCGACAAGGCGCCGACCTCCTTGCAGGAAGAAGGTGCGGCGGACGGCATCGTCGGCGCGGTAATGGGCGGCGGCA
>NZ_JBELMJ010000043.1:0-28150 GCF_042095875.1 Sphingomonas sp.
AGGCACCGGTTTTTGGTACCGGCATTCGTAGGTTCGAATCCTGCCGCCCCAGCCAGCCTCCGAGGCCAACAGCAACGTTGCACGCGCGTGGCTCGAGGCGGGCCTGGGCGCGTGGCATTCTGACCGAGCCTCAGCAGCTTACCTCGCATCATTCTCGCTTGCGACACTCGCGGAAGAAGTCGGGGTGAGAGTCGGCAGCTGGTTCCCTTCTGGTCGCTACCCGCAAAGCGGCGCTCGGCGGAACCGTTCTGGTCATTGCGCCGTTGTAACAAATATGATCCTAGAGGTTCGGTTGCGATCGGGAGTCATCCTGGCGCAAGGTTCAGGAGGATGTCGAATGAAAGTGACCGCTTCCATCGCACTCGCAGGGGTTCTGGCGCTGGGGGCTTGCAACAGCAGCCCGTCCGACAAGCTCGCCGACCGGGTCGAAGACGCCGCGGACAACCGCGCCGAGGCGATGGAGGCCAATGCGGCGGCGCTGCGCAACCAGGCCGCGATGCTCGACGGTCGGGCGGATCGGACGCGGGACATCGGCGAAGCGCGCGCGGACGCGATCGAGGCGGCCGACATGAACGTCGCTGCAATGAGCCAGGAGCGGCGCGACGCGATCGTTGCCAACCAGGCCGCGGCTGTTCGCTGATTCACGCGACCGTCGTCCGTCGGACCTGAGCCCGCGCGCATGAAGGGCGCCCTTCGTCGTCTCACCGATTACCTCGGATCGAGTTACTGGTTCGTGCCGTCGATCATGGCGCTGGCGGCCGTGGTGCTCGCCGGCAGCATGGTCTCGCTCGATAGCTTCGTCGGCTCGTCGTGGATGGACGGCTACGTCTGGCTCTACGCCTCGCGTCCCGATGGTGCGCGCCAGGTGCTGTCGTCGGTCGGCGGGTCGATGATCACCGTCGCTGGTACCGTCTTCTCGGTCACCATCGCTGCCGTGGTGTACGCGTCCGGGCAGTACGGACCGCGCCTGCTGACCAACTTCATGCGCGATCGTGGCAATCAGGTGACGCTCGGCACCTTCATCGCCACGTTCCTGTACTGCCTGCTGGTGCTGCGGACGATCCATTCCGCCGAGGAATCGGGTGGCTACGGCTTCGTGCCGAACCTGGCCTTGCTGGTCGGCGTGCTGCTGGCGCTGTGCTCGATCGGCGTGCTCATCTACTTCATCCATCACGTGCCCTCGAAGATTCACATCAACAGCGTCATCGAGGACGTCGGCGACCGATTGCTGCGAAGCGTCGGTGACCGTTTCCCGCACTTCGTCGGCGAGGCGCCGGACGACCAGGGCGACACCAGGTCCGACGTACCCGAGACGTTTCGCGAGGGCTCCGACATAGCGGCGGGGCACGACCGCCGCGAGGTGAAGGCCAAGGAAACCGGCTACATTCAGTTCATCGACGACGAGGCGGTGATGCGGCTCGCGCGCGAGCACGGCCTCGTGCTGCGGCTGCAGTATCAGTCCGGCGATTTCGTCCACGTTGGCCGCGCGCTGCTGGAGGCGGCGCCGCCCAGCCGGTGCGACGACGAGTGCGCGAGCGACCTGCGCGGAGTGTTCACTGTCGGGTCGCGGCGATCGGCGCTGCAGGACATCCGCTTCCTAATCGACGAGCTGGTCGAGATCGCGGCGCGCGCATTATCGCCGGGGGTAAACGACCCGTTCACCGCGGTAACCTGCCTCGACTGGCTCGGCGCCGCGCTGTCCGATCTCGCCACGCGTTCCTTGCCGTCTCACCTGCGGGTGGACGACGACGGCGCGCTGCGCGTGATCGCGCATCCCGAGACGTTCGCCTCGTTCATGGATCGATCCTTCGGCGCACTAGCGCAATATTGCGCGACCGACATGATCGCGGGCCTGCGTTACCTGAACGCGCTGGGGGAGGTGTCGCTGGAGTGCGACCAGCCCGAGCGGCTCGCGACGGTCGAGACGTACGCCGACAAGCTGGAGCAGCTGGCGAGCGAGGGATTGAGCGGCTTCAACCTGCAGCGTATTCGCGACCGGGCGGCGGAACTGCGCCGCGCGCTCGCCGCGCCGGATTACAAGCGACGCCTGCGTGACGGCACCGCCTGGCTCGCCGGGACGGCCTGACCGCTCGACATGCTGACCCCGTTCGATGCCGCCGCGATCCTGATCGTCCTCGCCGCCACGCTCGGCTACCTGAACCATCGTGTCCTGAAGCTGCCATCATCGATCGGGCTGACCGTGATGGGCGCGGTCGCGTCGCTGCTCGTCATCGGCCTCGATCATCTGCTGCCGGGCAGCGCGGTCGGCGAACAGGTGGTCGACTTCATCGACGGCATCGATTTCCATACGACGCTGATGGACGGCATGCTGTCGTTCCTGCTGTTCGCGGGCGCGCTGCACGTCAAATGGGACGACATGCGGCGCGGGCGCTGGCCAATCATCGGTCTGAGCACCGGCGGTGTCTTGTTGTCGACCGCGGTGATCGGCGTTGGCTTCCACCTGATCGCCGGGTCGCTAGAACTGACGATCCCGCTGATCTGGTGCCTGGTATTCGGCGCGCTGATCAGTCCGACCGATCCGGTCGCGGTCATGGGCGTGCTCGGCCGCACCGACGTGACCCCGACGCTGAAGGCGACCGTCGCGGGAGAGAGCCTGTTTAACGACGGCGTCGGCGTCGTCGTGTTCGCGATCCTGCTGGAGGCGGCGCTCGGCACCGAACCGTTGTCGGTCGGCCACGCGGGCGCGTTGTTCCTGCAGGAAGCGGGCGGCGGCGTGCTCCTGGGTCTGCTGGTCGGGTGGGTTGGATTTCGGGGGATGCGGTCGATTGATGAGTACAACGTCGAGGTGATGATCAGCCTGGCAGTGGTGATGGGCGGCTACGCGCTGGCGTCGCAGCTCCACCTCAGCGGCCCCGTCGCGATGGCGGTCGCCGGCCTGCTGATCGGCAACAAGGGCGTGGCCGACGCAATGAGCGACGTGACGCGCGATTACCTGCTCAAATTCTGGTCGCTGATCGACGAGATCCTAAACGCGGTGCTGTTCCTGATCATCGGCCTGGAGGTGGTGGCGATCCCGTGGGATCCGCGCCTCGTCACCCTGGGCGTCGCGGCGGTTCCGTTGGTGCTGCTCGCGCGCGTCGTGGCGGTCGCGGCGCCGCTCACCCTGCTCCGGCCGATCCTGTCGCTCGGACGGCTCGCGCCGATCACGTTGATCTGGGGCGGGCTGCGCGGCGGTATCTCGGTCGCGCTCGCGCTCGGCCTGCCGGACGGGCCGGCGCGCTCGATCGCGCTCGCGGCGACCTACGTCGTGGTGCTCTTCTCCGTGATCGTACAAGGTGGCACGATCGAGCGGCTGCTGCGCCGGGCGGCCGCGCGGGATTGATCCCGAGCGCGCCGCCGTGTCACTGCCCGACGGGGTAGCGCGCCATTCCGCACTCAGCGCACCCGGTGGAGCGAGCTGTTGCATAGCCTGATCACGGCCGTTCACGCGTACCAGCCGGTTCTCGGGCTGTTCTTCATCGTGCTGCTGTTCGCCGCCTTCGCCAGCGAGCGCCTGCCCCCGGTCACCGTCGCGATCGTCGGAGCGGCGGCGATGATGGTGTTCGGGTGGCTGACCCCGCCGCTGGTCACCGCCGCCTTCGCCAATTCGGCGCCGATCACCATCGCCGCGTTCTTCGTGCTGTCAGGCGCGCTGGTCCGCACCGGCACGATCGAGGCGCTCGCCAGCGTCGTCGTGCGCCGCGCGGCCGATGCGCCGCGCAGAACCGTGGCGGAGATGCTCGCGGGTGCCGCGACCGCGCCCGCCTTCATCAACAACACCCCCGTCGTCATCGTGCTGATCCCGCTGGTGCGCCGGTTGGCGAAGACCGTCGGCATCCCGGCGACCCGGTTGCTGATCCCGCTGTCCTACCTGTCGATCCTCGGCGGCACGCTGACGCTGATCGGCACCTCGACCAACCTCTTGGTGGACGGGGTGGCGCGCGCCAACGGGCAAGCCGCGTTCGGTATCTTCGAGATCACCAGCGTGGGGCTCGTCGCCATGGGCGCGGGCGTCGTCACCATGCTGGTGCTCGGCCCCAAGCTGCTCCCCTCCCGTCCCGACAACGACATCGCGGATCGCCACCAGCTACGCTATCTGACGGAACTGACGCTGTCCGACGACGAGGGTGACGACGACCGGTCGATCGCCGATCTGGCGTTCCTGAAGCGCGACGCGGTGCAGTTGGTGGCGATCAGGCGCGGTGCCGAACTGCTGCGCGATCCGCCGCCCGACACGCGCCTCACGCGCGACGACCGACTGGTGCTGGCGAGCTCCGCGGACGAGCTGGACGGCCTCGCGCGCAGCCAGGGCGTGGTGGTCGGGCTGCAGAACGTCGGGCGCGCCATCCGGCTGGCGGAAGACGAGCGCGCCGACGACGTGCGCCTGATCGGCCTGACGATCGCGCCGTCGCACCCGGCGCTCGGGCGCGAGCTGCGCGACATTCCGTTCCTCTCCAACCTGCCGGCCCGCGTGCTCGGGATCGGGCGTGCCCGCCATCTGCCCGGCCCCGATCTGGGCAGCGTGCGCCTGCGCGCCGCCGACAGCCTGCTCGTCGCGGCGGACGCGACCGCGATCGCCGCGCTGCACGAGAACACGCACCTGATCGCCGAGGATACCAGCCACGTCCGCCGCTTCCGCCGCCGCCGCGCGCCGATCGCGGTCGCGACGCTCGCCGGCGTGATCGCCTTGGCAACGTTCGGGGTCATGCCCGTCGTGCTGCTCGCGCTCATCGGCGTCGCGATCGTGCTCGTCACCGGCTGCATCGATCCCGAGGAGGCGTGGCGGTCGATCGACGGCAGCGTCCTCGTTCTCATCTTCGCGATGCTGGGCATCGGCAGCGGGCTGGAGGCGATCGGCACCGTTCGCCTGGTCGTCGACGCGATCGCGCCGTGGCTCGGCGGCTTGTCGCCGCTCATGCTGATCCTGGTGCTCTATTTCCTCACGTCGCTGCTCACGGAAACGGTCACCAACAACGCGGTCGCCGTGATCATGACGCCGGTCGCGATCGGCCTGGCACAGGCGACCGGCAACGATCCCCGCGCGCTGATCGTCACCGTGATGTTCGCCGCCTCCGCCAGCTTCGCGACGCCGATCGGCTATCAGACCAACACCATGGTCTATGCCGCGGCCGATTACCGCTTCTCCGACTTCGTGAAGATCGGCCTGCCGATGAACATGATTGTCGGTGCGACGACCTGCGCGGCGATCAGCTGGCTGTTCGGGTGACCGCGACCGTATCGCTGGCGGAACAAGGCGTGTGACGACCCGTTCGTTGCCCATGCAACCCGCGACGCTTCCGCCGGCACGAAATCCGCTCGACCTGATCGTGGGCAAGCTTCACGCCGCCTCCAACGACTTCTTCCTGCAATTGCCCAACATCGTCGGCGGCGTCGTCTTCGTTCTCGTCGCCTGGTTCGCCGGCAAGCTGATCGCCAAGGGGGTGCGGCGCGCCTTCCATCACAAGGGGCTGATCGACCTCGGCGGCGTGCTGTCGTCGCTGACGTTCGGGCTGGTGGTCGCGGCGGCGGTGATGATCGCGTCGGTGATCATCTTCCCGAGCGTGAAGCCGTCCACGATCATCTCCAGCCTGGGCATCGGATCGGTCGCGATCGGTTTCGCGTTCAAGGACATTCTGCAGAACCTGCTGGCGGGCATCCTGCTGCTGATCAACCGCCCGTACCGCCGCGGCGATCAGATCGTGGTGAAGGATTTCGAAGGCACCGTTGAGCACATCCAGAGCCGGGCGACCCTGATCAAGACCTACGATGGCCGGCGCGTCATCATCCCCAATTCCGACGTCTATACCTCGCCGGTCGTCGTCAACACGGCGTTCGACACGCGGCGCGACCAGTTCGACATCGGCATCGGCTACGGCGACAAGCCCGACCGCGCGATGCGCGTCTTCGCCGAGGCGATCGCCGCGGTCGACGGCGTCGAGGCCGATCCCGCACCCGAGGTGCTGCCCTGGGGCCTGGACGCGAGCTCGGTCACGCTGCGCGCGCGCTGGTGGTCGGAGTCGACGCGCACCAACATCGTTCACCTGCGCGCGCGCGTCATTCTCGCGATCTGGCAGGCGGCGGCCGACAACGGCATCGACCTGCCGTTCCCGACGCAGCAGATCCTGTTCCACGACCAGACGGAAGAAACCGACGGTGACCGGACGCGCCAGCGCGAGGGGTGGCCGGCCGGCGGCAACCCGCCGCGTCCCAGACGCGACGCGCCGGCGAAGGGTAACGACCGGTCGATGGACGACGCCTAGGTGGACAGCGTCGGCGACGTAGCGGCCGCGCGGAGCGATCCCGGCCGCGGGTTGGCACGACTGGCGCTCTACCGATGGTGGCGCCGCGCGATCGTCGGTCGCGTCGATCACGAGGCAGTGGTCAACCGAATCGTCGAAGAAAGCGGCTGGTCGCCGCGCTTCGCCTTCATGACGATGATGTCGGCCGGGATCGCGGTGCTCGGGCTGCTGCTGTCGTCGCCGGCGGTGGTGATCGGCGCCATGCTGATCTCGCCGCTGATGAGCCCGATCCTGGGCTTCGGCTTCAGCCTCGCCTTGTTCGACTTCGCCGAGTTGCGCCGGTCGCTGAAAGCGCTGGCGATCGGCGCCGGGGCCGCGGTCGCGTTCACCGCGCTGATCGTGCTCATCTCGCCGTTGCAGGCGCCGACCGCGGAGATCGTGGCGCGCACTAGGCCGAACCTGTTCGACCTGGCGGTCGCGCTGTTCGCCGCGCTCGCCGGCAGCTTCGCGATCATCCGCGGCCGCGGGGAGACGATCGTGGGCGTCGCGATCGCCACCGCGCTGATGCCGCCGCTCGCGGTCGTCGGCTACGGTGTGGCGACGCGCAACGTGCCGGTCGGGGCAGGGGCGTTCGCCCTGTTCGTCACCAACTTCATCACCATCTCGCTGTCCGCCACCGCGATGGCGCGCTTCTACGGCTTCGGCCATCACCTTTCCCGCCGGCAGAGCTGGACGCAGACCGTGCTGCTGACCATGGTGTTCGTCGTGATGGCGATCCCGCTCGGCATCTCGCTCAACCGCATCGGGCGCGAGGCGGTCGCCGTGTCGCAGGCGCGCACGCTGCTGACCGAGAAGTTCGGCGAGGAAGCGCGCGTCACGCAGCTCGATCTCGACTTCGCGGACGATCCGTTGATCGTGCGCGCGGTCGTCATCGCTCCGCGCGGCGCGATGCAGAAGACGCCCGCGCTCCAGACAGCACTGGCCGAGCGGCTGGGTCGGCCCGTCCGGCTCGACATCGACCAGATCCTGCTCGAACCCGGCGCCGGCGCGATCGACGCGCAGCGCGAGGAATTGCGGCAAGCGAGCGATTTCGCGAAACTGGAGGCGCAGCGCGGCGCGGAACTGGCCCGGCTGGTCGGTCTGATCACCGGCGTGTCGGCAGAGGAGGTGACGATCGACCGCGATCATCACCGCGTGATCGCGTCCGCCTCCGCGCTGCCCGGCGCCAATCTCGACACCTATCACACGCTGGAACGCCGCGCCGAGGCGCAGGCGGAAGGCTGGACCGTATCGGTCGTCCCGCCGCAATCGGCACTGCCCGTCATCGCCTTCGCCGACAACAGCGACGTGCTGGACCAGAGTGCCGCCGCGGCCGTCGCCACCTCGATCTGGGCGGCCAAGCGCTGGAACATGACGGCGCTCGGCGTGCCTGGTCTACCGGTCGGAGATGCCCCGGCGCGCCCGAACCTGTATCAGCGCCGTGCCATCGCGATCGCGTCTGCTCTGCGCGCGGCCGGTATTCGTCCGTCACCGCTGCCACCCGCCGGGCAGCGCTTCCCCCTCACGCCCGTAGTGGATACGCCAGCATGACATCATTTCCCCAGGTTCCCGCATGATCGTCGCCATCGCGCTCGGTATCGCGCTCGTCGTCACGCTCGCGCTGACGTTCAGCCCGTTCGCGCGCCGCGACGCGTGGCGGGCAACCGTGACCCCGCTGGCGTCGATCATCGGGTCGGGCTTCCTCATCTGCGGCCCGCTGCTCGCGCGCGAGTTCGGCAGTGCCGCGATCCTCGCGATGGCGCTGCTGCTCGCCATCGCCTACGCGGCTGGCTGGGTGATCCGCTTCAACATCACCCACGTCGAGAACCACCTGGCGCGGGCGTCGTTCAACGACCCGATCGCCTGGACCGCGCGCGTGACGCAGGGCGTTCTCGCGCTCGCCTACGCGGTGTCGGTCGCTTACTACCTGAAGCTCCTGGCCGAATTCACGCTCAAGCCGGTGGCGATCGACCCGGCGTGGCAATCGGTCGCGGCGAACGGCATCGTGACGGCCATCATCGTCCTGATGACGCTGCTGGCGCTCGGCGGCAATTTGCGCAAAGTCGAGCATCTCGCGCACGGAACCGTGTCGATCAAAATCGGGATCATCGCCGGCATGCTCGTCGCGCTCGCGATCGCCTGGGCGACGGGCGGTACGTCCGATCCCTTGCCGCCGGCGCGGCTCTCCTGGGCCAGTATCCCGATGCTGCTCGGCCTCATCATCACCGTGCAGGGGTTCGAGACGTCGCGTTACCTCGGTCACGATTATTCCGCGGCCGTCAGGATCAAGACGATGCGACACGCGCAGTGGATCGCGTCGATCATCTATCTCGCCTTTATCGCGCTGCTGACCCCGTTCCTCGCGCGCGCGGCTGCGACCGAGGGGGTGGCGGGCATCCTCGACATCATGGAGCTGATCGCACCCGCCCTGGGCCTGTTCGTGCTGGCGGGTGCCGTATCGAGCCAGCTGAGTGCCGCGGTGGCCGACTCGATCGGTTCGGGCGGGCTGGTGAATGAAGTGTCGCGGCGCAAGATCAGCGTGCCCGTCGCCTTCACCCTGGCCGGCGCGCTGGCCATTCTGATCGTGTGGCTGACCGATCCGTTCGAGGTCGTCGCGCTGTCGTCGCGTGCCTTCGCGCTGTTCTACGCCATGCAATGCGTGCTGGCGCTGCTGGTGTCGATCAAGGACAGGACGGGATCGATGGCGCACCGCGTTGGCTTCGTCGCCATCGGCCTGATCTGCCTGGTCGCGGTGTTCGTCGGCGCGCCGGCGGAAGGGTGATGGGGCGGGGTGCCCGGGGCATGTCCCGGGCACCGCGCTATTGCGCGATCGGCAGCGTCGCGGTGACCAGCAGTCCGCCGCCGGTCGCATCGTCGAGCGAGAGCGTGCCGCCGTATAGTTCGGCCAGCTCGCGCGCGATCGCCAGGCCGAAGCCGTGGCCGTCGTGCCGTTCGTCCAGGCGGATGCCCGGGGCAGTCGCGCGGTGCCGGTCCGCCGCGACGATCCCTGGTCCGTCGTCGGCGACCGTCAGCTGCACGTGACGCTTCACGGCAGCGGCGCCGATCGTGACGATCGACGCGGCATGTCGCGCCGCATTGTCGATGAGATTGCCGGCGAGCTCGTCCAGGTCCTGCGGATCGACCGCGACCGCGAGCCCGTCGGGCGCGTCGAGGCTGATCCGGACGCGGCCTTGATGCAGCGCGGTGATCGCGCGCGCGAGATTCGCCAGCGCGGGTGCGATCGCCGTCGCGGCGCGCCGGTTGGCGGTCGCGGCGCGCGCGCGGCCGAGATGATGGCGAAGCGTAGCGTCGATCCTGCGCAATTGCGTCTGCGCGACCGGGTGGTCGCCGAGGTGTAGCGACAGCGTCGCCACCGGAGTTTTGAGCGCGTGCGCCAGGTTGGCGGCGGCAGCGCGCGCGCCGGAGAGCGCGGCTTCATTGTCGGCGGCGAAGGCGTTCAGTTCGCGCGCGAGCGGGGCAAGCTCGGTGGGAAGGTCCTCGGGCACGCGGGTGGCGCGGCCGTGGCGAATCGCCTCCACCGCCAGGCGCAGCGCCGTGACCGGCCGCAGCCCGATCCGCAGCTGCAGGGTCGCCGCGCCGCCGAGCAGCAGTCCGACGATCGCGAGCGACACGGCGAGCGGCGCCATCGCGGCGAGCACCGGCCGGTCGATCAGGTCGCGCGGGACGGCCGCGACGATGCGCACCTCACCGGCAGTCGTCGCGACGTCGGTCGACAAGCCATGTACGCGCGTGCCGTCGCGTAGCCGCCCTTCGAACGGCGCATCGTCACGGTCGAAGGCGGGAGGCGAGGGTTGCCGCGGTCCGGGTGGCGGCACGCGAACCGGTGGGGCATCGACGAGCGCGAGATCGCCACCGCCGCCAGCGGCACCGGTCGAAGTCTCGATCCGCCACGGCTCGTTCGGCGGTATCCTCGCCATCACGCTGGCGAGTTGCGCACGATCGAGCGAGCCGTCGGCCTGCACCGCGCTTCGCAGCGCGACCAGCCGGTCGCCTAGCCGCGCGTCGATATTCCCGGTGACGAAGCGTTCGAGCACGCCACCGATGGCGAAGCCCGCCACCACCAGCGCACCCAATGTCGCCATCAGGGAGAGCGCGAACATCCGGCCAAAGAGCGAGTTGGGCAGCAATCTCACCCGAGCGCGCTCGCGGTCAGGCGATAGCCGCGGCCGCGCACCGTCTCGATCAGCGTGGCGCCGATCTTCTTGCGCAGCCGCCCGACGATCACCTCCAGGCTGTTCGAATCGACGTCGGCGTCGCCCTCGTAGACGCGCTCGAGCAGGTCGAGCCGCTCGATCACCGCTTCCTTGCGCAGCATCAGCGCTGACAGGACCCGCCATTCCGGCGCCGTCAGCCGCAGCGGCAGCCCGTCGAGCTCGAACTGGCCGGTCTGGCTCTCGAACGCCAGCGGTCCGCAGTCCAGCCGCGTCGCCGCGTGCCCCGCCGCGCGGCGCACCAGCGCGCGCAGCCGCATCACCAGCTCTTCGACGCGGAACGGCTTCACCAGATAGTCGTCGGCCCCTGCCTTGAACCCGGCCACCTTGTCCGACCACGCCTCGCGCGCGGTCAGCACCAGCACCGGCAACGTGCGGCCAGCCAGGCGCCAGTCGCGCAGGATGGAGACGCCGTCCCGCCCGGGCAGGCCGAGGTCGAGCACCGCGACGTCGTAGCGCTCGGTCGCGCCCGCGTGGTGGCCGTCGACGCCGTTGGAGAACAGGTCCACCGCACATTGTTCGGCCCGCAGCGCGCGCGCGATCGCGGGACCCAAATCGGTATCGTCCTCGACGAGGAGAATGCGCATGCGACCAGCTACCTTCGCCGCCTAAACCGAAACTGAACCGCGGGGTTCAACGGGGTGTCGAGCGCGGCAGCGTAGACGGTGAACATCGACAAGCAAGGAACGGATCGATGATCGAGAAGCGTAGGTGGAAGAACAATCGCGCGGCCGTTGCGGCGGGCGCGGCGCTGCTGGTGGCGCTGGGCGCGGCGGGCGGCGCGGGTGCGGTGCAGGCGACCCGCCCCGCGATCGAGATGGCGCCGACGACGCGCACCGCGATCGCCAGGCTGCCGTCGAGCAGCGGCGTCGTCACGGTGAAGGGCCAGGTGGCCGAAGTGTTCGGCAATCGCTTCGTCGTGCAGGACGCGAGCGGCCGCGCGCTGGTCGCGGCCGGGCGCGACGCGCCGGGCCGCGTGCGCGTGCGCGTGCGCGTGGGACAACCCGTGATGGTGCAAGGCCGCTTCGCCGACGGGCAGCTCCGCGCGAGCTACCTGATCGACCGGAATGGCGACATCGCGGCGGTCGGCCCGCGTGGTCCTCAGCCGGGCCAGCCGGCCGCGCCCGCGCCGCACGGCCCCGGTCGCGACGGGCCGCCGCCCCCGCCGCCGGGTTGCGCGCCCGCGCCCGGCGCACCCGCGGGCCCGGGCGCCGTTTCGCCGCCGCCACCACCCCCGCCAGCGAGCGGCGCTGGACAGATGCCCAACCACCCCATACCGCCACGCCCCCTCGGGGCTCAGGAGGCGCCCACGAGCGATGGAGTGCCGTCGTCAGGTCCGGTCGGGGCAAACGGCTGACGCATCGTCTCGAGCCAGGCCGTGGGCGTGCGAGCGCCGCGGCTTGGTTCGGTCGACCGAGCGGATCGCAGGTCGCAGTAGACAGTGTCCGAACATCGCCGAGCCGGTGATCGCTCTCCAATCCCGCCAAACGGCCGAACTCGGGTCGCAGAAGCAGCTCGGTCCGCACCGAAGATCAGTCCCCGTGCACGTCCAGCAGCGTGCGCAGCCGTTCGGCATCTTCAGGGGCGGCGGGATTGTAGATGATCATCCCCAGCTCCGGCCTGCCCTCGACGGCGAACGAGGAGAACTCCATCGCGAGCAGCCCCGCATCCGGGTGATGGATACGCTTCACGCCTTCCCCGTACGCGACCACGTCGTTGTCCTGCCACAGCGCGTCGAACTCCGGACTCGTTCGGCACAGCTCCGCCACCAGCGTCGTGACCGCCGCGCTGGTAGTCGCACCCGCGCGTGCCACGTCCGCCCGAAAAGCGCCCACGACGAAGCGGGCGATGCTATCCCAATCCTCGTTCCGGCTGCGCACGTCGGCGCTGCCGAACATCAGCCGGAGGATGTTGCGCCCCTCGCGCGGCAGTTCGGCATAGTCGGTCAGCAGCACCGCCGCCGCCCGGTTCCAGCCGACAACATCCCACATCGCCGTCTTGATGATCGCCGGGCTCAGCACCATCCCGTCGAGCACGCGCTGGAGCCGGGGCGTGATGCCGTCGACCGGTTGGTAGCGCGCCTCGGGGAGGCGACCCAATCCCAGCATGTACAGATGCTCGCGTTCCGGATCGGTCAACATCAGCCCCTTGGCGATACGATCGAGCACGTCGGCCGACGGCGCACCGCCGCGCCCCTGCTCCAGCCAGGTGTACCAGGTGGCACTGATGTTGGCGCGGCTCGCGACTTCCTCCCGGCGCAGTCCGGGCGTGCGCCGCCGACCGCCGCCGAAGCCGAAGGCAGCCGGATCGAGCCGGGTGCGGCGATCGCGTAGATAAGTGCCGAGCTGGTTGGGCGCTTCACCGGCCATGACCGTTCCTGTTGTCAGCTATACTAGGATAAGGTCACTACTGTAACAGGTTCAAGCGCCGCGCGAAATGTCGCTCCAGACGAGGAGGAGATACATCATGCGCGTGTTCCTGACCGGTGCGACCGGCTTCATCGGATCGCACATCATTCCCGTATTGCTCGAACACGGTCATCAGGTGACCGGTCTGACGCGCTCCGACGCGGGTGCTCGCCAGCTCGAAGCCGCCGGCGTCGACGTGCATCGCGGCGATCTGGAACGACCCGAGACGCTCGCCAGCGGCGCGGCGGCGGCGGACGCGGTGATCCACTGCGCGTTCGACCACGATTTCCAGAACTTCGTCGCGAACACCAGAAAGGACGAAAGCGCCATCATCGCCATGGGCGAGGCACTCGAGGGAACGCAGAAGCCGATCCTGATCACCTCGGGCGTCGGGATCGGTACGCCGCTGCATGGCGGTCCGGCGATCGAGGACGTGTTGAACCCGCGCCACGCCAACCCGCGCATCGCGACCGAGCTTGCCGGCGCGGCGCTCACCGCGCGCCGGGTCGACGTGCGCACGATTCGGCTGCCGCAGGTGCACGACACCAGCAGGGCCGGGCTGATCACGCCGCTGGTCGCCGAGGCGCGCCGCGCCGGCGCGGCGGCGTACCTGGACGAGGGGCAGACACGCTGGGCGGCGGCGCATGTCGTGGACGTGGCGAAGCTCTACGTGCTGGCGCTCGAACAGGGCGAGCCGGGCGCGCGGTACAACGCCTCCGTGGAGGAGGGCGTCACCGCGCGCGCGATCGCCGAGGCGATCGGGGAGGGCACCGGGTTGCCGGTGCGCTCGGTCGCGGCGGACCAAATCGAGCGTTACTTCGGCTGGATGGCGCCATTTGCCGGGCTCGACATGACCGCGTCGAACGCGTGGACCCGCGCGCGGCTTGGATGGGAGCCGACCGGCCCCGATCTCCTCACCGACCTCGCCGCAATGGATTATTCGGCGTAGACGACTGCCTGATCGATAGCGGTCGCGCCGGCTACGCGGCGTGAGCGCGCCCCGGCGCCGGCGCCGCGCGCCGGTCAGCGCCGGGGCGGCGGCGCGGCGTCGATCGCGGGACCCAGCGGATCCTTCTTCAGCACCGCCGTGCCCGCGGCGGTGAAGTCCATCAACTGGTCCGCCCCGCTGCTGTAGCGCGGCCAGCGCGGCAGGCCGCGGCCGTTCGGGTCGCCGGTCTTCGCGAAATTGACCAGGTACGCGCTGATCGTGCGCGCCATCCCCCGGTCGCGCGGCGTGGTCGCGTCGCCGTACTTCACGTCGGCGGTGTCGAAGAAATACGGGATGTCGGTCGCGTGGCCCGCGCCCGTCTTGTTCACGCTGTCGGCGACGTAGGAGAAGCGATACTCGTACACCGGCGCGCCCGCGGCAGTGATCGTGCGCGCGAGCTGGCGCGCGCCCGCGACCATGTAGCCGGTGGGACCGCCGATGTCGGCGTCGGTCGCGCCGACCATCACCGGCACCTTGGGGAACGCGCCCGCGCGATAGGCGGTGGCGGGGTCGACCGCGACCTTGCCGTCGGGAAACGGGCTGGAGAAGGTGCGCGGGCGCGACGGGGTGGGAGCCATCGACGCCAGGTTGAGCCCGTCGACCACCTGATCGGCCGGTAGCGCGCGCAGTTTCGCGAGCGCGTTTGGATCGTCGGCGGCGATGCCGTTCGCGGCGGCGAAGGCGACGCCGATCTTCTCCGCACCCGCAAGGCCGCCGGTGCCCATGTTCTCGCCATTGCCGCCCGACATCACCACCGCGCGCGCGAACAGGCCCTTCATCAGCGGCGAGGTGACCATGATGTTGACCGACATGCCGCCCGCGCTCTCGCCCACGATCGTCACGTTGCGCGGATCGCCGCCGAACGCCGCGATGTTGCGCTGCACCCAGCGCAGCGCCGCGATCTGGTCCATGTAGCCGTAATTGCCGAGCCGCCCGTCGTCTGGGTCTTGGGCGGTGAGCCGCGGATGCGCGAAGGTGCCGAACCGGCCGAGCCGGTAGTTGAAGCTGACGACCATCACGCCTTGGCTGGCGAGCGGCGCGCCCGAGTAGGTCGGCGGCGAGGACCCGCCGTTGACGAAGCCGCCACCGTAGATCCACACCAGCACCGGCAACTTGCTGGTCGCGCCCGCGGGCTTCCACACGTTCAGCACCAGGCAGTCCTCCGCGGGCGTGGTGCCGAGCGGGGCGGCGTCGCTTGGGAAGGGAAGCTGCATGCAATCGTGGCCGTACTCGGTCGCCTGCTTGACGCCGGTCCAGCGCGCGGCCGGTTGCGGCGCGCGCCAGCGTAAAGGCCCGACGGGCGGGGCGGCGAAGGGAATGCCCTTCCAGCTCACCACGCCGTTGGCGGTGCTGCCCGCGACCCGACCGGTGTCGGTGGTAGCCACCTGCGCGTGCGCCGACACCGGCAGCATCGCCGCGGCGATCGCGCATGCCGCCAGCTTGAGCTTTCTCATACGTTGCCCTTTCTCTCTGTGCTGGGCGCCGGTTTAACGGCGTTCGCGTACCGGCGCGGCTGAAAAATGGTCGTAGGTCCGGATGACGGTGCGGCTCGCCGCGGCACGCGTCGAGAAAGAAGGGCGACTTTCCCCGGCTGCGGCGTTGTGGGGGATGAGGGAGAAACGTTCGTGCCGCTCAACGTCCTGATCACCGGTGCCAGTGTCGCCGGCAACGCGCTCGCCTGGTGGCTGGGCCGCGACGGCGCGGCGGTGACGGTGGTCGAGCGCGCGCCCGCTTTTCGCGACGGCGGGCAGAACGTCGACGTGCGCGGCGTCGGGCGCGCGGTGATGCGCGAGATGGGGCTGGAGCAGGCCGCGCTCGAGCGGGGAACCGGGGAGACGGGCACCGCCTGGGTCGACGCCGACGGGCGGATCGCAGCGTGCTTTCCGACCGACGAACACACCGGCGACGGACCCACCGCGGAGATGGAGATCCTGCGCGGCGATCTCGCGCGGTTGCTCTACGACGCCGCGTCCGGGCGGGCGCGCTACCGCTTCGGCGACCATGTCACCGCGGTGGCGCAGACGGCGGACGGGGTCGACGTTTCCGTCGCGAGCGGCACGAAAGAACGCTACGACGCGGTGATCGTGGCGGAGGGCGTGGGATCGGCGACGCGCGACCTGGTGTTCCCCGGCGAGAACTGGCCGCGCTGGATGAACCTCGCGATCGCCTACTTCACCATTCCCCGTGCGCCCGACGACGACCGGCTGTGGCGCTGGTTCCACGCACCCGGTGGGCGGAGCGTGTCGCTGCGCCCCGACCGGCACGGCACCACGCGCGCGATGCTGACGGTGCAGAAACCGCCGGGCGGCGAGGAGGGATGGAGCGTGGAGCGGCAGAAGGCGTGGCTGCGCGAGACGTTCGCCGACGCGGGCTGGCAATCGAACCGCGTGCTGGCGGGCATGGCGGAGACCGACGACTTCTACTTCGACACGCTGCGCCAGGTGCGGATGCCGCGTTGGTCGAACGGGCGCGTCGTGCTGTGCGGCGATGCGGCGTGGTGCGTGACGCCGATCGGCGGCGTTGGCACGACGCTGGCGGTGACTGGCGCGCGCGTGCTCGCCGGGGAGATCGCGCGGGGGACGGACCTCGCGACTGCCTTTTCCTGCTACGAGCAAGCGATGCGCCCGATGGTCGAGCAGGCGCAGGGCGTGCCGCGCTTCGCGCCGCGGCTGGCGAACCCGCACAGTCGCGCCGGCATCCGCGCGCTCCACGCCGCGATGGCGTTCGCCAGTCGCCCGGCGGTGCGCAAGATCGCGGGCAGGCTTTCGGGCGGCGAGGGCGCGGAGCCGGACCTCTCGCGCTACGATGCCGACTCGGGCGGGGTGGCGTCACCGGAGGCGAGCGGGTCGGCGCCTGCCGGGCACGGGCGCGCCGTCGCGATCGGGGCGCTCGTTCTCGCGGGCGCGGCGACCGCGGTTATCGCGGGGCGGCGGGTGCGCGCCGCTGCCGTGCCGCAGGGTGACGCGGGGCGCGCGCGATGAGCCGGGTCACGGTCTGGCACGACGGCGCGTGTCCGCTGTGCGCGCGCGAGATCGCGCTGATGCGGCGGCTCGACCGCCACGCGCGAATCGACTTCGTCGACGCGACGACCGGGTCCTGTCCGCTCGACCGGAGCGAGATGCTGGCGCGGCTGCACGCGCGCGAGGATGACGGGCCGATCCTGTCGGGGGCGGAAGCCTTCGCGGCGATGTGGCGCGCGATCCCGCTGCTGCGCCCGCTCGGCCTGCTGGCGCGGAACCGGCGCGTGCTCGGGCTGCTCGACAGGCTCTACGCGCGCTTCCTTCGGGTGCGCCCGCATTTGCAGCGTCTCGTCGCATGAGGCCGCGTCCCGATCCCGTCGCGCCCGGTCAGGAGAGCGTGTGGCGTTACCCGCGACCCGCGGTCGCGCAGGCGAGCACGCGCCACGTCCGCGTCGAACATGGCGGGGTCGTGATCGCCGACACGCGCGCGCCCGTCCGCACGCTGGAAACCAGCCACCCGCCGACCTGGTACCTGCCGCCCGCCGACATCGCCACGAACCTGCTGCGACGGTCGGACCGGCGCTCGTTCTGCGAGTGGAAGGGCGTGGCGACCTACTGGCATCTACAGGTGGGCGGCGTGCTGCTGCGCGACATCGCGTGGAGTTATCTCGATCCGTCGCGCGACTTCACGATGCTGCGCGACCATCTCGCCTTCTACGCCGCGCCGCTCGACCATTGCACCGTCGACGGCGAGCAGGTGCGCCCGCAGCCGGGCGGCTTCTACGGCGGCTGGATCACCGACGACCTGGCCGGACCGTTCAAGGGCGTGCCCGGCAGCAGCGGATGGTAGCGCCGGAGCTGCCGCCGAGCCTCGCCGCGTGGCGCGAGGCGCCGCGCGTGCGTTGCCTGAACGCGGCCGCGGTGGCGCAGAACGGTCGCTACGTGCTGTGCTGGCTGCAGCAGGCGCTGCGCGCGCGCGACAATCCGGTGATCGACGCCGCCGTCCGGCTGGGCAACGCGCTCGGCCGTCCCGTGCTCGTCTACCACGGCGTGCGCGAGGATTACCCTCACGCGTCCGACCGGCTGCACCACTTCATCCTGGGCGCGAGCCGCGATCTGGCGAGCGGGTGCCGCGCGCGCGGCCTGGCCTTCGCCTGCCACGTCGATCGCGTGGAACGGCGCGAGAAGGGGCTGGTGCATCGGCTCGGGCACGACGCGGCGGCGATCGTGCTGGAGGACCAGCCGACCTTCGTGGCGCGCTGGCAGGCGAACCGCGTCGCCGCGCGCGCCGCGGTCGCGGTGCTGGCGGTGAACGCGGCCTGCGTCGTGCCGCCCGCGCTGATCGGCGCCGACGTCCGCGGACGATCCGCCTTCCTGCGCCGGCACGAACCCGAGCGCGACGCCTGGCTGGACAGCGTCGAGGAAGCGCCGGACGTGCGGCGCCACGACGGTCCGCTGCCGTTCGTGCCCGACGAGATCGCTGAAATGGACCTGGACGCGCTGGTCGGCGGATCGGCGATCGACCACAGTCTACCCGCCAGTGCCGCGCATCCGCCCGGCCGGGGCGCGGCGGAGGAGCGGTTGGCGCGGCTGCTGTCGGCGGTGCTGCCCGGCTATTCTTCCACCCGCAACGACGCGACGCGCGGGGACGGGGCGAGTGGGCTGTCGCCGTACCTGCACTTCGGCGTGATCGGCCCGCGTGAGGTCATGGCGCGCGTCGCCGGCGCCGCGGCGGGGGCGCCGCACAAGCGGAAGTTTGCGGACGAGCTGCTCGGCTGGCGCGAGTGGTTCCACCATCAGGCGCGGCAGTTGAACGCACCCGAACGCTACGACCGCGTCGCGGGGTGGGCACGCGCGACGCTGGCCGAGCACGCGGCCGATCCGCGGCCCGACCTCGCCTCGCTGCGCCAGCTGCTGCGCGGCGAGACCGGCGACGAGACGTGGGACGCGTGCCAGCGCCAGTTCATGGCCGAGGGATGGATGCACAACAACCTGCGCATGTACTGGTGCAAGCGGTTGATCGCGCTGACGCCCAGTCCCGAAGCGGCGTGGGCGACCGCCTGCTACCTGAATGACCGGCTGAGCCTCGACGGCCGCGACCCGAGCACCTACGGCAATATCGCCGCCATGTTCGCGGGCGCGCCCTCGGATCACGAGCGGTCCGTGTACGGGCGCGTCGCGACGCGCGGCGATGGTTCCACCCGGCGCCGGGACGGGGGCGACGTGTGGCTCGCGCGTGCCGCGTCGCGACCGGTGCCCGCGGTGTCGGTGCCCGCGACGGTCCCGGTCGACCCCTATCTGACGGGTGAAGTGACGATCTAGGGGGAGGGCGCCGACCGCCGGCCCGCTAAGGGTTACTGGTAACCGCCCTCGTCCTCGCGCTCCTGCGCGGCGTCCTCTTGCACCTTCTCCATCTCGTCGGCCTGTTCCGTCTCGTTCGGCTGCTCGGCTGGATCGGTCATGATCGTGTTCCTCTCGAACGCCCAACGAGGCGCGGTGGAGTTCGGCTCCCGCTCGCGTTTCCTTTCGCGCGCAGCGGCGTTGTGGATGCGAGTGATGGAGAGCGACATGGCTGACAGGACTTCAGTGGCGGCGAGCGGCAACCAGGCGGACAAGGGCGAAGCGGACGGCGTGGCCGTCAACCACCCGAGCGGCCGCGCCGCGCCCGGAGAGAGCGGCGGCGGCGACTATCCCGCCGGCTCGGACGCGGGCCACGACCGCGACGGCGGCGCGCACTTCGACGGTGGCCAGTCGGGGAAAGGCTATCACGGCGGCGGTCAGGCCGGCATGGATGGCTCCTCCACGCCGAATGCCACCACGCGGGGCAGCGACAGCTACAGCGACCAGGGCAAGGCCGGCACCGCACCGGGACCGGACGGCCCCGAGCAGGCGCCGCACGCCGAGGAGACGCGCACGATCAGCACCGGGGAGCGGACGTTCGACGTGGTCGAAACCTCGGGAACCGCGATCGCCGAGGAAGCCGGCAACGTCGGGCGCGAGGGTCAGCGCGCGAACGATGCGGGGACACCGGGCGCCGGCTGACTGAGCGATGCCCGCGTGCCTGCCCGCCAGACGAGGCGTAGGATAGCTGCGCTCACAAGCCTGACGCGGTGGAGCAGTTCTTCTTCGGCGGAAAGCTCGGGTCCGGGTTGGGCGTCGTGAAGTCCTTCGACCGCGCGCGGAACATCACCGACCGCGTGATCACCGGCTGGAGCGTGACCGCGCCGAACGGGATAACGCTGAAGATCGGTTCGTACTGGTAGCTCACCTGGACGTGGAACAGGATCTCGTCGAGCAGCAGCGTTCGATTGTTCGGCAGCGCCGCGACCGCGACGCTCTGCGCGCATCCGACCAGCGGGGCGGCCTGAACGTAGGCGCCGTCGAAGCGCTGCCACAGGATGCGGTTCTCGATCGATCCGTTGTTGTCCTTGTCCGTTCCTTGCACGCCGGTGATGACCACGCGGCCGCGATTGCGCAGGTCGAACGGTTTCGCGGTCAGGTCGAGCGCGTTGAACAGGTCGTAGATCTGTTTCTCGCTGATCCCGACCTCGCCGGTCCCGCTCTGCGCGACGAGGTCGCTCATCATCGCCGCCATGCGCTGCACGCGATTGCTCGCCATCACGAAGTTGCCGAACTCCAGCGCGGTGAGCGTCAGCCCGAGGAACAAGGGCAGCCCGAGCGCGAATTCCAGAAAGGCGACGCCGCGGCGGTCCCGAAGCAGCGGACGGGCACTGCGGCGATCCCGGAGCAGCGAGAGGAGGCGCCCGCTCATGACTTGCGTCGCAGCGCTTCGTTGCGGACCACGGTGGTCGCGGACAGCGGCTGCACGCCGTTGGTGAAGCCGATCGCCCGCCCGACGAAGTCGAACAACACGGCCTTGGGATAGGTCACCGTGTAGCTGATGACGTCGCCCGCATTGCCCATCGTGCCGCTCTTGGGCGTGCTCGGGTCCCATTTGCCGTTCTTGTTGCGGTCGACGAACGGCTCGTTCTGGTCGTATCTGCCGTTCTTGTTGGCATCGGTGTAGATCTCTGGCGTGACGGAGGCGAAGTCGGCGTAGACCTTGGTCTGGATGTCGATCGCCTTACCCGGGGCGACCGGGAAAAGGGTCATGGCCTTGGCCACGCTCTTTCGCATGATGCTGGCGCGCTCGCTCTCGTTCGTCTCCATGGTAGCGGTGGCGGTGCGGGCCGCCTCCACCATCGCGCCTTCCAGCACCTGGCGCGCGAACGTCAGGTGACCCAGCTCGATCCCGCCGCAGATCAGCAGAAGAAGCGCCGGCGTGAGCAGCGCGAACTCGATGATCGTCACGCCGCGGACGCAGTGGATCAGCCGGTGCCACATCGTCATTTCACCAGGTGCAGGTCGACGAGTTCGGACGCGATGTCGTCGAACGCCGACTTCAGCGTCGCGGCGTCGGACGTGCGATACACGTGGCCGGGTGCGCAGCGCTCGAACATGTCGAGCGTATTCTTGTCCGTGGTGGTCAACGCGACGATATAGACCTTGGGCGGGTTCTTCTCCGCCTGCAGCGACGCGCACGTCTTGGAGAAGCGCAGTTCGGACTGCCGCGTCAGATCGCCCACGTTGGTGGAGATCGGCGCGTCGCCGTAATTGCCGTAGAAGGTCCAGGTGCGGTTCGCGTAACCGTTCGGCGCCGTGCCCAGCGCGGTCTCACCGTCGGTCATGAAGACCAGCGCGCGCTTCGCATCCTCGTTGACCGGATTGGTCCGCCTGAACACGTCGTCGCGCACCAGCAACCGATAGCCCCACAACAGCCCGGCGTGGTGCAAGGTACCGTTGGCGGGGTAGATCGCCGCGTTCTTGTTTTGGATCACGTCAAGCCAATAACTCTTGCTGCGCCCGTAGGTGACCGGCTCCGCCTCCTCCGGACATTGCCAGTTGGGCGAAGGCACCTCCGTCCTGTTGGTATTGCCGTTACTGTTCGCGCCGCCTTGCGGATTGATGCGGTAGACGGTTGGGTCCTTCCAGTCGGACTGGAAGCGCGGAATACGATCGTAGTTGACCCGAAATCTCGTTCCCGTGTTCGTGTCGAAATCCCAGGCCATTGTGTCCGGGTCGAAATAGCTGCCGTTTTCCTGCGTGATGACGTCGTCGCCGACACCGGCTGCACCGTTGTTCAGCCCGAGATAATAGTCGTAGAACCAGCGCCGATAAGGGTTCGACGCGAAATTGTCCTGATAAGCATCGTAGTTGAGCATATTATCGGCGTACTGCGGGTGCAATTTGTACAAGTTGAAGTCGGCCTCGCCTCCAGCATACTTGTAGAAATCGCTGTTCGGATTGGCTGCGCCGTCATTTCCTGGCCGTTCTTTGCCTGGTTTGGGCGTGGGCTTGTTGCGCTGGAACCCCTCCCTGGGCGTGTAGAACGGCGGAATAAAGTACGGCTCGATCTTCGGGTGCGCGCCTTCTCCGGGCAGCGACCGGTCGATGTCCCACGCGCCCGGATCGCGGAACGTCACCGTGCTGCTCAGGTTGCGCACCGTCGCGTCAGCGAAGACGCAGCCCTTCCACGCCAGCGGCTGTGTCGGCCAACCGCCGCCCAACTGCATGGCGAGTGGGTCGTTGAAGCCGAAACGCTGGCGGACCATCGACGACGGCAGCAACCTGCCGACGTTCGCGGTGATGTCGTACATGACGAAGCCGAGCGCGAGATCGTCGCGGTTGTCGGCACCCTGGTAGAGGATATCCAGGAAACTGCGCGACGCATCCTTGAGCGCGGTAATGCGCGTCTTCGATGGGTTTCCCTTGCTCGCCGGAAGATCGGTTCTCATCGAGCCCGTATTGTCGAGCACCATCATGACCTCGAGCGGGTGCGGCTGTATCTCGGCCACCGCCACCGCGGAGATCTGCTGCTCAGTCATCCCGAACGTTTGCATGAAGACCATCGGAATGGTCGCGGTGGCGGTGACGCTGGTCTGGTTGCGCTTGTTCACCTCGGTGAACGTGGGCGTCAGGACCAGATTGGTCGCGTTCATCGTATCCTTGGGGAAATTCCCGTAGAAATACGCGTCGACCTGCGCGCCGCGCGACGTCGGACCGGTGCCCGTCACCGCAAACGCGCGAGCGCCCGCGAGCGCCGCCGCGTCCACGCCCGCCTGGAGCGCCGACCTGGCCATGTACAGCCGCCCCATGTCGATCGCCGATCCGAGCGCGGCGAGCGTCGGCAACAGGCCGGCCGCCAGCATCGGCAGCGCTGCGCCGCGTCGATGGTGTACAATGCTACGCAGAGTGCGCATTCACGATCCCCTTTGGAGGCATCATGCCAGCTCGGGGTAAAGCAGCGCTTAATCGAAGAGCTGATCGAACCTATTCGGATGCGTCGACCGCGCCGTGCTAGCCTCTCCTGACTCACCGCGATCGTTCAAGCAGCGACGACCGCGGCAACGAGCCAATGCCGCGTACGAGCGCGTTGCCGTGCGAGCCGGCCGCCCGCTGCGCGCGATCGCGCGCGGCCGAAGGGGAGCAGGTGAGGGGCTAGGCTCGTCGCGCCCTACACGGGCGTCAGCGTGCCGGAGAGGATCACCGGGCCTGTCGGTTGCCCGGTCGGCGAGCCGCCCGCGGGTTCGACCGACACCGCGAGTGTCTCGCCCTGAACAGGCGCGACGGCGCGCGCGAGAATCAGGCGCTTGCCACCGTCGCTCGGGATCAAGCCGAGCGAGATGGGCTTCCCACCCTCCGGGATGCGCCAGAGCTGGCCGACGCTGCCCGTCGCCACATCGATGGCGGACGAGAACCGGACCGTACCGTGCACGGGATCGAGCACGGCGACCGGACCCTGCCGCGCCGTGTCCTCTGACCACGCCAATGAGGCGACGAGTATCGTGTCCGGCCGCGTCACGGGCGCCGGCTGCGCGGGTGATGGTGGTCGCACGTCGGGCGTGATCAGGAGGACGGCGACCGATGCGGCCAGGGCGCCGATCGCGCCGCCTAGTCCGACCCACCGCCAGCGGTGGGCGGCACGCCGCTGTTCCAGCACCGGCACGCTCAACCGTGCGACGATGCGGTCGCGCAGATGGGGTGGTGGCGGCTCGTCACGCGTCTGCTCCAGCAGCGGGGCCAGGCGGTCCTGCCACCATTCGACCTCGCGGGCGAACGCCGGCTCGGACGCGGCGCGCTCGCGTGCCTGCTCCTGCTCGTCGCTGGTGAGCAGGCCGATCGCCAACTCGGCCGCGATCACGCGCTCCTCGTCAGTCATCGCGCAGGCACTCCCGCAGCCGGAGCAGCGCGCGACGGATCAGGCTCTTCATCGTCGGCAACGGAACCGCCGATCGCGCGGCCACGTCGGCGTAGGTCAGGCCGTCGATGAATGCGGCGTAGATCGCGGCGCGCGGGCGATCGTCGAGGCTGTCGAGGCAGAGGCTCAGCCGCTGGTGCTGCTCTTCCAGCAGCAGCAGATGGTCGGCGAGCGGCTGGTGGTCGCTCACCGCGGCCGCGGCGGCATCGTCACCCGCCTCGGCCGCTTCGCGACGACGCGGCGAGGACGACCGGTGCCAGTCGAGCGCGCGGTTGCGCGCGATGGTGCACAGCCAGGAGATCGGATTGCCGCGTGCCGGCTCGTAACTCGCCGCGCGCTTCCAGATGATCAGGTAAACTTCCTGCAACACGTCCTCGGCCGCCTGTCGTTCCCCGCAGATACGGAGGCACACGCCGAAAAGCTTCGGCGCGGTCATGTCGTAGACGACACGGAACGCCTGCTGGTCGCCGCCCCCGGTCTGCGACAGGGCGGTGATCAATGCCGTGCGGCGGCGGGTTGCTTCTGATCCGTCATGGGTCACTTTTTTGCGATCGCGCCTGCATCCTTGCTCCAGGTTATGCCGTACCTCCAAATGCCCGCGTGATGAAAGGCGTTTCATGTTGCCTTGCCGTGGACTGGGAGGTGCCGAATGACGATGCAAGACGATCGAGCCGAACAGGATCAACTGATCGAAACATTCGACGGTCGCGCGCGCCGCCGCTCGGACCGCCGCGCCTTCTTCACCGCGGCACTGGGCGTCGCCGCCGCCGGCAGCGCGTTCGCCTACGCTGATCCGGCGCTCGCGCAGACTGCCGTGACCGATAGCGACGTGCTCAACTTCGCGCTGAACCTCGAATATCTCGAAGCGCAATTCTACCTCTACGCCGTCAACGGCAGCGGTCTCGCGGCCAATTTGACGTCGGGTGGCAGCGGCGCGGCCGGTGGCGCCGTGACCGGTGGCGCACGGGTCGATTTCTCGGGTGACCCGCTGGTCGGCGCCTACGCGCGCGAGATCGCCGCGGACGAGCAGGCGCACGTGGCGTTCCTGCGCACCGCGCTGGGCTCCGCCGCGGTGGCGATGCCGAATATCAACATCAGCGGCGACGCGAACGGCCCGTTCACCGCCGCCGCGCGCGCGGCCGGCGTGGTCGGCTCGACCGGCGTGTTCAATCCCTATGCTTCGCCGACCGACTTCCTGCTGGGCGCCTTCATCTTCGAGGACGTCGGTGTCACCGCCTACAAGGGCGCCGCGCCGCTGCTCACCAACAAGACGTTCCTGGAGGCCGCTGCCGGCATCCTGGCGGTTGAGGCCTATCACGCCGCGATCGTGCGCACGACGCTGTACAGCAAGGGCGTGCAGGGGCTGATCGACGCGACCGAGAAGATCTCCAACGCGCGCGACATGCTCGACGGCAATCCGACCGAGGACCGGGTGCGCGGCATCGGCCCCGATGACGATCAGGGCATCGCACCGAGCGGCAGCGGCAACACGCTGACCGCCAACCTGTCGCCGCTCAACAGCAACGGTCTCGCCTTCAGCCGCACGCCCGGCCAGGTGCTCAACATCGTCTACCTGAACGCGGGCACGACCACGATGGGCGGCTTCTTCCCCAATGGCGTCAACGGCAG
This sequence comes from Sphingomonas sp., assembly GCF_042095875.1. Taxonomy (GTDB): domain Bacteria; phylum Pseudomonadota; class Alphaproteobacteria; order Sphingomonadales; family Sphingomonadaceae; genus Sphingomonas. Next base: position 25,754 of record NZ_JBELMJ010000043.1, read on the forward strand.
CATCAGGTCGACCACCTGACCGGTGCGTCCCCCGCTGATCCAGTTTGACGTTATCTAGGACATTTACCGATGATCGATCCTCGTAAAGCCATCGAAATCCTCGCGGCGGCGGATGCCCGCCGCGCCGCACGCCGCGGCTTCCTGAAGGCCGCCGGCGGCGGTGTCGTGCTGCTGGGCGGCGCGTCGCTGCTCTCCGCCTGCGACGAAGACAACGACTTCATGCCGGCACCGGCCCCCAGCCCGACGCCGACGCCTACGCCGACGTCCGCGGCCATCACCGACAGTGACGTGCTCAACCTCGCGCTCAACCTCGAATATCTCGAGGCGCAATTCTACCTCTACGCCGTTAACGGAACGGGTCTGCCGGCGGCGATGCTCGCGAGCGGATCGGGCGCGGCGGGCGGCACCGTCACCGGCGGTGCCAGGGTCGACTTCAGCGGCGATCCGGTGGTCGGCGCCTACGCGCGCGAGATCGCCGCGGACGAGGCGGCGCACGTCGCGTTCCTGCGCACGGCGCTCGGCTCCGCCGCGATCGCGATGCCCAACATCAACATCGACGGCGGCCCGAACGGCGCGTTCACCGCCGCGGCGCGCGCGGCCGGGGTGATCGGGGCGAACGACACGTTTAATCCCTATTCGTCGCCGGAGAACTTCCTGCTCGGCGCCTTCATCTTCGAGGACGTGGGCGTCACCGCGTACAAGGGCGCAGCGCCGCTGCTCACCAACAAGACCTTCCTCGAAGCAGCCGCCGGCATCCTCGCCGCCGAGGCGTATCACGCCGGCATCGTGCGCACGGTGCTCTACGCGAAGGGCATGTCGACCTCGTCGCTCCTCACGGCGACGACCCGGATCTCCGACGCGCGCGACCTGCTGGACGGTATGCCGACCAACGACGACCTGCGTGGCATCGGCGCGGACGACGATCAGGGGCTTGTCGGCCCCAACAACACGGCCAACCTCGTTCCGACCAACGTCAACGGCCTCGCCTACAGCCGCAACAGCCAGCAGGTGCACAACATCGTGTACCTAAACGCCACGGGCGCCAACCGCACGAGCGGCGGCTTCTTCCCGAACGGTACCAACAACCCGAACCCGGCCCTGCGCGTCGGTCTTTCCTGATCAAGCGCGTGCCCGAGCGACCTTCGCTCGGGCACGCTGATCAACTTCGCGACTAAGGCGTGGATGCCAGGTTTTGGTGGCCGGCAATCAGGCGATCATCCGGTCGGCGATGACAATCGGCGCCATCGGCACCGTAGCGGTATTGCGATCGTGCACGGCCGTCGCTCTACAGCCCCGTCGCCCTCGCTTTAACCGTAATTTCATCGGTGCGATAGACGGGTTTCGAACCGTTACCGCAACGCTTCACCCCATTGATCGAGCATGACGTGACGACGGCAGGGTCTGCTCGGGCTCACACATGGGTGATGGCATAGTCAAAGCTCGCCGAGGTGATTACTGATGCGCTATGGGCAGACGGAGCATTAAAGTCGAGGTAATCGGACGCGAGCGGCATCTGCTGGTCACCATCGACGATTTCGTCAGCGATCCGGTCGCCTTGCGGAAGGCGGCGAAAGAGACCGCGTTCCAGCCTGCGTATAATCACTACCCTGGTATTCGGGCGTCAGTCCCCGACGGGTATGAAGCCGAGACAAGCCCCATCCTCCGCAACGTGTTCGCCTCCGTGTTCGGGCGGTACGGGCAGAACAAGTTACTCGATATAAGCTTTTCGATGGTGACGACGCGTCCTTCTGAACTGAGTACCCCGCAAACGCTTCCGCACTGTGACGCCTTGGGTGCAGACCGCTTCGCTCTTCTTCACTATCTCTCAGAGGGCGACCTAGGCGGCACCGCCTTTTACCGTCATCGGGCCACGAGTTTTGAGGCTATAGACGAAGAGAGAGCGCCATCATACTTCAAGGCCGTGGATGCCGAACTTGCTGCGGATTACGGAAGATCGCCTCAGTACATACAAGGTGCAAACGACAATTATGAAGTGATGAGGTTGGCCGAGCCTGTCTTCAACCGAGCCCTGGTGTACCCCAGCTTTCTTCTTCATAGCGGGATCATCGAAACAGATAATCCGCTGTCGAGCGATCCGGCTGCCGGTCGGCTGACCGTAACTGGCTTCTTCTCGGTTGGCGCCCGCTAGCACTCGGACCCAGGTAAATCAGCGGAACGGAGCATGTGCACCGGTGGGGCGATGCCAAGTCAGAGCCGCCCCAGCTAGGACCCACGTGGGTTCCCAAGCTAAAGCCCGTTAGCCTCAGCCGCCGCCGCTTCCCTCGTGGAAGCACATAAAGAAGGATGGTGCCGCTGACGTGACCCCCGTTTCTTCATCCACCTGGACCTAGAGACCGGCCCCTCGAAGGGACGGACGGAATGAAGCGGAAGCAGTTT
>NZ_JBELMJ010000044.1:0-26896 GCF_042095875.1 Sphingomonas sp.
CGGCGCTGGTGCCCTGGATCGGCGCGTTGATCGCGGCGCGCTCGGCGCCCTGGCGCTCGTTCTGCACCTTGCTGCGGATGCGCGGGAAGTGCGTCTTGCGCCCGAACAGGGTGGTGGTGAAGCCGCGCTCGCGCACGCCGGTCAGCGTCTCGGCGATGTAGCGGTTGATGCCGGGGAAGCGATCGAAATAGCGGTCGATCATTGACTGCGCCTCGTCCGACGAGATGTCGAGCCGGCCGGCGAGCCCCCAGCGGCTGATGCCGTAGAGGATCGCGAAGTTGATCGTCTTGGCGCGCGCGCGATTGTCGCGCGTCACCTCGCCGAACAGCTCCTGCGCGGTCAGGCTGTGGATGTCGTCGCCGTTCGCGAACGCCTGTTTCAAGGCGGGCACGTCGGCCATGTGCGCGGCGAGCCGCAGCTCGATCTGCGAGTAATCGGCGGCGAGGATGACGTGGCCGGGCCGCGCCACGAACGCGTCGCGGATCTGGCGACCGACCTCCTGCCGGATCGGGATGTTCTGCAGATTGGGGTCGGACGAGGACAGCCGCCCGGTCTGCGCCCCGGTCAGCGAGTAGCTGGTGTGGACGCGGCCGGTGTCGGCGTTGATCTGCTCCTGCAGCGTATCGGTGTAGGTGTTCTTGAGCTTGGTGAGGCCGCGCCAGTCGAGGACCTTGCGCGCGATCTCAGCTCCGGCCGAGTCCTTGTCGGCGGCGAGGCGTTCGAGTTCGTTGACGTCGGTCGAATAGACTCCGCTCTTGCCCTTGCGCCCGCCCTTCAGGCCCAGCCGCTCGAACAGCACGTCGCCCAATTGCTTGGGGCTGCCGATGGTGAAGGCGCCGCCCGCCAGGTCGTGGATCACCGTCTCCAGCCCGGCGATCTGCTCGGAGAAGTCGGCCGACAGCGCGGCCAGCCGCTCGCGGTCGACGGTGATGCCGCGCTGCTCCATCCGCGCGATCACGGGGACGAGCGGGCGGTCGACCATCTCGTAGACGCGGGTCGCGCTCTCCGCGGGCAGCCGCGGCTTGAACCGCCGCCACAGCCGCAGCGTCACGTCGGCGTCCTCCGCGGCGTAGCGGGTCGCGGCCTTCAGATCGACCTCGTGGAAGCCGAGCGCCTTCTTGCCGGTGCCGACCACGTCCTTGTAGGCGATGCACGAGTGCTGGAGGTGCGTCGCGGCGAGCTCGTCCATGCCGTGGCCGTGCAAGCCGGCGTCAAGGTCGAAGCTCATCACGATCGTGTCGTCGAGCGGCGCGATCGTCACCGCGCCCAGCCCCGCGGCGGCATAGGCGCGGTCGAGCACGATCAGGTCGTACTTGAAATTGTGCCCGACCTTTAGGACGCCGGCGTCCTCCAACAGCGGCCTGAGCTTGCCCAGCACCAGCGCGGTGTCGAGCTGCGCCGGGCGCTCGGCGAACATGTCGCTGCCGCCATGTCCTAGCGGAACATAGCAGGCACGGTTGGGGGCGAGCGCGATCGAGATGCCGACCAGGGTCGCGGCCATCGGGTCCTTGCCCGTCGTCTCGGTATCGAGCGCGACCCAGCCCTGGTGATGCGCGGCGGCGATCCACTCGTCGAGCTTGGCCTCGTCAACGACCGTCTCGTAGCCATCGTGGTCGCACGCGGGCTCGTCGTCGAACTGGACGCCGGGCACCTTCGCCTCGGGAACGGCCGCGTCGGCGACCTGCCCCAGCCGCGACAGCAGCGACTTGAAGCCGTGGTGTTCAAGGAACGCGCGCAGCGGTGCCTCGGGAATGCCCTTGAGCGCAAGATCCTCGAGCGGTTCGGGCAGCGGCACGTCGCAGGCGAGCGCGACCAGCCGCCGCGACAGCCGAGCGTTCTCGGCGTGTTCGAGCAGATTGTCGCGCAGCTTGCTCTTCTTCATCTCGGGCGCGGCGGCGAGCACGCCCTCGACGTCGCCGAACTCCTGGATCAGCTTGGCCGCGGTCTTGGGGCCGACGCCGGGGACGCCGGGCACGTTGTCGACCGAATCGCCCATCAGCGCCAGCACCTCGCCGACCTTGGACGGGGGCACGCCGAACTTCGCCTCAACGTCCGCCGCCATCAGCCGGCGGTTGTTCATCGTGTCGAGCATGTCGAGGCTGCCGTCCTCGACCAATTGCATCAGGTCCTTGTCCGACGACACGATGGTGACCTGCCAGCCTTCAGCCAGCGCCGCCTTGGCGTAGCTGGCGATCAGGTCGTCGGCCTCCCAGCCCTGTTCCTCGATGCACGGCAAGGAGAAGGCGCGGGTCGCGTCACGGATCATGGGAAACTGCGGCACGAGATCCTCGGGCGGCGGCGGGCGGTGCGCCTTGTACTGATCGTACATCTCGTTGCGGAAGGTGACCGAGGACTTGTCGAGGATCACCGCCATGTGCGTCGGGCCGTCCGCCTTGTGCAGGTCGTCCGCCAGCCGCCACAGCATCGAGGCGTAGCCATAGACCGCGCCGGCCGGCTCGCCGTGCTTGTTGGTGAGCGGCGGCAGGCGGTGATAGGCGCGGAAGATGTAGCCCGAACCGTCGACGAGGTAGAGATGCGGCATGGCCGACACTTAGGGGCTTTCGCCGCGGCGCGAAACAGGGGCGGCGCGATGATGTTGGTGCGTGGCGGATCGGCAACGCGGCCGATCACCTCACCCACGCGTCGCCCCGGACTTGATCCAGGGCCCCGCTTGTTCTCTCACTTGGGCAAGGAAGCGGGATCCCGGATCCGGTCCTGGATGACGGGAGAGGATCAGCCCTCGCTCGCATCCTCGCTGGCGCTCGCGCCCGCGCGGCCGCCGGTCAGCGCCGCGGCGACGTTCTGGATCAGCTGCTGGCGCACGCGCATCGGGGTGCGCGTGTCGCCGATCATCACCGCGACCGCGTAGCGCTTGCCGTCGGGCGCGGTCAGCAGCCCGACGTCGTTGAACCCGGCGTTGCGCCCGGCGAGTTCCTGCCCGGTGCCGGTCTTGTGCGCGATCTTCCACCCCGAGGGCAGCGCGGCGCGCAGCCGCGCGCGGCCGGTCACCGAGGCGCCCATCGTGTCGAGCATGACGCGGGTCGATGTCTCGGTCAGCAGCTCGCCGCGTGCCAGCCGCGCGAGCGCGTCGGCGATCGCCAGCGGCGCGGCGCCGTCGGGCGGATTGTCGATGTAGCGCTGCATCGCCGCCGCGCGCACGTCGGGCGCGAGCCGCGACCGTGCCGCCTCGAACCCGCGCCCCGTCGCCATCGACTGGTTCCAGGTGAGCCCGGCGGTGCCGCTCTGGAGCAGCCGCTCGCCCGGACCGAAGCGGATCGCGCCCAGCTGATGCTCGGCGATGAACGCGCGCACCGCGCTCGGTCCTCCGACCAGGGTGAGCAGCCGGTCGTTGGCGGTATTGTCGCTCTGCGTCAGCGCGCGCGTCAGCAGCCCCATGACGGTGGTGCGATAGCCCTCGCCGCGCACCACCGCGGCGATCGGCTGGTGAAACAATGTCAGGTCCTGCGGCGTGACGAGCACCGGGTCGTCGAGCCGGAGCTTGCCCGCGTCGCGCTGCGACAGGACGGTCAGCGCGACCCACAATTTGCTGACGCTCTGCTGCGGCAGGCTGAGCGCGCCGCCGCGCTGCACGGTCCAGCCGTCGTCCACCGCGCGGATCGCGGCGCCCGCCTTGCCGGGGAAGTCGGCTATCAACTGGTCGACGCGCGCGCGAAGTGCGGCGGGCGCGGCGTTGGTGACGGGCAGCGGGCGCGTGACGGGCACGGGCAGGCTGACGATCGGCGTGGCGTAGCTCTGCGTCTGCGCGGCCAGCGGTGCGCGGCCACCCGGATCGGGCACCACCCCGCCGCTGCACGCCATCACCAGCGCCGGCACGGCGGCCAGCCCGAGAATTCCAACCTTATTCATTCGCACCCGCACCTCGCCCGACGCCCAAGCGTTGCCCCGAGCCGAACGCGATCGGCAATGGCGGACGTGCGCGGTTGCGACCATTGACCTCATCCATGCGACGAGATGTTGTGACGCGGTCCCTCGCACGCAACACGAGCGGGCGCACAAGCGTCTGTGCGGCCATGCTTTTCACGGCACCAGCACGGTGTCGACCGCCGCCGGCAGCATGTCGGGATAGTCGAGCGTGAAGTGCAGCCCGCGGCTCTCGTGACGGTGGAGCGCGGCGCGGACGATCAGGTCGGCGGTCTGGATGAGGTTGCGCAGTTCGATCAGGTCGGCGGTGACGCGGAAATGGCCGTAATGCTCCTCGACCTCCTGAGTGAGCAGGTCGATGCGGCGCTTGGCGCGCTGCAACCGCTTGGTGGTGCGCACGATGCCGACGTAGTTCCACATGAAGCGCCGTATCTCGGTCCAGTTCTGCTTGATGACGACTTCCTCGTCCGAGTCGGTGACGCGGCTCTCGTCCCAGGCGCGGATCGCGGGCACCTCGGGCAAGCTGTCCCACGTTGCCGCGATGTGGCGCGCCGCCGCCTCGCCGTAGACGAAGCATTCGAGCAGCGAGTTGGAGGCGAGCCGATTGGCGCCGTGCAGGCCGCTCTCGGTACACTCGCCCGCCGCGTAGAGCCCGGGCAGATCGGTGCGCCCGTCGCGGTCGACCACGACGCCGCCGCAGGTGTAATGCTGCGCGGGCACGACCGGGATCGGCTGCACCGTCATGTCCAGCCCAAGCCCCAGCAGCTTCTCGTGAATGTTGGGGAAATGCTCGCGGACGAACGCGGCGGGCATGTGGCTGATGTCGAGGTGGACATAGTCGAGCCCGTAGCGCTTGATCTCCGCGTCGATCGCGCGCGCCACCACGTCGCGCGGGGCGAGCTCCATCCGGTCGGAGTCGTAATAGGTCATGAAGCGCTTGCCGGTCGCCGGGTTGATCAACCGCCCGCCCTCGCCGCGCACCGCCTCGGTGATGAGGAAGTTCTTGATCTCCAGATTGTAGAGGCAGGTCGGGTGGAACTGCATCATCTCCATGTTGGAGATGCGGCAGCCGGCGCGCCACGCCATCGCGATGCCGTCGCCGGTCGCGCCGCGCGGCGCGGTGGAGAACAGGTAGGTGCGCCCCGCCCCGCCGGTCGCCAGGATCGTCGCGCGCGCGGTGTGCAGCTCGACCGTACCCGACGCGCGGTCGAGCGCGTAGACGCCCCAGACGTTGCCCGCGCCCGAGTAGCGCTCTTCGTGCCGGCTGGTGGCGAGGTCGATCGCGCAGCGATCGGGCAGGAGCGTGATGTTGGGGTGCGCCTCCGCCGCGCGCTGCAGCGCCTCCTGCACCGCCCAGCCGGTCGCATCGGCGACGTGGACGATGCGGCGGTGCGAGTGCCCGCCCTCGCGCGTCAGGTGGAGCGCGCCGCCTTCTTCCGCGAAGGGGACGCCGAGCGCGCGCAGCCGCGCGATCGCCTCCGGCGCCGCGCCGACGACGAACTCGACCACGTCGCGGTCGTTCAGGCCCGCGCCCGCGACCATCGTGTCCTCGACGTGGTTGGCGAAGGTGTCGCCGGGTTCGAGCACCGCGGCGATCCCGCCCTGCGCCCAGGCGGTCGAGCCTTCGTTCAACGCCCCCTTCGCGAGCACAGTGACGCGGAAGCGATCGGCGAGGTTGAGCGCCGCGGTAAGGCCAGCCGCGCCCGAGCCGACGATCAGCACGTCGCTGCCCGCAGCGCTCACGCGGCGGCTCCGCGGTGCGGAAGGTCACGAAGGTCGCGCCGACTCGCGTGCGTGCGCGCGATGGCCGGTAAGGTAGGCACGAACGAGAAGGCGAGCGGATGCATGGCGCCAGCCTGTGCACCAAGTGGTTGACGTAGGACAGTCCCGGCGTGGCCGTTCAGGCGGGTTGGGCCTTCCGCTCCCGATCTGTCGAAAAAAAGGAACTGGGGGTAGGTCGACTGCGATGGCAATGCTTCGTGTCACACCTACCCACCCCCGGCCCCTCCCTTGCATGGAGGGGAGAAGATGCATGGTCAGGCTGGGCAAGCTCCGCACCGGCGGCTAATTGGCGCAGCGTAAACCGGGAGAAACGCATGTCCGCCTCGAACTCTGCCGTACGCGACCTCGCGTGGCCGCTGACGCTCGCCGCGGCGACGATCCTTGGGACGCTGGCGACCGCGTGCATGATGCCGTTCGTCGGGCTGGCGGTGGTCGCGGCGGCGACGATGCGGACGCCCGCGATGCTGGTGACGATCCTGGGCGCCTGGGGCGTGAACCAGCTGCTCGGCTTCGGCCTGCTCGGCTATCCGCTGGAGGGCTACGCGCTCGCCTGGGGCGTGGCGCTAGGGGCGGCGAGCGTCGCGGCGGGACTGTTCGCGCGTGCCGCCTTCGCGAGCGGCGTGACGCTGCCGCGCGCGCTGGCGGTGTTCGCCGCGGCGTTCGTGCTCGACGAGGCGTTGCTCTACGGCTTCGCGCTCGCGGTCGGCGGGACGAGCACGTTCACGCCCGCGATCGTTGCGCAATTGTTCGCCAACGACGCGCTGTGGTGCGGCGTGCTGGCCGCGCTCCACGTGGTGCTGACGCGCGCGGCGCCGCGCTGGTACGCGGCCGCGCCGCGCGCCGCATGAGCGCTCCCCCGCGCGTCGTCTCGCTGCTGCCGAGCGCGACCGAGATCGCGGTGGCAGTGGGCCTGGGCGAGCAATTGCTCGGGCGCAGCCACGAGTGCGACTTCCCGCGCTTCGTCGGCGACCTGCCGGTGCTGACCTCGACCAAGCTCGAGAAGGGGCTGACCTCGCTCGAGATCGACGTGCGCGTGCAGGAGATCGTGCGCCAGGGCCTGTCGGTCTACGCGGTCGACACCGAGCGGTTGCGCGACATCCGCCCCGACGTGATCCTGACGCAGTCGCAGTGCGCGGTGTGCGCGGTGACGCCCGCCGACCTGGTCGACGCGCTCGACCAGTGGACCGGCACGCAGCCGGTGCTGGTGTCGCTCGCACCCGACGACCTGTCGGACGTGTGGGGCGATTTCGCGCGCGTCGGAGAAGCTACCGGGCGCGAGGCGGAGGCCGCCGCGGCGGTGGCGGCACTCAAGGAGCGGATGGCGGCGCTGGAAGCGCGCGTCGCCGCGCGCGCCGAGCGGCCGAGCGTCGCCTCGATCGAGTGGACCGAGCCGCTGATGGCGGCGGGGAATTGGGTACCCGAGCTGGTCAGGATCGCGGGCGGCGAGCCGTTGTTCGCCGCCGCGGGGCAGCATTCGCCGTGGCTCGAATGGGACGCGCTGGCAGAGGCCGACCCCGACGTGATCGTGATGATGCCGTGCGGTTACCAGATCCCGCAGACGATGGGAGAGCTCGGCCCGGTGGTGAACCACCCGCGCTGGCGCGACCTGAGCGCGGTGCGCGCGAACCGCGTGTTCGTCGCCGACGGGCACCATTTCTTTAACCGCCCGGGACCGCGGCTGGTCGAATCGGCGGAGATCCTCGCCGCGTGCATCGATCCGGCGGAGCGGCGCGACGCGGGCGAGGGTTGGGTGCGGCTGCGCACCTAGCCCGCCCCCCCCAAGTCGTCACCCCGCGTTGGCGGCGCGGGTCAGGCTCAGGAACACGTCCTCCAGATCGGCCTCCCTGGTGGTCACGTCGACGATGCCCAGCCCGTCGCGCTGTACCGCGGCCAGCACCTCGCCCGCGTTCACCCGGTCCTTGGAATAGGTGATCTCCAGCGTGCGGGTGCCGCGCAGCACAATCTTCTCGAAGCACGACGCGTCGGGCAGGTCGGCGACGTCGCGGTCGACCGTCACCGCGACGACCTTCTCCTGCGCCTTGCCGACCAGTTCGGCGGTGGGCTCGTTGGCGATGACGCGGCCGCCGTTGATGATCGCGATCCGGTCGCACAGCTCCTCCGCCTCCTCGAGATAGTGCGTGGTCAGCACCACCGTCACGCCGGCGTCGTTGAGCGAGCGGACGTACGTCCACAATTGCTGCCGCAGCTCGATGTCGACGCCCGCGGTCGGCTCGTCGAGCACCAGCACCGGGGGCTGGTGGACCATCGCCTTGGCGACCATCAACCGCCGCTTCATGCCGCCCGACAGCGTGCGCGCGTACGCCCTCGCCTTGTCCTCCAGGTGGACCGCGCGCAGCAGCTCCATCGAGCGCCGCTCGCGCTTGGGCACGCCGTACAGCCCGGCCTGGATCTCCAGCGTCTCGATCGGCGTGAAGAAGGGGTCGAACAGGATTTCCTGGTTGACGATCCCGATCGACGCCTTGGCGTTGCGCGGGTGCTCGTCGATGTCGAAGCCCCAGATCGACGCGGTGCCACTGGTCTTGTTGACGAGGCCCGCCAGGATGTTGATCAGCGTCGACTTGCCCGCGCCGTTGGGGCCGAGCAGCCCGAACACGCTGCCGCGCGGCACGTCGAAGGTCACGCCGTCGAGCGCGCGCTTCGCCGCGGCGCCGGGCCCCGCGGCGGCGTAGGTCTTGCACAGGTTCTGGATCGAGATCGCGGCTTCGGTCATGTTCGGCGCGGTACGCCGATCGCAGGCCGCGCGCTAGGCGATGATTGCGAGTCGCGCGCGTGCTTGCTAACGCGCGGGTCATGCATCCGCCGCTCGAAGTCGTCCGTGTCTCGCAACCCCGCGTCGCCTGCGATGGTGCCAGCGACATTCCCGGCGGCGCGGCGCTCGGCCACCCGCGCATCTACCTCCAAATCGACGAGCACGGCTACGTCGACTGCGGCTACTGCGACCGGCGCTTCGTGTTGATCGGCGGTGCGGCGGATGGGGTGGACCAGTCGACGCTGCCCGACATCTCCGAAGGTGCCAGCCCCGACGTGCATTGAGCGCGCGCACCGGCTTTGCCATCACGCGCGGCCGTCCTATCTAGGATGACATGACCGCACTCGACCCCCGCTCGTTCCTGTACCGCGACTCGCTCGACCCCGACGCCGCGCGAGCGCTCACCGCCGACGCGCTGGCGAAGGCCGACGACGGCGAACTCTACCTGCAGTATCGCAAGGCCGAGGCGTTCGGGTTCGACGACGGGCGGCTGAAGACCGCGAGCTACGACACCAACGCCGGGTTCGGCCTGCGCGCGGTGTCGGGCGAGATGACCGCATTCGCGCACGCCAACGAGGTGAGCGAGGCCGCGATCAAGCGCGCCGCGGAGACGATGGCGCTGATCGACCCGTCGAGCACGCCCAAGGCGCAGCCGCCGCGCAGCACCAACCGCCACCTCTACACCGACGCCGACCCGCTCGACCTCGTCCCCTTCGCCGACAAGGTGAACCTGTGCCAGACGATCGACGCCGCGGCGCGCGCGCGCGACCCGCGGGTGGCGCAGGTGTCGGTCGGGCTGTCGGGCACGTGGAGCGTGGTCGAGATCGTCCGCGCCGACGGTTTCGTCGCCACCGACGTGCGCCCGCTCGTTCGCTTGAACGTCTCGATCGTGGTCGAGCAGAACGGCCGGCGCGAGACGGGCACGTTCGGCATGGGCGGGCGCTACCTCTACGACCAGCTGTTCGAGCCAGCGGCGTGGAACCGCGCGGTCGACGAGGCGCTGCGCCAGGCATTGGTCAACCTCGACTCGGTCGCCGCACCCGCGGGCGAGATGACGGTGCTCCTGGGGCCGGGCTGGCCGGGCATCGTGCTGCACGAGGCGATCGGCCACGGGCTGGAAGGCGACTTCAACCGCAAGGGGACGAGCGCCTTCTCCGGCCGGATCGGCGAGCAGGTCGCGGCGCGCGGCGTGACCGTGGTCGACGACGGCTCGATCGCCGACCGGCGCGGCTCGCTGTCGATCGACGACGAGGGCACGCCGACTGCGGAGACGATCCTGATCGAGGACGGCTTCCTCAAGGGCTACATGCAGGATCGCCTCAACGCGCGGCTGATGGGGGTCGAGCCGACCGGAAACGGCCGCCGCGAGAGCTTCGCGCACGCGCCGATGCCGCGGATGACCAACACCTTCATGAAGGCGGGCAAGGACGATCCGGCCGAGCTGCTCAGCCGGGTCAAGCGCGGCATCTTCGCGCAATCGTTCGGCGGCGGTCAGGTCGACATCGTGTCGGGCAAGTTCGTCTTCTCGTGCACCGAGGCGTATCTGGTCGAGAACGGTAAGATCGGCGCGCCGATCAAGGGCGCGACGCTGATCGGCGACGGACCCAGCGTGCTGACCAAGGTTGAGGGCGTCGGCAAAGACTTCGCGCTCGACGAAGGAATCGGCATGTGCGGCAAGGGCGGGCAGAGCGTGCCGGCGGGCGTGGGTCAGCCGACGCTGCTGATCGGCGGGCTGACGGTGGGCGGCACCGCGACCGCCTGAGCGGTCAGTAGCGGCCCAGCAACAGGTCGAGCGCGGCGCCGATCGCGTATTCGTGCTCGACCAAATTGGTGACGGGCTCGCGCAGCAACCGCGCCGCGACCGCACCGGATAGATGAGCCTGCATCGTGTAGGCCACGCCGCCAATTTCGAATACGGGCGTGAGGCGAGGATCGCCGACGGGGCGCTCGCTCTCCTCGACCAGCGGCGCGACGAAGCGGCTGTTCAACGTGCCGAACAGGTCGGACTGGCAATCCAGCCAATATCCGCCGTCCGGCGCCGAATAGACGTCGAAACGCGCCATCAGAACAGGCGATATTTCTCGAGCGGCAATCCGTTCTTCTCGACCCAGGCGTTATTGGCCTCGATCCACTCGCGATTGTCCTCGGCCCATTGGCGGTCGCGCTCGGCCTTGGTGGCCGTACGCAACGCCGCCTCGCAGGTCTGCGACAGGTTGATCCCCACCTCGCGCGCCGCGGCGACGACGCCGGTGTCGATCGACAGGTTGACCGCTTTGCGCTTGCCGGAGCTGATCGGATCGTGCTTCATGCGCGCAGATTATGCGCATGCCCCATGCGCGTCAACGTGAGGCACGTGCCATGGAGTTCTTCCCCGCGCTCACCCCCGAGCATCGCGCGTTCGTCGCGAAGCAGCCGGTGTTCTTCGTCGCGACCGCGGCGGCGGGGACGCGCGTCAATTTGAGCCCCAAGGGCATGGACAGCTTCCGCGTGCTGGACGAGTGTACCGTCGCCTACCTCGACGTCGCCGGATCGGGGAACGAGACCAACGCGCACCTGCTCGCCGACGGGCGCATCACGATCATGTTCTGCGCGTTCGACAATCCGGCGCTGATCTTCCGCATCTACGGCCGCGGCCGCCCGGTGCTGCCGCAGGATGACGAGTGGGCGGCACTCGCGGCCAACTTCACCTTGCTGCCGGGCACGCGGCAGATTTTCGTCGTCGCGGTCGATCAAGTGCAGACCTCGTGCGGCTGGGGCGTGCCGTACATGGCGTTCGAGCGCACGCGCGAGACGCTCAACAAGTACCACGAGAAGCACGACGACCAGGCGCGCTTCGCCAAATACGCTGTGCGCACGACCAGCATCGACGGGCTGCCGGTGCGCAATCCCACGGTTCCGGCCTGAGCGGATGGCGCTGGTCGAACTCGGTCGCTTCGACCGCAACCTCGCCAACATCATCGTCGGCCGGCTCGAGTCGGAGGGGATCGACGCGGTGGCGTTCGACACCGGCGCGTCGATCGCCGACGGCAGCTGACTGCTGATCCCCGCACGCGTCATGGTGGACGAGGACGACCTGTCACGCGCGCGACGGTTGCTCGACCCTGCCTGAAAAACAGGCAGCGGCGCGGCGCGCTGCCTAATTATTACCAGCGCGTTACGATCCTGAGCGCTTCCAAACCGCACTTCTCACCTTAAACTCATCTGGCACGGTCGTTGCGACGGCCCTTCTCGCTACAGGGAAGGGGGCGCGATGAAGCTGGTGATCGCCGTAATCAAACCGTTCAAGCTCGACGAGGTGCGCGAGGCGCTGACCGCGATCGGCGTGGCGGGCATGACCGTGTCCGAGGTGAAGGGCTTCGGTCGCCAGAAGGGCCAGACCGAGATCTACCGCGGCGCCGAGTACAGCACCAACATGGTGCCCAAGATCAAGATCGAGGTCGTGTGCGCGACCGGCATGGCCGAGCGCGTCGTCGAGGCGGTGCAGGCCGCCGCCAACACCGGCGCGATCGGCGACGGCAAGATCTTCGTGCTCGATGTCGGACAGGCGGTACGCATCCGCACCGGCGAAACCGACGACAACGCACTCTGACGGGGGTTGGGGAATGAAGCGATTAATTGAATATTTCAGCCTGGCAGCGGCGGGCGCGGCGATGACCGCGGCGCTGCCCGCCTGGGCGCAGACCGGCGGCCCGGTGCGCGCGCCCGCCGCCGCGGCGATGACCGGCATGGTCAACAAGGGCGACACGACCTGGATGCTGATCTCATCGGCGCTGGTGCTGATGATGTCGGTGCCCGGGCTCGCGCTGTTCTACGGCGGGCTGGTGCGCACCAAGAACATGCTCAGCGTGCTGATGCAGGTGCTGATGATCGTCAGCGTCGCCTCGCTCGTCTGGGTGTGCTGGGGGTACAGCATGGCGTTCACCAGCGGCAACGCCTTCGTCGGCGGCTTCTCCAAGGCGTTCCTGCAAGGCGTCGACGCGACCACGCTGGCGGCGACCTTCTCCAACAACGTCTACATCCCCGAATATGCGTTCATCTGTTTTCAAATGACCTTCGCGTGCATCACGCCCGCACTGATCGTCGGCGCCTTCGCCGAGCGGGTGAAGTTCACCCCGCTGATCATCTTCACCGTGCTGTGGCTGACGATCGTCTATTTCCCGATGGCGCACATGGTGTGGTACTGGGCGGGTCCCGACTTCCTCGCCGACAATCCGACCGACGCCGGCCTCCTCTACGGCTGGGGCGCGCTCGACTTCGCGGGCGGCACCGTGGTGCACATAAACGCCGGGATCGCCGGGCTGGTCGGCTGCCTGATCATCGGCAAGCGCCGCGGCTACAAGGCCGAGCCGATGCCGCCGCACTCGCTCACCATGACGATGATCGGCGCCAGCCTGCTGTGGGTCGGCTGGTTCGGGTTCAACGCGGGCTCCAACCTGGAGGCGAACGGTGTCGCGGCAGTCGCGTTCATCAACACCTTCGTCGCGACCGCGGCGGCGGCGGTCGCCTGGGCGGTGATCGAGCAGGTCGTGCACAAGAAGCCGTCGCTCCTGGGCGGGGTGTCGGGCGCGGTCGCGGGACTGGTCGCGATCACGCCGGCGGCGGGGTTCGCGGCGCCGATGACCTCGATCCTGCTCGGCTTCGCTGCATCGGCGGTGTGCTTCTTCTTCGTGACCACGGTGAAGAACCGCCTCGGCTACGACGACACGCTCGACGTGTTCGGCATCCACTGCGTCGGCGGCATCATCGGCGCGATCGCGACCGGGATCGTCGCGGACCCGGCGCTCGGCGGGCAGGGCTGGTTCGATTACACGCAGTTCCCGTCGGTCGCCGGCGAGTACGACATGGCGGCGCAGGTGGTGACGCAGATCAAGGCGGTGCTGCTGACGCTGGTGCTGTCGGGCGGCGTGTCCGCGATCCTGTTCCTGGGGCTCAAGGCGACGATCGGGCTGCGTCCCACCGCCGAGGTCGAGGCGGAAGGCCTCGACATCAACGAGCACGGCGAGCGCGCCTACAATTATTGACGGCTTTTCGGCGGCGGGCGGTGCTCGTCGCCACCACGATGTTCCTCCTGCGGACACCACCTCGCACCCGGTACGGCGACGTACCGGGTTTTTTTGCGCCTGCCCGCCTGCTCCAAGATGCGCGTTTCGCGGTTCGTGCGCGATTTCGCGAAGGTATCACGGAGAGCGCCGCGACGGCGCGACCCTCTGCGGCTTGAGCCAGGCGCCCCGACGCACGATATGGCATGCGTGACCAATGATCCCCGAGTGCAGCGCGCGATCCAGATCGCGCTGGTGCTGTTGTTCGTCTCCGTCGCCGGCTCGATCGCGCTCGCCGCGGCACTGCTGCGTGGCTGAGGCGCGCGCGGCGCCATAACGAAACCGCGCCCGTGCGGGGTGCACGGACGCGGTTCGCGTCGGTCGACGGTGTGTCGGCTTAGTTGGCGCCCGATGTCCGCACGTTGCCGTTGATGCCGGCCGGGAAGAACCCGCCTGCGTTCACCGCGGTCCGCGTCAGGTACACGACGTTCAGCACCTGCTGCGGCGTGCGGCCGAGCACGAAGCCGTTGTTGTTGGTCGGCACCAGATTGGCGGTGGTGGCGTCGCCGATGTCCTGATCGGTGTCGCTCGCGCCGTCCAGGCCGTCGCGCGCGTCCGATATCTGCTTGATCCGGGTGTAGATCGTCGGCGCTGCCAGTCCACGCTGCCACAGCGACGAGCGGATCACGCCGTCGTGGTAGGATTCGGTCGCCAGGATACCCGCCGCCGCTTCCAGGAAAGTCTTGTTGCTGATCAACCGCGCCGCGCCGCGATAGGCGCTGACGCCGACGTCGGTCAGCAGGTAGGAACCGATCAGGAAGTTCTCGTCGCTCGCGAACGGATCGAAGATGTCGCTCGCCCCGACCACGCCCGCCGCGCGCGCCGCCGCGGTGAAGGCGCCGACCGCGGTGCCGCCGGGCGTCGTGACGCTCGCCGAACCCGACAGGTTGAGCGACGCCTGCGCCGCCGCCGACGCACCCAGCGCGGTGCGCAGGAACGTGACGTGCGCGACCTCGTCCGCCGCGATCTCGCGCGCATATTGCGCGATGATCGGATCGGTGAAGGTCACCTGACGCGCCGCGCCCGCGCCGCTGCCCGTGATCACCGCGCCCTGCGTGCCGGTACCCGTCTGCAGGCCGCCCGCGATCCCCTGCCCCGTCGTGGCGTAGGAATAGTAGTTGGCCTCGAGATACTCGAGCTGCAGCGCGAAGTTGAGCACGTCGACGTCGGTCACGGTGCCCGTGGTCGGCGTCGGGGTCGGCGACGGCGCCGGAGCGGGGGTGAAGTCGTTGTCCTCGTCGCATGCCGCCAGCAGCGACAGGCCACCCGTCATCACCGCCGCGCCGCCGCACAGCCGCATGAAGCTGCGACGCGCGCTGCGCTGGTGCTCGACGCGCTCGATCATCTCGATCAGGCTGGTTTCGTTGCTCATCTGCCCCCTCCTCAGTTCGCGCCGGAGCGCGTGAGCGCGGCGTTGGGGTTGTTGGTGCCGTTGGGGAAGAAGCCGCCCGACGTCGCCTGCATGCGCGTCAGGTAGACGATGTTGTGCACCTGCTCGGACGTGCGGCTGAACGTGCGGCCGTTGGCGTCGGTCGGCACGAAGTTCGAGACCAATTGCCCGTTCACCGTCATCGGCGAGATGCCCTGGTCGGAATCGGCGACGATGTTGGGAGGCCCGGCCGAGACGCGCGTCCCGTCCAGCGTGTCGCGCGCGTCGGAGATCTTGTCGGCGTTGGTGCGCAGCGCGGGCGTCGCGACGCCGCGCGCGTAGAGCGCGCTGCGGATGATCCCGGCGTGGAACGCTTCCGCCGCCAGGATGCCCGCCGCCGCGTCGATGATGTCGACGTTGGTGAGCAGCGGCGACGCGCCCTGGTAAGCGGTGACGCCGACGTCCTCGAAGATATAGGCGCCGAGCAGGAAATTGTCGTCGTTGGCGTAGGGATCGAACACGCCGCCGCTGGCCGTCAAATCGATCCCCGCCGCGGTCGCCGCCGCGGTGAACGGGCCGCCCGCCGCGCCCGAGATGTTGATCGCGGGCTGCGCCACCGCCGCGTTGCCGAGCGTCGCGCGCAGCGCGGCGACGTGCGCCAACTCGTCCGCCGCGATCTCGCGCGCGTACTGGATCACGGTGCGGTCGGTCAGGTTCGCCTTGCGCCCGCCCGTCACCGCGCCCTGCCGGCCGGTGCCGGTCAGCTGCGACGCGGGCAGCCCCTCGCCGTTGACCGCGTAGACGTAGAATTGCGCCTCGAGATACTCGAGGTTGAGCGCGAGATTGAGGATGTCGCTGTCGCTCGGTGCCGCGGTCTGTGCGCGCGCCGTGCCGGCGAAGCCCAGCGACGCCGCACCGCCGGCTGCCAACGCACCGACGCTGAGCGCGTGCCGGAAGAATTCGCGACGGTCGTCGCGCCGCCTCACGCGTCGATCGAGCGCCTCGATCAACTCTGCACTATCGGCCATTCAGTGTCTCCCTAGCCTGTGCCGACCCGCGCATCGCTGACCTCTCGCGGCGCTTGAAACGATGCCGGCAATACTGTCCAACGCTCAGGCGACCGCTTCGCTCAACCGGACACGATCAAACTTTTCGATTATTTCGCCTGTTCTGAACGATTCAGCCGGCGGTCGGGCGCGCCGTCCGTCCCCTCTGTCCTTCACCCCGCGCTTGCTGCTATGCGCGCGAGCGGACGATCCGCATGCCGCACCGGCACCGGATCGCGGGACCGGCGACGACGCGCGTTGGCCTCACCTTTGCCTCACCTTTCGCGCCCGACCCAGGACCATCATGACCTCGCCCCGCCGTACCTTCGCGATCATCTCCCACCCCGACGCCGGCAAGACCACGCTGACCGAGAAGCTGCTGGTCGCCGGCGGCGCGATCCACTTGGCGGGCGAGGTCAAGGCGCGCGGCGCGAACCGGCGCGCGCGCTCCGACTGGATGAAGATCGAGCAGCAGCGCGGCATCTCGGTCACCTCGTCGGTGATGACGTTCGAGCGGGGCGGAATCACCTTCAACCTGCTCGACACGCCGGGGCACGAGGACTTCTCGGAGGACACGTACCGCACGCTGACCGCGGTCGACTCCGCCGTCATGGTGATCGACGCCGCGCGCGGCATCGAGGCGCAGACGCGCAAGCTGTTCGAGGTGTGCCGGCTGCGCTCGGTGCCGATCATCACCTTCGTCAACAAGGTCGACCGCGAAGGCCGACCGGTGTTCGAGCTGCTCGACGAGATCGCCGACATGCTCGCACTCGACGTCGCGCCGATGAGCTGGCCGATCGGCATGGGCGGCGAGTTCGAGGGCGTGCTCGACCTGGAGACGGGCGGGGTCAGCCGGCCGGAGGGCGACAGCCGCAACTTCCAGGGCCGCGTCGACACCGACGTGACCTTGTCCGAGCGGTTCGCGGAGGAGGTCGAGCTGGCGCAGGCGGGCTATGCCGAGTTCGACGCGGAAGCCTATCGCAACGGCGATTTGACCCCGGTCTATTTCGGATCGGCGTTGAAGGATTTCGGCGTCGCCGAGCTGATCGACGCGCTCGCGCGCCACGCACCGCCCCCGCGTCCGCAACCGGCCGAGCCCGCGCCGATCGCGCCCGAGGCGGACGAAGTGACCGGGTTCGTGTTCAAGGTGCAGGCCAACATGGACCCCAACCACCGCGACCGCATCGCGTTCATGCGGTTGTGCTCGGGCACGTTCAAGCGCGGCATGAAGCTGACGCCCACGGGGCACGGCAAGCCGATCGCGGTTCACTCGCCGATCCTGTTCTTCGCGCAGAACCGCGAGGTCGCCGACGAGGCGTTCCCCGGCGACATCATCGGTATTCCCAACCACGGCACGTTGCGCGTCGGCGATACCCTGTCTGAGCGCGCCGACATCCGCTTCACCGGCCTGCCCAATTTCGCGCCCGAGATCCTGCGCCGCGTGGCGCTCAAGGACCCGACCAAGACCAAGCAGTTGCGCAAGGCATTGGACGACATGGCCGAGGAAGGCGTGACGCAGGTCTTCTACCCAGAGATCGGGTCGAACTGGATCGTCGGCGTCGTCGGGCAGTTGCAGCTCGAGGTGCTGATCAGCCGATTGGAGGCGGAGTACAAGGTCGCCGCCGGGCTCGAACCCGCGCCGTTCGACACCGCGCGTTGGGTCACGGGCGACGCGGCCGACCTGAAGGCGTTCGCCGACGTCAACCGCGGCGCAATGGCCAAGGACCGCGACGGCAACCCGGTGTTCCTGGCCAAGAGCGCGTGGGAGATCGGCTACGTCGCCGACCGCTACCCCAAGGTCCGCTTCAACGCGACGCGCGAGCGCTAGGGCTAGCTACGCCTGCTTCCACGCCCGTCATTTCGGCCTTGAGCCGGGCATCCCGCTTCTGGTTGATCGGACACAAGCGGGACCCGGGATTAAGTCCGGAGTGACGGCAGAATAACCGAGTCCTCTGGCGTCCCCGCACCGGCGGTGTAGCATGCGCCCATGCTGCTCGCCCTTCTCGCCGCCGCGCTACAGGCGCTGACCCCGCCGCCGCAGGCGACCCCCGCCGCCCCGATCGCGACCCGCGCGGCGACGACGCCGACGACCGCGAGCCAATGGCCCACCCGCGAGGCCGACTACATCGCGCGCGACTTCGCCTTTCGATCGGGCGAGCGGATGGGCGCGCTGAGACTCCACTACACAACGCTCGGCACCCCGCACCGCAACGCCGCGGGCGAGATCGACAATGCGGTGATGGTGCTCCACGGCACCGGCGGCACCGGCAAGCAGTTCCTCCAGCCCCAGTTCGCCGACCGGCTCTACGGCCCCGGCCAGCCGCTCGACATCACGCGCTTCTTCGTGATTCTGCTCGACAATATCGGGCACGGCGGGTCGTCCAAGCCCTCCGACGGCCTGCGCATGGCGTTCCCGAAGTACGATTACGACGACATGGTCGCCGCGCAGCACCGGCTGCTGACCGAAGGCTTGGGCATCAAGCACATGCGGCTGATCATGGGCACGTCGATGGGGTGCATGCACGCCTTCATTTGGGGCGAGACCTATCCGACGTTCGCGCACGCGCTGATGCCGCTGGGGTGCGAGGCGGTGCAGATCGGCGGGCTCAACCGCATGTGGCGGCAACTCGCGATCGACGCGATCACCAGCGATCCGGCGTGGATGGCGGGCAATTACACCGCCGAGCCGACGCAGGGCATTCGCGGGGCGGCGTCGCTGCTGTTCGTCGCGGGCGGTGCGCCCTTGTGGATACAGGTCAATTACCCGACGCGCGACGCCGCCGCGACCTACGCGCGCGAGCGGGTGACCGCCTCGATAAAGGGGATCGACGCCAACGATCTGATCTACCAGCTCGATTCGTCGCGCAATTACGATCCCTGGCCACGGCTGGAGGCGATCACCGCGCCGACGGTGTGGATCAACTCGGCCGACGACTTCATCAACCCGCGCGGCTTCGCCTACCCGGCGGAGGCGGTGAAGCGGATGAAGGACGCGACGTTCCGGCTGATCCCGGAGACGCCCGAGACGCGCGGACACGGCACGCACACCTGGGCCAGATTCTGGGAAGGCGATCTCGCCGCGCTGCTGAAGCGGACCGAGTAGCTTGCGGCGCGTCGGGGTGGGTTCTACCTCGCCGTCCATGATCCGCTTTCTTGCCGCCGTCCTCCTCGCCCCCCTGCTCGTCGCGCCTGCCGCGGCGCAGCGCGCCGACCGCGCGACGCCGGGCTGGGTGCGCGTCCGGCTGGAAACCGCCGACGGCCCGATGGTGATCGCGCTCGCCGCGAAGAAGGCGCCGGCGACCACCGCCAATTTCCTCCGCTACGTCGACGACGGGCGGTTCGACGGCATCTCTTTCTACCGCACCGCCAAGAACAAGCGCGACCCGCGCTACGGCTTCATCCAGGGCGGCATCCGCACCGACGCGCGCCGCTTCCTCGACACGATCCCGCACGAGTCGACCAGGAAGACCGGGATCAAGCACCTCGACATGACGATCTCGATGGCGCGGATGGGGCCGCCGGGATCGGCGAACGGCAATTTCTTCATCACCGTCGGCGCGCTGCCTTCGATGGACTGGAGCCCGAGCAACCCCGGCTACGCCGCGTTCGGCCGCGTCGTAGCGGGACAGGCGACGGTCCGCCGTATACTGGCCGAGCCGGTCGGCGGGCAGATGCGCGGCACGCTGATGCTGCGCCCGGTGCGCGTCAACCGCGCGGTCCGGCTGGACGGCAAGCCGCAGCCGACCGGACGCCCGCGGCCGTGGCTGATCGAGCGGCGGCGGGAGGGCTGAGGAGGGCGCTGAACCTTCCCGGTCGATAGCTCGTTGATCGCCCGAGGAGACGAGCGATGCCCGATCAACCCAACAAGCCCGGCGGCGATTTCGAGCGCGACGACAAGGTGCGCGACGCCGCCGACGAGCAGGCGGTCAAGAACCAGGGCAAGGCCAAGCCCGACGATTACCCGGAGCCCGCGAGCGGGGACCAGGTGGAGTGATCCGCCGCCGGCTGGTGGTGACCGGCCGCGTGCAGGGCGTGTTCTTCCGCGACTGGACCGTCGAGCAGGCGCGCGGGCTCGGGCTCGACGGCTGGGTGCGCAACCGCGCTGACGGCTTGGTAGAGGCGGTGATCTCGGGTGCGCCCGAAATGGTTGCGGCGATGATCGAGCGCGCGCGGCAGGGATCGCCGGCGTCGCGGGTCGACGACGTCTCGGTGAGCGACGACACGTCCGGCGAGGTGCTGGACGGGTTCGAGAAGCGCCCGACTTGCTGAACGCGCCTTGTTCCGGGCGCGCGCCTCAGTCGAACCCCGACAGGAACGCCGCGACGTTCAGACCCAGCGCGTCGATCGCGTAGCCGCCCTCCATCACGATCGCGGTCGGCAGTCCGAGCTTCGCGATGTCGCGCGCCAGGATCGGGTAGTCGTCGGTGGTCAGCCGAAACGCGCTGATCGGATCGCCCTCCCACGTGTCCGCGCCGAAGCTGACGACGAGCAACTCGGCCCCGAACCGCGCGATCGCCTCAAGCGCCGTCGCCTGCGCGGCGCGGAACGCGTCGATGCGCGTGCCCTGCGGCAGCGGCAGGTTGAGCGTCGCATCCTGCCCGTCGCCCTCGCCCACCTCCTCGGCGTGGCCCCAGTAGAACGGATAGTCGGTCGCGGGATCGGCGTGCACCGAGACGTAGAAGACGTCGCCGCGATCCCAGAAGATGTCCTGCGTGCCGTTGCCGTGGTGATAGTCGATGTCGAGCACCGCGACGCGCGCGCATCCGGCGTCCCGCGCCGCCTGTGCTGCGACCGCCGCGACGTTGATGTGGCAGTAGCCGCCGCAGTAATCGCGCCCCGCGTGGTGGCCGGGCGGGCGGCACAGCGCGAAGGCGGCGCGCTCGCCCCCGAGCAGCGCGTGCGTCGCGGCGAGTGCCGATTGTGCGCTGGCGTAGCCCGCTGCCCAGGTCTGGCGCGTAAGCGGCGTGGTCGCGTCGAGCGAGTAGCGCCCGAGCAGCGCGTCGATTCGCGACAGCGCGAGCGGGCGGCGACCAACGATCGGAAAAGCGTAGGGGATCGCCTGACCGGGGCGGCCGGCCTCCTGCCACAACTTGGCCGCATCGCGCAGGAAAGCGAGGTAACCCGCCTCGTGCACCGCTTCTATCGGCGCGATACCGTGGTCGCGCGGCTGTTCCGCACCGCCGATCGCGTCGAGGATCGCCCCCGCGCGCGAAGGCTTCTCCGCGTAACCGGTGAACGCGCCGTTGTGGAGTTCCTGCGCGGGCGCGTGGGTGGCCTGCGCGGGCGAGAAGAAGCGCCTCACGCCCGCGGCACCGCGCGGCGGAAGGTCGCGCCCCGACACGCATGCGCGCGCGAGCGGTCGGAGAGGCAGGCGAATGGGAATATCATGCCGCCCTCATGCCACGCCGAGCGTCCGCAGGACACCGGGCGACGACCGCGTCACGCAGGCGTCACGACCGAAGCGGCGTCGCGAACCGCTCAGGCCGGCGCGACGCGGTTCCGTCCGTGTTGCTCGACCGCGAACGTCACGCCCCAGATCGTGAGCCCGGCGAGCGCCAGCGCGCTGCCGACGTAGCCGGTCGACGCCCAGCCGTACCCGCCCGCGATCGCCAGGCCACCCGCCCACGGCCCGATCGCGTTGGCGACGTTGAAGGCCGAGTGGTTGAGCGCCGCCGCCAACCCCTGCCCGCTGCCCGCCACGTCCATCAGCCGCGTCTGGAGCACGGTGGCGAGCGCACCGCCGCAGCCGATCGCGAACACGCAGGCGGTGATCGCGAGCAGGTTGCCACTCACCCACGGGTACAGCGCGAGCACGCCCGCCGACCAGATCAGCAGCACGCCCGCGGTCGGCATCAGCGCGCGGTCGGCGAAGCGCGGTACGAACAGATTGCCCGCGATCAGCCCCGCGCCGAACACCGCCAGCACCAGCGGCACGACCGCGTCCGAGGCCCCCGTGACCTGCGTCAGCGTCGAGGCGAGGTAGGTGTAAACCGCGAAAAGCCCGCCGAAACCGATCGCGCCGATCGCGAGCGTCAACCACACCTGCCCGTTACGCAGCGCGGCGAGTTCGCGCAGCGGGCTGGCGTCGCGCTCGGGCCGGTCGTGCGGCGCGAAGGCGGCGACTAGCGCGGCGGTGATGAGTGCGAGCGCGGCGACCACGCCAAACACGTAGCGCCAGCTGAGCCACTGGCCGAGCAGCTTGGCGAGCGGCACGCCGACGATCGTCGCAACCGTCAGCCCCAGCATGACGCGCCCGACAGCGGTGGTCCGCCGCCCGGGCATCAGCGACGCGGCGACGAGTGCGGCGACGCCGATAGGCACCGTGCGGCAACCCCGCAATGAAGCGGAACGCGAGCATCGCGTTGTAGCCGGGCGCGAACGCCGAGAGCGCGTTGCCGGCCGCGAACATGAGCATGAGCATGATCAGCGCGCTTCGCCGCGGAACGCGGGCGAGCACCACCGCCAGCGTCGGCGCGCCGACCACCACGCCCAGCGCGTAGGCGCTGATCAGATGGCCGACCGCGGGCGCGTCGACGCCCAGCCCCTGCGCGAGATCGGGCTCCAGGCTCATCGCGGCGAACTCCGCCGTGCCGATCGCGAACCCGCCGACCGCGAGCGCGAGGTGGACGAGGCCGATAGGCGCGGTGGGCTTCAGGGTCGAGGCAGGCGCGCGTTGCTGCATTGCAGCATCAGATGCGGGCTGGGGTGGCGGGGTGCAAGATCGAATGCGAGGGGTTGGCTGAAGCGTAACGGGCTCCCATCCACGAAAGGAAGGAACTGGGGGTGGGTCGGGAAGACGCTAGCGCTTACCCCGTATGAATGTCACCGGCCGCACCAACCCACCCCCGACCCCTCCTTTCAGGGAGGTGAGTAGGGAGCGGGCAAGGAGGCCGCCGCGGGAGAAGCCCGCGTCGTCGGACGGGTTCGGCTGGTGCCGACCCGCCGGCCGGCTCGGCCCTTGCGACGCTACGCGCGCACCGGCGCGGACGTGGCCGCGCCTACGGCCTCGGCGATCAACCTGCGCGTGTTCTCCACCCCGTACAGCTTGATGAAGCTTCCCATCCGCGGCCCCTGCGACGAGCCCAGCAGCGTCTCGTACAGCGCCTTGAACCAGTCGCGGAGCGAGTCGAACCCGCCGGTCTTGCCGATCTCGTAGACCTCGTTCTGGATGTCCTCCGCGCTCGCGTCCGCCGGCAGCGCGGCGAGCGCGGCGTCGAGGCGGTGGAGCGCCTCGACTTCGACGCCCTCGGGTGCGCGACGCTGCAAGGTCGGGGCGATGAAGTCGCGGTGGTAGGCGAGCGCGTGGCCGATCAGCCGGTCTAGCTCGGGATAACGCCCCGCCGACGCGTCGGGGACGTAATTGGCGAGATAGGCCCACACCTGCTCGGGCGTCGCGCCCTCGCCCATTACGCCGACCAGGTTGAGCAGCAGTCCGAAGGTCACCGGCAACTCGCCCTCGGGCAGCTTGCCGTCGTGGATGTGGTGCACCGGGTTGCCGAGCCGTTCCTTGGTTACCTGGGCCGCGTAATTGCTCCGGAACTGCCAGTACTCGTCCACCGCGCGCGGGATCACGCCCATGTGGAGCTGCTTGGCCTTCTTCGGCTCGCGGTAGGCGTAGAAGGCTAGGCTCTCCTCCGGGCCGTAGGTCAGCCACTGCTCGAGGCTCAGGCCATTGCCCTTCGACTTGGAGATCTTCTCGCCGTTCTCGTCGAGGAACATCTCATAGTTGAACCCCTCCGGCGGTCGCCCGCCGAGCACGCGCGCGATCCTGGACGATTGCGTCACCGAATCGATCAGGTCCTTGCCCGCCATCTCGTAATCGACGCCGAGTGCGACCCAGCGCATCGCCCAGTCGACCTTCCACTGGAGCTTCGACATGCCGCCCAGCGCGCTCTGCTCGACGCGCTCGCCCGTCGCCGGGTCGGTGAAGGCGATCGTGCCCGCCTCGGCTTCGACCACCTCGACCGGCACCTGCAGCACCACTCCGGTCGTGGGGCTGATGGGCAGGATCGGCGAGTAGGTCGCGCGGCGCTCGGCACGGAGCGTCGGTAGCATCACGTCCATTAAGCCCTCGAAGTGACGCAGCACGCCCTTCAACGCCGCATCGAAGCGACCCTGCGTGTAATAGTCGGTCGAGGAGACGAACTCGTAGTCGAACCCGAAGCGGTCGAGGAATTGCCGCAGCATCGCGTTGTTGTGCGCGGCGAAGCTGTCGAACTTGTTGAACGGATCGGGGATGCGCGTCAGCGGCTTGCCGAGGTGCTCGGCGAGCATCGCGCCGTTGGGCACGTTGTCGGGCACCTTGCGCAACCCGTCCATATCGTCGCTGAACGCGACCAGCCGGGTCGGCTGGTCGGACAGCGCGTGGAACGCCTGGCGCACCATCGTGGTACGCAGCACCTCGTTGAACGTGCCGATGTGCGGCAGCCCCGAGGGACCGTAGCCGGTCTCGAACAACACGGCGTCGCCGTTCGGCTTGCCCTGGGGATAGCGTTTGAGGAGCTTGCGCGCCTCCTCGTACGGCCAGGCTTTCGATTCCAGTGCGGCGGATCGGAGTTCGTCGTTCATGGTGCGGTGCGACGTAGCGATAAGGCCACAACAACGCTATATGCGCGAACACAATGGCTCCGTGGTCCGCGCTTCTCCTGTTCCTCGTCACCGTCGTGCTGATGGAGGGTTTCGCCTACGCGATGCATCGCTGGGTGATGCACGGCCCCGGCTGGTTCCTGCACAAGAGCCACCACCGTGCGCGCGACGGACATTGGGAGCTGAACGACCTCTACGCGGTGATCTTCGCCGTGCCGTCGATCGCGATGATCTACGGCGCGCTGCATTACGGCTGGTGGCCGGGCCTGATCTGGATCGGCGCGGGCGTCGCGGCCTACGGGATGATCTATTTCGGGTTCCACGACGTGATCGTCCACCGTCGTATCCCGACGCGCTACCTGCCCCGCGGTGCCTACATGAAGCGGATCGTGCAGGCGCACCGCCTCCACCACGTCGTCGAGACGCGCGAGGGCAACGTCAGCTTCGGCTTCATCGTCGCGCCCAAGCCCGAGGACCTCAAGGCCGAGCTCAAGCGGCGCGGGCGCAAGGGCGTACGGCGGTCGAGCGTGCCCGACCGGATGGCGCCCGGCCACGCGGCCTTTGCCGAAGATTAACCCTTTCGGGGCATGACTCGAGGCCATGGAACCCGCGATCCCCATTCCTGATTCGACCGACGCCGAGGAACATCGCCACGCGCTGCGTCGTGCGGTGAAGATGAAGGCGCACCTGCGCGACCGCGGCAACACGCGGTTCGAGATCGACGTGGTCGACCTGTCGGTCACCGGTTTTCGCGCGCAGACCAGCTTCACGCTCTGGCCGGGGACGACCGTGTGGCTGACGCTGCCGGGCCTCGCCGCGCTGGAGGCGGTGGTCGCGTGGCGCGACAAGTTTAGGTACGGGTGCGCCTTTTCGAAGCCGCTGCATCCGGCTGTTTTTGATCATATCGTGGCGCTCGGCGAGCGGTAAGCGCGACCGCGTCGCGCTGGTCGCGCCAGCGAACCGCTCGCCCGGACGGCGTGCCGGCACAGCCGGACACGGCCGACGACGCGGGCTTGGCCAGCGTATCTCTTTTCTGCTCTTCTGAAGAGCTGTCTGCTCGCAAGCGGCGCTGGCGCGGAAAGAAGACCCACGCGGGCCAAGCCCGCGTCGTCGGCCGGATCAGGCTGGCGCCTGCCCGCCGGCCGTGCCGATGGCTGCGCTGCGCGCATCGGCGCGGACGTGGCCGCGCCTGCCATCGTCAGTCAAACAGACTACTAACACTAGTCTCATCCGCGATCCGCTTGACCGCCTCTGCCAGTAGCGGAGCGATCGTCAGGTGCCGGATCTTCTCCGCCTTCCCGATCGACTCGTGGTTTCCGATTGACTCGGTGATCACCAGCTCGCGGAGCGACGACCCCTCGACCCGCGCGACCGCGCCGCCCGACAGCACGCCGTGCGTCACGTAAGCGACGACGTCCTCCGCCCCCGCCTCGCGCAGCGCCGCCGCCGCGTTGCAGAGCGTGCCCGCCGAATCGACGATGTCGTCGATCAGCACGCAGAAGCGGCCCTCGACGTCGCCGATGATGTTCATCACCTCCGATTCGCCCGCGCGCTCGCGCCGCTTGTCGACGATCGCGAGCGGGGCGTTGTCTAGCCGCTTGGACAGCGCGCGGGCGCGCACCACGCCGCCGACGTCCGGAGATACCACCATCAGGTTCTTGTCGCCGAACCGCGTGCGGATGTCCGCGCTCATCACCGGCGCGGCGAACAGATTGTCGGTGGGTATGTCGAAGAAGCCCTGGATCTGCCCGGCGTGCAGGTCGACCGACAGCACGCGGTCGGCGCCCGCGGTGGTGATCAGATTGGCGACCAGTTTCGCCGAGATCGGCGTGCGCGGGCCCGGTTTGCGGTCCTGCCGCGCGTAGCCGAAATAGGGCAGCACCGCGGTGATCCGCTTCGCCGACGCGCGCTTGCACGCGTCGATCATGATCAGCAGCTCCATGAGGTTGTCGTTGACCGGGTAGCTGGTCGACTGGAGCAGGAACACGTCCTCGCCGCGGACATTCTCCATGATCTCGACGAAGATCTCCTCGTCGGCGAAGCGCCTGACCAGCGCCTCGGTGAGCGGCACCTCGAGATAGTCCGAGATCGCGGTGGCGAGCGGCAGGTTGGAGTTGCCGGTCAACAGCTTCATGGCGTGGGTCCCCTTCGCGCGCCGGCTTTAGCCGCCACGCGCGCGATGGCAATGGCTGCCGGACGTTGGGCTACCGCCCCTGCGCGCGCCAGCGGGCGATCGTGCGCTGGACGATCTGCTGCTCGTCGCCTACCTCGCGCCACAGTTCGGAGAACACCGGATCGGCCGAGGCCGGGCGCTTCGCCTCCTCCAGCGTGTCGAGCATGACGCGCACCGGGATCGACACGC